>NZ_JBQCIF010000074.1:0-107288 GCF_051953955.1 Trinickia sp. | reverse complement strand
ACGACCGGCATGCGCGCGGAACGGCACGCGATCCGGCAGCAAACGCAAGCTGCCGGCGAGCCGGTATTTCGCTCGGGGGCGATCACGGCGACTTACCTGCACGGCTATTGGCCGTCCAATCCCGTGCTGACGGCCGCGTTGTTCCGGGGTACACCGTTCTAGCTCTAGGTCCAACGCTAACCGTAGCGCTGACCCTAGCCCTAGCTCGAGCAAGGCGGCAGGCGCTTTCTTCACTTGCCGCACCGGCGCTCACGGCGCCGATGCATGTCTGCATGTCTACTTGCTTGTTTACGCCCCGCCGCCTGCCCTCTCAGCCAGGCGATCGAGCAGCGCCAATCGATCGGGGTCGCTCATCGATTTCCACGCTTTGATTTCGTCCCGGTTGCGCAGGCATCCTTCGCAATAGCCGCTGCTCGTGCTGAGCTTGCAAACATCGATACATGGGGAACCGACCGGCCGCTGCGCGCGAGCCGACGCGATCGCTTGCTCGAGGGCTTCCTTGCGGTTGATGACCTCAACGTTTTCCATCTCGCTCTCCATCAACGTCCCCTCTCCCTCTCCATTTCCATCGTCACTGCCCCCAATGCCGCATCGAGCCTGGACCATCCCGTTTCGTCCGCGGGAAGACCCAGCCTGATGCCCTGTATCACATCGAACCGCCGCACCCAAATGCCGTGGCGTGCAAGGCCCTCCTGCCATCGGTGCGCTCGCTCGTCGCGTACCCAGGAAAATAACGGCGTATGCCGTACCGTCGAATGAAATCGCGCAAGCAGATCGGAAAGCCGCGTGCCCGAAGCGATGAGGCTCGCCCGCGTTCGGGCCTGCCAGTCGAGGTCGAGCAGCGCGGCGCGAACGACGACCCGCGCAGGCCCCGATAGGCTCCACGGACCGCGCAAACGGCGCATCGCTCGATCGACGCGAGGCCCCGCGAGGACGAACCCCGCGCGCGCGCCGGCCAACCCATAGAACTTTCCGATCGAGCGCAGAACGATCAACCCTTCGCGATTCGCGAAGTTCGACACACTGAGCTCCGGCATCGCCTCGACGAACGCCTCGTCGACGATGAGCGTTCCGCCGCGAGCCGCCAATTCCTCATGCCATCGCAGCACCTGCTCCGGTGTGAAGCGCTCGGTGCCGGGATTGTTCGGGTTGACGAGCACCAGATGCTTCAACCCCACAGGGAGCGCATGCGCCGGCTGCAGCACGAACGCAGCGGCGTGGCCGGCGTCGGCAAACTGCGGCGTCACGAAGCGGTCGACAGGAAACCCGGCCCGCTCGAAGGCCGGTGCATATTCGCCATAGGTCAACAGGCCAACGCCTATCCGCCCCTGCGGCAAAACAGCCGGCAACATGCGGATGGCGGCCTGCGTTCCCGCGACCGCCAGCGCGTGCGCCGCACCGTAATGCGCGGCGGCGATCGCCTCGAGATCGTCGTGATCGTCGGGCAATCGAATCCAGGCTTGCGGATCGATCGGCGGAATGGGATACCCGTGCGGATTGATGCCGGTCGAGAGGTCGATCCAGTGTTCGCGAGGGATCCCATACCGCTCGGCCGCTTCCCCGAGATTGCCGCCGTGCGGCACGTTGGCCGGGTCGTCAAGATTGAACATAAGCGTCTAGAGAAGGATCGAGGCGGCCGCCAGCAGCGCGATCGCCGCAAGCCACGCTGCGATGGAGCGTTTCACGAGCGCCAACGCTCGGCCGATATCGTCGGCTCGCGGTGCCGGTCCGCATCCGAGCACAGGCCGCGGCTCGAGCATCCCGTGATACCGAGCCGCGCCGCCGCAAGCCACGTTGAGACTACCCGCGCCGCTCGCCATCACGGGCCCCGCATTGGGACTCTCCCATGCCGATGCTTGCGTTCGCCAGCATGCGAGCGCGTTCCGGGCGTTGCCGCATAGGGCGTAGGTCAGCGCGGTCAAGCGCGCGGGAATATAGTTCGCCGCGTCGTCGAGGCGAGCGGCAGCCCAGCCGAAGTAGCGCATGCGCGGCGTTCGATAGCCCCACATCGCATCGAGCGTGTTGACGAGGCGAAAGGCCAGCGCGCCCGTCCCGCCCGCCACGACGAACCAAAACAGTGCGCCGAAGATGGCGTCGTTGCCGTTCTCGAGCGCCGATTCGATCGCGGCCTTCGCCACCGCCTGCTCGTTTGCGTCGGAAAGATCGCGCGTGACGACGCGCGAGGTCAAGGTACGTGCCAGCGCCAGGTCGCCGGCACCGAGCGCGCGTTCCACCGGCGCGATGTGATCGACGAGGCTGCGCGCGCCGAGCGCGAACCAGAGCGCGATGACCTGCATCGCCCACGACAGCGCCGGCGGCAACAGATGCGTCAGCACGGCCAGCAGCGCGACCGGCGGCAGCACCGCGACGCTCCAGCCCATCACGCCCGCGATACGCGCGTGCCATGGCCTCGACTCAGGCGCCGCCACGTACTCGCCGTCCGCGGACCGATGCGCCGCATGCCTGTCGGGGTTCAAGATCCGTTCGATGCGCGCGGCCACCTTGCCGAAGCCGACGAGCGGATGGGCACGCGACGGCTCGCCCCATATCGCGTCCAGGGCGACACCGGCGAGGCACAACGCGAGCGTGATCGGGGCGGAAAATCCTATCATTCGATGTTTTCGAAGGCAGTCCAGCGGCGGTCTTTGCGGGCGATCGACTAAACTTGCCCGCCTATCCGCCGATTTGCGGGTGACATAATAGCGTCCCCTGTGCAGAGGGCGCCCATCATTTCTTCGCTGTTCGGGACCAATTACATGTCAGGCATGTTGATGATCCAAGGCACGAGCTCCGACTCGGGCAAGAGCACCCTCGTCGGAGCGCTGTGCCGAATCGCCGCGCGCAGGGGCCTGCGGGTCGCACCGTTCAAGCCGCAAAACATGTCGCTCAATAGCGCCGTGACCGTCGACGGCGGCGAGATCGGCCGCGCGCAAGCCTGGCAAGCGCTGGCTGCCGGCATTGCGCCGGAAGTCGACATGAATCCGGTTTTGCTCAAGCCCAACAGCGAAATCGGCGCTCAAGTCATCGTACAGGGACGCTCGAGAGGGAACCTCGATGCACGCGCCTACCACCAGTACAAGCCCATCGCCCGGCAGGCGGTGCTCGAATCGTTCGCGCGGCTGCGTGCGAAGGCCGACCTCGTGCTCGTCGAAGGCGCGGGGAGTCCCGCCGAAATCAATCTGCGCGAAGGCGACATCGCGAACATGGGGTTTGCGACAGCCGTCGATTGCCCGGTCGTGCTCGTGGCGGACATCGATCGCGGCGGTGTGTTCGCGCAGATTCTCGGGACGCTGGCGTGCCTCCCCGAGCATGAGCGGGCGCTCGTGAAAGGCGTCGTCATCAACAAGTTCCGCGGCGACGTCTCGCTGCTCGCCCCCGGCATCGAATGGATACAAGCGCAAACGGGCAAGCCCGTGCTCGGCGTCGTGCCGTTCATTCCGGGCCTGTGGCTCGATGCGGAGGACGCCTTGCCGAAGCCAAGCCAGGACCGGCCGCAGGCGGACAGGGAGAACCTCCTGCGCGTGATCGTCCCCGCGTTGCCGCGGATCAGCAACCACACCGACTTCGATCCGCTGCGCGCGCATCCGCAAGTCGATTTTCGCTACGTGCGGATGGGTGACCCGATCCCCGCGGCCGATCTCGTCGTCTTGCCCGGCAGCAAGAGCGTGCAGCGGGACCTCCACGCGCTGCGCCAACACGGGTGGGAACCTTATCTGCGCCGGCATCTGCGTTACGGCGGCAAGGTGATCGGAATTTGCGGCGGCCTGCAGATGCTGGGCCGGGAATTGCGGGACCCGCTCGGCATCGAAAGCAACGTCGCGCGTACCGACGGCCTAGGCTTGCTCGACGTCGTGACGACGCTCGAGCCGCACAAGCAGCTCGTCAATGCCGCAGGCACGCTTTTGCTCGGCGACGGCGCGCCGGTGCGCGGCTACGAAATACACATGGGCATCACCGAAGGCGCGGCCCTTTCGCGCCCCGCCCTGCATCTGGGAAGCGGTAACGACAGCCGGGCCGATGGTGCGATATCGGAAGATGGGCAGATTCTGGCCACCTACCTGCACGGGTTGTTCGATGAACCACAAGCGTGCGAGGCGCTGCTTCGATGGGCAGGCGTGACCGATGCGCAGCGCATCGATCACGACGCGCGCAGGCTCGCCTCGATCGAAACGCTGGCCGACGTCGTTGCGCAGCACGTGCGGCTTGACGTGCTCTGGGAAAGCATGGCTTACTCTGGCACCGATGGTTCCCTTCAACGGGATCAAAAGGGAACGCAGTAGAAGCGTGGATGCTTCGAGTCTGCGGCTGCCCCCGCAACTGTAAGCGGCGAGCCCATGCCAGCAACGACCACTGGATCACCGGGAAGGTCGGTATCGGGCGGTGACCCGCGAGCCAGGAGACCTGCCATCGCCCGAGGTCCAAGCAGCCGCACCGGGCGGGGTGTCCCGAAGCGCAAGCGACATGCGTTGCATCGTCGCCCGCTGCAAGGACAGCCCGACCTCAGGATTCTCATATGTCCATTGTTTTGCAAACGAGGCCCGTTCGCGGCGGCTTGCGCCGGCGCGTCGTCTCCATCTACGGCGCGCTTGCGGTATTCAACGTCGGCGCATGGATTTGGGCGTTCATCGCCTTTCGCGGCAATCCGCTGTTGCTCGGCACCGGCCTGCTCGCCTATGGCTTCGGCCTGAGGCATGCCGTCGATGCCGATCACATCGCCGCGATCGACAATGTCACGCGCAAGCTGATGCACGATGGGCAACGGCCCGTCACCGTCGGATTCTTCTTCGCGCTGGGGCACTCCGCCGTGGTGCTCCTCGTAGCGGCTGCCGTCGCCGTCATGGCGGCCGCGCTGGAACACCGAGTCGAGGGATGGAAGCAATTCGGCGGCATCATTTCCACGAGCGCCTCCGCGCTCTTTCTGTTCCTGATCGCCGCCATGAACATCGTCATCTTGCGCGGCGTATGGAAAGCGTTCGAACGTGTGCGGCACGGCCTGCCCTACAGCGATGACGATCTCGATCTGCTCTTGAACAACCGTGGGCTGCTATCGAGGCTGTTCCGGCCGATGTTTCGTTTCGTTTCGAAGCCGGTTTGGATGTTCCCACTCGGATTCTTGTTCGGCCTCGGATTCGATACGGCCACCGAAGTGAGCCTGCTCGGCCTCTCGGCCAGCCAAGCATCGCAGGGCGTGTCGATCGGCGTCGTGCTCGTCTTTCCGGTCCTGTTCGCGGCCGGCATGTCGCTCGTCGATACGACGGACGGCATCTTGATGTTGGGCGCCTATGACTGGGCATTCGTTCGCCCGATCCGCAAGCTCTATTACAACCTCACGATCACGCTGGTTTCGGTCGTCGTGGCGGTATTGATCGGCGGCATCGAAACGCTCGGATTGCTTGCCGATCGGTTCAAGCTGCAAGGCGCGTTCTGGAATGCCATCGGGATGCTGACCGATAACTTCAGTAATCTCGGGTTCGTCATCATCGGCGTCTTCATCTTCGCGTGGGCCGCCTCGTTCGTCGTGTATCGAATCAAGGGCTACGACGACCTACCCGTGGCCGGCACCGATTAGAGGGTCGGCCGGGATTCGTAAAATTTTCGCCAAAAAAGCTACCGCTTGAGATCGCGTGCGGCAAGCGCCTGATCGAACTGTCGGGCTCGCTGCACTTCGTCGCTGTGCAGATAGGTTGACGTCGTCGAGATCGACGAATGGCGCAGATTGTCGCGCACCATGATCAGCTCAGTACCTCGCGCCAGCGCGTGTGACGCGTGCGTGTGCCGCATCCAATGCGGACTCGCGCGGCGCAGTTTCTCGGCCGTCCCAGGCCGCTCGTCCTGGATCGCGTCGGCCACCAGCACAAAGAACCGCCTCAGCACGCGCCAGAGCCGCGTGGTTTCGATGCCTGCGCCGTCCTCCTCGATGCTTGCGACAAGCGGCGTCGCCGGATTCCAGCGCGAGGGCGTGACCGGCAGGCCGCGCTGTACGAGATACTGGTCGAGTGGCTGTCCGGGCAAGCGGTGGCAACGCGACCTTGCCGCGCTTGCCACCCTGCCAGAGAGCTGTCGTGTCGTGACCCCCCAAGCTGCGTGCATAAGCAAAGCCATGATCATAAACAGCGTTAAGCTGCGCCCAACCGACCATGATTCTGACCGGTTGTGGTACGCACGGTCATTACAGTCAATCGAGTGCCGTCGCCGGTTTGCCAATGAGTACGTGCCACAGGTCGAGGGGACCCTTTTCGCCCTGCCACCAGAACTCGTCCGGCAGTTCGGCAACAAACTCCTCGAGCAACGGCTCAGGATTGCGGTCCGATACGAGTTCGAGCGCCTGGCCGGGGGCCAGTCTTGCAAACGTCTTGAAAACCATTGAATGACGATCGCGCGGATCAACGGTGCCGATGTCGACGACGATCACGGCGGCAGGGATTGTGGGAGCGGACATGTTCGTACTCCAGAATGAAACAGAAGAACACCGTGAGATGCGCAAGAGACCTCCATGCACTGGCCAACGGAGCACCTCTCAGCTGCGTCGCTCATCATGGCTGGGGACCACGGCGGCTCCCAAACCCGCGCTACGTCGACCGGTGCGACTTCTTGCGTCACGGGCAGTACTTCATCGGGTGTATTTGCCTGGCGCATAAGAAGCATCAGCAATACATGTTTTAGCACAGCGGCGCGCATGCGAATCCGATCTGGGTCAATTGGTCGCGCCGCGCAATGACGCAGACACCGTCGGCGCTCTGAGGCGGGGTGCAAGCACGCTGAAGATCGTTCAGGCACTCAACCATGGTCCGTCAAGCCAATCGATCCGCATCGTTGCGAACTTGGCATAAATGATGTATTTTTAATGCATGTTAAATGGGCGCCGAAGCTGGACGCTCCGCGCTCGGACGCACCGTGCCGCTTCAAGGATGGAGCCACTATGCACCTCACCGTCTACACCGATTACACGCTTCGGGTGATGATGTATCTGGCACTGAAGTACCCGGACGGCGGCGTTGCGACGATCGACGAAATCGCGGGAGCCTACGGGATTTCGCGCAATCACCTGACGAAAATCATCCACGAGCTCAGTCGCGCCGGCTTTATCGAGACGACGCGCGGCCGGGCCGGCGGCGCCAGCTTGGCACGCGCGCCCGAGCAGATTTCGGTAGGGGAAATCGTGCGTGTCGCCGAGAAAGATTTTTCCGTCGTGCGTTGCCACGATATGACCGTCGCGCACGACTGCGCGATTTTTCCGGCCTGCAACCTCAGGCGCAGGCTGTACCGGGCGGTCGACGCATTTCTCCACGAGCTCGACACCATGACGCTGCGAGAGGCCATTGCAGCGCCTACGGTGGCGGCGACTGTCCTGGGCATAGCCGAGCGCCGCGAGTTGGTGCCGGATGCCGTGTCCGTGTCGCGCCCGCGTGGTGGTACGAGCCGCCGCGCTGGAGTCAGGCAATGAAAATGCATCTCCCGCACCGTCCTTTTTTCGTGTCTCCGGCGTCGGATCTGTCCGTCCTGAGACTCGGCTTCCGGCCGTTTTATCTCGGGGGCGCGGTGTTCGGCGTACTCGCCATGCTGGTCTGGCTTGGCGCGCTGCATGGCATTGCACCGGCAGGCCGGATGACGTCGCTCAACGGTATCCCGTGGCATGCGCACGAGATGATCTTCGGGTTTGCCGCGGCCATCGTTGCCGGTTTCCTGCTGACGGCGGTGCGGGCCTGGACATCGCTCGAAACACCATCCGGCGCACCGCTGGCCCTATTATGGCTTTTGTGGCTGGCTGGGCGCATCGCGATATGGTTCGGCCCAGAGCCGCTGGCCGCGATCGTGGATTCGGCGTTTCTGCCGGTCCTGATGATCGTCTTGCTACGCGTGCTCATCCCGGCGCGCAACCGACACAATATCTTTGTGCCCGTCGTGCTCGGCATGCTTGGCCTTCTGAACGTCCTGTTTCACGTATGGGTGTTGCAGGGACGAGCCGATCTGGCATTGCGCTCTGCCGACGCCGCCGTTGGACTGCTGGTGACGCTCGTCACGATCATCGCGGGTCGCGTCACGCCGATGTTCACGGCTAATGCGGTACCCGGCTATGCGTGCAGGCGCTGGTGGGCGATCGAAGCGCTGGCCGTGCCGTTGCCGCTGCTGGCGTTTGCGTTCGACGCGCTGGGCGCGAGCGCGTGGCTTGTCGGCAGCGCGGCAGGCGCCACGGCAGTGATCCATGGCGTGCGGCTCGCGGGATGGCGCTCGTGGCAGGTCGGCCGCCGGCCGATTCTCACCATTCTTCACGCGGCCTACGCCTGGGTTCCACTTGGCTTCGCCCTGCTGGCGCTGAGCGCGGTCGGACTGGTGCCGCATTCCATCGCGCTGCATGCCCTCACCGTCGGTGTGCTCGGAGGAGCGATCATCGCAATGATCACGCGCACTGCGCTCGGCCATACCGGCAGAAGGCTCGTCGCCGGGTCAACTGAGATTGCCTGTTACTGCCTCGTGATCGCCGCCGCCATCCTGCGCGTTTTCGGCCCGTTACTCGCGAACAGTTGGAGCGCAGGGTGGATCGACACTGCCGGCCTGTGCTGGTGCGTGGCGTTCGCGCTGTACGCGCGCCAATACTGGCCCTACCTGGTACGTCCGCGAGCCGACGGCAAGGCTGGCTGAAGCGAAACGATGTGAGCGCAAAATGAAGTCCGACAACTTTTTGATCAAGCCCGCGCCCTCTTTCGACGAACCGATCGAAATGCTCAGGGCGTGCCATGAGCGCATTGCCGCGCAGTGCGCCACGCTCGAGAAGCTCGCGGCGCATCTGCCTTTGCATGGCCCGGATACGCAGGCGCAGCAGGCAGCCAGAAACATCATGCGCTATTTCGACGTGGCGGGCCCGCATCACCATGCTGACGAGGAACAGGATCTCTTCCCTATGCTCATTGAGATCAGTCAACGCCAGTGCTCGCCGGTGGGCGGACGGATAGCATCCTTGCTCGACGAGCATCGATCCCTGGAGGCCACATGGGTGCAATTGCGCGCCGTGCTCGCCAACGTCGCCGACGGGAAAACAAGGCTGCTCGAACGGCATTGGGTAGCTGACTTTGTCGGCGCTTACCGCGCTCACATTGCGCTCGAAGAGAGTCAGATCTTTCCCTTTGCTGAAGCGTGCCTTGATCGACAGCAACTGGCCAGACTAAGCGCGGCCATGGTGGCCCGACGCACCATCACGCCGCAGTGACGGCCACGATCGGCCGCCTTTCAGGAGAAACATCCATGCGAAATCCAGCAGACGTCCTTCCCATTCTTTCCCAGCAATACGTCTTCGATGCGCGCGGTATTGCGAGACGTTTCCGCCACGCGGCCATTTTCGGCGCGCTTGATGCGCTGGAGCCAGGCGAGGTGATGCGCTTTGTCAACGACCACGACCCGCTGCCCCTCCTGGCGCAGGTTGAGCATCACTACGGGCCGCGCGTGGACATCGGATACGTCGCTCGTGAGCCGGGCAACATCGCGATCGACTTCACGGTGAAGGCCGTGGATTGAAATGCCCGCATAGGTCCATGCATCCGCCCACCTGGATATTCATGGACAGAGGAAAGCATGCTGACCCCAACCGTACCCCAGAGACGCCCCACTTCCGTCGCCCATCATGAACTGCTCGCACGGCCGGGCGAACAACGGAGGTGGACGGCAGACATCGGCTGCAAGACGTGTGCGATGGCAGAACCTTGCACCGGCAGCGCCATGGACACCTTGGCCCACGAGCGGCTCAACGATGCTGTGCAGTGCGTCCGTACCGTGAACCGTGGGCATGCCTTGTATCGCCCGGGAGACACCTTCGGAAGCATCTATGCAGTCCGCGCGGGTTCGTTCAAGACCGTGGTCATGCATCGCGAGGGGCACGAGCAGATCACGGGTTTCGGCATCGTTGGCGACACGCTTGGCATCGATGGCATTGCCAGCGGCAGACACAGCTGCGAGGCGATCGCGCTGGAAGACAGTTCCGTGTGTGTGATGCCGTTCGAACTGCTCGAGATGCTGTGCCGGGAAGTGAAGCCGATCCAGCACCATGTACACCAGATGCTGGGTGCCGAGATCGTGCGCGAGTCCGCCCTCATGATGCTGCTCGGCACCACGACGGCGGAAGCGCGGGTGGCCACCTTTCTCACCGACCTATCGCAGCGCTGGCAGGCACGCGGCTACTCAGCTGCGGTGTTCACGCTGAAGATGACGCGCGAGGAAATTGGCAGCTATCTCGGGCTGAAGCTCGAGACGGTCAGCCGGATGCTGTCGAAATTGCAGGGGCGCCGGCTGATAGACGTGCACGGCAAGGATCTCCGGATTCTGGATATTGAAGGGGTGCAGAGGCTGGCGACAGACGTTTGCATTTCTCCCTTCCGAATTCAACAGGGCGCCGGCAGGCACACGAGTTACGCGCCCGAGACTCGCTTGTCAGAAAGTCGGCGAGGACAGTGATGGAAACTTCCTACGAAGTCGAAGGCACTGCGTTTCGGAGACTCATCCACGCTGAAGAGCAGCAGGGTGGGCAAGGACAACCAGCAAGCCACGCCGTATCAGCAAGCGATGCGCTGTCCACTTGCACCTCGAATTTCCCAATGTTGTCACCACACGAGATTGCAACGCTCATTCTCATCGCGCATACGCCCGGGGAGGTCAGCGCCGAGTGGCCAGACCTGCAACCGTTGTTGAGCGGTAATCTGCAGGTGTCACGCGTGCCCCGGCAGACCTCACGTGACGTCGTTAGGCGAAAGTCTCGTCGTCCGATTTTGCAAGGCGACGCCGTCGCACGTTGAAAGACACCTCAGGCTTAATGCCTCGGGCTTAAACTTGGCCGAAACCATTATTGAGGACTATCATGCAAATTGCTGATGAAATTGAGTGCGCAGCCAGTCAGTGCGCAGATCACCTCGAAGCCCTGATCGACGAGGCTGGGGCAGAGAGCTTCCCGGCAAGCGATCCTCCTGCCGTCCATCCGGAGCCCTGGACAGTCACGACGAACGCGGCGGACGCTGTCGCCCCCGCGAAAACGCAGTCATAGATCGTTTGCTGAGGGTGGGCTCGATTGCGGTTGATGTTCATCGCATCTGAGCCGCACACGCCTTCGCGACACGAACGCCGAAAGCTTAGCGTCTCGTCCTGTGTCTTGAGTCGGACAAGTACGTCGAGCAACATCCGGTCATTCGGGGATACCTCTATCTCGTACATTTGCATGTACGGCTTGGGATCCCGGTCTGGATCGTAGCGGAAAATCTCAAAGGTTCTCGTTTCACTCACGATGTTCCTCCTCTGTGGAACGGATCGCCCAGCGTATGTTGTTCCCTACCTCGAACCGCGTCTCTCCATCGCCGCCCAATCGTATCCCGGACAAAGCGCCGATCGACGACATATCAAATTCGTTGCGCCCCCTGATTCATAGACCGTTGAATGTCGATTGCGTGTTTCATGATCGCGACACTCCCGTGTTGGTTTCTCCCAAAAGGACGTGATAGTCAGTGCCGGCCCAGCGTTGTGACTCAGGGAAATAGAAAGTGAAATCAACGGTCGAGTGACCGGCAACGTCGGCGCTATCGAAGCGGACGCTGTGCAGCGAAAATGCCCCTCTCTCCGAAGCCCTATCGGTCACCTCGCGCCATCCATCGAACCCATAGTGCAGCCGGAAGGGCTCCGCGTTCTCGATGAGCAACGCTCGGCCTGCGGGCAGCGCATCGAACGGCTGCGCCTGCCTCCAATGCCAGGTCGCCGCTTCGGGCCGCCGGGCGTGGTAGCGCCGTTCAACGCTCGAAAGCAGTTCAATCGGGCGCCCTTGATGCCGTGCAATCAGCAACTTGAGAAATTCGGCATGTGCCCATACGAGCGGCATGGCGCTGCCGGTCGGCTTCCCGGGCTCGAGGCCCCACTCTGGTACCGGATCGGCATCCCACACCTGTTCAGGAATGAGGCCACCGGCTCCGGTCATGCATGTCATCATCTCTAGATAGGGCAAGGGATCGATTCCCAGCATCAAATCGAGATGTGCCCGTTCGCCCGTCAACAGGGGCCACAAACGTCCAACGCCTGTGCCGTCGAACGGGGCACCGTCCTCGTGTTCGCCGTAACCATCGCCGTTATAGCGCCGATAAGCTATGCCGTGCGGTGTGTGGACACCTAGCAAGCTGTCGATGACTTTTACCGTGTTCTGGATACATCGATCGCGTGCATCCCGCAATCCGAGACGAGCCAGATAGAGGCATTCCATTCCGATGAGTGCGACGGCAGGCGTACTCTCTCCCTCACGATTTTTAATGTCGATTCGTCCGCGCAATCCACCCTTGCGTAGCGGCGGAGCAATTCGAACGTAATAGCCATCAATGCCGAAGGCTTGGGAGAACATCCCGTTCTCGGCGTAAGTCCAATCTTCAAGCCGTTCATTCCAATAGTCGGCAAGTGAGAGGACATAGGTGCTCTCTGCGGCAGGTAAATATTCAGCCCCGCAGACCAGGGCTGCGATCTCGATACCAAGTGTGAACGGCGAAATACCGGCGTTTTCTTCCCAGCGGTCCTGCGGGCTGCCGGGACCATTGCGCGCAAGATAACCGACGGCGCGCGCAATCATCTCGGCTGCCCGTGGCAAACGATCCATCGCATCCGCTTCGGCGAGCTTGGCTGCAAGCAGCACCGGAAAGCCCACTTCATCGAGCTGTACACCGGTCCAGAACGGCCGTCCATCCGGATAGCTGTTCTGACCCCAGCTCCCGTCCTCTCGCTGCGTCGCAATCAGGTAGCCAAGCGTGCGTCGGGTGTCGTCGACGCAGCCTATCGCGAGTAGTGCGAAGGCGGCTTCAACGGCGTCGCGGGTCCATACCAGGTGATACCCGCCCGTGCTGTCGCTCGAATTGCCCCATGGAATGCTCAGGCTGGCGATCAGGGCGCCTGGATATGTCCGCCCCTCATGGGCTTTCAGTACCATCGCGGAAAGACATGCCTCATGTCGAACCGGCTGCGGCGCTTCCGGAATGACTATTTCGGTGGCCCACGCTTGCCAAGCCGCCGCACAGGAACGCTGCGCGGAATCGAAGCCCTCGGAAAGGCTCGATCGCGCGAGCGTGCGGGCGCCTTCCGGCGTCTCGGCAAAGCTGAGCGCTAGCACCCCCGTAGAGGCGCCTAGTTCCCCCATCAGGGCAACGTTTCCGTCGAGCGCCTCCTGGTAGATCCAGTCCATGCGCCCGTGACGGTAGAAGTCTTGCCAGCCGTCGGAATACCCGACGTACCCGGCGCTCGCCCTCGAGAAGCCGCAGTCGGCGGTAAGATGAAGCGCGCAGGCGTCTTTCCAAGCCACCAGCCCCTCTGCCGCGTGAGCATTATTATTGAGACCGCTGCCGCCCAGATGAGGCGCAAGCAGGGCATAGAGCTTGACGTCGTTTCCAGTGAGCTGGAACGCGACGAGCATCACGTCACGAATCGGGTCCGGC
The DNA here is from genome assembly GCF_051953955.1 of Trinickia sp. Lineage (GTDB taxonomy): Bacteria > Pseudomonadota > Gammaproteobacteria > Burkholderiales > Burkholderiaceae > Trinickia. The sequence goes on along the minus strand of NZ_JBQCIF010000074.1, from coordinate 93,852 downwards.
GACACATTGAGCTCAAGGCGATACCCATCACCTTCGTGCACGATTTGCGGCAGAGGAATGAAAGGACTCGGGAGCAAGAGCCGGTACTGCCCGATGCGCTTCAGTTCGTGCCAGCCGTTCGGACCGGCGACGATGAAACCCAGATCACGTACCTGAGGCTCACCGGCCGATGGCCAGTAGACCTCATTGAGAATGCCATGGCCGATGGACGCCCAGACACGGCTACGACCCAGCGCGGTCGTCACGAGATCCTTCGCGCTCGAGGTCCAAGTGGGTGCAATGCCAGGCCAGCCAGGCGCGGCACCCGAAACATCCACTGTCCGCGTGTTCATTTCGAAGTCGAGGAGTTCGGCAGAGCTTTACACCGTGAGCGACGGCTCCATGTCGCCGCCAAGCGGCGCGATCGCGTCACGCTCGCGTAACGCCCGCGGCTCGTCCAGCACCCCGATATCGATGAGCTTAACGGCATACTCCACTGCGTCCCGTCGGGCCTCGCCCTCGGACAACCAACGTTCACCGAAGAATGGGAGATGCCAATCGGCCAGCACGTCACCTTTTCTTTCAATCCGAATAGCTGCAACGTAACTGTCGGGCACCGAGTCGCGGGTGGCGATCCGGCGAACGGGAAAGGTGTGAATGCGGATTGTCCGCCCCTTCCACGAATCCTGAGTTACCGAGTCCATGTCCATTCTAACTCTCTCCTTCATCAGCCAGCCAGGTTGCTCTTTCACTCTTATTGCCGCCGGGTTTTTCCTGCATGTGCTTCGAGTGGGCGCGCAACTGGCGAACTCAGCCTCCTGACAAACAGGCCCGCGCGATGCAGGCTACTGTATCCATGTCGCCGCCGACATCGTTGATCTGAGAAACTCACGGCATTCTTCGAAGTTGCAGGAACAGGACGTTCTCAATTTACCCTGACGGAATCAGGGGTACGTTGAGCCACGTCAAGATATCGACAATATGTCACAATGTGATATGTAGGAGTGCCGATATGGGTTTCGGCGCAAGCGTAGGTCAACGTGGATATACTGCGACGCGTATCCGTTAATCTGCCAAGAGTCTTTTAAATGTTGCTGCGTCAGGGCGAGCCGCCTGGGTCGGGCCGAGATTGCAGCCCATCGCGAAAATGGTCAGCAAGTAGCGCTCGGCGGCCTTACGAATCTGCGGATCGCTCCCGGATAACGGCCCGAAGTGCCGCGTGATTGCGCAAGATCGGCTCGCCGTGTCGGTCGATCACAACGTGTTCGCGCTTGCGCGGCAATTCGGCGTCGAGCTTGTGAGAAGCGTCTGTGAGCCATTGGCGCAGATGGCGCGCGAAGTCACTGCTGGTCGTGGGCATGCCCAGCATGGCAGATACGCAACTGACGGAAATCTTCGGTCGGAATCGGCTGATAAACGACCTCCTGAGAAGCGCCGTTGGGGTGGCTACCCCCGTTCGCGATCGCGGTGTCGATCTGATCGCATACGTCGACCTCGATGAGCAGATCGGCAGGTTCGCTGCCGTGCCGATTCAGATCAAAACTGCGATGCAGCGCTCGTTCTCAATCGATCGCAAATACGCGAAAGTTCCGGATCTCTTGTTTGCCTTCGCCTGGGGCATCGCCCAACCGGAGACAGCCACCATATGTGCACTGACTTATCCTGAGTCGCTAGATGTCGGCAAGTCAATGGGATGGCTCGACACCGAGTCCTGGATTCAGGGCGGTCGGAATCCCGGCCGACCCTCGATTAGCGACGACGCGCATGCAGCGTGCCGACGGCCCTGATCGGCCGCCGGCGGATCGGCTTCTCATGGCTGCGTCACTTTCACTCGATCTCCAGGGAAGATGAGATTCGGATTTCGCCCGGCCCCCGGCGGCGGCTCCGTGAACGGACTGCTGTCGAGCAGCGCCCAGTCGAACTCGGGGTTCAGCGGTTCGATTTGCTCGATCGTGTCGTGGTTGTCGGTGGCGATGCCCCAGAGCGTGTCGCCTTTCTTGACGATGACGACGCGCCAAGGTTGACCCGTTGGCGAAGTCGGCTTCGGCTTCGTGGGTGCGCCGCCCGGTGGCGTCGAGCCCGTTCCGCTGCCCGGCGGCGCCGTCTTTTTCTTCTTGTCGTCGCCGGGCGGCGCAACGTTGGAAGACGGTTTCGACGACGAGGCACCGAAGAACGTCGAAGCCGCCGTCGAAAGCGCCGTCGCCAGCAACGAGGCACCGGCTGCCCACACGGCCCAGGACGCCGCCCGCCGGTTGTCGCCGTGGCTTCTCACACGGTTGCTGACGGCCACCATGTTGTCCAGGCGTATCGGCTTTCGCTTGGCGCTCTGGGTCGGCGATTTCGCAGCCGGGATCTTCGCGAGCGCGTCGTCGTTCATTTCCGCCGGTGATTTGCGCGCGACGACGTAGCGCAGCTTCGACGCATCGAGGCTCCGATCCTGCGTGAGCGCAAAGTCGAGTTCTTTCGGGCTCACGTTTTGCGCCTGCTCGAAACCTTGCGTGCCATTGCGTTCGTACCAGTTCAATCGGCCGTCGCCCGTATAGGTCGCGTATCCGATGAGATTTTCCTCTTTGGGAATGGGCGCATCGGATTCATAAACGAAAATCTTGTCGTCGGCGCGTTGCATGAACAGCGAATAGCGTCTCGCCGCCACGCTCATGGTGGCGGCCAAGACATCGCCGATCATGACGAAAGGCGTATGCGCGCCGAACGCGCCGATCGCATCGATCCCATACCCGGCTGCAAAGCCGTACGTCGCGGCTGGTGCAAGCACTTTCGAAGCCTTGGTCGAGAACGCGCTGACCGCATTCGGCCGGCTGCCCGTCGTCGCGGTGGCCAGCGAGATGGCACCGTCGGTGGCGGACGCCGACGCACCGACGAGATTCGCGACCGCTTCCACGCCGCTCAAGCTCGGGAGCGTCTCGACCTTTTTTTCATACCCGGCGCCGCTTCCGCCGAACGTCGTGATGATCGCGCGGCGCATGGCGCGACCGCGGAACCGCCCGGGGTTCATCGCTTCCAGCTCGCTCATCTTGTAGCCGGTCTCGTGCTTGATCATCGCGTCGTAGTTGTACATCGCATCGTTGAGCGTTTGGCTGCTATTACTATGCGGCCACGCCTCGCTCTCGATCTGCTGCAGCACGCCGAGCAACGTCTCGGTATGGGCCTGGACCCGATCGCGTATGTGCTTGGGCACGCCGAGCGATTCGAGTGCTCCCTGCGCGAGCCGGTAGCGCCGATTGATGAGCTCGGTTGCCTGCTCGAGTCGTCCGTGCTTGACCTCGTTGAACGCCTGCTGCCGGCTTTCGTTCGCGACCTTCAAGGTGCCCAGCGCCGAGCGGCTGGTCGAGAGTATCGGGCCCAGCGTGCGGACATGGTCCACGACGCCGAATACGCGGGCGCCCAGGCCGACCGCGCCGGTAAATGCGAGCGTGCCCGTGGCTCTTGCCCCTGCCCGAACCTTTTGCGCGCGAGTGCGATGCGAGGCGCTGTACCAAGTCAACGCGGCGCCGTCCTCGCTGCGTTCGTAGTAGCCGAGCGGTAACCCACCGCCGCCTTGCGCATACAGGTAAAGACGCTCTTTGTTCTCGTCCTTGAAGGTGCGCACGGCGTCCGTGAGCGCTGAGCCTGCTTTTTTTCGAACCGTGCGAAGCGGGCCGCTCGTCGCCCCCGGCTGCGACGACGCCGAGCCGGCTTGCGGGTCCCATAGCGCGACTTGATCGGCAAAGAGCTGCTCGGCGGGGTCCAGATAGTCGCTGAGCCCGTGCTTGGGGATGCCCTTCGCTTGCGTGAAAGCGAGGCCTTGATCGGCCATGGCGCTTGGGAAAAACCGCGTATCGTTGTTCGGATCGATGGGCTTGCCGCTGGGTGGCAGCTTAGGCTGCGCGGGCGGCCGAAGGCTGTCGAGCTTCGGATTCGGCTGGGGCCACACGTGCTCCTCGTTCAAGAAACGCCGGCGCAGCCGATGCACGCCGAGCTCGACGAAATTCGACAGATGAAGCCAATGTCTGTGCCCCTTGGTGGTGGTGCCGTTCAACAAGGGATTGCGCAGCCGTTTGCCGATCTCCTGCATGGGCAAGAGTGCAAAGCCTTCCGGAAGCGTGGCCGGGGCAAGCGGCTGGCTGCCCGTACCCTCGTAAGCCCCGAGCGTATTCTCTCGGAACGCGAACTGAGCCTCGATGTTGGCGATGATCGTATCGGCGTCGCGTGCTCGTTCAGCCGGCGTGCCGGCGCCATGCTCCTCGACGATGGCGCGGATGTCGCTGCCGAGGCCGTGATAGGCCATGTACTCGCGCAAGTAGTCGACACCGGACAAGTACTCGTGAAGCGTCATGTGCTCGTACAGCGGGGCCGAGTCATCCGATGTCTGCAAAGCGTCGAGCGCGACGGGAACATCCGATGCGCTGAGCGGCTCGAAAGGCCTGGCGTGGCCGTTCTCGTCGACTCTCATGGTCGTGTCGAGATCGAGGAACGTTGCCGCGCGCACACCTTTAGGGCCATTGCTGAGGCCGACGTTGCCGAGTCTCGGCCCCTTATCGGTGTGTGCGTGGCCGCCCACCGCCGTGTTGTTCAACGCGATGTGCCCGGCTGCCGTCGCATGCAGGCCCGTTGCTTGCCCCTGTGCAGGGTCCGTCAGCGTTCGATAGGAGCCTTTGTCGAAGACGTCCATGTCGAGGTAGGGCATCGCCACGCCGAAATAGCGCTGGCCGTCGAGGTCCCAATGTACGAGGTGTACGGGGACGGCACTGCCCTCCCCATAGATCTTGCGCATGAGGAGACTGGTGGTGCAAGCGTTGCGCGCGCGGGCCTCGCTCAGATCGGGCGGCTCGTCGCGTCCCCAAAGTTGCTTGAGCAGGACGAGACCGCCTTTGCACCCGAACTTGCCCTCTTTGTCTCGCACGATCTCGCCCACCCAGTGGCCGCCCGGCTTCGCGTGCTCGTAGACGATTTCCTGATTGCCGCGCGCGTCCGTGATCGATAGGCCGTCGGAGCGCGGCGGAAGCGGCGCACCGCCCGATGGATTGACGGGCGGTTGTTGCGGCGGCGGGGGTGGAGGCGCGGACGATTTCTGCGCGGGCGCGTTCGCGCTGCTCGCCGATGCGCCCGGCGGCAGGTTGCGCGACGGGTCGTCCGGGTTCACGCCGGCGAGCGCCAGCTCAACGCGCGTTCTTTCGCGCAAGAAGACGGCCGGATCGAACGGCTCGCCCTTGTTGTTCTTGTTTTGCTGCTCGTTGCCCATTGCTTCGAGGGCCTTTCCGATCGCTCCCGAACGTACCTCGCCGAAGCTGACGTTGCCCATTTCCGGCGTGACTTCCGCAGCCACCGAGACGCCCGGCAGCACGCCCTGCGTCATGGGCGGCACCGCGGGATCGAAGTGTTCCGGATAGGCTTGCGCGTAGGCGCTCAGCGCATCGACGACGCGATTGGCCGCCGCGCTGTCCTTGACGTAAATGACGACGTTGTCCACGCGAGCATGGGCTCCCGAGGGCGAACTCGCTTTCACGCTGTGAATGCCTGGGTACGACTGATGATCGTCCAGTACGTGCTTGACGAGAAACGTCATCACGTCGGGGGCGTGCTCGGGAACCGCGTTGACGTAGATGCGTTCCTCGACCTCATGATCGAGCGGGCTGATCGCATCGGGCGGCAGGAAGTGATAGAACGTTCTGCCGCCGCCTGGATCGGCAACCAAGTACTCGGCCAACGGCGCCCCCGTTTTTTGCTCCAGTGCGGTCGAGTCCTCGGGACGGTTTTCCGTCAGCGCACGGATCTTTTGCACGTAATCGTGGCTCTGGCCGGCCGTGAGCGGCGCGCGCGCCGGTGCGCTTCCTTTCGCATAGAAGCCATACACTTGATTCGGGGTGGCGCCTGCCTCCAACAGTCGGTCCAGCAGCGCATCGAGGCTCTCCGCCGAGCTCGGAGCGGCCGCGGGCGCTGCGCCGCGCACGGGCCGGCGCATCAGAACGCGTTCGACGGGTTTGCCGCTAACGGTCAATTCGCGCTTCGAGCCGGGGACGGCGACGAAGCCTTGGCTCTCATAGAAGGGCGTCGCCCCTTCCATCGGCGTGATCCATGATTCGATCGGCGTGTCGGGCCCCGCCCATTCGATCACGCTTTGCACGAGCTTGCTGCCCACGCCGGAACCGCCGTGGCGAGGAGAGACGTAAAGTGCATCGATCGTCTTCGCGCCGGCAGCGGTATTCGCTGAGCAATACGCGATGACTTCGCCGTCCGGCGATTTCGCGACGAGGTGCAGTTGATCGTTATCGCCGAGCCCGGCCGCCACCTTGTTGCGCTTCAGCGCGACGTTCGACGGCGACTGCAATATCCGCTTGCGAGCGTCGATCCATTGCTGCGGATAGCCTGTGCCGTCCGGCGAGTTGGGGTCCTGCGCGGCGAGCGCGTCCATCGTTTCGCCATGCACCCGCGCAATGCCCAGCGCATCGTCCACCTGCGCAGGCCCAATCCAAATCGGATCTTCTCCGCTCGCCGAACTCGGGGTGCCGCCGTTACCGCCGCCTTTGCCGCTCCCCTCTTGCTGGCCACCCGTTGGCGACGCGGCATTGGCGACGCGGTTGCCCACCGCAGCCGCCGCGGAACGCGCCGCCTTGTGCGCCAGCGCGAGCTTGAACGTCGCAAGCGCGACGGCTGCCCGCTCCTTGCGGCCGGGCGATGTGCCGTTCCCCGCCTCACTCGATGCAGGTTCTTTCAGGTTGGCGGCCGTGAGCACGACGGGCGGTTGCTCTTGCTCGGATGGCAATGGCGATTTCGACTGTGGCGTGGATTCGCTCTGCGTCGCGGCACCGCCGTTCGCTTCCGTATTGGAACGCGCAGCATGCACACGGGCACCGGCCGTGCCGACGGCCATGGCGGTCATGCCCGTGAAGAACTGCAGCCAGTCCTCGCTCGTCGCCTTGTCGCCCTCGCGCATCAGCGTGATGCCTTGATCCCCCATCTGGAAAAGGCCCACGCCCATCGAGGTGAAGCTGAGCGCGCGATGCGCGAGCCCCATGGTGTTGAAGATGCGCTGGCCGTTGGCATCGACGAGGCGCAGCGGTCCTTGAATACGATTGGTCAGCCGCACGCCCGATGCGAGCTTGGGCATCGCCCACTGACCGATCCTGGAATCGTCGAGCCAGGGGGCGAGTGAGGCGTTCTTGTAGGCTTTGACGTCCTTGCCTTGCTCGGCGAGCTTGGCGAGCCCCGAGGCCGCGGCGAAGCGGCTGGATGCTACGCCGAGGCGGCTCACCATCTTCGCGCCCGACAGTACGCCCCCGAATACACCGGCGGCGGCGAAGGCAACGTCCATCCAACCCTGCTTGGCATCGTGGTGCGCGAACGCTTGCTGTGCCTGGATGCCGCTCGACACCGCGAAGTAGCCGTCGAGCACGAGCGACAACCCCTCGAGCCAAAGCGGCGCAGCCTCCGGCATGGCAGCCACGGTGATGATCGCGGCCGCCACCATCAAGCCGGCTTGGATATTGTCCCAGTCGTACCAGTGATAAACGCCGGTGCGATGCGTGTCGAGATAGGCATCGCCCATCAACTGCTGACCATCGGCGCCCAGCACCCAGTGCGGCTGCACCTGAACTTGCCCCTTGGCAAAGCCCGTATGCTTGTACCAATCGCTGAGCCCATGTCGCGCCTTCGTATCGGCCGGCCCGACGTCGACGTAGTTGCCGTCTTGTCCGACCCCTTCGAGCAGCGCGCCTTGCCAGGTCGAGCCGTTCTTTCCCTGGTAGCTCAACGCGAGCGAGGTCAGCATGAGCGGATCGAATGCGCTGATCTGCGATACGCCCTCGCCCGACATCAACTGCCGCGCCATGTCGCCGACGGTCGTCGATTTCCCGTCCGACGTGTACACCTTCGCATTCGGGTCGTAGAGCGAACGCGTGCCGAGTTCGTCGGCGCGCACGTCGTCGAGCGACTGAGCGACGTGCGTAGGCGTGAGCCCTTCCATTTGCCCGATCGCATCGACCGCGGCGTTGAAGCTCGTCACGCCGTGCATGCCGTCCACGGCGGACAAGCCGTCGAGATTGCCGTTCGCGTCGGCCGATTGCGCAGCCGGCGTGCTCCCGCTCGCCTGGTATCCGGTTTCCTTCGTGATTTCCTTGGTGACCGCCGAAGACACGCCGTGATCGTCGAGGATGTCCTGGAACAACTGCATTTGGGACTTGTCCGTCTGCGACTTCAGCGAATCGAGCCCATAAACCAGCGTGACGTTCGACTTGCCGGTTTCCCAGCCGAAACGGCCGCCTGCCGCCGTCGAGTGCAAATCGGCAATGCCGCCGTCGCCCGCCGATTTCGTCATCGCCTGCTCGAGCCATTGACGCATGGGCGTCAAATCCGGATTCTGGTTCGAGCCGAGATTGGCGTAGATCTGCGCGACCGATTTCAGCGACGAGGTCGTGCCGTCTTGCTGGAGCCACTGCAGCACGTCGCCGCCCGGCTTGCTCTTGTCGTTGCCGCCGAACTTGGCGCGATTGAGCGCGGCCGCAAGATCGACGTTGACGCCTTGCGTGGCACTCGCCAACGCTTTCAGCCGATCGAGCGGTTTCGACTTCGAATCGACCTGCATCGCGACACTGTCGAACAGCGTCTGCGTTTGGGCGGAGCCTACCGTATCCTTGAGTAGCCCCTGATAAAAGACCGTGCCTTGATAGACCGACAAGCGATTGCCCAGCGCGACGAGTTCCTTGGTCGTGTCGTCGTTCGACGTGCAGGCGAGCGGCACCGAGCCGACGACGTCCTGCTCGATCGATTTTTGGAGCGCCGTGATCGCGTCGCTGTTCATCACCTGATCGTAGAGCGGGTCGCCCGGCTGTAGCCCGCCGATCTCGGTCGTCAGCAACTGCGCCGCGGCTGCGTTGCCGCCGCCGGCACCGCCGTCCGCTTTCGATTTCTGTTCGTCTAGCGTTTGCTGAACGATCTGCACCGCCTGTAGCGACGTCTGCAAATTGCCGAACGCGGCCTCGAGCGCCTTGTTCTCTTGCGAATCCTTAGCCGTTCCCTGTGCGGCCTGTATCTGCGGCGCGAGCATCTGCTCGGCGACCGTGAATTGAGCCTTCCAAAGGCTATCGACGTTCGCCGTCTGCGCTTGCCAACCGCTGTCGTCGCTCTTATGTCCCCCCGCAAGGTTGAGCGCGGCCGTGAGATCAGCTTGATACGCGGACTGCGCGGCCGCGGCAGCCTGTTTCGCCGAAGCGTCGTTCGGATTCTGCTTGACGCGCTGGTTCGCCTTATCGAGGTTTTGCTGATCTTGCTGCGCCTTCGCGATGGCGGCATCCAATGCCTTCTGATCGACGGTCGGATTTTGTTCCATCGACTTGGCGACCGCGTCGAGCGTGCTCTGCTCGTCTTTCGAGAAAAGATTCGGCGCGCTTTTCTGAAGCGCGCTCAATCCGGCGGCGATCGGATCGGCTTGCGTCGGATCGCCGGCGTACGGTTCGCCCGCGATGGTCGCGACCGCCTGCATGAGGGTCTGCTCGTTTGCGGCCGAGCCGCCCATCTCTTGCCGGACCATGACGACAGCGGCCGGCAGCGATATCCCCATCGACTCGTATTGCTTCAACTCGGAGAGCGGATCGACTTGAGTGCTCCCCTTCGGCGCGGCAGCGCCCGGCACCGCATAGACGGTGCCGCCTTGCAGCGCGGCCGTGGCGGTGGCGATCGCATTCGCATCGAAGAGCTGCTGGCCGCCGAGCTCGCCGGACGCTTGGCTGATCATGTCGCCCGGCTGGGGTGCATTGCCGGCCTTGATGGCCGCCGCATTGTCCGACTCCCACTTCCGGCCGTCCGTCACGGCGCCGCGCAAGATCATTGCCTGCGCCCACGTCGTGTCGCTGACGAGCGGCTGCGCTTTCTTCGCGGCGGCAAGGATATCGGCCGGCGATTTGTTTTTGGTGCTCGCGTCGCTGAGCGCCGACATCGCAGTCGACAACTGCGCCGCATCCTGGGGCGCGGATCCGGGCGCGGCACCTGTGGGCGTGAGGCCGGTGCCGGTTTGGAGCAGATGAGCGAGCGGCGCGTTCTTGGCGTCTTGGTTCAGTAGCGTCTGGTAGACGCCCATCGGCGTGCCGTCGGTCGTCGTGAGCGACAACGAGTCGAATGGCTGCGACGACGGCCCGGCAAAGCGTGTCGACGGCCCGGATAGCGTCGTTCTCGGCAGCTTCGCGAGTTGCCCGAGTTCGGCATTCAGCGTCTGCAAGAGGTCTTGACCCGCCGCGGACTGTGGGTCGAGCGCCTGAACGGCTTGGGCGGCGGGCCCGTAGAACGTGTCCTGTCCCGTCAGCGATGCCATGCCGTCGCCCTGTGCGATGAGCGCCTTCAGGGGCTGCGCCAATCGCTGCGTATAGAGCGCCTGCGCGAGCTGCGGCGAGCCGCTCGAGACTTGCTGCAGCAGCCTCGCCATGTCCGGCAGTTTATCGGGCGCCTGTACCGCATCCATCGTCTGTGTCACGCCGGGATCATGCAAGACTGCATCGGCCAGACCGGGTCCGTTCGCTCCCTGGTACAGCACGGTATTTCGGTAGCCCGCGAGTGCGCGACTCACGGCAACGAGCGTGTCGTTGGCGTTGCCGCCGTGCGCGCTGACGATGTCATGCAGCGCCGCCGTTTGCAGCGCCTGCGTGCGCGCATCGCCCATCACTTCCTTGTAGAGCGGATCGTCGCTCGATATGCCTCGTAGGCTTTGCGTCAAAGCCTGAGCCGCCTCGAGGTTGCCCGCGGCATCGCCGGAGCCGCGTGCTGTCTGCACGTCGTCGAGGATCTGCGCGGCGCTCAGCGATGTCATCAAATCGGCGCGAGTCGGCTTGCTCGGCAGCCCCGCGGCCGTGTTCAGATCGAGCACCGTTTGCCGAGCCTGCCAACCGCGATCGATTTGCGTGACGTTGCTGCGCCAGTCACCGTTGGTCTCGCCTGCGGCAGCGTCGTATTCGTCCGAGAGCGCCTTGTGATAGGCCGCTTCGTCCTGCGCAAGCTGCGTGGGGGAGGCGTGATTGGATTTGTCCTTTTGCCAGGCTGCGTAAGCACGCTCAGCACTGTGCGCATCGCCCGTGAGTTGCGGCGTGGCTTTGACGTCGACGGTCAACGCCTTCAGCGCGGCCTGTCCGGTATCGCTCGTGAACAAGTGCTGATCGGCCACCGTTTGCGCGCTCGTCTTGAGCGCGGTTGCGCCGCCCTTTCCGGAGGCATTGCCCGCGAGCGGCGTGCCGGTCGCGACGATGACCGCTTCGTTCAGCACGACTTCGTTTTGCGCACCTCCGCCAAACGCCACGCGCGCGGCATTCACCGCTTCCTTCAGCGTCATCCCCGACTTCTGGTCGGCGCTGATTTCGGCTAGCGCGGATGCCAGCGATACGGGGTTGCTCTTGCTCGACGCGTCCGTCGCGAGGGAGCTGTCGCTGAGCGCCTTCGATGCAGCGGCCAATGTCGCGCCGTCGAACTGATGCGTGAGCCCGACCTGGCTGGCGGCTTCCGTGAGCGAGTTGACGCCGGCGGCATTGGCTTGTTTGAGTTGAGCGTCGCGCCGCTGCTGCAGCAAAATGGCCGCCTCGGCGAGGGCCTGGCGGTTCGCCTGCGCATTCGCGTCTTCGATCGCCTTGATGGCCGCTTGCAGTTGCGCTTCGTATGCCGCCTCGTTGGCCTGGCTCGTGTTGCCTAGCTTAGCCTGAAGGTTCGTCGTAGCAGCGGCGACGTCCTTCGCGGTGGGCGGAGGTGGCGGTGGCGGCTCGGAGGATCCGCCCATGTCGACGAGCATCGCGTCGTGCCTCCCACGTTCGAATGGATCGAATGGATCGTTCGGCAATGACGCGATCGCGCTGCCGCTGCCGCGCCATGTAAATGCTTATGTTTGCATGCGACGCGCACGTCGCCGTAGCGACGTTCAGTAGTCGGCAAGGCGACGATCCGGTGAAATGGCAGGTGGTACTACGAGGCGTTGCCGCAATGAGGGGGAGACTACGAAGATGTGTAGGCACGTTGCCGCAACCGCGGCATCGCAGTCGCGGCTCGACAGGATCGAGGGCGGGTGCCGGCGGCGCTTCCCGCTACGTCCTCGCAACGAGAAACGCCTCGCCGACGGCCGGCCGCAGGCCATCGGTGCGGCCCGTGAAGTAACGCTGCGTCAGATCGTCGGTGGATACGTACCGAGCCTCGGCGAATCCGGCTTCGCGCGCGAATGCGACGATCTCCTCGGGCCTAAAGAAGCTGATGAACGGCGTGCCTGCCGCGCGTGCGCGTTCATAGACGGCCTCGTGCCGCGGCCGCTCGTCCGGCGGCAGCAATTCGAGCGGCAACAGGAACGTCATGGCGAACGTCGATCCCGCAGGCAGCCCCGCGATACGCCGGAGCATCGCCATGATGGCCTCGTGCGTCAGATACATCGACACCCCCGTCGACGACACGAATGCGGGCCGGCCGGCGTCGAACCCGTTCGCTTCAAGCTCGTCCCACCACGACTCGCCTGCTTCGAAGTCGACCGGCACGAGCCGCAGCGACGACGGCACGCCGTAGCCGAGCTCGGTCAGGCGCCGGCGCTTCCAGCGCTGCGCGGCCGGCTGATCGACTTCGAAGATCGTTAGACGGGACGCGACATCCGGCCTGCGCTGGGCAAACGTATCGAGGCCGCCGCCGAGCAACACGTATTGGGTCACGCCGCGGTCGGCTTCTTCGATCGCCAAGTCATCGACATAGCGGGCGCGCGCGACGATCGAAGCGCGGTAGCCGCGCGTGCCCTCGGGATGCATGTCGGGCCGCTCACGCCAATTTTCGTCGGGCGCGACGAGCTTCAATCCGACGTCGTCTTCGAGAACGTGCGGCTGCGCATCGACTTGGAGATGCATGGCGCGCCAAAGCGCGACGCGAACCGCGGTAGGGTCGGGGGCTTCGATCCGATCGTCCGTCATGATGCCGGGGCTCCATTGATGTCGCTTGATGTCGCTTGGGCGAAACGTCAGGAATATACCGCTCATGCCGGCCGCTTGCAGCGTCACGCGCAGTCCGACGCGCCCTCGCCCTCGCACGAAGCTCGCGCCTTCTGTGTATCATTTCGGGCTGTTGCGTCCCCGCGGCGCACGCCCCTGCTCCGAACGCCCCCACTTGAATTCAACATGACGAATCCCGATGCGCCGATCGGCGTCTTCGACTCCGGGCTTGGCGGCCTCTCCGTTCTCGCCTCCATGCGGGAGCGGCTGCCGGACCAATCGATCGTGTACATCGCCGACTCGGAATACGCCCCCTACGGCGAAAAAACGGACGCGTTCATCCGCGAACGCAGCAAAGCCATTGCCGATTGGCTCGTCGAGCGCGGCGCGAAAATGATCGTCGTCGCTTGCAACACGGCGACCACGCACGCCATCGGACATTTACGCGCCACGCTGACGGTGCCTGTCGTCGGCGTCGAGCCCGGCATCAAGCCGGCCGCGCTTTCCACCGCGAGCGGCGTCGTGGGCGTGCTGGCAACGGCGGCCACGTTGCGCAGCGAGCGGCTCAAAGCGCTGATCGCCGAGCACGAAGCACGCTGCCGTTTCGTCTGCCAAGCAGGACATGGGCTCGTCGAGCAAATCGAGCGAGGCAATCTGAACGGCACGGTCGTCGACGATTTGCTGCTGCGCTATCTGACGCCGATGGCGCAGGCCGGCGCGGACACCGTCATTCTCGGGTCGACGCATTTCGCCTTGCTGTATGCCACGATCCGGCGCTTGTTCGCCGATCGCTTCGCTTTGATCGAAACCGGCTCGGCCATCGCGCGACGCGTCGAGACGTTGTTGATCGAGCGGGAAGGCGCCGCGGATGCCGCGGCAAAGACGAACCCGCGAGGCCGCCTCGAATATTTTTCCACGGCTCGCTCACCGCAGCAGCGGCAGGCGCTGCTGGCCGTGGTGCGTCGCTTGCCCACGATGAGCAACGTCGAGCCGTTCGTTTCGCACGCCGACGTGCCTTCCCCCGTGGCTGCCGGCATTCTGCCATGACCTCCACCCGCAGCTTCGACCCGCCGTGCAGCGTTATCCAAAATTATACTCGTCCGGTATAATTATCCCAGCATTGGATAATTTTGGATAACGCGATGGAATTGACGGACCTGTGGCACTTCCCTCGGCCGGACCTCGCGAGCGCCTACCTCGCCACCCTGAATGCGGGGCTCGTCATGTCGACGACGATTTTCGCCCCGCGGCGCACCGGTAAGACGGCGTTCCTCTTGCGCGACCTGAAACCGCTCGCCGAAAACGCGGGCTATACCGTCGTATACGCCGACCTTTGGCAAACGCGACAGACTCCGGGCGCCGCCCTTGCGCGAGCGCTCGAAGAAGCGTTGGAACCGCACTCGCTGTTCGAAAAAGTCGTCGCGCGGCTGCACAGTCCCGTCAAAGGGCTGAAAGGTAAGGCCGAGTTCGCCGGCGCCACCCTCGAGGGCCATATCGAGCTCGGCACCGACCCGAAGCGAGAACTCGGGGATACGGCGCTTTTGATCGATGCCCTCGTGGCCGAGCTGACGAAGCGCCGGCCCGTGCTCTTTCTGATCGATGAGGCGCAATCGCTCGGCCGCAGCAAGGAAGGCGAGGAAATGGCGCGTGCGCTACGCACGACGCTCACGAAGCATCAGCGCCGGCTTCGCATGTTGTTTACCGGCTCTTCGCGCACGAAGCTCGGCCATGTCTTCACGAATGCCAACGCGCCGCTCTACTCGGCCGCGAGCGTGGTGCAGGACTTCCCGCTGCTCGGCGACGACTTCGTGGACTACATCGCGCGGCGCTTCAGGGAATCGACGAAGCGCAAGCTCGACGCGGCAGCGGCGTGCCAGGCGTTCGAGCTCTTCGGGCGGCGCCCCGAACCGTTGATGGAGACGGTGCTAGCCTTGATGATGAGCCCCGCGCTGACGTTTCCCGAAGCCATTGCGATGCAGCAGGAGAAGCTGGCCCGTACCGAGAATCATGAAGGGACGTGGAATTCGCTCGATGCAATCGAGCGCGTACTCGTGCGGATGTTCGCGGATGACCCTTCGATGAAGCCCTTTGCGAAAGCGACGCTGATCAAGATTCGCAAGCGCGTGGGGATCGAAGACCTGCAGCCGACCCACGTTCAAAAGGCGTTGAGCCGGCTCGCGGAGAAGACGGTTGCAGCGAAGAGCCCGCGCGATGTCTATGAATTCGAGAGTGACAGCTTCGCGGACTGGGTTCGCAATATCGTCGACTGAAGGAAGCACACGGCAAGCACGCGTGCCAGTGCTGCAATCCCGAGCAGCGCCCGCAAGCCGCATGGCTACGGCCTAAAACGCCGCCGTATAAATGGCCAATGCATCCGCTTCGGTTACGGGCCGCGGATTGTTGACGAGCAGCCGTTGCCGCAGCATGGCATCTTTCGCCATCCGCTCGAGCCCGTCGCGTTCGATGCCGACCTCACGCAGTGTCGAGGGAATTCCCGTTTCGGCAATCAACCATTCGACGTGCGCGATGAAAGCGCGCGTCTTGGCCTCGGCGTTGCCCGTCTCGGACGGCAGCATCGCCGCAGTCAACTCGGCATACAGCGGCGCGGCCGCTTCGGCATTGAATTTCAGCACATGCGGCAGCACGAGCGCATTCGATAAGCCATGGGGCACGTGGTAGATGCCGCCGATCGGGTAAGCCAGCGCATGCACGGCCGCAACGGGCGCGTTGGCAAAAGCTTGCCCCGCCAACGTTGCGCCGAGCAGCATCGCTTCGCGCGCGGCGCGGTCCTGTCCGTCACGGCAAGCCGTCAACAGATGCTTCGACAGCAATTGAAGCGCCCGCACGGCGAGCATGTCGGAGATCGGATTCTTCAAACGAGCCGACGTATAGGCCTCGATCGCATGCACCATGGCATCGATGCCCGTCGCGGCCGTTGCGGCGGGCGGCAGCCCCAACGTCAATTCGGCATCGAGAATCGCCAGATCGGCGATCAGTTGCGGCGCCACGACGCCCATCTTCGTCGCCTCGCCGACCGTCACGATCGATACGGCCGTCACCTCCGAGCCGGTACCGGCCGTGGTCGGCATTTGCACGAGCGGCAAGCGTTCGCCTTCGACGCGATTGACGCCGTACATCTCGCCGAGCGTCTGCCGCGACGCGAGCAAGACGGCGAGCAGCTTAGCGACGTCCATCGACGATCCGCCACCGAGACCCACGACGATTTGCGCCTGCGCATCGCGAGCGCGTGCGACGGCGTCGAGCACCACTTGCTCGGGCGGATCGGCCACGACGTTGTCCAGCACCGTCACGGTCCATCCACTCGCCGCCAAATCGGCAAGCGCCGACGCGAGCAACCCGCTGCGATGAAGGAAGCCATCGGTAACGAGGCACAGCCGCGCAAGCGCCGGATAGCGTTCGCGCAACAACGCGCCGAGACGCCGCGCGGCGCCGAACTCCACGACGAGCGTCGGGACCGTTTGGAAGCGGAATGCATTGGCCATGCGGTGTCTCCTTTCGCGAGATCGGTGCGCGTCGTCGTATGCAAGGCCCGTGCGTCGAGCCACTTGCATCGCTATCGTTTCCATCGCGTGCGAGCAGATATTGTATGCCGACGCCCCACCCGTTCGTCGCAAGGCGTGCGGCGCACGCATGGAGCCGGTACTAGATTGCAGTTGGGCGAACGATAGGACTGCCAAGCAATCACCCCTGCGCATACGCAACCGCCTATGATCGAACGCGGCCGCACCCCGCTGCGGGCTTTCGCTCCGGGCTTTCCCCGGGCTTTGATTCGACCTCGCATGCACGCGCAAAACACTGAGGAAACAAGGGTTAGTTCCTGTCGTAAGCGATGCATGCCCTGTGCTATGCTCGCGAATACTTCGCGCAGCCCGCGTCGGTGCGAGGCTGACATGACCCCCACGCTATGGACTATCGACATCTCAAGAACCGCAAGAGCATGCACGCACGGATCGTGCAGGAACTCGGCATCGAGATCGTCAGCGGCAAGTTCGCACCCGGCGACCGCCTGCCGCCCGAGCCCACGCTTTGCGAATCCTATGGCGTAAGCCGCCCCGTATTGCGCGAGGCGACACGCGTGCTCGTCGCGAAAGGGCTCGTCGTATCGAAGCCGCGCGTCGGCAGTGTCGTGCGTCCTCGCGAAGAGTGGCACATGCTCGATCCCGACGTGCTGTTTTGGACGATCAGCGTCACGCCCGAGGGCGAATTCTTCCGGTCTTTGCTGACGGTTCGCCGCATCATCGAGCCCGCAGCGGCGGCACTGGCCGCCACGAACGCGACGGAAGAGGACGTCGCACGCATTCGCCGCTCCTATGAGCAAATGGAAAATGCGCAAACGTCCGATGCACTGCTCGAACCCGATCTCGAGTTTCACCGCGGCGTGATGGCCGCGACGCACAACGACATGCTCGCCTTCATCGGCAACATGATGTCGATGGCCTTGAGCGAGTCGATCAAGCTGACGAGCCGCCACCCCGATACGCATGCGTTGTCGCTTCCGCGGCACAAAGCGATTCTGACCGCGATCGAGCATCGCGATCCGCTCGGGGCGAGACAAGCAAGCCTCGTGCAACTGGAAAATGCAAAAGCCGATGCCGAGACGATCCTCGTCATCGGCGCGCGCGCGGAACGCTAGCCGTTCGAAGCTTCGGCGAGGCCCGCGGCGATCCGCGGGCCTACCGGGTCTACCCGGTCTATCGCCCCATCAATGTGAATGCGGCGGCACCTCGGCCCCGCGGCACCCCACCAGGAAATCGAAGTCGCATCCCTCGTCGGCCTGCAGCACGTGGTCGACATAAAGATTGCGATAGCCGCTCAGATCCGCGGGACTGCGCTGCGCATTCGTCTCGCTCCACACCGCCAAGCGCTGAGCCAGCTCGTCCTCGCCGATGTCCAGATGCAAGCGTCCTGCTTCGCAATCGAGCTCGATCCAATCGCCGTTGCGCACCACGGCCAGCGGGCCGCCTGCCCGTGCCTCGGGCGCGACGTGCAGAACGACCGTTCCGTATGCCGTCCCGCTCATGCGCGCATCGGAAATGCGGACCATATCGGTCACGCCCTGCGCGAGCAGCTTCGGCGGCAAGCCCATGTTGCCGACTTCCGCCATCCCGGGATAGCCCTTCGGCCCGCAGTTCTTCATCACGAGAATCGAATCGGCCGTGACGTCGAGATCGGGATCGGCGATGCGTGCCTTGTAGTCGTCGAAGTTTTCGAACACGACTGCGCGGCCGCGATGCTTGAGCAGCGATGCCGTGGCCGCGGACGGCTTGAGCACCGCGCCGCGCGGCGCGAGGTTGCCGCGCAGCACGCATAGGCCGCCGTCGGGCACGAGCGGCTTGTCGAGCGGACGAATGACTTCGTCGTTATAAAGCGGCGCTTCCTGGCAGTTTTCCCACAACGAGTGGCCGTTGGCCGTCAATGCATCGGGGTGCGGCAGCAATCCCGCTTCGCCGAGGCGGCGCAATACGGCCGGCAAGCCGCCCGCGTAATAGAACTCCTCCATGAGGAAGCGTCCCGACGGCTGCAGATCGACGAGCGTGGGCGTCCCGCGACCGATGCGCGTCCAATCGTCGAGCTCGAGCGGCACGCCGATGCGCCCCGCGATCGCCTTCAAGTGAATCGCGGCGTTGGTCGAGCCGCCGATCGCCGCATTCGCCCGAATCGCATTCTCGAATGCTTCTCGCGTGAGCAGCTTCGAGAGCCGCAGATCCTGCAGCGCCATTTCGACGATACGCATGCCCGACAAATGCGCCAGCACGTAGCGGCGCGAATCGACGGCCGGAATGGCGGCATTGTGCGGTAGCGTCACGCCGAGCGCCTCGGCCATGCACGCCATCGTCGAAGCCGTGCCCATCGTATTGCAGGTACCGGCGGAGCGCGACATCCCGGCTTCGGCCGCCATGAATTGGTGCAGCGTGATATGACCGGCCTTCACCTGTTCGCTCAACTTCCAAACGACGGTGCCCGAGCCGATGTCGCGCCCTTCGTGCTTGCCGTTGAGCATCGGGCCGCCGCTGACGAGGATCGCCGGCACGTCGCAGCTGGCGGCGCCCATCAGCAGCGCCGGCGTGGTCTTGTCGCATCCGGCCAACAGGACGACCGCATCGATCGGATTGCCGCGAATCGACTCCTCGACGTCCATGGCGGCCAAGTTGCGCGTGAACATCGCGGTCGGGCGCAGATTCGATTCCCCGTTCGAGAACACGGGAAACTCCACGGGGAACCCGCCTGCCTCGAACACGCCGCGCTTGACGTGTTCGGCCAGCTTGCGAAAGTGCGCGTTGCACGGCGTGAGTTCCGACCATGTATTGCAGATGCCGATGATCGGCTTGCCCTGGAACTCGTGATCGGGGATGCCCTGGTTCTTCATCCAGCTCCGGTACATGAAGCCGTTTTTGTCGGCCGTGCCGAACCATTGGGCGGAGCGGAGCTTGCGGGGTTTGTCTGTCATTGCTCGATGCCTGTATTAGGCAGATATAGTAAAACGATTGAAGTCGCCGCCATCGGGGGCGCCGAACCGTGCGGGGTGACTTTTGCCGCCCCGGCGGTCGCGCCGATTTCCCAGATGTTGGCACAATCTTACGCCTTTCCGGCCGCTTCTTGCCAGATTCCAGATAGAAATAGCATGACTATTTGAACGGCGAAGCTGGGGAAAACGCTAATCGCTTCGGGACAACGCGGTGCCTATAGTATGGCTATTTAGAAAACGGCGCGCCTATCAAAACGGCAACAGGGGTGTTCGGCGCCCGGGAAGCAGAGGTAGGGAAGTTCGTTCTAAGTAGCAAAACCAAGCACGCATCAAAGACAAACGGAGACAAGCATGGGACGTACGGTACGGTTGGCGATGAACGCATTGCTGGGAGCGGCGCTCGCCATGTCGCTCGTCGTGGACAGCCACGCAAGCGATAAGAAAATCACCCTCGGTTTCGCACAGGTCGGCGCGGAAAGCGCATGGCGCACGGCTAACACGGTTTCGGTCAAGGAGGCGGCCAAAGACGCCGGCATCAATCTGAAGTTCTCCGACGCGCAGCAAAAGCAAGAGAATCAGATCCGCGCGATCCGTTCCTACATCGCACAGAAGGTGGACGTGATCGCCTTCTCGCCCGTCGTCGAATCGGGCTGGGAGCCGGTGCTGACGGAAGCCAAGAAGGCCGGCATTCCCGTGATCCTGACGGACCGCAACATCGACGTGAAGGACAAGTCGCTGTACGTCACGATGATCGGTTCGGACTTCCTCGAAGAAGGCCGCCGCGCAGGCCGCTGGCTCGAAGAGGAATACAAGAACAATCCCGGCCCCATCAACATCGCCGAACTGCAGGGCACGGTGGGCTCGGCACCGGCGAACGATCGCCATGCCGGCCTGATGGAAATCATCAAGAACGATCCGAAGTTCAAGATCATCGCTTCGCAAAGCGGCGACTTCACGCTCGCAGGCGGCAAGCAAGTGATGGAAGCGTTCGCGAAGACGTACGGCAAGCAGATCAATGTCGTCTATGCGCACAACGACGACATGGCGCTCGGCGCGATTCAAGCGATGGAAGAAGCCGGCATGAAGCCGGGCACGGACCCCAAGGTCGTTTCGTTCGATGCGACGAAGGGCGGCTTCCAAGCGATGATCGCGGGCAAGATCAATGTCGACGTCGAATGCAGCCCGCTGCTCGGGCCGCAGTTGATGAGCGCGGTCAAGGACCTCGTGGCCGGCAAGCAGTTGCCCAAGCGCATCGTGACGCAGGAAACGGTGTTCCCGGAAAACGTGGCGGCGAAGATCCTGCCGACGCGTAAGTACTGATTAGATTCCAACACCGACATCTGCTAAGCGAGCGATAGCCCATGACTGGCCCCCTCGTACTCGAAACGCTCGGCTTGACGAAGTCGTTCCCGGGCGTGCAAGCGCTCAAGAACGTCGATTTTCGTCTGTATGCCGGCGAAGTGCATACGTTGATGGGCCAGAATGGCGCTGGCAAATCGACACTGATCAACGTGTTGACCGGCGTGCATGCACACGATGCGGGCGACATCCGCATCGACGGCCGGTCCGTGCGCTTCGCCGCGCCGCTCGAAGCCGAGGCGGCCGGCATTCGCACGCTCTATCAAGAAGTCAACCTCTGCCCCAACCTTTCGGTCGCCGAGAACATTTTCGCGGGGCGCCAGCCACGGCGCCGCGGGGCGATCGATTGGAAGGCCATCAACGCGGGCGCCCGCAAGGCGCTCGATCAACTGAAT
Organism: Trinickia sp.; assembly: GCF_051953955.1. Classification (GTDB taxonomy): domain Bacteria; phylum Pseudomonadota; class Gammaproteobacteria; order Burkholderiales; family Burkholderiaceae; genus Trinickia. Next base: position 72,709 of record NZ_JBQCIF010000074.1, on the reverse strand, counting down.
CTTTCGCTCGACGTCACGCAATCGCTCGACACATATCCGATCGCCGTGCAGCAAATGGTGGCGATCGCGCGGGCGGTCAGCGTCGAGGCGCGGGTACTGATCCTCGATGAGCCGACGTCGAGCCTCGACGATTCCGAAGTCGCGAAATTGTTCGAGGTCGTCCGCAATTTGAAAGCGTCGGGCATGGCGACTCTGTTCGTCACGCACTTTCTCGAGCAGACCTATGCGATCTCCGATCGCATCACCGTGATGCGCAACGGCGAACGCGAGGGCGAATACCTGGCAAAGGACTTGCCCGTCGACGAGCTCGTTCACAAGATGGTCGGCAACGTACCGGTTGCCGGCGAGCGTTCCACGTCAAAAGGACAGGCCGCTGCGGCGGTGGAATCGGCCGCCACGTCGGGCTTCGACATGCGCGGCGTCGGCCGCCGCGGTGCCGTGCAGCCGATCGACCTGACGCTCGAGCCCGGCCGCATCGTCGGTCTGGCCGGCCTGCTCGGCTCGGGGCGGACGGAGACGGCACGCCTTCTGTTCGGCGCAGATCGCGCGGATACCGGCACGATCACGGCCGATGGCAAGCCGATCAAGCTCGGCTCGCCGCGGCATGCCGTGCGGCACGGAATCGCCTATTGCCCCGAAGACCGCAAGAAAGAAGGAATCGTCGGCGCGCTGTCGGTGCGCGAAAACATCGTTCTCGCGCTGCAGGCGCGGCGCGGCTGGTGGCGCCCGCTCGGCCGTGCCCGCGAGCGGCGCATCGCCGAGCATTACGTGAAGGCGCTCGGCATCCGCGCGCGCGACATCGAACAGCCGATCGAGCTGCTGTCGGGCGGCAATCAGCAAAAAGCGCTGCTCGCGCGCTGGCTCGCGATCGACCCGAAGATGCTGATTCTCGATGAACCGACGCGCGGCATCGACGTCGCCGCGAAGTTCGAAATCATGGATTACGTGCGCAAGCTGTGCGAGAAAGGCCTCGGCATCTTGCTGATTTCCTCGGAGATTCCTGAAGTGCTGCGCATCAGCGACCGTATCGCGGTATTGCGCGATCGCCGCAAGGTGGCCGAACTCTCGGGCGACGCGCTCGATGAGCACGCCGTCTATCAACTCATCGCCGGAGGCCAAGCATGAGCGCCCGCCCACTGCAGGCCATCGCGCGCCACCCGCTGCTGTGGCCCGTCGTCACGCTCGTGCTGCTGTTCACGCTCGACGTCGTGCACCGCCACGACTTCCTCGCAATCACGGTGCTCGAGGGCCACTTCTTCGGCGCGCCGATCGACATTCTGAACCGCGCAGCCCCGCTCGTCGTCGTCTCGCTCGGGATGACGCTCGTGATCGCGACGCGCGGCATCGACATCTCGGTCGGCACCGTCGTCGCCATCGCGGGCGCGGCCGCCGCCATCATCTTGGCAGCCGATCCGACGCACGTGGGCCTCGCTCTCGCCGCGGCGCTCGGCGTCGGCTTGCTGGCGGGTGCTTGGAACGGTCTGCTCGCGGCGCTCATCGGCATGCAGCCGATCATCGCCACGTTGATTCTCATGGTGGCCGGGCGCGGCGTCGCTCAGTTGCTGACGGGCGGCCAGATCATCCCGATCAGCGCGCGTGGTTATCTGCGTCTCGGCGACGGTTTCTTGGCGATGGTGCCCTGCGCGGTCTGGATCGCCGTCGTCGTATTCATTGCGACGTGGCTGCTCGTCAATCGCACGGCGCTCGGGCTGCTCGTGCGCTCGATCGGCGTCAATCCCGTCGCTGCTCGCCTCGTCGGGCTGCGCTCGACCGCGATCATGTTCGGCGTCTATGTGTTTTGCGGCTTGTCCGCAGCCATCGCCGGCATCTTGACGAGCTCGAACGTGCGCAGCGCCGACGGCAACAACGCCGGCCTGCTGCTCGAGCTCGACGCGATCCTCGCGGTAACCCTCGGTGGGACGTCGCTGATGGGCGGGCGGTTCTCGCTTGCCGGCACCGTGCTCGGTGCGCTCATCATTCAGACGCTCACGTATACGACTTACTCGATCGGCGTGCCGCCGGAAGCCACGCTCGTGGTGAAAGCGTTCGTCGTGATCGTCGTCAGCGTCATTCAATCGGCGCGTGCTCGCGAGTTGCTGGCGCAACTGGCCGCACGGTTGTCCACTTCATCCACTCGTGCCCGGCCGGAGGTGCAATGAGCGCGTTCATTCGTCGTCTTCTCGACCCGCGCACGCTGCCGATCGCCGTCACGATCACGCTGTTCGCGGCGCTGTTCGGCTTCGGCTCGTTCATGTATACGGGCTTCGGCTCGCTGCAAGTCCTGTTCGGTCTGCTCGTCGACAATTCGTTCCTGCTGATCGTCGCGATCGGCACGACGTTCGTGATCCTGTCCGGCGGCATCGACCTTTCGGTGGGGGCCGTCGTGGCTTTCACGACGATCGTCTGCGCCGTTTGTGCGGAGCACTGGCACTGGCCGATCTATGCAGTGGTGCCCGTCGTGCTGCTTATCGGTGCCGCTTTCGGCGCGGCCCAGGGTGCGCTCATTCACTATCTGCGCCTGCAGCCGTTCATCGTGACGCTGGCCGGCATGTTCCTCGCACGCGGCGCATGCTTTCTCGTCACGACGGAGTCGATCACGATCACCGAACCCACGTTTCACGCGGTGGCCGGCTACAACCTGCAGATCGGCAGCGGGCAGTTGAACGCGGGGGCGCTCATTGCACTCGTCGCCCTCGCGATCGCCATTTATGTCGCGCACTTCACGCGCTTCGGCCGCAACGTCTACGCGCTCGGCGGCAACGAAAAGTCGGCGCTGCTGATGGGGCTGCCCGTGGCCCGCACGAAGATCGGCGTCTACGCGCTGGGCGGCCTGTGCTCGGCCTTGGGCGGGCTCGTATTCACGCTCTATGTGCTGTCGGGCTACGGCCTGCAGGGACAGGGCATGGAGCTCGACGCGATCGCGGCCAGCGTCATCGGCGGAACCCTGCTCACGGGCGGCGTGGGCTACATCATCGGATCGGTGTTCGGCGTGGGCGTGCTCGGCACGATCCAAACGCTGATCACGTTCGACGGCACGCTCAGTTCGTGGTGGACGCGCATCGTGATCGGCGCGCTGCTGTGCGTGTTCTGCCTGCTGCAGCGCGTGATCGAGCGGCAAGCGGCGCGCCGCAAGTCGAACGGCTCGGGGCTCGGCAGCGCCGCAGTGCGCGAGGCCAAGAAACCGAGCGTCGGCAGCGAAGCCGACGGCACGGCCCCTCTCGGGTTGCGCGCACGCTTGATGCGCCGGCCCCGCATGCTTGGATAGTTTTTATCAGGAGTACGAATAGTGACCGCATCGACCCGCCCCTTCTCGGGCGTCTTCCCCGTCGCACCGACGCCGTTCACGGAAACGGGCGACCTCGACCTCGACGGCCAGCGCCGCGTGCTCGACTGCATGATCGACCAGCGCGTGGACGGCATCTGCATCCTCGCGAACTACTCGGAGCAGTTCCTGCTGACGGACGCCGAGCGCGACGTGCTCATCGATCTGTGCCTGACGCACGTGGCCGGCCGCGTGCCCGTCATGGTGACGTGCAGCCACTTCAGCACGCAGATCGCGGCGGACCGCGCGAAGCGCGCAGCGCAAGCCGGCGCGAGCATCATCATGGTGATGCCCCCGTATCACGGGGCAGCGCTGCGTGTCGACGAAAACGCGATGTTCGATTTCTTTGCGCAGGTGGCGGCTTCGGCAAACGTCCCCGTCATGATTCAAGACGCGCCGCTCTCGGGCGTGACGTTGACGGTGCCGTTCCTCACTCGCATCGCGCGTGAATTGCCGCTCGTGCGCTACTTCAAGATCGAAGTGCCGCAAGCGGCCGCCAAGCTGCGCGCGCTCATCGCGGCCGGCGGCGATGCGATCGAGGGTCCCTTCGACGGCGAGGAAGCGATCACGCTGCTGCCCGATCTCGATGCCGGCGCGACCGGCACGATGTCGAGCGCCTTGCTGCCCGATCTGATCCGCACGGTGTTCGACGATCACCGCGCGGGCCGGCGCGACGAAGCGCGGGCGGGCTACGCGCGCATCCTTCCGTTGATCAACTATGAAAGCCGGCAATGCGGATTGCGGGCAGCGAAGACGGTCATGATGGAAGGCGGCGTCATCAAGAGCGATGCCGTTCGCCGTCCGCTCGAACCGCTCGCACCGGCCACGCGTGCCGAACTGCTCGAACTCGCGCGCGAAGCGAATCCGCTCGCGCTGCGCTGGGGCCTGTGAGGTTCAGATGAAGAAGATTTCGATCGCGCTCATCGGTATCGGCAAGATCGCCCGAGACCAGCATCTGCCGGCCATTTCGGCCGATCCGCGCTTCGACCTCGTCGCCTGCGCAAGCCGCAACGCAACGGTCGACGGCGTGCGCAATTATCCGACGCTCGAGGCCTTGCTCGAGGCCGAGCCGAGCATCGAGGCCGTTTCGTTGTGCGCGCCGCCGATTCCGCGCTTTCAGCAGGCACGCGCCGCGCTCGCCGCGGGCAAGCACGTCATGCTCGAGAAACCGCCGGGTGCCTGCCTGAGCGAAGTCCGCGCGTTGGACCAGCTCGCTCAGCGCGTGGAAAAGACGATCTTCACGACCTGGCACTCGCGGCATGCGCTCGGCGTCGAGGCCGCACGCACTTGGCTCGCCATGCAGGACATCCGCCACGTGCACGTGCGCTGGAAGGAAGACGTTCGCCGTTGGCACCCGGGCCAAGCATGGATCTGGGAACCCGGCGGCCTCGGCGTGTTCGATCCGGGCATCAATGCCCTTTCGATCGTCACGCAGATCCTGCCGCGCGAAGTCGCCCTCGTTTCGTCGACGCTGCTCATTCCTTCGAACAAGCAAATGCCCATCGCGGCCGATCTCGAATTGACCGACACGGCCGGCGTGCCGATGCGCGTCGAGTTCGACTGGCGCCATGGTCCGCAAGAGCTGTGGGAAATCGAAGTGCGCACGGCCGACGGCACGTTGCTGCTTTCACAGGGCGGCAATCGGTTGCAGATCGATGACCGCGACGTCGCACTGGGTTTCGTGCACGAGTACCCATCGCTCTATAGCCGCTGGCATGACCTGATTTTGCGCGGCGAGAACGATGTCGATGCGCGGCCGCTTAGCCTCGTCGCCGACGCGTTCCTGCTCGGCAAACGCGAGATCGTCGAGGCGTTCGTCGAATGAGGTAATCCCGGCGTGGCAGCGGTTCGAACCGGCATTCCGGTGCCGGCTCGGGCAACCCTGCCCGTCGTCTATTCGCCCCACCCTGGGGCACATCGTTTACTGATTAGTAGTCCTAATAAGCTACTTGTTTAGTTTCGAGCTTCACAACACGGTCTACGGAGACCGACAAGAAGGAGACTAGTATGACCAGCAAGCTTCGCCGCTTCACGTTGCGCGCCGCCTTGGCCGCGATTATCGCCGCGCCCCTCGCGGCCTCGGTTGGCGTTCACGCGGACGAGCCCTTGAAAATCGGCTTTCTCGTGAAGATGCCCGAGCAGGCCTGGTTCATCAACGAGCAGAAGGCCGCCACGGCGCTCGGGAAGGCTGAAGGGTTTTCCGTCGTCAACATCGGCACGCCCGACGGCGAGCGCGTCCTGAGCGCCATCGACAACCTCGGCGCGCAGGGTGCCAAGGGCTTCGTCATTTGCGCCCCGGACGTTCGTCTCGGACCGGCAATTCAAGCGCGCGCCAAGAAGTACGGCATGAAGTTCGTGACCGTCGACGATCAACTCGTCGATTCGGCCGGGAAGCCGCTCGCCGACGTTCCCCACCTCGGCATGTCCGCCTTCAAGATCGGCAACCAGGTGGGCCAGGCGATCTCCGACGAAATGAAGCGCCGCGGCTGGAAGCCGGAAGAAGTGGGCGCGATCCGCATCTCCGACTATGAACTGCCGACGGCTAAGCTGCGCACCGACGGCGCTACGGAAACGCTGCTGAAGAACGGCTTCAAGAAGGACAACATCTTCGACGCGCCGCAAAAGACGACCGACGACGAAGGTGGTTTCGTCGCCGCATCGCCCGTGCTGTCGAAGCACCCGAACATCAAGAAGTGGGTGATCTTCGCGCTGAACGAGGAATCGGTGCTCGGCGGCGTGCGTGCGACGGAGCAGCTGCACATTCCGTCGTCCGACGTCATCGGCGTGGGCATCAACGGCGCCGGCGAAGCGTTTGCCGAGTTCCAGAAGAAGGAGCCGACGGGTTTTTACGGCACGATCGCCGTCAGCTCGACGAATCATGGCAAGGACAGCGCCCAGAATCTCGTCGATTGGATCAAGGCGGGCAAGCAGCCGCCGGCCGACACGCAAACGACGGGCAAGCTGATGACGCGCGACAACTGGCTCGCCGTGCGTAAGGAACTGGGGATTTAAACGTCATGCATGACGCGAACGATACCATCGTAGCGGTAGCGCAGCCGGAGACGGCCTCGCCTTACCTGCAGCTGGACGGCATCACCGTCAGTTTTCCCGGCGTGCTCGCGCTCGATCGTGTGTCGTTCGCAGTGCGCGGCGGCGAGGTGCACGGCCTGATGGGCGAGAACGGTGCCGGGAAATCGACGCTGCTGAAGGTGCTGTCCGGCGTCAACGTGCCGCAGTCGGGCACGTTGAAGCTTGGCGGCATCGAGCAGCATTTCTCCGGGACGAAGGCTGCGATCGAAGCCGGCATCGCCATCATCTATCAGGAACTGCATCTCGTTCCCGAGTTGACCGTGGCCGAGAACCTCATGCTCGGCCAATTGCCGAGCCGCCTCGGCGTGCTCAGCGAGCGCGATCTGATCGCGCGGGCCAGCGAAACGCTGGCCCGGCTCGGCGAACGCATCGATCCGCGCGAGCAAGTGAAGAATCTCTCGATCGGGCAGCGCCAAATGATCGAGATCGGCAAGGCGTTGATGCGCGATGCGCGCGTGATCGCCTTCGACGAGCCGACGAGCTCCCTTTCGGCTCGCGAAACGAAGCAGTTGTTCAAGATCATCAACGGTTTGCGTCAAGAAGGCCGCGCAATCGTCTACGTCACGCACCGGATGGACGAGGTCTACGAGTTGTGCGACCGCGTGACGGTGTTCCGCGACGGGCATTCGATCGAAACGTTCGAGACCGTCGACGGCCTCGAACGCGACCGCTTGATCAGCTCGATGGTCGGCCGTTCGATCCGCGACGTTTACGGCTACCGGGCGCGTCCGGTCGGCGACGTGCGCATCGAAGCGAAGGGCCTGCTCGGCCCGGGCCTGAGCGAACCGATTTCCTTCAGCGCGCGCAAGGGCGAAATCCTCGGCTTCTTCGGCCTCGTCGGCGCAGGCCGCTCGGAGCTGATGAAGCTCGTTTGCGGCGCGGTCCGGCCGAGCCAAGGCGACATCGAGCTCGACGGCCGCCGCATGCGATTTTCGACGCCGCGCGCCGCAGTGCGCGCCGGCATCGCCTTGTGCCCCGAAGACCGCAAGCAAGAAGGGATCGTGGCCATCGCGTCCGTATCCGACAACCTGAACATCAGCGCGCGGCGCCATTCGAGCTTTGCGAGTTGGCTGCTCAACGAGCGACGCGAGCGCGATCTCACCGACGAATACATCGAGAAGCTGTCGATCAAAACGCGCAATGCCGACACGGCGATCGGCACGCTTTCGGGCGGCAACCAGCAAAAGGTCATCTTGGCGCGTTGGCTCGCGGAGAAGATCGACGTATTCGTCATGGACGAACCGACGCGCGGCATCGACGTCGGCGCACGGGCGCAGATCTACGAGCTCCTGTACGGTCTGGCCGAAGCGGGCCGGACGGTGCTGATGGTGTCGAGCGATTTGGCCGAGGTCATCGGCGTATCTGATCGCATCATCGTCATGAAGGAAGGCCGCATGGTGGGCGATCTTCCCAAGGCCGAGGCGAGCCCCGATCAGTTGATCAAGCTCGCGCTGCCTCAATGAGCTTGATTACCGATCAGTACCGATTGTTCTGATTGTTCTGATTGTTTGGCCGCGTGCGCAGCAAGCGCGCACGGCAACGAAAGAGACGAAACTATGCAACAACCTCAAACCTTAGCCGCTCCGAGCGGACCGGCGGCCTACGCGGCCAAAACGTGGCGCCTGCTCAACAAGTCCGGCATCGTCATGGTGTTCGCGATCTTGTTCGTCGTGCTGTGCTTCACCGTGCCCGACTTCCTGACGAGCCGCAACATGCAGGGCCTGCTGTTGTCGGTCACGCTGATCGGCTCGATCGCCGTGACGATGATGTTCGTGCTGGCGCTCGGCGAGGTGGATCTATCGGTGGCGTCGATCGTGGCGCTGTCGGGCGTCGTGGCGTCGACGCTCATCACGGCCACGCACAGCGTCGTGCTCGGCGTAACGGGAGGGATCATCGCGGGCGGCGCCGTGGGGCTCGTCAACGGCGTGCTGGTCGCACGCTATCGCATCAACTCGCTGATCGTAACGCTTGCAATGATGGAAGTCGTGCGCGGCCTCGCCTTCATCGTGTCCAACGGCGATGCGGTCATGATTTCGGAGGAACGCTTCTTCGACCTCGGCGGCGGCTCGTTCCTCGGCATCTCTTACCCGATCTGGAGCAACATCGTCGGCTTCATCGTCTTCGGCTTCATCTTGCGCAAGACAGTGTTCGGCAAGAACGTGCTGGCCGTCGGCGGCAACGGCGAAGCGGCTTTGCTCGCGGGCCTGCCCGTGGTGCGGATCAAGATTCTCGTATTCGTGCTGCAAGGCCTCGTGACGGGCTTCGCGGGTGTCATGCTCGCATCGCGGATGAGCCTCGGCGACCCGAAGACGTCGGTCGGCCTCGAACTCGGCGTGATTTCGGCTTGCGTGCTGGGCGGCGTGTCGCTCACGGGCGGCGTAGCCACGATCTCGGGTGTGCTCGTGGGCGTGCTGATCATGGGCTCGGTGCAAGATGCGATGAGCCTGCTGAACGTGCCGACGTTCTACCAGTACCTGATTCGCGGCGGCATTCTGCTGCTGGCCGTCTTCTTCGATCACATCCGGCGTTCGCGCGGCGCGCGCGCACGTTGAAGGAAAGGCTCGCCGAAGGACGCGAGCGTTCCGGCGAACGATTATTCGAATTCAGCGGCGTTCCGGGCGGCTCCCCGCCCGGCCGCCCTGCCTCTTTGCTGATGCGATGTGTCTCCGCGGTCCTGTCTGACCGACGACTTGGCCGAGCTTCATTGTTCGGCCTTTTTTTTCGCCCGGGCGGCGCCGGGGCCGCCGGAGCGGGGACTCAGCGCGCACATGATCAGCGGCACGACGGCAAGCACCGCGCCCATGAAGAAGGTAGCCGGCGCGCCGTGGCGGTCCCACAGCCATCCCGCGATCGCGCTCGCAAGGAGCATGCAGACGCCGCATGCCAAGTTGAACACGCCGAATGCGGTGCCGCGCAACGACGCCGGCGCGGTTTCGGCCACCATCGCGGCGAGGATACCTTGCGTGAACCCCATGTGCAGCCCCCATATGGCCACGCCGGAAAGCACCACGACCGTTGACGTGCTGCTGCCCAGTACGACGTCCGCGATAGCCAGCAGCGCCAACCCGCAGGCGAGCAAGAGGCGCTGATCGAGTCGATCGGAGAGAATGCCGACCGGATAGGCCGAGAGTGAATACACGAGACTCATCACGACCATCACGGACGGGATCCACGCCGCGTCCAACCCCGTCTGCTGGGCGCGCAGCACGAGAAACGCCTCGCTGAACCGAGCCAGCGTGAACGTCGCACCGATTGCGACGACGAACCAATAGCGAAGCGAAAACTCGCGTAGCGCGCGCCAATGCAACGGCGAGCGGAAGCGGTGCTCCGCCTGGGCGTGCTCGGGCTCGCGAATGCCGAACAAGATCAGCGCGATCGCGGCAAATGCGGGCGCCACGGCGAACCAGAGCACGATCCGAATGTGATCGGCGAACGCAAGCATCAGCACGATCGCGAGCAGCGGGCCGGCAAACGCGCCGACCGTGTCGAGCGATTGCCTCAGTCCAAAGCAGGCGCCGCGGATTTCCGGCGGTGCGACGTCGGCAACCAGCGCATCGCGCGGCGCGCCCCGGATTCCCTTGCCGACTCGATCGAGCAGCCGTGCCGCCACCACCATCGCAGGCGAAGCCGCAAGGGGGAAAAGCGGCTTCGTGAACGCCGCGAGCCCATATCCCAGCAGCAAAAGGATCTTGCGACGCCCGAGCCAGTCGCTCAACGACCCCGAGAAAATCTTCACGATCATCGCAGTCGCTTCCGCCGCCCCTTCCAGCATCCCTAATGCCGTCACGCTCATCCCCATGGACGTCACGAGGAAGATCGGAAGGAGCGCATGGATCAGTTCGGACGAGAGGTCCATGAACAGGCTGACGAAACCCAAGGCCCAGACCGTTCGTGGAATGACGGGCCTGGCGGCGTGTCGAGCGTTCGAATTCATTGAGTAAGGGTTCCTCGATGCATGGCGGAGCGATCATCGCGCAGGCATCTTGCCATACTGCCGAAGTGCCGCCGTTCATCGACGTTCGACGTTATCGGGGCCCGTTTCTTGCCGCACGACGACGTTTTCGCCCAACGATAGGGTTACCCTACGTGATCCGGGACGCCGAACGAGGATGACTGTGATGACCGATGCACGGAATTTCTTCAACTTGTACCGTCACAACTTCGCCCGCGTGGCCGTGGCCATTCCGCGCACGCATGTCGCCGATCCAGAGTCGAACGCCAAGGAAACGATCGCACTGCTGCACGAAGCCGATTCGCGGCACGCCGCGTTGACCGTCTTTCCCGAACTGGGATTGTCCTCCTATGCCTGCGACGATCTCTTCCATCAACGGGCGTTGCAGAGCGCGTGCCTCAGTGCGCTCGGCGAGGTGGTCGCCGCTTCTCGCGATGTCGAATCGGTTTGCGTCGTCGGCTTGCCGCTCGAGATCGACGCCCTGCTGTTCAATTGCGCAGCCGTCATCCATCGCGGGCGGATACTTGGCGTGGTGCCGAAAACCTACCTGCCGAATTATCGGGAGTTTTACGAGCCGCGTCAGTTCGCGCCCGGCGCCCGGCTGATGCGCGAATCGATCGCCTTGCTCGGGCAAACCGACGTGCCCTGCGGCAATGCGTTGCTATTTCGTTTCGAGCAGCAGCCGATGCTGACGTTCCATGTCGAGATCTGCGAAGACCTCTGGGTGCCCGTCCCCCCATCGTCGTTCGCGGCATTGGCCGGTGCCACGGTACTGCTGAATCTGTCGGCGTCGAACGTCACCGTCGGTAAGGCCGACTTTCGCCGGGAACTCGTAGGCAACCAATCGGCTCGCTGCCTTGCGGCCTACGCATACAGCGCGGCCGGCTATGGCGAATCGACGACGGACCTGGCGTGGGACGGCCACGGCGTCGTGTACGAGAACGGCAACGCACTAGCCGAGACGCGGCGCTTTCTCGACGCGCCGCAATGCATCGTGGCCGACGTCGATCTGGATAGGCTCGTCTGCGAGCGCATGCGCCAAACGACGTTCGGCGATACGGCCGAGGCGCATCGTGCTCAATGCGCACGCTTTCGCACGATCGCGGTGCCGGCTGTGTTGCCGTGCGCCATTCGCCTTCCTCTCGAGCGCACCTACGAACGCTTTCCCTATGTTCCTTCGAACCCCGCGAGCCGCGACGAGCGTTGCCGCGAGGTCTACGAGATCCAAGTGCAGGGGCTCGTCACGCGGATGCGTGCCGCCAAGACGGCCCGGCTCGTGATCGGCGTGTCGGGCGGGCTCGATTCGACACAAGCGCTGCTCGTCTGCATGCGAGCCGTGGCAGCACTGCAACTGCCGAGCACGGCGGTCATCGCCTGCATCCTGCCCGGCTTCGGCACGAGCGAGCGGACGCTCGACCAAGCGCGCCGGCTCACCGCTGCACTCGGGTGCGACACACGAGAAATCGATATCCGCCCGAGTTGCTTGCGCATGCTCGACGATATCGGACATCCCTATGCGAACGGCGAGCCGATCCACGACGTCACATTCGAAAACGTGCAAGCCGGCGAGCGAACGAGCCATCTGTTCAGAATGGCGAATCAATATCAGGCGCTCGTCGTCGGTACCGGCGATCTCAGCGAATTGGCGCTCGGCTGGTGCACCTATGGCGTCGGCGATCAAATGTCGCACTATGGCGTCAACGCAAGCGTGCCGAAGACGCTGATTCAATACTTGATACGGCGCAGCGCGCAATGGGGCACGCTCAGTGATCGAGCAAGCGCGGTCTTGCTCGACGTGCTCGATACCGAGATCAGCCCCGAGTTGATTCCGGGTGGCGAGGCCGAGGAGGTGCAACGAACCGAGGACACCGTCGGCCCCTACGAGCTGCAGGATTTCAACCTCTATTACGTGCTGCGCTTCGGCTACCGACCCTCGAAAGTTGCGTTTCTTGCGTGGTCGGCATGGCATGACGCCGCGCTCGGCACTTGGCCCGATCTACCCGAGGAAAAGCGCAACAGCTACGACATCGGCGCGATCAAACATTGGCTCGGCTTTTTCTTGAAGCGATTCTTCGGCGGGCAGCAATTCAAGCGCAGCTGCTTGCCGAATGGCCCGAAAGTAGGATCGGGCGGTTCGCTCTCGCCACGAGGCGATTATCGAGCACCGAGCGATTCGACGGCCGATGCTTGGCTGGCCGAACTCGACGCCGTGCCTGATGAGGAGGGTTATGCTTGTTCTTCAAACGACCGGGAATAAATCACGGTCGCCGAGCGTTTTCATTCATGTCCTTCGCCCATGGAAAGGAGAAACGCGATGAACTCGATGCGCATGCTTTCAGCCCTAGTTGCCGCGCTTTTGCTCGTAGTGTGTGCCGGCTGCACGTCAGCGGGCGGCATGTATTCGTCCGACCATTCGAACAACAATATGGACAATGCCGGTGCGAGCGGCAGCAGCGGAACGAGCGGGGGATCGGGCGGCTACTGAGCACGGTGGCGACACGTGAGTTTCGAAGCGGACGTGGTTGCATGGCTTCCGCAGTTGCGGCGCTATGCCCGCGCGCTCACGCGCGATCCCGCGTGGGCCGACGACTTGGTGCAGGACACGGCCGAACGTGCGCTGACCCACGTGCGCGCATTCCGTCCCGACAGTAACTTGCGCGCCTGGCTTCTGACGATCCTGCGCCATATCTATCTCGACCAACTGCGTGCCCACCGCGAAATCACGCTCGACGACGAACACGGGCCGTGGCAATCGCTGGAAGCGCCGGCCGGGCAAGTGGATTCGCTCGTCTTGCGCGACGTGCAGCGCATGCTGTACCGCTTGCCGTTGGAGCAGCGCGAAGTGCTGCTGCTCGTCTGCGTCGAGGAACTCAGTTATCAGGAGGCATCGTCGGTCCTCGGCGTGCCGCTCGGCACCGTCATGTCGCGTGTTTCGCGCGCACGCGAGCAGATGCGTCTGATGTTGGCGGAGTGTTCACCGCAGCGCACGCCGACTTTGCATGCGGTAACGAACAGAAAATGAACGACGATCGAGACCACGCGCCCGCGCAGGGCTTCACCGAACCGGAGCTTGACCGGCTTTCCGCATTCGTCGACGGCGAGTTGCCCGAAGCCGAACGGCAGTACGTGGCCGAGCGGCTGGCATCGGACGCATGCGCCGCCGGCATCGTTGAGCACTATCGCGCGCAACGGGCAGCCCTGCGTGCCCTATTTGCCGACCCCGCCGCGCAAACGAGCGGCCCATTCGTCGTCCTGCGCATACGGCCGCCATGGTGGCGTCAAGCCGCATTGGCGCTCGGTTCGCTGGCGGCCGGTGCGGCGCTCGCGTGGCTCGCCGGCGCCGCCCCGCCGCTCGGTACCCCGCTCTCCCCGCCGACAGCGGCATTCGCTCGGCAAGCCGATCTCGCTTATGCAGCCTATGCACCTGAACGAACTCATGTGGTGGAAGTTGCGGCGACGAACGAGAGAATGCTCGTCGACTGGCTCTCGAAGCGTCTCGATCGCCCGCTTGCCGTGCCGTCGCTCGAGGAATACGGCTACGCTTTCCTCGGGGGCCGGCTATTGCCGGGCCCTGCCGCGCAATTCATGTATCAGGGCTCGGACGGCCATCGGCTCGCGCTGTACGTGAGTGCGGCGGCCCAGCGCGAGTCTGCCCTGCGCCTCTTGCGCCGAGGCGACCGCCGAACGTTCTACTGGGCCAGCGAGCGAACGGCCTACGCGCTGTCCGGCGATTTGCCCCAGGACAAGCTGCGCGAGATCGCCGTCGACGTCTGCGGCGATCTGGGCGGACATCCCGAGTTGTGGAAATAAGGATCAGCCACCGTCGTCGATCCGGCCAAGCACGCCGGCCACGAGTCGATCGCAATGCTCGTTGCCGAACGAGAACACGTCGCGCTCGGCCAGATCGATGTCCTGAGCTAGCGACTCGCGCAGCAGGCTGCGCGCGCGAAAATGACGGGAGCGCACCGTCGCCTCGGCAATCCCGAGGCAATGCGCCGTTTCCTCGACGCTGAGCTCCTCCACGCAGCGCAGCACGAAGACGAGGCGAAACGCCTCCGGCAAAGCGTCGAGCCTACGCTCGAGGAGTGCGCGAATTTCGCTGCGCATCGCCGCCTCGTCGGGTGATGCGCCGCGCCTCGTGTCGATCATGTCCTGCTCCGCTTCATTGCGCTCGGAAATGCTGAACATCGGGGCGATATTGTCACGCCGCGCCTGGCGACGCTGCCGCGCGAAGCATTCGTTGAGCACGAGCCGCGACAGCCACGTCGCAAGCGCCGCCTCTCCACGGTATCCGCCGATCGAACGAAACGCGGCCAGGTAGGCATCTTGCAATGCATCCTCCGCCTCGGCATCGTCGCGCAACGTTGCTCGCGCGAGCCGATAAAGACGCCGGTTGTAACGGCGCATCATCCGCACGAACGCGGCGCGATCGCCCGAGGCGATCAGTCGGGCCAGGGCGCCGTCGTCCTCGGGGAGCGCACGACCGTCGGCCCCGGCGGCGGCGCTGTCGAGAAGCGGAGCGGTCATGGCTTTTTCTCCACGATGAGGGTTGCCTTCATCGAAGGATGCAGCGAGCAGCCGTAGGCATAGCGGCCCGGTGCGCGCGCGACGTACGTCCACGATCCCCCCGGCGCGATCGCATGAGAATCGAACGCGCCCTTGGCCGTAGCCGTATGCGCGACGAGATCCTCGTTGTCCCACGTCACCTCGTCCCCCTGCTTGACCGTGAGGGTCGCCGGCGCGAACCGCATGTTCTCGATCACGATGATTCGCCTTGCCGCATGTGCAGGGGGCGCGCCGAAAGCAAACGCGGCGACTCCCGCCGCAGCCAGCATCGACATCGGCCGGCGTGCCGCCCATGCCATGCCGTTGCGCTTAGCTTCCATGATGGCTCAATTCGCTCTGAAGGTGGCGCGCATGTTCGAGATGAGCCACGAACGTGGGGCGAGCTTTGACGAGCAGCGCCTTCAGATCCGGGTTCTGTGCGGACGGAATCAGCGTTTTGTCGACGGCATCCAACACGGCTTCATGATATGCGACCTCATGATCGACATAGGCCTTATCGAATTGCGCGCCTGTCAAAGTCTTCAAATGGGCTAGGTTTTCGTCGCCGCCTTGCTGCAAGGCGCGGCTGGTGTCGTTCTGCTCGGGCGTCAGATCGAGCTTATGGGCAAGCGCGGCCGCGGCCCGATTGACGCTGCTATGGTCTTGAATCATCAGCTTCGCAAATTGCTTGACGTCGCTCGTGTGCGTACGGCCGGCCGCCAACTTGCCGGCGTCGATATCGACCTGATTGGCGGTCACGACGATCGCGGCGATCTGCGCGTCGTTCGGCGTCGCTTGTTGCTGAGCGTGAACGCCGACCGACAGCGCTGTAAGCACTGCCGCGGCAATACAATGAAAAACCGTTCTCATGAGCGTTCTCCGGCAAGTCGTCGAAAAGGACCCGGTGCCGGCTGCTTGTCGCTGGCCGAGGCGCGGGCTTCACGTCGATAGATGTCGCGTCGCGTCTCGGCGTTCCTGCCGGATCCCCATCGATGGCGTTCGGTGCCTACGCCCGCCCGCACCCGCCGGTTCACCTATGCCGCTGACAACATCGGCGCCCGGGGCTCGCGCGCCATCGTTACTTGCGACTCGCGCCTGGCAACGGAAACGAGCTCGGACGTCGAGCGGTGAATCCGCCACCACGCCGCCATGCCCCTTTCGGGCAGGTCGTCGAATACGGCCGTACGCTTGCGCAAGATCCGGTACGGATCATCGACGGCAGCCAGATACCCCGCGCGGTTGACGAGCGAAACGTAATTGGCTGCCCCGTATTCCAGATGCGGCGCGAAATCGCCGGTCGGCACCATGCGACCGTCGCGTCCGAGCGCGACTTCGCTCGAATACGTCAGCCACCAAGTGCACGACTCCGCGCTCGGCGGCCGCCGCTCGGCCATGATCGACCGATTGTCCAGATGACTGACGGCGAGCATTCGAGATTGGTCTCTGCAGTCGAGCATCTGCATGCGAACGCGATCGCCGAAACCAACCGGCTCCCCCCACTTTTTCTTCGAGCCGATCAAGGGCAATACGCGCCATTGAGAGTCGCAACCGGGATGCTTGCCGGCTTCGGCCACTTCGGTCGATAACTGGAGTGGATGACGTCGCCCCTTCATCCGCGGGACGACACCTAGGAATAATTGCTCGTCGCCGTCGCAACTCTCCACGACGACCATATCTCCATACCGTACTTTGTTCATTTTTAAGCCCTCGCGTTTTACTAGCTACCCGCATGTGTAAAAACCACCGTAACGTACAACCAAAGCATGCCAACAGCGCAGTCCGTCGACGACATCATTGCTAATTGACCGGATGGTAGACAGATCAGTGTCTCTCGCTTCCACGAACTCGATTCACAAGCCCCCCCCCCGCCGATCCGATCGGCAAGACCGAGCAGGACAAGCCAGATAGAAGCTGAAATCGGTCAGATCCAGGACGGGCAAGCAAGCGCAGCATGCGGCTGCCTGTTTGGCTGCCCGTTTCGTCGGCAATTCTCGCGACCGACGAAAAGCATGACCATTTCGGCGCTCATCCCCTTTTTACTTTTGTTGGGACAACCGCCAAAACGTTACGAGTGCGCTCCATTCGTGCCCCCAAGAACGGTATGAATTCGAGTATGAAATTATAAGGACCAGCGTTGAACCGAATTTAGTAAGGGATGCTTTCCGTGTCAAGACCGAGCACGGAATTTGTACCGTGTTTAATCAATGAGAGGTCGAACGTTTTCCCGATACTCTTCCACATATTGCGCCTGCCCCTAGGTTTTACGTAGCTTTGCACCAGCAGACGCGCTGACCGATGCAAAAAAATCACGTTGCGACGTCGCTCCCCTCGAAAACAATTACGGTTTTGACAATTGTTATGTATTTAATTTCGACTCGAACGTCGATCGATCCATTGCACGAGTTTCATTTATCGCAAACGGGCAAAATACTGAAACCCGTCGAGTTTGGCGGTTTCACGTCCTACTTTGCCCGGTGCCCTGCGTTCGATGGGTGTCACATTCGGCTTTGCTCGGCTACCCGAACGGGCCGACCTACCGACGGCATGGGGAGGTGTATTCGAGCCCGCGCGCGAGCGCATTGCCCAGTGGCGGGAGGCGTCTTTTTCGCCAATAATGCCCCCATCGTCATCGCCGGACGGAGGGGCCGTGGACTACCCACCCGAAGCCATTCGTACCATCGCGTTGGCCGGCCACGCCGGTTGCGGCAAGACGTCGCTGATCGAGGCGCTGCTCTGCGCAAGCGGCGCCATTCACGCCGCCGGCAGTGTCGAACGAGGCACGACCGTCTGCGATTTCGACCCGCTCGAGCGCAAGTACCGGCATTCGCTGAACTCGGCCGCCGCCCACCTCGATTACCGCGATACGCGCGTCTATCTCGTCGATACCCCCGGCTACCCCGACTTCTCCGGGCTTTCGCTCAGTGCGTTATCCGCCGTCGAGACGATCGCCATCGTCGTGAACGCGCGCACCGGCATCGAAATGACCACGCGCCGGATGGTGGCATGGGCCAAGGCGCGCAAGCTGTGCACGATTCTCGTCGTCAATGGGATCGACGGGGAAAAAGTCGACTTGCCCGCGCTCGTCGAAGACATTCAGGAAGCGTTCGGCAAAACGTGCTTGCCGATCAACCTGCCCGCGCAGCAAGCGCGGAGCGTCGTCGATTGCTTCTTCAATCCCGCCGGCGAGTCGGATTTCCTCTCCGTAGCGTCGGCACACGATGCATTGATCGACCAGGTCATCGAGTTGGACGCCGACTTGATGGAGTTGTATTTGGAGCAGGGGCAAGCGGTCAAGCCCGAGCAGTTGCATGAGCCGTTCGAACAAGCGCTGCGCGAAGGACATTTGATCCCCATCTGTTTCACGTCCGCCGCCACGGGCGCGGGCATCGAAGCGCTACTCGACGTCTTCGTCCGCCTATTGCCCAATCCCCTCGAAGGCAACCCGCCCCTCTTCTACCGCGATACCGACGGCCGCAGAGAGACGGTGCGCGCGCAGCCCGATGCCGACAAGCACGTTCTCGCCCATGTGTTCAAGATCGTCGTCGATCCCTATATCGGCAAGATGGCCGTGTTCCGCATCCATCAGGGCACCGTGCGGCGCGACGGCCAGCTCTATATCGGCAATGCGCGCCAACCCTTTCGCGTGGCGCACTTGATGCGCCTGCAAGGCAAGGATCACATCGACGTCGTCAAGGCGGGCCCAGGCGACATCTGCGCGACGGCGAAGGTGGATGAGATCGGCTATGACGCCGTGCTGCACGATGCCCCCGAGGACGGGAACATCCATCTAGCTCCGCTCGAATTTCCGAACCCGATCTATGCGCTCGCCATCGAGCCTGAGCGCCGCGGCAACGAACAGCGTCTATGGGAGATCCTTCAGAAGCTGGCGGCCGAGGATCCCTGCTTGCGCATCGAGCACCCGACTGGGACGAACGAAACGGTCGTCCGCGGGCTCGGTGAACTGCATCTTCGGCACATGCTCGAGCGGCTGACCGAGCAATACAAGCTCGCCGTGGTCACGCGGCCGCCGAAGATCGCATATCGGGAGACGATCGGCGCCGCAGCCGAGGGGCATTACCGGCACAAGAAGCAAACGGGCGGTGCCGGGCAATTCGGTGAAGTCATGCTGCGCGTCGAACCGTTGCCGCGCGGAGCCGGCTACGAGTTCGTCGATGCCGTCAAAGGCGGCGCCATCCCGGGGCAATTCATGCCGGCCGTCGAAAAGGGCATTCTTCAAGTCATGGAAAGCGGCCCGCTCGCCAGCTTTCCGATGCAGGATCTGCGCGTGACCGTCTATGACGGCAAGCACCACCCCGTCGATTCGAAGGAGGTGGCGTTCGTCGCAGCGGGACGCAAGGCGTTCATCGATGCCGTTCTGAAGGCGCAGCCGATCTTGCTCGAACCGATCGTCGCGCTCGAAGTGACGGCGCCCGAATCCGCAATGGGCGACATCATCGGCGATCTCTCGTCGCGGCGAGCCCAAGTGCAAGGCTCGCGCGCGCTCGGCAGCCGCATGGTGGCCGTCGCGGCCAAAGTGCCGCTGTCTGAATTGGCCGAATATCAATCGCGCCTGAACGCCATGGCCGGCGGCGACGGCAATTACAGCATCGAATTGAGCCACTACGATCCCGTGCCGCCGAATCAGCAAGACAAGCTCGCGGCGCAGTACAGGCGGCACGAAGAAAGCGCCGATCGGTAAAGAGCGACGGCCGGGATTCGTAAAATTCTCGCTGGACGAACTTCAAGTCGCTGATCCGGAAGCGAAATCGATGCTCGGATCGAGTTGCGGCAGAACCGCACACTCCGGGCGCCCCAGCGCTGCTCCACGACAGTAGAGATGCTCGTCGTCTCCCCGGCTTTCCCAATTCGAGCACGCGCTTTCTGCTGTAGGATCAAGCTCTCTTCCAGTCGATGCGGGATGACCGCAGGTCCATGAAGATTCTTATTATCGAAGACGATTCCGCGATCGCAGCGAACCTCTATGACTATCTTGAAAGCAACGGTTATGAGGTCGACATCGCGCCCAACGGCAACGCAGGCCTGCGGATGGCGCAGGAGGACTCGTGGGACGCGATCCTGCTCGATCTGTCGCTGCCTGGGATGGACGGACTCACACTCTGCCGCCGGCTGCGGGAAGAGGCGGGCCGAGACACACCAGTCCTGATGCTGACCGCAAGAGATGCGCTTGAAGACAAGCTGGAGGGCTTCCTGCACGGCGCCGATGATTATCTCGTCAAACCGTTCTCCCTCAAGGAAGTCGGTGCACGGCTCGGCGCGCTGATCAAGCGCTATCGCGGGCAGGTGGCCACCATGGATCTCCGGTTCGCTGACGTGCGGCTGGATCTATCGACAATGAGCGTCGAGCGCGCCGGTCGGCTGATCAAACTTCCCCCTAAATGCCTTCGATTGCTGCGCATCCTGATGCAGTCGCCCGCGCGCATGTTCACTCGCGCCGAGCTTGAAGCCGAAGTCTGGGGTGAGGAACTGCCCGACAGCGATACACTGCGAGCGCACGTCTATACGTTACGTCGCGCACTGTGCGGGCCGGAGGAGCTCGACGTGATCGAGACAGTCCATGGCGTCGGCTACCGGCTCGTTGAACCCGACCAAGATGCGAAATAGCCTTCGTTTCAAGGTCGCGCTTTTCTTCTCAGTGCTGACCATCGCGTTGCTGGTCGCACAGGCTCTGGGCGTGAGAACACTCGCCGAGGCTCAGGAGGAGAGATTGATCGCGGCGCTCATCCACGACGACATGACGAGCGTTCTCAAGAGTTACGAAGCCAATCCGTCCCTGCTGCCACCCTTCGACGTTCGAATGAACGGCTATGTTTCGGGCGCCGATAGTCGGACCGTTGCGCTGCCAGAAATAATCACAAATCTGCCTGTCGGCATACACGAAATCATCGTCGGTGAACGGGAGATTCACGTTGCCATCGCGTCACTCGGCGCGGCACGACTGTACCGCGTTTACAACTTCAGCGTCTACGAAAAGCACTTCAAGGAAGTCATCAATGCCGTCATGGCAGGCACTGGTGTCTTCGCATTGCTCACAATCTGGCTATCGTTCGGCCTGTCCGGTCTGCTGGTGCGGCAGGTGGCGGGCCTGGCGCGGCAGGTGAAGGAGCTACGCCTCGGTGAGTCGGCACCGATTCAGCCCGGGAGGTACGACGAGACGGAACTCGTCGGGCTCGTGGAGGCCTTCAACGATTACCACCAGCGTATGGCCGACATGATCGCGCGCGAGAAGGAGTTTACGGGCAATATCAGCCACGAACTGCGCACGCCACTTACGACCATCAAGACAAGCTGCGAGTTGCTTGAACAGGACGCGACAATCATCGGCAAGTCGCGGGCACGTCTGCAGCAGATCGAACGGGCAGCCGACGACATGCGCGACCTCGCCAGCGCGCTCCTGATGCTCGCGAGGGAGGATTCGGCCCGCGATATCGAACCGTTGACCATCGCCAGGATGATCGAAACCGCGCTGCTCCCTTTCTCCGAACGACTCGCAAAAAAGGGACTGGACACCGTCATCGACGTCGACCGCCAACTTCGTGTCATGGCAAACCGCTCCGCGCTTGCCATCGTGCTGTCCAACCTCATCGACAACGCGGTGCGGCATACTGAGCGCGGACTTCTTGCCTTCCGCTACACCGATGGTTGCCTGCACGTCGAAGACACGGGCCTGGGTATTCCCGCACATGCGCTCCCCCGCGTGTTCGACCGGTTCTATCAGGCGGGATCGCCACGGACCCCGACGTCGCGGGGCGGCATTGGCCTGTCGATCGTCAAGAAGATCTGCGATCGCTATGGATGGTCGATACGGATCGACAGCGAGCCAGGTGTTGGCACTTGTGTCTCGCTGCGGCTGCCGACAACAAGCCTGACCTGAATCGCCTCACGCGACCTAACGCGTTCTTGACGAAAACTTCACGACCGGTGGCATAGCATCCTCCCGGAGGCTGCCCTGGTGGGCGGCACAACGTCCGATGGGATGCCTGTATGCGCCGCGCGTTATCGATTACGGTCTTGATCGCGTTTACCGGGATAGCCGGTTGCACGACTTACCATCCCAGGCCAATCGCTCCCGCCCCGCTTGCCCAGCAATTCGAACGGCGCTCGCTGGCGAGCGAGGCGCTGCACGCCTACGTGGCGCGCGAGACCGGTCACGATGTCACACCGTGGCCACCTGCTGTCTGGAGCCGCGAAATGCTTACCCTCGCGGCCTTCTACTACAACCCCGCGCTCGACGTGGTGCGTGCCCAATGGGGAACGGCCAAGGCCGGTATCGACGTTGCAAGCGCGATTCCCAATCCGGTCCTGCAGTTACCGTTCCAGTACAACAATCCTAACCCGGGGCCCGGCGCGCGCTTCACCTGGGGGCCTTCGCTCGATATCCCGATCGAGACCGCGCACAAGCGCGGCTATCGCGTCGATCAGGCGACTCACCTGTCGGAAGCTGCCCGGCTGAACATCATCAACGCAGCGTGGACGGTTCGCGCACAGGTCCGGGCTGCCATGCTCGCCGTTTATGCTGCCGATGAACGCATAACCTCCCTGTCCGCGAGGGCCGAAGCTGAACGGCAGATCGCCGTGATGAGCCGGCACCGGCTCGCCGTCGGCCAGTATTCGCAGCCCGACGTCGATGCCGCTGTCCTGGCCGACACCCAAGCCCAGAGCGATCTGGCCGCCGCACGAAGCGCCGAACAGGATGCGCGCGCGCAACTGGCCGCTGCGATCGGCGTGCCGATCACCGCGCTCGACGGCGTAACGCTCGACCTCGCCGCCTTCGGCACGGTTCCGCCTGCGCCGCCCGCTGCCAATGCGCAGCGCGCAGCCATCTTCCATCGCGCCGATCTGCTCGCCTCGCTCGCCGATTACGCCGCGGCCGAATCGGCGCTTCAGCTCGAAGTTGCGAAGCAGTATCCGGACATTCACCTCGGCCCCGGCTACACCTACGACACGGGCACCAACAAAATCGGTTTCGGACTCGCCGGCATCACGTTGCCGATCTTCGACCAGAACCAGGGCGGCATCAAGGAAGCAGAGGCCAAACGCAAGGAAGTGGCCGTGCGTACCGGCGCGCTGCAGGACAGGATCCTCGGCGATCTCGCGCACGCGCTCGCGCGTTACCAGTCGAGCCTCGAGGCGCTGCAGCTATCCGATGCGCATCTGGCAAGTGCACGTCGGCAACTCGACAGCCAGGCTGCCGCTTTCTCCAGCGGCAATACCGACCGCCTCACCTTCACGCAGGCGAAAGCCGACTATCAGACCAGCGAGACGGCCCGCCTGAACGCCGAGGTAGCCGTCCAGGAGGCCGCCGGCGCGCTCGAAGATGCGATGCAGCAGCCCCTGGGTCATGAGGCAGTGAACAGTACTCTCAGTGAAGAGACAACACGATGAAACTCCGACTGATTCTTCTCTCCGCCATTTCGCTGGCCGTCGCCTCGGGCGCGGGCTGGTACATCTATCAGGCCGTCCACGACTCCAGTACCTCGACAACCGCCGATGCGCAGTCGTCCCCAGCGCCCGCAGTGCAAACGGTCAACGGCGAAACGGTCGTAGTCGTGAGCGCCGAGGCGCAACGCGCCAGCCACATCGAGGTTGCGCCGCTTGCCACTGTCACGACCCAGCCCGGCATCAACGCCGATGCCACGGTGATCGACCTGCAGCCGCTCTTCGATCTGCGCAACCGGCTCGCCAGCGCGCGCGCGGACGTCGACACGCTCACCGCACAGGCGGCTAGTTCACGCACACAGTACGAGGGCAGCCGCGCACTATACGCCGACGACCGCAACATCTCGCTGAAGACTCTGCAGGCTGCACGGTCAGCGATGCTGAGTGACGACGCAAAGCTGCAATCCGCCCGAGTCACACTGGCCGGCCTTGATGGCGCAGTGCGGCAGCTGTTCGGCGACGGGCTCGCGCATGCCGCCGTGGCACCAGCCTCTAAGCTGTTCCAGCGCCTCCAGTCGGGCCAGGCTGTCGTGTTGCGTGTCACGTTGCCGTCAAGCTTTGGCACAGCGCCTCCTGAGCGCATCGCCGTCGATACGCCCGACGGGCGCGCCGTACCGGCTCAACGGCTTTCCGCTTCGCCCCTCGCCGATCCCGGCGTCCAAGGCAACCCCTGGCTTTACGTCACCTCTGCCGCGCTGCCAGCCAATCTACGCACTAGCGCGCGTGTGCCGACGTCGAGCCAGGCCGTGTCCGCCCTCATGATCCCGCGGCGGGCGGTGGTGTGGTACGGAGGCCAGACGTGGGCTTATGTGCGTACGGCACCGGAACGCTTTACGCGTCGCTACGTACCTGCTGGCAACGAGGGCGAGCACGGCTTCATGGTGAGCTCGGGCTTTCAGGCGGGCGACCAGATCGTGACGCAAGGGGCGCAGCTGCTGCTCTCCGAAGAGATCAAGCCTCGGGGTATCGCCACGGCATGCAAGGACCCGCCCGAGTGCGATGACTGACCCGTGCATGACCTGCCCAGAACAACGCGCCCTCACGTCCCATGCTTAACGCGATCATCCGTTTTTCGCTGCGCTTTCGCGGCGTCATTTTTTCGCTGGCCGTCGTGGCCACCGGCTACGGGCTCTTTACGCTGACGCGCGCTAAGCTCGATGTCTTTCCCGAATTCGCGCCGCCGATGAGCATCGTGCAGACGGCCGCGCCTGGCATGACCAGCGAGCAGGTGGAGACCCTCGTCACCCAGCCGGTTGAGAATGCCCTCGGCGGCATGACCGGCCTGCAGTCGATTCGCTCCCGGTCCATGCAGGGCCTCTCCTCGGTCACGCTCGTCTTCGACGAACATGCCAACGTGATGCAGGTCCGGCAACTCGTCACGGAACGCATCAGTGCTCTCGCGGGCGCGCTGCCGGCGGGTGTCGCGGCGCCTCAACTCCTGCCGCTCACCACGACGACGAGCGTCGTGCGCACCATTGGCCTCACATCGAAGACGCGCTCGCTCGCGGACCTCTACGACATCGCCCAATGGACCGTCAAACCGCAGTTGCTCGGTACCCATGGCGTGGCCGACGTGATCGTGTTCGGCGGTGAGACGCGCCAGATGCAGATCCAGGTAGACCCCGCGAAGCTGATCCGCCACGGCCTGTCGATCCCCGACGTGATTGTGGCGGCACGCCAGGCCACAGGCGTGCGCGGCGCCGGGTTCATCGAGAACGGCAACCAGCGCATTGCCATCAACGCCGATGGTCAGATCACGACACCGCAAAAACTCGCCTGCGTCGTACTGCGTTCGAGCAACGGCGCGGCGGTTCGCTTAGGTGACGTCGCCAACGTGACATGGGGCAGCGCACCGCCCGTTGGTGCAGCATCGATCATGGGCAAGCCCGGCGTGATGGTCGTGATGGAAGCACAGTATGGGACCAACACGATGGCAGTGACGCACGACATCGAAAAGACTCTCGCCGGACTCGAGCCCGCGCTCGTCCGGCAAGGTGTGGACGTGAACACCGGCGTCTTCCGACCTGCCAACTTCATCGAGGCCTCTGTCGCTCACCTGCGCACTGCACTCATCGTCGGCGCCGCGCTGGTCATCGTCGTGCTGTTTCTGTTCCTGCTCAACGTGCGCACCGCAGTGATCTCCACAGTCGCGATTCCGCTGTCGCTGCTGGTCGCGATCATCGTGCTTACGTCGTTCGGAGTGAGCCTGAACACCATGACCCTGGGCGGGCTTGCGATCGCGCTGGGCGAAGTGGTCGACGACGCCATCATCGACGTGGAGAACATCTACCGCCGCTTACGCGAGAATCGGACGCTGGCTCAGCCGCTTCCGGCATTTCGCGTCGTACTGCGCGCATCGCTCGAAGTGCGCAGCGCCGTCGTGTTCGCCACCTTCATCGTGATGCTGATCTTCCTGCCGGTGCTCACGCTCACAGGTATCGGCGGACGGCTCTTTGCGCCGCTCGGCATCGCCTACATTCTCGCCGTGCTCGCATCGCTGGGTGTCGCCCTGACGCTTACTCCCGCGATGGCGCTCGCACTGCTGGCGAAGGGTCCCTTGCCCGAGTTGGAACCACGCATGATCGGGCGCATCAAGACATGTTACATCGCGCTACTGACGAAGGTAGAGCAGCATGTGAAGGTAGTCATGGTAATCGTCGCGGTGATGTGCGCCGCCGCGCTCGCAGCGCTGCCTTTCATGAGCGGGAGCTTCATTCCGCAACTGCGCGAAGGTCATTACACCGTTCACATGGGGCTCGCACCGGGTACTTCGCTTGCCGAATCGATACGCATTGGTACGCAGGTGTCAAAGGCACTGATGCAGGTACCGGGCGTACGGCTCGTGGCGCAGCGTGCCGGTCGCGCCAACGGCGTAGTGGATCCGACCGGCGTGCAGCTCTCCGAGTTCGAAGTCGATCTCGAGCCGATGGGTGCATCCGGCCAGAGCTGGGCGCTCTACCGGATCCGCCAGGCGCTGGCACGCTTTCCGGGCCTCTCCACCTCGGTCAACACCTTTCTCGAGGAGCGCATCGACGAAACCATTTCGGGCACCACGGCCCCGGTGGTCGTGAAAGTGTTCGGCAACGATCTGGACGTCATCGATCGCGCGGCGCAGCAGATCGCCCAGTCGATCGGCACGATCCGTGGCGTTGCCAGTGTCCGGGTGGATTCGCCGCCCGGCATTCCCGAACTGGACGTGAGGCTGAATCCCGACGCGCTGAGCCGCTGGGGCTTTCGTCCAGTCGAGGTGCTCGACGCAATCCAGGCCGCCTACGCCGGCGTGACGGTATCGCAGATCTACGAGGGCAGTCGCAGCTATGACGTCGCCGTCGTGCTCGATCCGGCCCAGCGTCAGACTATCGATGCCATCGGCGACCTCATGATTCGCAATGCTGGCGGCTTAGCAGTGCCGCTGGGCTCACTCGCGACGGTCCGTCAGGTCGCGGGACGCTACCAGATCACGCACGACGGCGGGCAGCGTGTGCAGACGGTATCGGTCAACCTGGGCAACCGGCCGGTCAGCGATTTTGTGCGCGAAGCACAGGCGCGTATGAATCGTGAGATCAGGATGCCGCCTGGCACCTATGCTGTATTCAGTGGTGAAAGCGAAGCGCGCGCGCAGTCGCAACGCGACCTGATCGCGTACGGCGGAATTGCGCTGGTCGGTATCGCGCTGTTGCTGTTCCTCGCAATGAAGAGCCGTCGCGGCGTGCTGCTGGTCATGATCAATCTGCCCTTCGCGCTCGTGGGCGGAGTATTGAGCGTGGTGCTAACCGGGGCGAACCTGTCGCTCGGCAGCATGGTGGGCTTCGTCACGCTGCTCGGAATATCGTTGCGCAATTCGATCATGCTGATCAGCCACTACGAGCACCTCGTGCGTGTCGACCGGCTCGCGTGGGACATGGATACGGCGGTGCGCGGCGCATCGGAACGGCTGGTGCCGATCCTGATGACGGCGCTCGTCACCGCGCTCGCCTTGCTGCCGCTCGCCGTGACGAGCGGTGCGCCGGGCAACGAGATCGAGGGGCCGATGGCGATCGTCATTCTCGGCGGCCTGCTCACATCGACCGCCCTGAACCTGATCGTGCTGCCAACCCTGGCGCTACGTTACGGGCGCTTCGGGCGTGACGAACTTGCTGCATCCGGGCCGTCGGCACAGGGTGAAGCGGGAGGCAGCCCGTGACGGGGCAGCCAGCGATACTCCGCCAACCCGACTCATATGGGCATGCCACGGGCGCCCACAGGAAGCGCGGCTATCAGCCGTGCAAATGAAGTGGAGAGTGCCTCTTGATCGCCCTGAAGACGTTTTTCGACGAGAAAAAGGTCCATCTGTTTTTCGAACTGAGCCTATGGTGCAAGGCGATTTTTGCGGTTTCAGAAATCGCAGCGGGAGCGGCCACCTGGTTTGCTCCGCAGCAGCTTTTCCTAACGCTAGTGTTCTGGGTCACGAGGGACGAGTTCGCCGAAGATCCACACGACCTAGTGGCCAACTTTCTCCTTCATACCGTGCAACATCTTTCCGTCCACACCCAGAAGTTCGCGGCAATCTATCTGCTGGGGCACGGGGTAGTCAAGCTGTGGCTCATCATCGGCCTATTGCGCGAGCGACTCTGGTATTTCCCGGCCTCGATCATTGTCTTTGGCCTGTTCATCGCCTACCAGGTCTACCGCTACGCGTTCACACATTCGGTCCCGTTGCTGCTTATCACGACACTTGACATCGTCATAATCGCACTCACGTGGCACGAGTACCGGTATCTCCGGAAAGAAAAACCCAGGAATTGCAGCCGATCCTGGTAAAAGGTCTGTTGACCGGCCGGCGATTGTGCGCACGCACGCTTGCGGCGACGATCTGTCCATCTTCATCTCCAACGGATATCGAACGGTTCGCACGTTCGGTGCAATGAAAATGGACACCCCCTTCGTACGCACTCGCCGCGCCCCGGTACTCGAATCGTTGGCTGGCGCCGTGATTCTCGCCGTCGGCATGGGTTTCGGGCGATTCTCCTTCACGGGGATGTATCCGGTCATGGTGAAGGAGGCGGTCATGACCGTCTCCGTCGGTTCGCTCGCCGCCTCCGCCAACTATGCGGGCTATTTGCTCGGCGCGCTCGCGATGAGCCGCGTCGGCGAACGGCACGCAGCCGCGGCCAGCCGCATCGCGATGGCGGGGACGGCCATCTGCCTTGCCGCCCTAGCCTTTCATCCGAGCGTATCGATGCTCCTAGCGACGCGGTTCGTCGCCGGCATCATGAGCGCCATCGCGCTCGTCGCGGCATCCGTATGGCTGCTTCATGCGATGGGCCATCACCACGGCGCACCGATCCTCTTCGCGGGCGTCGGCGCAGGGATCGCGATCTCGGCGGAATTGATTGCGTTCGGCAAGGCTGGCGGACTCGGCTCGTCCTCGCTCTGGCTGTTGCTGGGCGTCGTTTCGGCCGGCTTATCGGCACTCGCGTGGCCGAAGCTCGCGCAGCGCCCGGCGCGCCGCGAGGCACCCTCGCCCGACGTGCAGCAGGGGCAGCCCCACGGATCGGCCATCGCGCCGTGGCTGCTCGTCGCGATCTACTGCTTGGCGGGCTTCGGCTACATCGTCACGGCCACGTATCTGCCGCTGCTCATCAAAGCGTCGTTGCCGCGGATCGATGCACTCCAGGTGTGGGCCGCGTTCGGGGTGGCCGCCGTGCCCTCTTGCTTCGCATGGCACGCCTTGCACGAGCGCCTCGGCAGCCGCGCGGCGATCGTCGCCAACTTGGTCGCGCAAGCGATCGGCGTGGTCTTGCCGGCCATCGGCCGTACGCCGCTCGCGTTCTTCGCCAGCGCGGTGCTCGTCGGCGGTACGTTCGTCGGGACAGTCACGATCGTCATGCCCGCCGCGAAACGCGTCGCACATGCCGTGAAGTTCAACCTCATGGCGGCGTTGACGGCGGCCTACGGGCTCGGGCAAATCCTCGGGCCGCTATTGTCGGATCGGCTCATTGCACGAACGCATTCGTTCGATCAACCCCTGCTCGCAGCCGGCATTTCGCTCGTCGCCGCGGCATCGCTTTGCATCGTGCGCCGCTCGGCGTAGACGCCCGCGAGCCGGGCGTCTTCAGCCAATGCTTCGGCGATCGAAGCCCGCACGCATTGCACCCACGTTCGGATTTTGGCGTCGACGTATTCTCGCGACGCGTAGATCGCATAGATGTCGAGCGCTTGCAGGTGGTACTGCGGCAATACTCTGACGAGCGTTCCGGCGCGCAGCGAGGCGCGTGCCGCCAGCGTGGGCAACGCACCGATTCCCATTCCCTCATGCAGCGCGACCGCCATCGCGTCGGGCACGTTCACCTTGAATCGATGCACGGGCAACGGCACGTCGCGTTCCCCGTCCGGGCCGATCAGCCGCCAACGATCGGAGGGGAACACCGACAAGGCCACCTGCAGACGCGCGTGCCGTTCAAGGTCTTCGACCGTAACCGGTGTGCCGTGCGCCGCGAGATACGCCGGCGCGGCGCACAAGATGCCGCGGACCGTCCCGAGCGCGTGGGAAATGTAGTTGGAATCGGGCAACCGGCCGGGCGACACGCGCAGCACGACGTCGTAGCCGTCCTCGAGCAAGTCGGGCACGTCCTGCGACAGCGTCAGATCGACGGCGACGTCGGGATAGAGCCGCTGATACGCGGCGGCGGCGGGCACGACGTAGTTCTGGCCGATGCTCGCCATTGCATGCACGCGCAACGTGCCCGAAGGCGTCGCATGGGCCTGCGACGCCTCGCTTTCGGCCGCCTCGATCGACGCGAGGATATCGCGGCACCGATTGAGATAACGCTCGCCCGCTTGCGTCAGCGCGATGCGGCGCGTCGTGCGATTGAGTAGCCGCGTGCGCAGACGCGACTCGAGCTCCGACACCATCCGCGAAACATATCCGGTCGTCGCATCGAGCTCCAATGCAGCGGCCGTGAAGCTTCCTGCTTCCGCCACCGCAATGAAGATCTTCATGCTACGCACCACATCCATCGTTTTCACGCTCCGTGTCTGAATGGGCGAACCGCATTGGCCCGCACTCGTACCCAAGAGTATGCGCCAACCGAGCTTGGCGGCGGTATGCGATGAAGCGCGGGGCTTCGCGCGAAACCACGCTGCTCAGCGCGATTTTTTCATCAGACGCAAGACTATTTTTTGGTTACAAGTGCTCACGACAATTAAAAAAGGGGGCTGCTAACGTGGGCCTTACGGAAGCGACAAGGATTGCAATTCGATTCATGCCGATGCCGCATTGCATTCGAGCAGGAGAACCCTCATGAAATTCGCCAACAACAAACTTCGTTCGATCCTCATCGCCCTCGCTGCCGGCACCGCGTTGCTCGGGGCAAGCAGCGCGTTCGCGCAGTACGCACCCGCCCCGATGCACCCGGATTACGCGCAGGCGCGCTTGATGCCGGTGGACGTCAGCATTTCGCTAGGCTGGCACGGAGATCGTTACTGGGACGGCCATCGCTATTGGGAGCACGACGAGTGGATGCGCCGCCACCCTCATTTCCATGATCCGCACCACGACCGTGACTTTCACGCCGATCGCGCTCACGAAGATCACGGCCGGGACCGCGATCACCGGTATTGAACGCGGGTACTCGCGGGGCGGAAGTAAAATGACCTCGCCCTAGGCCACGACGCCCGTGCGATGCGGCACGTTCCCCTGGCTCCCCGCGGAACGGGCCGATACGGGCATCAACACGCCGGGATCGCGGACGGACACGGCATGGCTTGCCGGCCCGTGGCGATCCAACTCAGCCAGGACGGCGCGCTTCACCGCATCATCCCCGTGCCGTCCCACGATCGCTTCTTCGATGAGTCGATGCACTTGTTCCCGAGCGCTTCATCGGCCAGGCCCGCGTTCTCGCAGGCGCTGATCGCCGCGTTGTAAAACGGTCCGAAAACCCGCGCGCACGCATCGATTGTCTGCGCCCGAAGGCATGCTCAAGGGGTTTTCAACTCTTGACATATGGTGTCACTATTGGCACCATTCTGACCGAATGCCGGCCGAACGAAAG
Organism: Trinickia sp.; assembly: GCF_051953955.1. Taxonomy (GTDB): domain Bacteria; phylum Pseudomonadota; class Gammaproteobacteria; order Burkholderiales; family Burkholderiaceae; genus Trinickia. Next base: position 41,310 of record NZ_JBQCIF010000074.1, on the reverse strand, counting down.
GTCATCGCGCAGATGCGGTGTGAACCAGCGAATGTGCGGTTCAGTGATTTATACAAAGTTTGCGAGGCGTATTTTGGGCAAGCGCGGCGGTCGGGCTCTAGTCACGCCGTCTTCAAGACCCCATGGCAAGGGGATCCCCGCGTGAACATACAGAACGATCGAGGCAAGGCCAAACCGTATCAAGTTCGGCAGGTTCTCGAGGCGATTGAAAGACTGAAGGAGCGCAAGCAATGATCAAAGACCACTTCACGTATCGTGTAACGTGGTCCCCCGAGGACGGGGAGCACGTCGGCCTCTGCGCGGAATTCCCTTCGCTCTCGTGGCTGGATGCAACGCCCGAGGGCGCGCTGTCCGGTATTCGGCGGCTCGTCGTCGACGTCGTGCGAGAGATGGTGGCGAGCGGCGAAAAGGTGCCGGAGCCGATTGCCGATCGCTCGTATAGCGGCGAGTTCAAGGTTCGAATTCCTCCCCAAGCCCACCGTGCCCTGGTGATACAAGCCGCCGAGCAAGGGGTCAGCTTGAATCGTCTAGCGAGCGCGAAGCTCTGCGCCTGAGGACGAACGATCGCGGCCGGGACCGCGATCACCGGTACTGAACGCGGACGCTCTCAGCGCTCGCGGGGCGGAAGGGCGCCACCGTTACCGTGAGCCCGTGTCCGTCGTCATTGTTGGTCAACGTCACTTCGGCACGATGGCGCCTCGCCACGCGCGTGGCGATGGCCAGCCCGAGGCCGCTGCCCTCCCCTTGTGTCTCCGTGCCGCGATAGAACCGATCGCACACGCGCGCGAGCTCTTCTTCGGGGATGCCGGCGCCCGTATCTCTCACCTGGACGGACACGCTTTTCCGGTCGCGGCGCAGCACGACATCGACGCGGCCGCCGTTCGGCGTGTGCTTGATCGCGTTGTCGAGCAAATTGTTCAGGAGTACCGACAACGCATGCGGCTCGCCCAACACCTCGAAGGCGTCGCTTTCGCCGGCCGGCTGCGCGACCTCCAGGCCGAGATCGATCGATTTTTCTTCCGCCTGCAGCGAAAAATCGCTGACGGCTTGTTCCGCGATCCGGCGCAACGGGACGGATGCCAAATCCGAGCCGACGGGCGCCGCGTCCTCTCGCGCGAGCGCAAGCAACTGCTGCACGAGGCGAATGATGCGATCGAGCCGCTGTTCAATGCGCGATAGCGTCACCCCTTCGCCCCGGAGCGTGCCGTCACGCTCGGCGGCTTGCAACTGGAGCTTCAATGCGGTCAACGGCGAGCGCAGTTCGTGAGCCGCATCGGCCACGAACGTCCGCTGAGCGCTGGAGGCGGCATTGAGCCGCGCGAGCAAGTCGTTCAACGCTTCGACGAGCGGCAGAATCTCGACCGGCACGGGGCCCGCTAGGCGCACCGGCTGCAGCGCATCGAGCGAACGCGTGGAGAGACCGCGCGACAATGCGCGGATCGGGGCGAGCGCGCGCGTGACGACGATCAGCACGAGCCCCACGGCCAGCGGCAATAGAACCCCGAGCGGCCATAGCGTGCGAAACGCCAAGCGCAGTGCGAGCGACTCTCGCACCGATACGGGCTGGGCGACCTGGACGAAGCGCCCGGGTTCGCGCAGGCCGAACACGCGCCAGTGCTTTTCCCCACGCTCGATCGTTCGAAAGCCCTCGGCCAGCCGTTCTATATCCGGAGCCTGCTCCGAACGATAGACCCGCCGCCCCTGGCCGTCCCACACTTCGATCGCGATCCGATCGTCGGATAGATCGTGCATGGCCGGCCCTTGCGCCAATGCGCCCGTTGCCGCCAAGTTCGGCGGCAACGACATCGCAACGGCGTGCAGTTCGTAATCGAACAATTCGCTCGCTTCCTCGTGCGCCGTCCGAAAGATCGCGTAGCCCGCAATGCTCGACGCCGCGGCAAAACCGAAAATCAGCCAGCCGAGCAGCCAACGCCGAATCGACCTCATTCCACGCGCCTCAATCGATAGCCGACGCCGCGCACGGTGACGATCTGCTCGGCACCGAGCTTGCGCCGCAAGCTGTGTACGTGCACTTCGACGGCGTTGCTGCCGATCTCCTCGCCCCACCCGTACAGCTTTTCCTCGAGCTCCGCCTTCGTATGCACGCGTGTGGGGGATTCGATCAGCGCGCGCAGCAGCGTGAACTCCCGCGGCACGAGCGCCACCAGTGCGCCGTTTTTCGTCACCTCGTGCGCCGCGGGATCGAGTGCGAGCTCGCCATGCGTGTACACCGGTTGCTTCTGCCCCGTGCGGCGGCGCAGCAAAGCGCGCACGCGCGCCGCCAACTCGTCGAGATCGAACGGCTTGACCAGGTAGTCGTCGGCACCGGTGTCGAGACCGCGCACGCGCTCGTCGACCGCATCGCGCGCGGTCAGGATGATGACGGGCGCTGCCCCGCCCGAGTCTCGATAGGCGCGCAGCACCGCCATGCCGTCCTTCTTCGGCAAGCCTAGATCGAGCAATACCAAGTCGTAGACGTCGTTGCCGAGCGAGAGCTCCGCGGCGCGGCCGTCCTGGGCCCAATCGATCGCGTAGCCCGCCCGACGCATCGTGTCGAGCACGGGCTCCGCGATCATTCGATCGTCTTCGACCAACAGGAGGCGCATGATTCGCTCGTTCAGCAAGAAGGTGGTTCAAGCGTGCCGAGCATGTCACGGCACGGCTTAACGCAGCCTTAAGCGCCCCCGAATCCTCGAGCCGAACCGCAACGCCGCACGCCTGCCCGAACCGGCGTCACGGCGAGTGCGGAGCCAACGACACCGATGCGATCGGCGACGGCATCAGACGGCGATGACGCAATTGCGTCCGTGCGTCTTCGCTCTGCGCAAGCGCTCTCCGGCCGCGCGCATGACGGCGTCGGCCGTCGCGCCGTCGGCCCCGTATTGGGCGATGCCGACGCTGGCCGTGACCGTGACGCGCTCCTGGCCGCCCTCGAACTGCAGCGACTGAATCGATGCCCGGATACGCTCGCCGATCATCAGCGCGGCATCGAGCGCCACGCCGGGCAGCACGGCCATGAACTCGCCGCCGTCGACGCGGGCCAGGCCGTGATAAGGACGCATGGCCTCCATGCACACCTGGGCGACGTCGTGCAAAATGCGGTCGCCCGTCTGCTCGCTGAATCGCTCGTTGACGCGTTGCAAATTGTCGACGTCGATGGCCAGCAGCGAGAACGGTGAGCCGCCTCGCTTGGCCGCGCCGACTTCGGCCTCTAGGCGCTCGACGAACGTGCGCCGGTTCGACGCGCCCGTCAGCGGATCGGCGGCAGCCAGCGATTCGAGCTTTTGATTGCTGCGCTGCAAGTCTTGCAGCGCGCTTTCGGTGCGAGCCATTTCCTGCCGCAACTGCGCCATCAATTCTTCCTGGCTATAGATCGTGGAAAACGAGCGTGTCGTATGGAACGCTTGCACGATGCCATAGCTGAGCAGGAAGAAGCCGCCCGCGAAGATCGCGTGAGCCAGCCACCACATGTGATTCCACGGCTTGCCGAGCAGGAACGCGAGCGACGACAGCGCGAACGCCATGACCGATATCCCGAAGATCTGCATCAGCGGCGAGCGGATTCGGCGCGCAACCAGGCATGCGACGTTCAGCAGCGAAATCAGCATCGCACCGGTTTCGAGCGAGCGCGCGGCCAACAGCCCGGGAATCGACGAATTCGCGAGCACGGCAACGAGCAGATCGATCGCGGCAAACCCGACGAACCACATTCCCCAGAGCCAACGGTCGGTGCGCCGCTCGACCGAATCGGCCCCCGAGGCGTAGGCCAGCAGCCCGATGAAAAGCAAGACCGACATCGCCAACCGCGAGGCCGGCCCGTACAGTAAAAAGAGCCACATGTGATGATGCGCGAGCGGCGTGAACGCCCCGTGCAGCATGTAGATCAGTACGAAGCCGATGAAGCCGAGCGTCATCCAGCGCAAGATCGGTTCGCCCGACAGGCGATAGCACTGCCAGGTCACGTAGCTGACGAACAGGCCTTCGAGCGTGGCAGCCGCGATGGCGATCTCGTGAAATCCGTGGCTTTCGAACAGTAGATGCGGATCTTGGAAGTAGTACAGATATGCGATCAGGTAAGCCGGAAGCAACGCGAACATCGCGCGCAAAAGCGCTGCGTACCAGCCGGTGACTCGACGTGCGGCTTCAGGAGGATCGCCGACGGCCACGGTATTGCTCATTGTCGTATTCATTTTTGTCTCCTTGCACTGCCTTCGTTGCGATCGACCCGGTATGTCGTCACGGCACGGCAACCGCAGGCGCACGCGGGGCGCGCATCGCGCATTCTACGGAAGAACGGCGTTCAACACGAGTCACGCCGCAGCACGGGTGCGGGAGCGTCACGGCTCGAGCGGAGCGACCCTCGCCACGCTCGGGGCGGCATCGGTCGCAGCCTGGCGCAGCGTGACTTTCCAATCGGTTTGGCCTGGATGAGCGCCCTCGGCGCCAAACGGCAGTTGCGCCAATGCGCTCGCGACGAGGGCGTCGATGTCGCGCACCGCGCCGGGGTCTCGATCGCGCTTCGTCACGCTGACCTTGTACGCCTCGCGGCCGTCCGCACGATCGAAGAACCGCAGCGTCAGCGAATGCACGTATGCCCGGCCCGGCCACTCGAAGCCGGGCGGCAACACGGGCGCACCACATGGGAAGCCGTCGGCGCACCGCGAATAGCCGACGCCGACGGACGCGGGGCGCGTCTCGTGCGACAGCACGACGCGATACCGGGCGCCCAACTCGGGCGCCGCCATGAAGCCGAGCGCGGCCAAGCGGTGCTCGACCGCCGCGGCGTACCGCGCGTCCTCGTCTCCCGGCGCCGCCGGGATGGCGGCATCGCTTGCCAGCGCATACGTGCGCACCCCGCTGCCGAACGCGTGTCCCGCACTTGTGCGCACGGCCGTTTGGATTCCCGTGCACCCTGTCAATGCAGCCGCGAAAGCGGCAAGCAGCAAGGTCGTTTTCATTCGGAGGCTCGTCAAGTCAAATCAAATGAATGGAATGGGTTTTCTTCAGGCCGCGCCATCCCAACGCGGCACCGACACCGTCACGGTCGTTCCGCGGCCCGGCTCGCTCGTCACCGCCACGTCGCCCTCATGGCGCGTCACGACGGTCTTCACGAGCGCCATGCCGAGACCGGCGCCTTGCGAGTGCGGCTGCCCCGGTGCCCTGAAACGGCGAAAGCGCTCGAACAGGTGCGCCAGCGCGTCTTCGGTCATCCCGTAGCCCTGATCGACGATCCGGCATTGAACCCGTTCGTTCTCGGCACTCGCCACCGACACGCGAACCACCGTCTCGCTAGGACTGTACTTGACCGCATTGTTGAGCAGGTTCGTCATTGCTCGCGTCATCAGGGATCGATCAGCATGAACCCAATGAGTGTCGCCCTCGAAATGCGTCTCGACGAAGATACCCTTCGCTCTGGCCTGAGGCCAGATTTCGTCGCTCGCATCGAGCACGACGTCGGCGAGATTGATCGGCTCGAAGACATAAGCCTGCGACTCCGCGCGCGTCAGTTGCACGAAGTCGTCGGCGAGCGTCAGTGCGCGCCGCGTATAGCGCTCGATGTGTCCGAGCAGGGTGCGCAGACGGTCGGAGCGCGTCACCGCCATCTCCTCTTCGATCAACGCCAACACGGACGCGTGCGGCGAACGCATGTCGTGCGACAGCAGCCTCAGCGCATCCTCCCGGGCTTGCTCCGCGGCATGCAGCGCCGTCACCTCGGCGAGGCCGACGACCCAGTATCCCGATGCTTCTCCGCGCGCGTTGCGGCAGCGTGCATAGCGCAGAAGGTAATCGCGTTCAGCGCGATCGCGCACTTCGATTCCATGCTTGAGGATCCGCTCGCCGTTCGGGTCCGTCGGATCGAGCACTTCGGGCCAGCGCGAGCGTAGCTGTACCTCGGAAGCATCCTCGGACGCGATGGCCTTGATGAACGTCATGTCCCCGAGCACGTCGGTCAATCGCCGGCCTTCCGGCGTTCGAGCGCTCAGGCGAGCGAAACATCCGTGCGCGGCCTTGTTCGCGACGCAGACGAGGCCTTGCCTATCCGCAACCAATATCGGCTCGGGCAGGCTGTTCAGGCAATCCCAGACGAACCGCTTCATATCCTGCATTCGATCGGCCGCCTGCTCGACGAGCGCAATGTGCCGCTCGAGCGCATCGCCCCGGACCTCGCGCGAGCGAGCCGGGATGATCTGCAAGTCGTCGCCGTCGTCCGCTAGCCGCTGCAACTCGCCCTGCAGCCGCGACATCGTCATTTCGAGCCGGCGCCAGCTCCATAGCGGATAGACGATCGCCACGGCGAGCACCGCCGGCACCGGCGACAGCCAGATGCTGGCGGCATCGAGCAACACCGCGCTCAGCACCAGGGGAAAGATGCCGAGCCCCATCGTGAGCAGCAACGTGCGCCACGGCGACAAGAACAGCAGGCCCGCGAGCAGCGCCGCGAGCGGAGCGCACGATGCGGCGAACAGCCACCAACCGCGCACGGGATGAATCTCCCGCCCCATCAAGAGCGCGCTGAGCGCGTTCGCGTGGAGCAGCATATCGGCCGTCGGGCCCCACGTTCCGGTGATCGGCGTCGCCAAATGGGTCAACAGCCCCGACGCGGTCAGTCCGACGAACACCACCTTTCCGCGCAAGGCGCCGGGCGGCATCTTACCGTTCAGCAAGTCGTGAGCCGAGATCTGCACGTCGTCCGGCACGTGGCCGGAGAACGGAATCAGCACGCGCGAAGCGGCGGCGCCGCTCGAGGGGCGCGCCGATGCGGCCGTAGGCGGAGCGCTCGGCGAGCCGGCGCGATATCGCCCGTCGGCAAGCGCGACTTTTCCGCTGCGAATGTCGTCGAACAAAGGCACGACGAGATAGGGCACGCTCGCGTCGTCCGTGCGCTCTTGCAGCTCGACGCCCCGCACGATCCCGTCCGAATCGGGTTCGACATCGATATGGCCGATGCCCGCGGCGGCGGCGGCCAATTGCGGCACGGGCTGAACGATGTCCCGGCGCTCGCCCGAATCGACGAAGAGCGGCAGGTAGGTAGGTGCCGCGCGCAGCGCTTGCGCGAGCGCGTCGTCGCCCTCCGACGGCTCCGTCAGCAGGACGTCGTAGACGATCGCCGCGGCACCTTCCTTCGCCACGGCGTCGATCAGGCGAGCCTGCAGCGTGCGCGGCCAGGGCCAACGCCCGAGCTCGGACACGCTGTCGTCGTCGATGCGCACGACCGCGATTTCGGGCGCAAGCGGCTGCGAACGCAGCGTCAGCATCCGATCGTAGACGAGCCGGTTGAAATTCGTGGCGATGCCGTGGAAGACGCAAAAGAAGATCACGGCCACGCCGAAGCATCCGATGCCCAGCCACTCCCATATGAAACGCTGCCAGACGCTCGGCGCGAGCCGCCACCTTGGGCGCGCCCGCTGCCGCACGGCGCGCAACTCGTCGGGGCTCATCGGCTGGTTCATCACTTCGCCAGCGTGAACGTGCGCACGGGTCCGACGGTCTCGTAGAACCGGCCATGATCGTATTGCTCGGACACCACGCGCCAGTGATATTCGCCAGCCGGCAAGTCGGAGACGACGAGCGAGGGCTCGGTCAGGTCGACCGCATCGACGATCGGGTCGCGAAGGTCCTGGCGGCTCGACAGCACCAGCCGGAAGCGGGTGTCGGGAGCCGTTCGGGAGATGCGCCAGGCGAAGCGGTATTCGTGCGGGCCCTCGCTTGCCGCCGTCGCGCTCAGTTCGTTCGCGCGGCGTTCGAATGCATAGACGCGCGGAATCCCTTCGAGCCCGCTCGCGTCGATCGACGAAACGCGCACGAAATACGTGCCGTCCGGCACATCGGAGAACGTCGCGCTAGGCGACTCTACGCGCGCATCGCGGATCAGATCGAGCAGGTCGGCGTCGCGCGCGATCTGGACGCGATAGCCGGCTGCACCCGGCGCCGGTTCCAGGTCGAACCGGACGAGCTTGCCGTCTTGCACCTTACCGGGATGGGCGAGCCGCGGCGGCGGCAACAGCGCCTGGGGCACGCCGACGGCACCGCCGTTCGGCGTCGCACTGCCGTGGCCCGCGCCGACGAATTGCGACGGCGAACTCGCGTCGGCCGCTTTGGCCGCTTTGGCATTGGCTTTGTCTTTCCCGTCGTCTTTCCGCGTTTTCGCGGAAGCACCGACTGCCACGGTGCCGTCGAGGACCTCGACGGCCGTCATCGACGGCAGTTCGTTGACACGGAAGCGCGTGCCTCTCACCCCTGCGACGATCGACGGCGTGCGCACCTCGAAGCGATCGCCCTGCTGCTTCGCGTGCGTCACTTCATTGCTGACTTCCCCATGCTGCAATTCGATGACGTGATCTTCGATCCCCGTGAGCGCCATCTTGCGCAGGATCGACAACACGACGCGGCTGTTCGGCGCGATGCTGACGTACGAACCGTCATCGAGCTCGAGCGTGGCGAAGCCGTCGGCACCCGTGCTGACCGTATCGTCCTCGCCGAGAATGCGCCCGAGGAGCAGCGGCACGGAGGGCGACGCGCCGGCATCGGCCGAGCGGCCGTGCGCACGCGCGGTCACGAGCCCGCTCAATGCCACGATGCTCACCGGCATCGAATCGCGCCGCAGCAAGGCGAGCGGCAAGCGCAGCGCCGTCCCCGGCGGCAAGCGGCGTGGCGCGCTCACGTGATTGAGCACGGCCAGCACGCGCCAGCTCGCGGCGTCGGTCAAATAGCGCTGCGCGACTTCGTAGAGCGTATCGCCTGCCACCGTGATGTAGGTGGCCGTTGCGCGCGCAACGAATTTCGTTTGCGCGCCCGCGGACGGAGCACCGAACAGGGCAACGGCCGCGACGAGGGCGGAGAACACGGCGTTTGCACGGCCGCGCTCCCGCTTTTGGCGCCGCGCTGCTCGGAAACCAAGCAATCGCGCTGGTGACGCCGTGGGGACGGCATATGAGTTATGCATCGTTCACATCTATGACCGCATGATTTATTTATCCGGGCAGACGCAATAGCGAGGTCGGTCGCGCGCCGTCTCGGCAAGGGGCCAGGTCTCCGGCCACCGGACTCGCTACGCGAACCGGTTCGGCAATGCCGAAGCGGGAGCTTAAACGAATTTCGCGTGATCGTGCATTGCAAGATGCCGCGAGGCCTGCTTCCCGTTGGGCTTTCGGGCAGGAAGTATCGGGAAAACGGCCGGACGGCAGCCGGACGATGGTTGCGGCCAACCAGAGAAACGATTGCAAACAAATGTCAACGGCTTATTTTTCGACGAACGCGCCGCAGACTATTCTTTGGGCAATCGCTGTACAATCCGAGCGAATAAAAGTGCTTGTCGGACATATCACCGCGACGTGTCCCAGCATATGAGACGCGAGTGTGCGAGACCTGAAAGCAATGAAAATCGGCTATTTGGAAGACGATGAAGTGCTCGCCGAACACATCGGCGAAATACTGCGTTCGGCGGGTCACGAGTGCGACTTGTTTCGCGACGGCAGCCAGCTGATCCGTCGTTTGAAACGGGATCGGTTCGACTTGATCCTGCTCGACTGGAGCCTACCGGGGGTAACCGGCCATCAGGTCACGATATGGGCGCGCGCCAACTTGAGCGAGCGCGTACCGATCCTGTTCATGACGAGCCGCTCGCTCGAAGCAGACGTCGTAACGGCGCTGGCCGCCGGCGCCGACGACTACATGATCAAGCCGATTCGCACGACCGAACTGCTCGCTCGCATCGATGCGCTGAGCCGTCGCGCGTACCCCGATTCGGGGCCCGGTGCGCAATCGATCATCGAAGTAGGCCGCTATCGCATCGATCCGGTCAGCCGCACCTGCTTCTTGGGCGACGCGTCGATCGAGTTGACGGGACGCGAATTCGATCTCGTCCTGCTGTTGTTCCAGCATGCCGGCCGCGTGCTCTCGCGCGAGCACATCGGCGGCACGCTCTGGGGCCAGCCGCAGAGCGCCATTTCTCGAACGCTCGATACGCACATGTCGCGCGTACGCTCGAAATTGCAGCTGAGGCCAGACAACGGCGTACGGCTGGCACCCGTCTACGGTCACGGCTATCGCCTCGAAATCGTTCTGGATTCCCCCGATCCGACAGCAATGGGTACGCTCCAGGCTGGGCATGCCTGAGTCCGGTCGGCCCCGGAGACGCACCGCGCATCCGGGTAGCATCCGGGCATCGTGATGGGGAGGATTCCAGCTCGTCCCATCGCGTCAGCAACCGTCCACAACCGGCCTTGAGGCCGGGGTTCCGGCTCACCGCCCTGAACTGCGCGTTCAAAACCGGAGGCAGGTTGACGATCAAGGCTCCTGTCCCTCGGCATATGTCCCTGGATCAGGGTGCCATGTCCCTAATTGCCCAGCAATATCCGCGCGAATCGGAGTCGCTTTCGTTTGATCGATATCAACGATGAAACTCGCACTCCCGTATCAATCAGTATGAAGTTTTCCGCGCCGGCGCCGTAATAACCGTCATTCGGGCGCCAATGCCCGTTCCCTGATTCCCGCTTCCACGGTTACGGAACATCGGACATGGACGGTCCTCTCGACACCTCGGAAACCCCGCACGCGCACGCCCGGGCCATCGACCCATCGTCGAAGTCGCTGCGCCGGCGCTTCGCGCACGTCAAAGTGCAAACGCTGCTGCTGATCGCGGCCGTCTGGTTCGCGCTCGGCGCATTGGTGATCTGGGACGCGAACGCCGAGATGCGCAGCGCCCGCGCAGGCGCCACGGCGCTCGCCGACGCACTGTCCGCCCACACCGTGCGCGTCATGCGCGAAGCCGAGCAAGTCGCCGCGCTCGTCTCGTGGCAAGTGCAGAACGACGGCGTATCGATTCCGCTCGCCTATTACGTGGCCTCGGGGCTGCTCAAGCTCGACGTATTCGTCCAAGTCGCCGTCATCGATTCCCAAGGCTATTTGCGCGCGTCCACCATACCGGGCTTCGCGCCGATCAACTTGTCCGACCGCGAGCACTTTCGGATCCATATCCACAATCCGAGCACGGAGCTCATGATCGGCCGCCCGGTCGTCGGCCGCGCCAGCGGCAAGACGTCGCTGCAACTTTCGCAGCGCATCAGTTCGGCCGACGGCCGGTTTCTCGGCGTCGTCGTCGTATCGGTGGACCCCTCGTATTTCACGGAACTCTACAACGGCCTGCGTATCGGCAAGAACGGCGTCGTTGCGGTGGTCGGCACGCACGACTACATCATTCGCGCCCTGCGCTCGGGCCGCGACCAAACCGTCGGCGCGACGCTGCCGCCGGGCTCGCCGCTCCGGCGCGCGCTGGCGAACGCCCGTTCGGGCAATTTACGGATGCCCTCGTTCATCGACGGCCGCGACACGATCATCAGCTACCGCACCATGAACGACTATCCGCTCGCGGTGGCCGTCGGCTATTCCACGAGCGAATATCTCGTCGCCTGGCGCACGCGCAGCCTCTTGCTGCTAGGGGCCGCCATCTTGCTGACGATCTTGATCGTGGCCACGGAACGGCGCACGAAGACGTTGCTCGGCAATCTCGCCGCCGCGCACGAGCGAGAGATCGCCAAGGGCGCTCAGCTCGAGCAGGCACGCTCGGACGCGGAAGCGGGATCGCGCGCGAAAAGCGCGTTCCTCGCCACCATGAGCCACGAGATTCGCACGCCGATGAACGGCGTCATCGGCATGACCGAGGTGTTGACGCGTTCGTCACTGTCGCCCGATCAAAAGGAAATGGTCTGCACGATTCGCGATTGTGCGTCGGCGCTGCTGAAGATCATCGACGATATCCTCGATTTTTCGAAAATCGAGGCGGGCAAGCTGCAGATCGACTCCGTGCCGACGGCGATCGAAGACGTCGTCGACAGCCTCGCGTCGTCGCTCGCGACCGTCGCGGATGCGCGCGGCGTCGCGCTGCGCACCTATGTATCGCCGCTGCTGCCGGCCAGCGCGATGTTCGACGATACGCGCCTGCGCGAAATCCTCTACAACCTCGTCGGCAACGCAATCAAGTTTTCGTCGGGACGCAGCGGCGTTCAAGGGCATGTCGCGCTGCGGGCCGTGCTCGTGGAGGAGCCGGTGCCGCAGGTTCGCTTCGAGATCAGCGACAACGGTATCGGCATGACCGCCGAAACGCTCGCCAAACTATTTCAGCCGTTCAGTCAGGCAGAGGCATCGACCACGCGGCGCTTCGGCGGCACGGGCTTGGGGCTCGCGATTTGCCGCCGCCTCGTCGGGCTGATGGGCGGGCAGATGTCGGTCAAAAGCGAGCCGGGCTCGGGCTCGACGTTCACGGTGGAGTTGCCGCTTCATCCCGTCGAAGGCGCCGAGCAGCGTAAGCTGACCGACCTGTCGGGGCTCGCGTGCGTAGTGGTCGCATCGCCCGACTGGCGTTGCGACGACATCGCCGACTATCTGCGCCGCTCCGGCGCATCGGTGGAGATTGCCGCCACGGCCGACGATGCTCAGCAAGCCCTGATGCACGCTGACGGCCGCCGCGTGCTCGTGCACGACGCCCGCTGGCCGGCGGACGCGCTCGCTCGCGCTGCTGCACGCGACGGCGCTGCCGTGACCGGGGACGTGCTGATCGAGGCGTCGCGCAGCCTCGCGATGATGACGCGCACCGGCAACACCGTTTCGATCTGCGCGCAAGCGCTGCGCCGGCGCGTTCTCGTCGATGCCGTCGCGCTCGCCGCAGGCTGCACGGACGCCGCGGCACTCGCCGCCTCGCCCAACGAGGCGGCGCAAGCGCCGCGAACGCCCGCCGACGACGGCATCACGCTGCTCGTTGCGGAAGACGACGAGATCAACCGGCGCGTCATCTCGCGGCAATTGGGGCTGCTAGGCTACGCGGCCGATCTGGCCGTCGACGGCGAGCAAGCGCTCGATATGTGGCGCACGAAACCTTACACGCTCGTGCTGACCGATTTGCACATGCCTCGGCGCGACGGCTACGAGCTGGCTCAAGCCATACGCGCCGAAGAAGCGGACGAAGCGCGCACGCGTGTGCCGATCGTCGCCCTGACGGCCAATGCCATTACCGGGGAAGCCAATCGCGCCAAGTCGCTCGGCATCGACGATTACCTCACGAAGCCGCTCAAGCTCGATCAGCTCGAACAAGCGCTCGCGCAATGGACCACGTCGCGGCGAGGCGGCACGCCGCAAGCGCTCGAGCCGACCGCACCGAATCCGCTCGCCGAAGACGGCCATGCGCGCCGAGACGACGACAATGCCGATGCCGAAGGCAACGCCGTCGAATCGGTCGTCGACGTCAACGTGCTGAAGGGCATCGTCGGGGACGATACGGAAACCATTCAAGCGCTGCTCATCGAGTATGCCGAATGCTCGGCCGCCCTCGCCGACGCGCTGCGCGAGCACCTGACTCAGGGCCATGCGAAAGAAGCCGCGGCCATCGCGCACAAGTTGAAGTCGTCCTCGCGCTCGATCGGCGCGCTGCCGCTCGGCGAGCTTTGCGCGGAGATCGAAGCCGCGGCGTCGAAAGACGAGCGCGACGGCTTTGCTCGGTTCGCCGTGCATTTCGACGCCGCGTATCGGCACGCGATCGAGGCCGTGCGCGGCATTACGCTCGCGCAGGCCAACTGATGATGTTCGTGCGATGTCGGCGCGGATGGCCGGCGAGAAACCTGACCCGGCGAGCGTCATCGTTGACGAGCATGATGGAATGAGACGGGACGGCCCGGCTCGATGTCTTGACGTTTTATGGCCGGCCGACCATTGGCCGGAAAAACTTACGAGAAACGAGGCGCAAATTTACCGTCCGTCGAGCGATGGATCAGCCGCGGACCACTACTCGCTTACCCGGAACTGCTCCGGGTCTTTGCCCTTCAACCACCGAGGCCGGGGCCCTCGCCCGCCCCAAGTTTCACCGGTATCGGGGTGACGGAAACGCGGTGCGCCATTCGAAGCAGCGCGCGCTTTGCGACGGGTGCCGAAGATATCGTCCGGCGTGAACCCGAATGCGGCGACGGTTTCGCGTACCGTTGCCAAAGCGGCTTGCGCCTCGGCTCTGCGCGCCTCTTCGATCTCGGCGTCAAGCTCTTGTTTCCTTGCTAGCAATTCCTTATACGTCGCCACGGACTCGATCCTCCTAACGGTTTGTCACAGGCGCAGCAGTTCCGTCGCTCATGCCGCGGCTCGTTGCCGCAGCATGAATGACGGCGCATTGCGCGCCAAGGCTGCCATGACCCTGAGGTATGGCGGGCACAGCAAAAGCAATACTCGTGCCTGATCGACGTTTCTCTTCGCTCCATTTAATTTGCGATAAATGGAACCGCCGCCGCCCCGTTTGCGTAGCAATTGCGCAAATGAAAAGGCGGCATGCCTCTCGACATTGCCGCCTCGGATTGCCCCGCTTCCGCGCGCCGGTACTACGTCACGCTCGATTCGTCGCCGGTGTGCATTGGGGTATCGGCCATGCACGATCCATTACGCGCGATGCCGCTGCTGCAACATTCGGACACGGGCCATCGCCGGTGCATCGCTGCCGACGGTGTCGTACATCTTCGCGAGATCGGCTTTCAGTGCCGTGCGCGATCCGCCATCGAGATACACCATGTGACCGGACGGATAAAAGCGCGCCGACAAATTGTTGCGCACCGATTGCTCGATCAACGGCATCTGCTGCAAGTCGAGCACCGTTTGATAGAACGGCGTCACGAAATCATAGAACCCATTGGCGGACAAGACCTTCAGATCGATGTTGAGCGCCATGACCGCCGCCAAGTCGCCCGCCGTGTACAGGATGACGTTCCCCTGCGCGTCCTTGCCCTTCTGCGCCCCCGTGGGATCGACGTGGCCGAAGTCCCAGTTCCGGAAGGCCTGATCGTTCAAGTCCGTGAACGAGGAAGTCGACGTGTACTTCAGTTGCTCATTGAGGTACTCGTTCCACATCGTCGTATAGACGCCCGTCACAGCCGTCATCGTCGGATCGTTGCCGCCCGAGTTGGGGTCGATCTGCCCGGCGATGCCCGTGTCGATCGCCGTGACGCGCCCGTCATAGGCACCGAGCGCGACCCCTTTCGACTTGAGCAGCGTCGTGAGGAACAGTGAATTGCCGCGGCTGTCGTAGCCGGCGATATCGAGACTCCAAGCGAGCAGCGTCGTCTTGTCGATGCCCGTGTACTGCGAGAGCTTTTCGACGACGGCATCGTCCGTTTGCGGAAACTTGCGCAGCGCGGCGAGGTAGTCGGTACGCGCGAACTGCGCGACCTCCTCGACGAACGCGCCCAGATCGGTCGGCGTCGGCGCGACGCCGAGACGCTTGTGGTACCAGGCATCGGCAGCCGCCGTGGGGAGCGCGCCGACAGGATTGCCCGCTTGCGTGTAATCGAGGATCGACGACTGCAGCGTCACGCCGTTCAGATCGATCCCGTCTTCGTGCAGCATGTACGCCAGCACGCAGCTGCGCGCGGTGCCGTACGATTCGCCGAACAGATACTTCGGCGAATTCCAGCGATCGTTCTTCGTCAGAAAGCGCTTGATGAATTGCTTGATCGAGCGGGCGTCTTGATCGACACCCCAGAAATCGCGATTCCTATTCGGCGCGACCGCGGCGGAGTACCCCGTTCCGACCGGATTGATGAAAACGAGGTCGCTCTTGTCGAGCAAGCTGTCCGGGTTGTCTTCGAGCGAATAAGGCGCCGGCGGCGTGAAGCTCGGCATCGACGTCTTGATGCGCTTGGGCGCGAACGAGCCGAGCAGCACGAAGACGGAAGATGAACCGGGGCCGCCGTTATAGAAGAACGTGACGGGCCGCGCTTCTTCCTTTTGATTGTCTTCGGTGAAAGCGACATAGAAGATCTTCGCATTCGGCTTGGAGCTCGATTCGTCCACCGTCACGAGATGGCCCGCCGTTGCCGTGTATTCGATCTTCCGCCCGCCGATCGTGGTCGTGTGATGCGTGACGGCCGCGGCTTCGCTCGTATCGGTCACGAAATCGTCGAGCCCGTTGCCGTAGGCGACGTCATCGTGAAACGGCTGATCGCCGTGCCGGTTCAGGAAGACGTGCGGCATCGAAGCCCTGCCCGGCGACGGCGCATGAGCATTGTGAGACGATTGCGGGCTGCCGGTATCGGAATTCATCGTAATCGCTCCATCAGTTATGGCCGGCGCGTTCGAGCACGCGCACGGCTGCGTTGACGAACTGCTGCTAAAGCGCCGGCATGCCTCGAAGCATGCCGGCGTCGAACCATTGCCGTTCTCGTTGTCGTTCGCGCTCTCGCTTTGGCCTACGAGCACCGGCCCCTTACTACGGAAGCTGCCGGCGAGAACGATCGTCGGACTTCGGCGCGGCCGATTCACTTGCCGCCGCGGAAACGCCCAGCGCCGCTGCAACGCTGCGCCCGTTGGGGCTGCCGAGCCCCGTGCAGGCATCCCATCCCGCACTAGCCGCGTAGGTGCCGTTGTCACCCGATGTAACATCGTTGAACGCGCTCGGTGCCTGGTAGAGCTTCTGATTCACGAATCCCGCCGGCTTGCCCGATAGCGCGTTGATGCGGGCAATCAAGCCCGCAAACAGCGGCGCCACGGCGCTCGTGCCGCCAACAGGCACCGACTGCCCGTCGATCAGCACGTCGTAACCGGAAGTGGGTGAGGCATCGGCGGCCACGTCCGGCACGCCGCGCTTGGCCAGCGCAACGGGCGGCCCGTCGACGCGCGCCGCCGCCAGCCCTTCCTGCCAAGCGGGCAGCGCGAATCGAGCACTCACGCCGCCGCCCGTCGCGCCGCCGCCCGCGCCGTCGTTCCAGACGACCTCGTTCGCAATCGCACCGCTCCCGCCCGCGGTGACGCGCGTGCCGCCGCATGCCAGCACGTAAGGGCTCGAGGCTGGGAAATCGACGTGGTCGGCGCCATCCGCGCTGCCGTCGCTCGAGCCGCTGTCCCCCGCCGCCGCGCAGATCGTCACCCCGAGTGCCACCGCCGAGCGCAAGGTATCGTTGAAGCTCGCTATCGCCTGGTCCGTCCATGCGTTTTCGGGGCCGCCCCAACTGATCGACAGGACCGAGGGCTTATTCGCGGCATCGTGCAGCGCGTGCGAAACGGCGTCGACGAAACCGGCGTCGCTGTTCGGCGCGAAGTACACGGCGATCTTCGCTTTCGGGGCGATCGCGCCGGCAATTTCGACGTCGAGCGTCACCTCACCGTCCGGGCCGCTCGGATCGCCCGAGGGGGCATTGCCGGCGCCGTCGACGGGAACGGAGACGACCTGGGGCGCGGGCACCCCCAAGCTGCGGAAGTAAGCCGATAGATCCGATCGCGCATAGCCCCCGCCCAGCTCGATCAAGCCGATGCATTGGCCGTTGCCGTCTCCGGCCGGGAAATCGTACAGCCGAGCGAGTTCCACGGGCGTGAATGCTTGGGCAGGCGCGGCGCGAGCGAAGATCGGACCGTCCCCGCTGCCCGTGCGTAGCCGGAAATGCGTCCGCGCTTGCGGCCGATCGTCTAGCCCGAGCACGGCTGTCACGATGCCCGCGATCTCGGCCGGAATGGTGATCGCTCCGGTGCGCCCGCGAAACCGGCCCAGCGTGGGGTGTTCGTAGTGGGAAAGCTCGACGCCGAACGCCGCCTGCAGATGCCGAGCCGTGCCGGTCAAGACAGCCTTGGCGGCGCTCGAATCTTGCCGTTCGATGCGCAGTTCGTACTCGCGCGCAAACGCCTCGAGTTTGGCGAAATCTTCCGGCGCGACGCCGAACCGTTGTGCGAACGCTTCGCGGGAAAGCGGCTCGGCCTGCTGCCCCCGCGCGACGCGCTCCGTGAAATCCTCGAGTTCGCGCTCGGCGCGCCGGCGCAACGTGACGACAACACGCAGCGTTTCGTTCGGGTCGATCGGCCCGAGGCACTTGGAATCCTTGACGGCTACGCGCTCACTGCCCGCCAGTTGCTGTCTCGCTTGGGTCATCAAGACGCTCCTCACACAATGAACATGCGGAAAAGCTCCGACACGCGCCCGAACCTTGCAGTTCCTTTCGGCTCGCTGCGGCGACGCGGTCGCAACAGCGACGGCCACCGGCGAGCGACGCCATGGATGCCGTGCATTCCTCGGACAACGTTCAAAGTGTAGTGCATCGGCCGCGGCGCGCGGGGGGGCGCCACGCAACGTCGGCCGCTCGGCCAAGGCACCGAGGAAACAAGAAGACAAGAAGGCAAGGACGGCCGACGCGCGCGACGCACCGCGCGTGCACCCGCCAGCAAACATCGCCGCATCGGCATATCATGGCCCGCGCCGGCAAGCGAGCCGTTCGGCCCGGCGCCAAGCCCATCATTCCGATCAACCGTCGGAAAAGTCAAATACCACACATGGAAGGAAGTCCGCACATGTCCCTGTCTACTTACGATGCTTCCGTGCCCGTTTTCACGCGCGGCCTCACGAACCTGCGCGCGGTGCTGCAAAAGGCGCACGATCATGCGTTGACGAAAAACATCGAACCGTCGGTTCTGCTGTCCAGCCGGCTTTATCCCGACATGCACCCGCTCACTCGGCAAGTGCAGATCGCATCCGATGCGGCGAAGTTTTGCATCGCACGGCTGGCCGGCGTGGAGCCGCCGCCCTATGAGGACGTCGAAACGACGTTCGACGAGCTGTACGCCCGCATCGACAAGACGATCGCTTACCTGCAGGAGTTCGATGCCGCCAAGCTCGAAGGCAGCGAATCGCGCACGGTGACGCTCACCGTGCGCAGCGGCAAGCACGAATTCGTGGGACAGGTCTATCTACTGCATTTCGCGTTGCCGAACTTCTTCTTCCACGTAACGACGGCCTATGCGATTTTGCGTCACAACGGCGTGGAACTCGGCAAGTTCGATTACCTGGGCAAGATGTCGTAAGGGAATCAGACGTTACGGCGGCAGCTGCCACAAGCGCCGCTGCCTCGGCTTTGGCGCCGGTTCGCTGCCGACGGCGCTGCGCGTTTTCAATCGAACGACAGACGCAGCGCGAAGCCGATCAACGCGGCGGAGAAAGTCCAGCGCTGCAGCGTTTGCGCGAGCGGATACTTGCGCAGGATAGTCGAGATGCGCGCCGCACCCAGTGCATAAAGCGCGTCGAAGCACGCCCCGACGATCACGAGGACGACGCCGAGTTCCGTGACCTGAAGCGCCACGGGGCCGGCGGCCGGCCGGATGAACTGCGGCAGCAGAACGGAGCAGAACAGCAGCGCCTTGGGGTTCAGCAGATTGGTCAATAGTCCTTTGAGGAAGACGGGCCTCAAGGCCCCTCGCCCGCCGGCCGAAGCCGCTTCCCGGCCATCCGCCTGCACCGTGAAGACGGGCGAGCGGAAAATCTGGATCGCGATATAGCCGAGGTAGGCGGCGCCGCCGTAGCGGACGATCTCATAGAGCCACGGCGCGGCCTTGAGCAGCGCGGCCACGCCGCAAGCCGAGAGCGTTACGTGCGTCGCACGCGATACGGCCAGCCCGCCCGCCGCCGTGAGCCCCCTGCGCGGGCCTTGGGCAATGCTCGTTTGGAGGGTCAACGCCATGTCGGGGCCGGGAATCGCATAGACGACGATGAGCGCCACGATGAAGGCAATGAGCAAGTCGGCGGAGATCACGGCAACCTCGATATCGCTTGTTGAGTCAGGAAACGATATTTTGCCGCTTGATCCGGAGCGAATTCCGGCTATTTTATGACGACTTCATAAAACAAATAGCGGATTGCGCTCAATCAATCCGCCGCGACGCGGTTTTTCTGCACGACCAACGACGGCGGCGCCCTGAAAGCCCCGGGACGCCGTCGCCATCGGCACCGAACCGCCGCGGTGCAACGTCAGACGGCGGCGACCGTCACCGATTTCGACACGAGATACGGCTCGAGCGCCTCGGGGCCGCCTTCGGAGCCATAGCCCGAATCCTTCACCCCGCCGAACGGCATCTCCGGCCAGGGCGTGGCCGGCTGGTTGATCCAGAGCATGCCGACTTCGAGGCGCTGCGTCAGCAAATGCACGTTCGCGAACGACTTCGTGAAGGCGTAACCGGCGAGCCCGTAGGGAAGCCGGTTCGCCTCGGTGATTGCCTCGTCGAGCGAGTCGAACCCGCGAATCGCGGCAACGGGCCCGAACGGCTCGTTGTTGAAGACGTCGGCATCGAGCGGCACGTTGGAGAGCACCGTCGGCGCGAAGAAGTTGCCTTGTGAGCCGACCCGCTCGCCGCCGGTCTCGATGCGCGCACCCGTCGCACGCGCGTTTTCGACGACCGACGCCATCGCCGCGAGCCGGCGCGGATTCGCGAGCGCGCCGAGCGTGGTGCCCTCTTCGAGGCCGTTGCCCACCTTCAGTCCTTCAGCATGCTTGACGAGCGCGCGCGTGAACGCATCGCGAATGCTGTTGTGAACGAGGAAGCGCGTGGGCGAAATGCAGACCTGGCCCGCGTTGCGGAATTTGGCACCGCCGGCGGCCTTCACCGCGAGTTCGACGTCGGCATCCTCGGCCACGATCACCGGCGCGTGGCCGCCCAGCTCCATCGTCGCACGCTTCATGTGCTGGCCGGCGAGCGCGGCCAATTGCTTGCCGACCGGCGTCGAACCCGTGAACGTCACCTTGCGGATCACGGGGTGGGCGATCAGGTAAGAGGAGATTTCGGCTGGGTTGCCGAACACGAGACCGATCACGCCCGCCGGCACGCCGGCATCGGCGAACGCGCGCAACAACGCGGCCGGCGAGGCGGGGGTTTCCTCGGGCGCCTTCACGAGGAACGAGCAGCCTGTCGCCAACGCGGCGCTGAGCTTGCGTACGACTTGGTTGACGGGGAAGTTCCACGGCGTGAACGCCGCGACGGGGCCGACCGGCTCGCGCACGACCATCTGCTGGGCGCCGAGATTGCGCGGCGGCACGATCCGCCCGTAGACGCGCCGGCCTTCGTCGGCAAACCATTCGATGATGTCCGCGGCGGAGAGCACTTCCACGCGGGCTTCCGCGAGGGGCTTGCCTTGCTCCTGCGTCATCCACTGCGCGATCGTCGCGGCGCGCTCGCGCACGAGCGCGGCCGCCTTGCGCATCGTCGCCGCGCGCTCGTAGGCGCTGACCTTGCGCCAGGTTTCGAAGCCGCGCTGCGCGGCGGCCAACGCGCGGTCGAGATCCGCGATGCCCGCGTGCGCGACCTTGCCGATCGCCTCGCCGGTGGCGGGATTGACGACGTCGATCGTCTTGCCGCTGGCCGCGTCGCACCATTCGCCGTCGATCAGAAGTTGCGTATCCGTGTAAGTGCCGTTTGCCATCTATGAGTCCCCTACTTTCCGCGAAAAAGCGCTTCCCGCCGTACGAGCAAGTACAGGCAAGTACAAGCCAGGGAGCACCGGTTGCATGACCGGGGCAGCATACTCGTCTTTCGCCAACCGCGTGCGAGACGCTATCGCCCCCTTAGTCAACGAGGTTTCTACGTACATCGCTAAAAAGCGATATAAGATTCTACCAACGACGATCGATGTTTGCTTCGACGCATGCCGCGCGAAGGCCGATCGTCCGAACGGCTTGCAATGACGATAGATATCGACGCCATCCATAAGGCATTGGCCAATCCCGTGCGGCGCGAGATTCTCGCGTGGCTCAAGGAGCCCGGTGCCTACTTTGCCGAGCAGGAGCTGCCGCTCGATTGCGGCGTATGCGTCGGGCAGATCAACGCGCGCTGCGGCTTGTCGCAGTCGACGGTGTCGGCTCACCTCGCCACGCTGCAAAGCGCGGGGCTCGTGACGGTGAAGAAGATCGGCCAGTGGAGCTTTTTCAAGCGAAACGAACCCGTCATTCAAGCGTTTCTCGAATCGCTGCGCGCCGAACTCTAGGGCATATGCGCCGCTGAGCGTTCGCGCGCAGTCCGTTGGATACCCATTCACGTTCGCATAGACGGCGGCACGCATCTTGGCGTGCCGCGCACATGAGGAAAACTTGCCATGCCCACTCTGTTCGACCCGCTCGTCATCGGTGATTTGACACTGCCCAACCGCATCATCATGGCTCCCCTCACACGGCAACGTGCCGGCGACGCGCGCCTGCCGAACGCATTGATGGCCCAGTACTATGCCGATCGCGCATCGGCCGGGCTGATTCTCAGCGAAGCGACGTCCGTGACGCCGCAGGGGGTAGGTTATGCGGCCACGCCCGGGATTTGGTCCGATGAGCAAGTGGCCGGATGGAAGATCGTGACCGACGCCGTGCATGCCGCGGGCGGCCGCATTTTCTTGCAGTTGTGGCACGTCGGGCGCGTCTCGGATCCGATCTTCCTGAACGGCGAACTACCTGTCGCGCCGAGCCCGATCGCGCCGGGAGGCCATGTGAGCCTCGTGCGACCGCAGCGGCCGTTCGTCACGCCGCGCGCGCTCGACCTCGACGAAATCCGCGGTGTCGTCGCCGCCTTCCGCAAAGGGGCGGAAAACGCGAAGGCCGCCGGGTTCGACGGTGTCGAGGTGCACGGTGCGAACGGTTATCTGCTCGACCAATTCCTGCAAGACAGCACGAATCGGCGCACCGACGCATACGGCGGTTCGCTCCAGAACCGCGCACGCCTCTTGCTCGAAGTCGTCGACGAGTGCATCGCCGTATGGGGCGCCGCACGCGTCGGCGTTCACCTTGCACCGCGCGGCGATGCTCACACGATGGGCGATTCGAACCCGGCCGAAACGTTCGGCTACGTGGCGCGCGAGCTAGGCAAGCGCCGCATCGCGTTCATCGCCGCGCGCGAATCGCTGGGCGAGAACCGCCTCGGGCCGTCGCTGAAGCAAGCGTTCGGCGGCGTCTACATCGCGAACGAAAAATTCACGAAGGAGACGGCGCAGCAAACGCTCGACGCGAGCGAAGCCGACGCCGTCGCATGGGGGCAACTCTTCATCGCGAACCCCGATTTGCCGGCGCGCTTCAAGCTCGATGCACCGCTGAACAAACCGAACCCGGAAACGTATTACGCCCCGGGCCCCGAGGGTTACGTCGATTATCCGACGCTCGAAACCGCTTGACGCTCGCTGCGACGCTGACATGGCCGCCACCTCTCATCCCATCACCAAGGCGATCGTCACGGGGCACACGCGCGGCCTCGGCGCCGCGCTCGTCGATGCGCTGCGCGCCCGCGGCATCGACGTGCTCGGCGTCTCGCGGTCGCGTCGAGCGGCGGCGGTCGATGCCGCTGCACCGGCAGGCCGCTTCGAAGAGGTCGAGCTCGATCTCTCCAATAGCGGCAAGCTCGCGCAATGGCTGGCCGGCGATACGCTCGCGCGATTCTTGCGCGGCGCCGAACGTGCGCTGCTCGTCAACAATGCGGGAACGCTCGGTCCCGTGGGCCCGAGCGCGGTGCAGCCGCCCGCCGAGGTCGCAGCGGCCGTCGCATTGAACGTCGCGGCCCCGCTGATGCTGGCCGGCGCGTTTTCGAACGCCACGTCCGGCATCGCCGATCGGCGCATCGCCCATGTTTCGAGCGGCGCCGCGCGCAATCCGTACCCGGGATGGAACATCTACTGCGCGACGAAAGCGGCACTCGATCACCACGCGCGTGCTGCCGCGCTCGATACCGAACGAGGCATGCGCGTGGCAAGCGTTGCGCCGGGCGTCGTGGATACCGAAATGCAAGGGCAAATCCGCGCCGTCGACGAGACGCGATTCCCGTTGCGCGAGCGCTTCGCCGAAATGAAGCGTTCGGGGCAATTGACGTCGCCCGAGGAAGCGGCAAGCAAGTTCGTCGAGTATCTGCTTTCCGACGCGTTCGGACGAACGCCGACAGCGGACGTCCGGTCGCTATAATCGGGGCCCATGAGCAAGCCCGGCAACCCGCGCCATATCGATAATCTGCTTCGCGAAGCCATCGAGCTTCAGCAAAACGGCGCATTTGCCGAAGCGGAAACGACTTATCGTGAGATTCTCGCGCTACGTCCGCGCCACTTCGACGCCCTGCAGTTGCTGGGCGCGTTGGCGCTGCAGCAGCGCCGCTACGAGGAAGGCGTCACGTTTCTCATGCGGGCGCTCGAGATCGACGCTCGGCAAGCGCCCGTGCATTCGAACCTGGCGTTCGCCCTCAATCCGCTCGGCCGTCACGACGCGGCACTCGCCGCGGCCAACCGCGCGCTCGCGCTGAAGAGCGGTTTCGTCGATGCTCAGAACAATCGCGGGGTTGCGCTTGCGGGCTTGGACCGGGCCGACGAGGCGCTCGCCAGCTTCGAAAAAGTGCTGGCCGCGAAGCCCGACTTTCCCGAGGCGTGGAGCAACCGCAGTTGCGCATTGCGTGATCTCGGCCTGCCCGAGGACGCCGTCGCCAGTTGCGATCGTGCACTTGCCTTGCGCCCAAATTACGCCGAAGCGTGGAGCAATCGCGCCAACGCGCTGTCCGACCTCAATCGTCCCGCCGATGCGCAGGCCAGCTACGAACGCGCGTTGGCCGCATCGCCGGACTTCGCGGACGCCTGGAACAATCTAGGCCTTACGTTCGTCGATCAGAATCGGCATGCCGATGCGCTCGCCTGCTACGAGCGCGCGCTGGCACTGTCGCCCGATTCGGCCGAGACGCACTGGAATCGAGCGCTCTGCCTGCTGCAAATGGGCGATCTCGCCGCCGGCTTCGCCGAATACGAGTGGCGCTGGCGCCGCAAGCGGATCGCGCCGAGCCAGCGCCGGTTCGATGCACCGCTGTGGCTCGGCGATGCCCCGGTCGAAGGGAAGACGATTCTGCTTCACGCCGAGCAAGGTCTCGGCGACACGCTGCAGTTCTGCCGGTATGCAGCGCTCGTCGCGAAGCGAGGCGCGCGCGTCGTGCTTGAAGTCCAGCCCGAACTCGAACGCTTGCTTGCTGGACTGGAAGGCGTCGACGAACTCGTTGCGAGCGGCGAGCCGCTGCCCGCGTTCGATTTTCATTGCCCGCTTTTGAGCTTGCCGCTCGCGCTGCGCACCGTTGCATCGACGATTCCCGCCGATACGCCGTATCTGTTCGCCGATGCGCAAGCCTCGGTGCGGTGGCGTGCCCGCATCGAGTCGGCGGTGCCTCGACACACGCTCAAGGTCGGCTTGGTGTGGGCCGGCGGTCATCGCCCTCATGTCCCCGAGTTGAGAAAGAACGACGCGCGCCGCTCGCTCAGCGTCGATCGCTTCGCGCCGATCATGCAAGTGCCCGGCGTGCAATGCTTCAGTCTGCAAAAAGGCGAGAAGGCGGCTCGGCAGTTGACCGCGATGCGCGAGCATCATGAGGCAAGCCGGCACGTGATCGACTGGACCGAGGAACTCACCGATTTCGCCGACACGGCGGCGCTCGTCGACAATCTCGATCTCGTGATTTCGGTTGATACGTCCACGGCGCATTTGGCCGGAGCGATGAACAAGCCTGTCTGGATCTTGAACCGGCTCGATACCTGCTGGCGCTGGATGCTCGAGCGAGAAGATACGCCGTGGTATCCGAGCGCACGGCTGTTTCGGCAGCCGACGCTCGGAGATTGGGACAGCGTGATCGAAAGGATCGCGCATGCGCTGGCGGCGGTTGCGGCGGGCGCAGAGCGGCGCTGATACGGCGCGACGCGCGGCGCAATCCGCCGGGCGAAATGGGGGCGTCCCGTGAAAATCATGATCGGCGGCATCGCCGGCTGGCTGGACGAAGGCTTCGCGCCGACGACCGGAGCCGATGCGCCACCCTCGCCCGCCCCCTCGCTCAAGCTGCGAGCAACGCCGCCAATTCGCGAGTGAGCTCATCGCTCGCGCGCATCATCGGCGCACGCAACTCGTTGGCGATGCGGCCTTCGATCGCCAGCGCAGCCTTCACCGGCGCGGGATTCGGCTCGGACACCAACGCCCGCAGCAGCGGCACCAATTCGTGATGGATTGCGCGGCCTTCCTCGAGCGCACCGCGCGCCAATGCGCGGTGCATCTCGACGAAACGCTCCGTGCGCAAGTGAGCCGTCGCGGCGATCGCGCCCGCGCCGCCCATGCACATCGACGCGAACATCGCATCGTCGTTGCCGGTCAGCACCTGAAGCCGTCCGTCGAGAATCAGCGCCAACGTCGTTTCGGGCGAGCCCGCGCAATCCTTGATCGCCTGTATGCGAGGATGAGCGGCGAGCGTGAGCAGCGTGTCGAGTTCGATCCGCACGCCAGTCCGGTATGGAATGTCGTAGATGACGATGGGCTTCGCGCTGGCATCCGCCAGCGTCGAAAAATAATCGACGATGCCGGACTGCTGCGGCCGAATGTAGTACGGCGCGGTAATCATCACGCCGTCGATCGGCTGCTCGCCGAGCCGCAATACGCGCTCGCGCACGGCAGCGACCTGATTGCCGGCGACGCCCGCGATGACCGGCAACCCCTCCGCCGCTCGCACGATCGTTGCCAGTACCGCATCTTGTTCGTCATCCGTCAGCGACGCGGGCTCGCCCGTCGTGCCGAGCGCGGCGAATCCCGCCACGCCGGCACCGCGATAGCGGGCAACGAGCGCGGCAAGCGCGCGATGATCGACCGCGCCCGCCTGGAACGGCGTCACGAGCGGAATCCAAATACCGGAAAAAATCGACATTGCTTCACCTCAAACAGGACCGAATCAGATCCGAGGGAAGCGCCGGGAAGGCAGAAGTAACCAGAAGAAGCGGTGTTGATGCTGTCCCGTCGCGTCCGACGGCACAGCGCACCGGTCAGACGTGCGGCTGTTTTTTCGCTTTGGAAACGGCGAGCGCAGTTACGCGGCTACACAGACCGTGCAGACGCGAGAGAGCGATGACCGAGGGAAGATAAACGGGGCGCGTTTCCATTCGGCGCAGTGTACAGGGTCAGTACAGGTCTCGCCAACACTTTTCCGGTACTTTTTCCGAGTATTCCTTGACTTCCCGGCGCGGCGACGTACTATACGCAGCGCGCATATTTTACGACGAGGCCCGCCGATGACCGTCCCCCAGCAAGCCTTCCTGCGCGACGCCATGCGCCACATGAACATGACGCGCGAAGCGTTCGCGAACCGCATCGGCGTGAGCCGCCGGGCGCTCGACACCTGGCTTTTGCCCGACGATTCGCAAGAATCGCGTTCGATGCCGGAAATCGTCGGCCGCTTCGTCTCCGAGATCGTCGTGAACAGCGCGCGCGACGAAGGATATACGCAACGCGTAGATTCCTCTTCGCTAGCCAGCCGCATTCTGTTCGAAGGGAAGGCGCAATTGCTGTCGGTCGATCAGTTTTCGCGCGAATCGGTGGAGGCGCTGTTTCGCGTGGCCGACGTCATGCAGCCGATCGCGCGGCGGCAGAAGATTTCGCGCGTGCTCGAGGGCGCCGTGCTCGGCAATCTTTTCTTCGAAGCCAGCACGCGCACGCGCGTATCGTTCGGTGCGGCGTTCTGCCGGCTCGGCGGATCGGTCTGCGATACGACGGGCTTCACGTTCTCGTCGATGGCCAAAGGCGAATCGATCTACGATACGAGCCGCGTCATGAGCGGCTATGTCGATGCGCTCGTCGTTCGGCATCCCGAGCAAGGTTCCGTGGCCGAATTCGCCCGCGCGACGAATCTGCCCGTCATCAACGGCGGCGACGGGCCCGGGGAGCATCCGAGCCAAGCGCTGCTCGATCTCTATACGATTCAGCGCGAATTTTCGCGGCTCGGAAAGATCGTCGACGGCGCCCATATCGCGCTCGTCGGCGATCTGAAATACGGCCGCACCGTGCATTCGCTCGTGAAACTGCTCGCGCTGTATCGCGGCATCAAATTCACGCTGATTTGCCCGCCCACGCTCGAGATGCCTGCATACATCGTCGATCAGATCTCGCGCAACGGCCATGTCGTCGAACAGTCGAGCGACCTCGCCGCCGGCCTGCGCGGCGCCGATGTCGTCTACGCCACGCGCATTCAAAAAGAGCGCTTCACCGACGAATCGTTCGAAGGCTACACGCCCGACTTCCAAATCAACCAGGCGCTCGTCGATGCCGCCTGCGGGCGCGATACGCTCATCATGCATCCGCTTCCGCGCGACAGCCGCCCCGGCGCGAACGATCTGAGCACCGACCTCAATCACGATCCGCGCCTTGCGATCTTCCGCCAAACCGATAACGGCATTCCCGTTCGAATGGCCATCTTCGCCGTGCTGCTGGGCGTCGATCACCTCGTTCAGCATTCGATGCGCGATGCGGCGTGGCGCCCGCCCGCCTACCTCGGACCGGACGATGCGGTGTTCCACGGCATCGATTGACCGCCCTTGCCCCGCCCCATTCCGGTGCTCCAGCCGGCAGATTTTCGCTGACCTGCTATAACACTCCTCTGACGCGCGATGCATCGCGCGATGCATCCCCCGCGCGTACTCCGTAGTCGACGGTCGGCGGCGCGCGCCCGCTCGTATGTCACCGTTCGGAGTCACACGCGAGCCTGCCCGCGCAGGCATCGCACTTGCTCGCCACCATGCGGTTTGCATTCGCGCGGTTCTTGATCAGGTTCTTGATGAATTGAATCGCATTCGATTGCCGCCGGCTGCCGCCCGCAGACTGCCGCCTTTACGGAGCTCCGTTCATCGTCATGTCCAAGCCCGACGCTCCCAACGATGTTCCGCACGCGCCGAATCTCGCTCGGCGCCGTTTTCTGCAATCCGCCGCCGCGGCTGCAACGATCGGCGCGGCGCCGCCCTTGCCTGCCGAGGAATCCCCGATGACCGAGCCCTCGTCCTCGCTTCCGCCCTTGCGCCCGGCGCCGCCCGCTCGCCCCGTGCGGCTCACGATCAACGGCCGCCCCCACGTCCTTCAGTTGGAGCCGCGCGTGACGCTGCTCGATGCGTTGCGCGAATATGCAGGCCTGACCGGCACGAAGAAGGGCTGCGATCGCGGGCAATGCGGTGCATGCACCGTGCTCGTGGGCGGCCGACGGATCAATTCATGCTTGACGCTGGCCGTCATGCACGACGGAGAGTCGGTCACGACGGTCGAAGGACTGGCGCAGCACGATACGCTGAGCCCCATTCAGCGCGCGTTCATCGAGCACGACGCTTTCCAATGCGGCTACTGCACGCCGGGTCAGCTGTGTTCGGCCACCGCCTTGCTCGACGAATTCAAGGCGGGCACCGCAAGCACCGTCACGCAAGATGTCCGCGCTCGGCCGCCGGACCTGACCCAGGATGAGATTCGCGAGCGGATGAGCGGCAATATCTGCCGCTGCGGCGCCTATCCGAACATCGTCGCGGCGGTGCGCGTCGTCTACGAACGCGGTTGACAGCCAAAGGAGCGCAGTCATGCAAGCAATCGCGTACGAACGCGCAACCGATATCGCGGGCGCGCTGCGTGCGGCACGCGAACCCGGCGTCGCGTTCATCGGCGGCGGCACGAACCTGCTCGATTTAATGAAAGGCGGGATCGAGCGGCCGATCAAACTCGTCGACATCACGCATCTGAGCGACGACGGCCTCGATGCCGTCACGACGCTGCCCGACGGCGGCATTCGCATCGGCGCGCTGATGCGCAACAGCGACGCGGCCAATCATGCCCTCGTCAGAGAGCGGTATCCGCTGCTCACGCAGGCGCTCGTTGCCGGCGCCTCGGCGCAATTGCGCAACATGGCGACCGTCGGCGGCAACCTCATGCAGCGCACCCGTTGCCCGTACTTCTACGACACGGCATTTTCGGCCTGCAACAAACGCGCGCCCGGCAGCGGATGCGCGGCGCTGGACGGCTACCATCGCACGCACGCCATCTTCGGCGCGAGCGAGTCCTGCATCGCCGTGAACCCGTCCGACATGAGCGTGGCCCTCGCCGCACTCGACGCCACCGTTCAAGTGAGAGGACCCGGCGGAGCCCGCGGCATCCCCATCGGGCAATTCCATCGTCTGCCGGGCGATCGCCCCGATATCGATACGACATTGCACCCCGGCGAGATCATCACCTCGGTCGATTTGCCCGCCTCGACGCTGTTCACCCATACGAGCTACCTGAAGGTGCGGGACCGGGCGAGCTATGCGTTCACGCTCGTCTCGGTCGCCGCGGCGCTCGAGTTGCAGGGGGACACGATCAAGGGCATACGGATCGCGCTCGGCGGGGTGGCGCACAAGCCGTGGCGCGCGAGCATTGCCGAAGACAGGCTCGCCGGGCAGCCGCTCAGCGACGCCGCATTGCATGAAGCCGCCGCGGCACAGATGCACGATGCTCGGCCGTTGCGCGACAACCGTTACAAAGTCACGCTCGCCGAACGCGCCATCGTGCGCAGCGTCAATGTCGCCGCCGGACGCGAAAGCGCCGGCGTCACGGGAGCGCCCGCATGAATACAGTCGGCCAACCGCTCGATCGCACGGACGGTGTCCTCAAAGTCACCGGCGGCGCGCGTTATGCCGCCGAATTTCCGGCCGCGCAGCTCGCGCATGCGGTGCTCGTCACGAGCACGATCGCTTGCGGGCGTGTCGCCTCGATCGACACGACGCGTGCCGATGCGATGCCAGGCGTGCTGCTCGTGATGACCTCGCGCAACGCGCCGCGCTTGCCGAACGGCGGACGCCCCGAAGTCGCGCCGCCCGCACAGCGTCGGCTCTCGCTGCTGCAGGACGATGAAGTGCGATACGACAACGAGCCCATCGCCGTCGTCGTCGCCGATACGCTCGAGCGTGCGGTCGATGCGGCCGCGCAGTTGCGCGTCGGGTATGCGCCTGCCTCTGCCTCGCTCGATTTTGCCGCGGCGAAGACGCACGGCCATCCGCCGGCGTCGATGATCGGCGGCAAGCCCGATACGGAACGCGGCAACGTCGAACATGGCCTGCGCGAAGCAAGCGCACGCATCGATGCTGTCTATACGACGCCGATGGAGCATCACAATCCGATGGAGCCTCACGCGATCATGGCATCGTGGGAAGGGCCTCGCCTGACGCTCTACGACACGACCCAAGGCGTAGGCAATGCCCGCAAGGCCGTCGCGACGTTCCTAGGCATGCCGCAGGACGACGTGCACATCATCTCGCCGTTCGTCGGCGGCGGCTTCGGTTGCAAGGGCTCGGTCTGGTCGCACGTCGTGCTCTGCGCGATGGCCGCCCGGGAAGTCGGCCGGCCCGTTCGGCTCGCCTTGACGCGGCCGCAGATGTTCGGCTCCGTCGGCGGCCGCCCCCACACCGAACAGCATCTCGTGCTGGCGGCGCGCCAGGACGGCACGCTCACGGCGATGCGCCACGAGACCTATTCGAATACGTCGACGTTCGAAGACTGGACCGAAACGTCGGGTGTCTTGACGCGCATGCTCTACGAAGTGCCGAATCTCGCAACGACGCACCGGCTCGTCCCGTTGAACGTCGGCACGCCGACCTTCATGCGCGCCCCCGGCGAAACGACGGGTTCGTTCGCGCTCGAATCGGCGATGGACGAACTCGCCGCGACATTGAAGATGGACCCGCTCGCATTGAGGCTGAAGAATTATGCCGAGATCGACCCGCAAGAGCGCAAGCCCTGGTCGAGCAAGCAACTGCGCGAATGTTATCGAATCGGGGCCGAGCGCTTCGGCTGGTCCAAGCGCACGCACGCGCCGCGATCGATGCTGAGCGGCTCTACGCTGATCGGCATGGGCATGGCCACCGCAACGTACCCGGCTCACCGAAGCGAGGCAGCCGCATTCGCTCGCATCTTGCCGGACGGGAGCGCAGTCGTCGGATCGGGCACGCAAGACCTCGGCACCGGCACCTATACCGTCATGACGCAAGTCGCCGCCGATGCGCTCGGGTTTCCGCTCGAGCGCGTGAGCTTCGCGCTCGGCGATTCGTCATTGCCGCACGCACCAGTCTCCGGAGGATCGCAATCGGTCGCGAGCGTCGCGCCCGCGGTCAGAGAAGCGGCGAGTGCCGCGCGTGCGCGCTTGATCGAAATGGCTTGTGCGGATGCCGGCTCGCCGCTGCACGGGATGGCGGTGGCGGACGCGACCGTTGCCGACGGGTGGGTCGTTGCGCGCCACGATCCGTCGCGCCGCGATCCCGCGGCAGCGATCATCGCCCGCGCCGGCGGCCGGCCGATCGAGGGGCAGGCCACCGCCAAGCGCGGAAGCGAAGCGCAGCGATACGCGTTTCATTCGTTCGGGGCCGTGTTCGTCGAAGTGCACGTCGATGCGGCGCTGGGGACGATTCGCGTCCCACGCATCGTCGCGGTCTACGATGTGGGCCGGCTGCTCAACGAGAAGACCGGCAAAAGCCAACTGATGGGCGGCATCGTCTGGGGTGTGGGCGCGGCCCTCGAGGAAGCGAGCGAACTCGATCCGCGCTACGGCCGATTCGTCAACGCGAATCTGGCCGAATATCACGTACCGGTCAACGCCGACATCGGGACGATCGACGTCAGCGTGCTCGATGTGCCCGATCCCTACATCAACGCACTCGGTGCGCGAGGCATCGGAGAAATCGGCATCACGGGCGTGCCCGCGGCGATCGCGAATGCCATCCATCATGCCACCGGCGTTCGGGTGCGCGACCTGCCCATCACGCTCGACAAGCTGCTGCAACCGGCCGTCGTGTAAGCTGCCGCCATGACCTACGCCTCTTCCACCACGGCGCTGCTGCTTGCGGCGGGACGCGGTACACGCTTCGATTCCACGGGCGTTCAAGACAAGCTCTTGGCGCCGCTGCCCGACGGCACCCCGGTCGCGTGCGCCGCCGCACGCGCGTTGCTGGCGGTCCTGCCGCACGTCACCGCGGTCGTGCGCCCCGGCGCCGAGGCGCTGGCGCGCGCACTGAACGACGCCGGCTGCGACGTCGTCTTTTCCACGGACGCAGAGCGCGGCATGGGCGCGAGCTTGGCTGCCGGCATTCGCGCGACGCACGAGGCGGAAGGTTGGATCATCGCACTGGCCGACATGCCGTGGATCGCATCCGCGACGATCGAGCAGATCGCACGGCGCATCGATTCGGGCGCATCGATCGTCGCGCCCGTTTATCGCGGGCAGCGCGGCCATCCCGTCGGCTTCGGCGCCATGCACCGCGAAGCGCTGTCTTCCCTAGATGGCGACGTCGGCGCGCGCCGCATACTCGAAGCGGCCAACGTCACCGCGATCGATGTGGACGATCCGGGGGTGCTGGCCGATGTGGACACCTACGCGGACCTCCATCGTCAACCGTAGATCTCCGAGATCCTTTCGATTCTTCCCCCGGCACGGCCGATGCCGGCCGCCTGCGCCCCGCGCCTCGCGTCCCCGCCTTCGCCGGCGCGCAGAAATGGCGCCCGCCGCGCCCATGGATGGCGTATAAAAGTAACGAGTCTAGACGCCGTCTCCGATGTGATCACCACTTGTTACGGATACGCAAAACCATGAACTTTCGCATGCATACCGCGCCGATTCCCGACCCCGTCGCCGACCCCACGCGCGATCCCGAGGGCGAGCCGGTCATCCCGCCCGCACCGGGCCATCACAACGACGAACCGCAACGTCCCGAAGGCCCGCCCGATAAGAACCCATCGCAACGATAAAGCGCCCTCCCTCGCGGTTCATTGCACGACTGCCGATGAACGATGTACGGCAGGCAGTGCAGCGGCGAACGATTCGCAATCAGGGTTTCTCCCTCTGCGCCGCTCGATTCGACGAGTCGATAGACCGGTCACATGCGGCTTTGTCCAAAGCATTCGTCATACGAAGCCGCCGACCGAAGGACTTCTCGAGAGCGACGACGCAATGGGAAAAATGACCCTCAACAAAAAGCTTGGCTCGATGATCGCGGTGCTCTGGGCTGGACTCATCATGATCGGCATCGCCGGCGTCTGGCAAAACCGCACTTCGATGATCGACGATCGTAAGGGCGAGCTCGTAGCGCTCGTGCAGCAAGCGAACAGCGTCGCCCAGCATTATTACGACGCGTCGCAACAACACGCGATGAGCGAGGACGACGCGAAGAAACAAGCGCTGGCCGCCATTGCGGTGCTGCGCTACGGCAAAGACGGCTACTTCTCGATCAACGACTCGCAAGCCGTCATGCTCATGCATCCGATCAAACCTGAGCTCATCGGCAAGAACCTCTCCAATTTTGCCGATCCGGCCGGCAATCACCTGTTCCTCGACATCGTCAAGGCAGCGCAGCAGGACAAGGGCGGGTTCGTCCATTACTTGTGGTCCAAGCCGGGCAGCGAAGTCCCCGTGTCGAAGCTGTCGTACGCCCTGCGGTTCGCACCGTGGGATTGGGACATCGTCACCGGCATGTACATGGACGACGTCAACGCGGCATTCATTTCGAATCTGATTCGCTGGGTGATCATCATCGGCACGCTCGGCATCGTCGCGACCGCGGCGATGGTGCTCGTGCTGCGCAGCGTGCGCCGAGGGCTCGGCGGCGATCTCGAAGTGGCAGTCGACACGGCTCGCCGGATCGCCCAGGGCGATCTCACCGCGCGCATTCCGGTCACGCATGGCGACGACTCGAGCCTCATGGCCGTGCTCGCGCAGATGCAATCGGGCTTGGCGCACGCCGTCATGCGCGTGCGCACCGGCACCGAGAACATCAACGTCGGTGCGAGCGAAATCGCGGCCGGCAATACCGATCTGTCGCAGCGCACGGAGCAGCAGGCGGCCGCGCTCGTCGAAACGGCGTCGAGCATGGACGAAATGACGACGAACGTGAAGATGAATGCGGAAAGCGCCTCGCAAGCCGCGAAGCTCGCGGAGCAGGCAGCCGGCGTCGCCACGCGCGGCAGCAGCGTCGTGGACGACGTCGTGCGCACGATGCACGAGATCACGTCGAGCTCGCAAAAGATCGGCGACATCATCGGCGTCATCGACGGCATCGCCTTCCAAACCAACATCCTGGCACTCAATGCCGCGGTGGAAGCGGCGCGCGCGGGCGAGCAAGGGCGTGGCTTCGCCGTCGTCGCCTCGGAAGTGCGCAGCCTGGCGCAACGATCGGCCACGGCGGCCAAGGAGATCAAAGCGTTGATCGAAACGTCGACGAATACGGTCGACCAAGGCGCGGCCCTCGTCTCGAACGCCGGTTCGACGATGGGTGAGATCGTCCAATCGGTGCGCCGCGTCAATGAGATTCTCGAAGAAATCAGCCACGCATCGCGCGAACAGAGCGCGGGCATCGAGCAAGTGAATCGCGCCGTCGGCGAGATGGATAAAGTGACGCAGCAAAACGCGGCGCTCGTCGAGCAGGCGGCCGCGGCCGCGCAGTCGCTGAAGGATCAGGCGGGCGTGCTGCGCGAGGCGATCTCGGGATTCTCGCTGCCGGCATAGGAGGCGCACGAGCCGTATGACTCGTGCGACCCGCCGCGGCCGACGCCCGTACTCGGCGCCGGCCGCGCTCCCGCATTTCAGCGAAGACGCCCCGCAGCAGCGGCTGCGGGCACCGCATTCGATCGCGCGGGTTTCGACAAACTTACAATTTAATTACAATACGGCGTCCGCGCCCTCTGGCGCTTCATCTCACGGCGCCGCCCCATGCCCGCATCGAACCGGAAACGCACCACGCCGTATTCGTCTCGCTCGCTTGCGAACGACGATCTGATCGCCCCTCGCTGGCATCCGAAACGGTCATCGTGCGTCATGGCCGTCATCACGCTCGCGTTCGCCGCATTGGTTGCCCGCGCCGGCTGGGTGCAAATCGTCGAACACGAATTCCACGTCGCTCAGGGCGAAAAGCGGCACAGGCAAATGCTGGCGCTCGAAGCCAAACGCGGGCCCATCGTCGATCGACACGGTGCCTTGCTGGCGGTGAGCCTGACGACCTACGAGATCTGGGCCGAGCCCGAGCGGATGGAACGTTCAGCCATCGAACAACTGGCGAACGCACTCGCGCTGCCCCCCGCTCGCTTGCGCGAGCGGCTCGATTCGGGGCGCAGTCATGTCCTGTTGAAACGCCATGTCGATGCGCAAGCTGCCGGACGCATCGCCGATCTCGGCTTGGCAGGCATCACCCAGGTGCCTTCGTCGAAGCGCTTCTATCCCGAAGGCGAATCGGCCGCGCATGTCGTCGGGTTGACCGACGCAGACGACGTTGGGCAAGAAGGGATCGAGTTGGCAGCCGATCAATTGCTGACCGGCGAACCCGGCGAACGCGAAGTCATCCGCGACCGGCTAGGACGCATCGTCTCGGATCTGCGCCCGCTCGTGCCCGCGCATCACGGACAAACCGTGCGGCTCACGATCGATCGGCGCATCCAACAGCTCGCATTCGCCCAACTGAAGGCGGCGCTCGAACGCCACCGCGCACAGGCGGGCAGCGTCGTCGTGCTCGACGCGGCGTCGGGCGAAATTCTTGCGCTGGCGAATGCGCCATCGTTCGATCCGAACGCTCGCGCCGGACTCACCGCAAGCACGATGCGCAATCGCGCCGTCGTCGATACGTTCGAACCGGGCTCGACGATCAAGCCGCTCGCGATCGCCACCGCACTCGATGCCGGGAAAGTCCATCCCGATACGCTCATCGAGACGGCGCCCGGCCGGTACAAAATCGGACCGAACACGATCCACGATACCTCCAACCACGGCACGGTCAGCGTGGCGCAGGCACTCGCCACGTCGAGCAACATCGCGCTCGCCAAAATCGCTTTGACGCTGCCGCCGGAAACGCTATGGACGGCTTATCGCCAATACGGCATCGGGCTTGCGCCGCCGTTGCCGTTTCCAGGTGTCGCCGCCGGAAAGCTGAGGCCGTGGCAGCGCTGGCGCCCCGTCGAGCACGCGACGATGGGCTACGGCTACGGCTTGTCCACGTCGCTGTTGCAGATCGCACAAGCTTACACGGCGCTTGCCGGAGACGGGACGCTGCGGCCGGTGGCGCTAATCGCGCAAGACGATGCCGCCGCGGCGGCACCGGTCAATGCCGCCTCGCTACGGGTGACGACCGAATCGAGCGCGGCTGCGCTGCGCACGATGCTGGAAGCCGTCACGCTCGCGGGCGGCACGGGCGGCGCGGCCCGTGTCGAAGGCTACCGCGTGGGCGGCAAGACAGGCACCGCTTGGAAGCATGCCGGAACGGGGTACGCGAAGAACAAGTACCGCTCGCTCTTCGTCGGCATCGCCCCCATCGACGCACCACGCCTCATCGTGGCCGTGATGATCGACGACCCATCGAGCCGGTCCTATTACGGCGGTGCCGTCGCCGGCCCGGTGTTCGCGGCCGTGGCCGGCGGGGCGCTGCAATTGCTCGGCGTACCTCCGAGTTCATCGACACCCGAGGCGTAGGATTTGCTCGCACCGTAGCAGGCGTGCGAACGTGCCTAGCCCCGCCGCGCTTCCATTCGATCCGGTCCTCAAAGAACGGCTCGCGCTTTGCATCGTCGTGGCTACAATCGATTGAGCGCCCGGCGCTCTGCCCTTCGTGCCGTGCGCTTTCCTCGGCGGAATGACCGCCGTCCACTTATTCTCGGGGCGCCGCGCCTAGCCGCACGTGCGTCGTTCGCGCTCGCGCGGGCCTCGTCGGGAGAAAGCGATGAAAGAAGCAGCCAACGGCGATGTCACCGCGTTCGTTCAAACCGCCGAGCATCAAGGCGGCTACGTATGGGTCCTCACGCTCGTGGATTTCGCGGCTCGGGAAGTCAAACGCTCGCTCGTATCGGACGAAACTTACGCCACGAGCGCCGCCGCGCGCGATGCCGGCAACGCCCGTTTGCAAGGCATGGCAGCCGACGCATGATGCCGGGCGCACAGCAGCCGGTGCGCGCGTGCGTGCGTATCGATGCCCGCGCATGGCGATGACCCTGTCTTGTTTTCGGTCGCAAACGTACTAACGTTTGAGGGAGAAGAAAGATAGCGCCCGATTGGGCGGCGCTCATTCAGGACATTCGATCATGACGACGGTCGCCGGCTTTCGAATCGAGTACACGCGATTTCTCGATGCTGACGGCGTACCGACACAGCCGCTTCCCGCCTTCGCCGAAGACGCGGAAACCTTATCGGCGTTCTATCGCGCGATGGTGCTCACGCGCGCGTTCGATGCAAAGGCCGTTGCACTGCAGCGCACGGGCAAGCTCGGCACCTTTGCGTCTTCGGTCGGGCAAGAGGCGATCGGTGTGGGGCTCGCATCGGCCATGCGGCCCGAGGATGCCCTGTTCCCCTCCTATCGCGACCACGCCGCGCAATTGCTGCGCGGCGTCACGATGACGGAAAGCCTGCTCTACTGGGGCGGCGACGAGCGCGGCAGTTGCTTCGGCGCGGCACCGCATGATTTTCCGAATTGCGTTCCGATCGGCACGCAGCTTTGCCATGCCGCGGGTGCCGCCTACGCGTTCCGCCTTCGCGGCGAAGCGCGTGCGGCGGTGGCGATCGTCGGTGACGGCGGCACCTCGAAAGGCGACTTCTATGAAGCGATGAACATGGCCGGGGTCTGGCAGGCGCCGCTCGTCATCGTCGTCAACAACAATCAGTGGGCGATCTCAGTGCCGCGCGCGCGCCAAACGGCGGCGCAAACGCTCGCGCAAAAAGCGATCGCGGCCGGGATCGAAGGGCAACAGGTCGACGGCAACGACGTCATAGCCGTTCATGCGGCCGCGCTCGCCGCACTGGCCAAGGCGCGGCGCGGCGACGGCCCTACGCTGATCGAAGCGTTGAGCTACCGCCTCGGCGATCACACGACGGCCGACGATGCGACGCGCTATCGCGATCCCGAACTCGTCGCTCAGGCATGGCTTGCCGAACCGATCGTGCGTCTACGCAAATACTTGCTTTCTCTCGGCATATGGGACAAATCGCGAGAAGACGATCTCGGCCGGGACTGCCAACGAAAAGTCGAAGCGGCCGTGCAGGCCTACCTGTCCGTGCCGCAACCCGACGTTTCCGCGATGTTCGATCATCTCTATGCGTCCCTTCCGCAGACGATGAACGAGCAATTGCAGAGCGCTACGCACTTCTCGAACCACGACGATCACGCCCACGATACGGAGCACGGACATGGCTGACGTCGCGCTCGTCGAGGCCGTCAATCTCGCGCTGGCGCACGCGCTCGAGCACGATCCGGCGGCCGTGCTGCTAGGCGAAGACATCGGTGCGAACGGCGGTGTGTTTCGCGCGACGCTGGGCTTGCAAGCGCGCTTCGGCGCGCAGCGCGTGCTCGATACGCCGCTCGCGGAAACCGGGATCGCGGGAACGGCGATCGGCATGGCGGCGATGGGTCTTCATCCGATCGCCGAAATTCAGTTCACGGGTTTCATCTATCCGATCGTCGATCAAATGCTCAACCACGCGGCACGCCTGCGGCATCGCACGCGGGGCCGGCTCAGTTGCCCGCTCGTGATTCGCTCGCCGTGCGGTGCCGGCATTCATGCACCCGAGCACCACTCGGAGAGTCCCGAAGCGCTGTTTGCGCACATGCCGGGCCTGCGCGTCGTCATGCCTTCGTCGCCCGCGCGCGCCTATGGACTGCTGCTGGCGGCGATCCGCGACCCTGACCCGGTGGTCTTTCTCGAGCCGACGCGCCTGTATCGCTTGTTCAAGCAAAGCGTCGAGGACAACGGCGAGGCACTGCCGCTCGACACCTGCTTCGTGTTGCGTGAAGGCAGCGACGTCACGCTCGTCGCGTGGGGCGCCATGCTTCAGGAAGTGCTCAGGGCTGCCGATCAATTGGCCGCGGACGGTATCGCCGCCGAGGTCATCGACGTGGCCACGCTCAAGCCGCTCGACATCGACACGATCTTGGCCTCCGTCGCCAAGACGGGCCGTTGCGTCATCGTGCACGAGGCGCCCCGCACCTGCGGCCTCGGCGCGGAGATTGCGGCGGCGATCGCCGAGCGTGGACTTTATTCGCTGCTCGCGCCCATCGAGCGCGTGACGGGGTACGACGTCGTCGTCCCGCTGTTCCGGCTGGAGGCACAGTACATGCCGAGCGTCACGCGCATCGTGAGCGCCGTGAGAAAAACGCTCGAGGCGTCGACATGAACATCTTCAAGCTGCCCGATCTGGGCGAAGGCCTGCAAGAAGCGGAGATCGTCGAATGGCACGTGAAGGCCGGCGATCCGGTGACCGCGGATCAACCTCTCGTATCGGTCGAAACGGCAAAGGCGATCGTCGATATTCCGTCGCCCCAGACGGGACGCATTGCGAAGCTGTACGGCAATAAAGGCGACATCGTCCATTTGGGCGCCGCGCTCGTCGGGTTCGAAGGGGACGCGGGCCGGACGGATACCGGCACCGTCGTCGGACGGATGGAAACGAGCGAACAGGTCGTGCATGAAGCGGCGCCGAGCTTCGCCGCGCCCACGGGCGTGCGAGTCGGCGCGACGGCCGTGAAGGCGACGCCCGCCGTGCGCGCGCTGGCCCGCAAGCTCGACATCGACGTGACGATGGTCATGCCTACCGGGCCGGACGGGGTCGTGACCTCGAGCGACGTCGAACGAACGGCGAAGCTGCTGGCCGAACTGGGCCCGCCCGAGGCGCTGCGCGGTGTGCGGCGCGCGATGGCGCAAAACATGGCGCAAGCGCAAAGCGAAGTGGCGGCCGCCACCGTCATCGACGATGCCGACATCGATGCTTGGGGGCCCGGCGCCGACGTGACGGTGCGATTGATTCGCGCACTCGTGGCGGGCTGTCGCGCGCAGCCCGGACTCAATTCGTGGTTCGACGGGCGCAGCGCGAGACGGCGCGTGCTGGCGAAAATCGACGTAGGCATTGCGGTCGATCTGCCCGACGGGCTCTTCGTGCCCGTGCTGCGCGACGTTGCGCACCGCGACGCGGCCGACTTGCGCGCGGGCCTCGATCGGATGCGCGCGGACGTGAGGGCGCGCAAGATCCCGCCGGAGGAAATGCGCGGCAATACGATCACGCTGTCCAACTTCGGGATGATCGCAGGGAAATATGCGGCGCCCATCGTCGTGCCCCCCACCGTGGCCATACTCGGCGCCGGGCGCGTGCACGATACCGTCGTGGCGTGCCAGGGAAAGCCGGCCGTGCATGCGATCTTGCCGCTCAGCTTGACGTTCGATCACCGCGTCGTCACGGGCGGCGAAGCGGCTCGCTTTCTGGCGGCCGTCATTGCGGATCTCGAACTCGCCGATTAACGGCGGGGCTCTCTTGACCTCTCTTTGCATTTGCACATGCGCCGCCCTCCATGGCGGTCGGCGCGGTGCGGCCGTAGGAGGGGGCGGCACGATGCGATACGTCGTCTCGGCGTATCGCGTTTGTAATGTCGCCCAACGTCCGGCGCTGCCAATGCCCTGCGCACGAACGCCGAACCCCCGCCGCGGCTAGGGCGCGCGCACCTCAGAACCTGCCCGGCATATATGTTGCGGCTCTGGGCGGAAGCGGCTGGCGCCGCCCGTTCAATCATACGAAAAGGGAGGGCAACATGTTAGGCACCATCTTGCTCGTCATTCTCATCTTGCTGCTGATCGGCGCATTCCCGGCCTGGCCGTACAGCCGCGGGTGGGGTTACGGGCCGAGCGGCGGGCTTGGGCTCATCGTCGTCATCGTCGTCATCTTGGTCGTATTGGGCCGCATATAGCCAAGCAACACGAGCGCTCGCACCGGCCGGCACCCGCAATG
>NZ_JBQCIF010000073.1:0-37524 GCF_051953955.1 Trinickia sp. | reverse complement strand
CATTGTTAGCTCCGATCCCGTGGGCGTGAGACGTTGCTCTCTCAACGTCAGTCAATTGCCCACGAGCGCGCTACTTTAACCTATCGGTCAAAGGATGCTTACGGTCTCGCGAATCGGTGCCGCTGCGTGTCGGCCGACAGTCGGTCCAGAATGCACGAGGGAAGAGCGCCGTCGACGGAAACGACGCCGCAACTGCGGCGCGATCAAGCGCGGGAGAGGTTCGCAGCTTCGAAGCTGATTCTAGTGCTCGCTGGCACGGAGCCCTGAGCTTGCCCCCGCAAGACGAATCCCTTGCTGAGCGTTTAAACTCAAGCAAGGAGAGTCAAGAAGATGAGCAAGACGACGCGGGCGCGCTACACGCTCGAATTCAAGCTGGAAGCGGTTCGGCTGGTCAAAGCCGGTCAGAGCGTTGCGGCGGTGGCTGCGACGCTGGACGTGCCGTCGCAGTCGATTTCTAACTGGGTGAAAGCTGAGCAGGAAGGCAAGCTTGGCGGGGCCGCCGCTTCCGCCAGTGCCTTCTCCTTGCGATGCAACTCTCTCTCGAGTTGCTTGATGCGCTGCTTGTCTTCTTTGGACTGCTGACGTTGCTCGCGCGCCTGCTCGGCAGCATTGGCGTTGGCGGCCACACACGAGGCTCGCCATGCGGCGATCTGCTCGGGATACAGGCCCTTGCGCCGGCAATACTCGGCCAGCTCCGCTGCGTTCAGCGGGGCAGTTTCCAATACAACGGCAAACTTGTCTTCCGAAGACCATCCTTCGGCATTCTTCCCGTCGCCAGGCACGGCCAATCCCTTTCCTTTCGCCTCGCGGCGCCACACGTACAACGTTTGCTCGGTGATCCCCGTTTCTCGCGCTAGCGCCGATACCGGCACATTTTCCGGCGGCATCATGCGACGCACCAGGGCTTCTTTTCGTTCTGCTGAGTAGGCTTTCATTCATGCCGATTCTACCGCCCCCGGACCTCGTCTAAGATTCAGACGACACGACAACTATTCTGACGCCGGGGGCGCTGCCCCGATCCTTACATGCGAGATCGCCGTCTGAGAACAAACGTTTCCAATCGAGGTGAAAGCCCCGCCTTATAAGGCTGAGGGCGTGGTATACCTCGCACGATTGGGAACGTGAGTTTTCCATAAGACATTGAAAGTGTTGGCGATTTCAGGAGCTTTGTAATCATCAGGTGGCGGGTTCGAGTCCTGCAGCCGCACCATATCTGACAAGGGGTTACGTGCTGTTTGCGTAACCCCTTCGCATTTCCAAAGAGCTTTGATCCGTTTGGGTCGCTCTACGTCGTGCGCCGAGCCCTGGCGAGCGGCAGCCCGAGTCCTGGTCATTGAAAGGTGTAGGTGCGTTCTTGCACTACAACTGAATCGGTGGTTGTTGGCGATGCCAGGCTTAGCCTTGCACAAAGTAATATCTTCCGTTACTATCGTCTGCATCCAGCCCTTGGCAGTACGCCGACGCAATCATCCAGCGCCGCGCCGAGCCCTTGGGCTTTTTTGCGTTCTGAGATCGGAAAACGAGACCCGCATGCCAACAGCGATCCTGATTGACGGGGCATTCTTCATAAAGCGTTTTCGCTCGATCGAGCCGGGCAATGCCCATGACGCGCGTCGTGCCGCGGAGTGTGCGTTCCGATGGGCATGCGCACATCTGACTCCAAGAACCAATCGCCGGAACGGGGCCGGAAATGACGAGGGTGCCGCTCGGCGGGAGGCCCGAGAGGAGCGGCGCGAGCTGTATCGAATTTTCTTCTACGATTGCCCTCCGTTGGACAAGAAGATGCACAACCCGATCAGTAAAAGGGCGATCGACTTCGGCAAATCTCCGGAGGCGGCGTTTCGTTTGGAGCTTCACGAGCATCTGAGGGGAAAGCGCAAAGTGGCGCTTCGGCTAGGGCACCTGTCGGCCGTGACGCAGTGGACGATCAAACCTGACAAGGTTGGCCTTTTGCTCGCGGGGAGGATGCAAATGTCGGATCTCACGCCAGAAGACGTGACGGTTGACGTCCGCCAGAAAGGTGTCGACATGCGGATCGGCCTAGACGTGTCATCGTTAGCGTTCAAGAAGCAGGTCGACCAGATTGTCCTGATCGCCGGCGACGCGGATTTCGTACCTGCAGCAAAACAGGCGCGACGCGAGGGTATCGATTTTGTCCTCGATCCGATGTGGCAGCGAATTCCCCCGAACCTACACGAGCATATCGACGGGAAGCGTTCCACTTGTCCCCAGTCGCCTCGGAGGGGGCAGGACCGGCCAGGCGACGTGGTATAGCTCGCCGACATACCGCGGATCGGCATAGCCTCGAAGAATCGGGCGATGCATGTGCTCCGCTCCTCAGCGAATCGCGCATAATCCGCAAACTGCCCCGACCGAGGCCGCTGTTTTCAAACGTCAGGCGATGCGCGATACCCAAACCTCCCAACCCGTTCCGCCGCCGCCACCGGCTACCGGCGCGCCAGACGTGCCGGCCACGTCATCGGCTCCGTTCAGCTCCCGCGCCCAGCCGCCGAAGCCCGCTTTCCCGCCGCCGGCCTCCGTTGCCACGCAATCCGGCCCGCACGGCATCCGCTTCGATTTCAACGACGGTTGTCGCGTCACGGTACCGGCGGGCGGTTGGCGCGTGCGACTGCGCGATGCCGACACCGACAACATCCTGTTCGAGACGGAACTCGACGCCGGCCTTGTCATGAGCACGAAGAAATACTACGTGCGCGTCTCGATCGAGGTTTGGCGCCGCGACGCGACGCCCTCCGCACCGCCCGCGTTCACCCATCACTATTGCGCCGAAGATCGGCCGGTCCTGATCCAGTTCCCGGTCGGCACGATCGGCGATATCGTCGGTTGGCTGCCCTACGCCGTGAAGTTCCAGCGCAAGCATGGCTGTCGCCTCACGTGCGCGATGTCGGACAAGCTCATCGGCCTATTTGCCGCGGCGTACCCGCACATCGAATTCATCACGCACGAGCAGGTTCACGCCGATCGGTATTACGCGACCTACAACTTCGGGTTGTTCTTCGACGATCCTGACTTCGCGCGGCAACCGTGCGACTTTCGCCTCGCCGGGCTGCATCGGACCGCGGGATACCTCCTCGGCGTCGATACGGCCGAGGAGGCGCCTCGCCTCGCGCTCGTCGACGAGCGCCGGCCGATCGAGGCACCCTACGTCGCGATCGCCGTGCAAAGCTCCACGCAGGCGAAGTACTGGAATCATCCGACGGGCTGGCGCGAGGTCGTCGCCTTTCTCATGGATCACGGCTACCGCGTGGTGTGCATCGATCAAAAGCCCACGCACGGCGCCGGCTTCGTTTGGAATCACATTCCTCATGGTGCCGAGGACGAAACAGGTGATCGGCCGCTGCAGGAACGCGTGCGATGGCTGCGCCACGCCAGCTTTTTCATCGGCCTATCGAGCGGCCTGTCGTGGCTCGCGTGGGCGGCGGGCATCCCGACGGTCCTCATCAGCGGCTTCACGCACGAGATCAACGAATTCGCGACACCCTTTCGCATCCTCAACTATCACGCGTGCAACTGTTGCTGGAACGACGTGCGCGAGCGCTTCGACCATCAAGACTTCTTTTGGTGTCCACGCCATAAGGACACGCCGCGGCAATTCGAATGCACGCGGCTCATTACGCCCGAGCAGGTGAAGGCGGCGATCAAGC
This sequence comes from Trinickia sp., assembly GCF_051953955.1. Classification (GTDB taxonomy): domain Bacteria; phylum Pseudomonadota; class Gammaproteobacteria; order Burkholderiales; family Burkholderiaceae; genus Trinickia. Next base: position 33,859 of record NZ_JBQCIF010000073.1, on the reverse strand, counting down.
GCATTCCCGGCTTTGGGCAATCGCAGCCGGTGCGGTAGGACCGCTGCGCGGTCTGCCGTGTTGATCGCGCTTGCGGGATCCGCGCGTCAGTCGTGAAGCGGACGAAGCGCCTTCGGATCGCTGAAGTTGCTGAACTCGACACCGACCCGATACGTTTGGCCGATCCGCAAGGCGGCATATGTGGCGCTCGCGGCGTCGTCGAAATGCATGAAAGGGTGCTCGCCACCGTCGGCGTCGTAGACGAACACGCCATAGCACTCGGCCGTCGCGGCGGTGGCGGTTCTTTTCATGCCGAGCACCGCGACACGGCGAACCACGGGCGGTAACGGCTGCTCGTAGGCGGTGTCACGGAGCGCATCCGACTGCGAGGGTGCGGCGCGGCGCTGCCCGAGAAGGGGATCGGCATGAAGACGATGGGCGAGCGCTTGCTCGTGCGATGCGCGATCGCGATGCGAGGCTGTCTCGGATGCGCTCGCATCCGACGTGGTGCGGGCAAGGCCCGAACGCGGCACGAACATCAGCCGCTTGCTGCGCGAAGGCAATAGCCGCTGTAAGTCGACCTGCGCGGCGCCGAGCGCGGACGGTCTTTCTCTCGCTCGTGAGGAAGATGCCTCGGGCCTTTCGTCGGTAACCTGCTGCCCGTGCTCGATGTCGGCAGCGTTCAAGGGCGCGCCCGTGCCGGTCTCGTCGAATGGTGCAGCCATTTAGCCCGTTTTTTGTGTCGTCCAAGTGAATGATGTCGATGCGTTTCTCGCAATAATTCGCAGCGATATTTTCATCTGCGTTGAGTGCGCGACCGCATATTCATCTTTTTTGTATTACAAATACGCTGGCGGTATCGTATCACTGTCTCGAGCGAATATGGACGGAAAATCGAGCAGGTAAGGCAGTCGAGCGCACCGGCTCATCCGTCGAATGAACGTACTCGTCTATCTATTATTTTCTTGATGAAGGGCGTAAAGCCGAAACATCAATTGGTACAGGCCCGAGCGCCCAGCGGTCGGATGTCCGTTGGCGATGGCTTCGCGAACGAGAAAAATCGGGGAGATGCGCGATCCCAGCCCATGCTCGAGTTGGCGCTGCTTCGCTATCCGCGTTTCGTCGGCGTGCAGTTCCTCGCGCCGGCGCCGGCCTATGCGTAGGTCGCCTTGCTCGTGCTCATGCCGGCGCGCCTCATTGGCATCGAAGGATTCGACAGCGTGGCGGCGGGAAGAGCGCGCGACAGCGAAGTCAGTGCAGCGCCGCGCTCTGGGCCTTCGCCTTCTTGCCCGCGCGCGAGGGGGGCTGACACATGACGCATGCCTTCGCGCGGGGCAGGTCGTGCTTGTACGAGACGAACTTGCCCTTGCAGCGGCAGCATTGGTGCATCTCCAGAATGCCGCCGTTGAAGAACCGCACGAGTGTCCAAGCGCGCGTCAAATCCAGATGGACGTCGAGGCCGGTGCTCGTGCAATGCTCGCGGTAGAGGCGATAGCCTTTCGTCAGCGCATCGACGTGCGAGCACCGCGCTTCCTGCTTGAGGAAGGCGTACGTGTGATAGAAGAGCGATGCGTGGATGTTGGCCTGCCACGTCATGTACCAGTCCGCGGACGAGGGCAGCATGCCCTTCGGCGGCGATTCGGATTTGACTTCGCGGTATAGGCGAATGAGGCGCTCGCGCGACAGCGAGAGTTCCGACTCGAGCACCTGCATGCGGGCGCCCAGTTCGATCAGCGCAACGGCGCGCGAGACTTCGTGAGCTTCTTCGATCAGGCTGGTCTTCGGCATGGCTGTTCTCGCTCGGTTAGGCGAATTGGCGGGCGCTTTGGGCGGCGAGCAGAATCGCCGCGTGCGTGGCGGCCACATCGAGGCCGTTTTCGGTGGTCGTCAGTGCCTTCAACATCTCAGCGTCGTCGAAGCGGAAATCACAGACGATGTCGTCGGCTTGCGCGACCTTGATCGTCTGCGCGGGCGTGAGCATGTGGAGCAAGTCAGCCATTTGCGCGGACAAGCCGAGCTTGAACAACCCCTCGGCGTAATCCTCGTTGAGCATGTGCTGCGCAAGCATCAGATACGACAGGTTGATCTCGCGTATCGATTCGAGCACTTCGCGGTCGTCCACTTTATCCTCCGCCACCGGAAACGAATGGCATGCGCCGGAATCGGGCCGCTTTCACATCGCGGCGTAGTGCATGCGTCGGATGAAAGTATTGTTCATATCGTTGCGCGCTCCAATCAGCGGCGGCGGAACATGGTGTCGTCCACGCCGCTGTCTCTGTCAGCGTTTTCCTACGTGGGCAGGTACACCGTTCAGGCGAGGCCTTGCCGCAGGCGCCGATACTGCGCCGGGGTCAAACCGAACGTGCGTTTGAAGGCGTTGCCGAAGTGCGACTGATGAGAAAAGCCGCATGCCAGAGCGATGTCGATCAGCGGCCGGTCGGGATCGGCGAGCAGGTGCCGCGCGGCTTGGAGGCGCCGCTCGGTGAGAAAGGCGTGCGGGGTCAGACCGACAGCCGCGGTGAAACCGCGCAGGAAGGCGAGTGGCGATTGGCTCGTCATCGCGGCCAATTCCTCGAGGGCGAGCGGTTGTGCGAACGCGTCCGCGATCCGTTCCAGTGCGCCGGCATAGAGGCGGGCATCATCGCGGGCGACATGAGCGCGACGGCCGGCGCGCAGCGGTGCATCATGGGCCGATGCCGCCCCCAATGCGGCCAGGCGCCAGGCCATGTCTTCGATCGAAGTCTCGTCGAGCGTCGGCGCGAGTAGCGCGCGGCGGATTTCCCGCGCGAGGGTGAAGGCTGCCCTGGCACCGGAAACGCAAATGCGCGTGCGCTCGTGGTGGCCACCGCCATCGCCGCCGGTCGCCTCGATGGCGGTGGCGCACCGCAATACGACGTATTCGCCGCCCGTCGGCGATTCCGAGAAGATATCGATTCCGGGCGGCGTCACGGCGAGCGTGCCCGGCCAGCGGTCGAACGGCTCGCGGCGGTCCGAGCCGATCGAGTGGACGCCGGTTTGGCGCTCGAGCGCGACGCCGATCGAGCCCGTATGAGCCGGATCGTGCGCGCTGTACGGCGCACGCGGCAACAACTGCAGCGTCATCCGGCCGGCGGCCAACGAAATGGGCTGGTCCGCGTGCCGGCCGATCCGATCGGCTCGATCCGTAGTCACGTTTGAAATTTCTTGATAGACGGTGCCGCCGCCGCCGGAAGATGCTCCTCGTTCGTTAGGCGACAACCTTGTGGAGGCTGGAACGATGCGAACGATCGGCTTGATCGGCGGAATGAGTTGGGAGTCTTCCGCCGAATACTATCGAATCCTGAATCAAGCGGCGAGAGCGCGGTTGGGTCCTTTGCGCTCGGCGCAGATCCTCATGCACAGCGTCGATTTCGGCCCCATCGAGCGGGCGCAGCACGAGGGCCGATGGGGCGACGCCGCGGACATCTTGCAAGACGCGGCGCGCCGGCTGCATGCGGGCGGGGCCGATTGCATCGTCTTGTGCACGAACACGATGCACAAGGTGGCGCGCGAGATAGCGCGGAGCGTGCCGATTCCTTTCCTTCATATCGGCGATCCGGTCGGCCGCGCATGCGTGGACCACGGATGGCGCGACGTCGGTTTGCTCGGCACGGGATTCACCATGCGCGAGCCGTTTCTCATCGACTACATGCGCGAGCATTTCGACGTGCGGATGATCGTGCCGTCTGGCCCCGAATGCGATCTCGTTCATCGCGTGATCTACGAGGAGCTCTGCGCGGGGATCGTCGACGAGGCGTCGCGCCGCGCCTATGTGCGGATCATCGATTCGCTCGCGCAGCGGGGGGCGAGCGCGATCGTGCTCGGCTGCACGGAGATCGAACTGTTGATTACGCAAGCGGACAGTCCGCTGCCGGTGCTCGACACGACGCAACTTCATGCAATGGCGGCCCTCGAGTTCGCGCTGGGCTAGCGCGTGTAAGATGTTCGGTATTCGTTCACGCAACTTCCGGGCAAGCGCAAGCTTGCGACAATGGGCACGGCGCGCTGCGCCGTACCGGCGTCGCACTTCCTTCGACCTTTCAGGAGAGTTGATTGATGCAAACGAAACCCGTACTTGGGCTCGCCGAAGCGAACAAGATCATCGAAACCGCCCGCGCCGAAGCTCACAAGCATGGCTGGAACGTGGCGATTGCGCTGGTCGACGACGGCGGCCACCCGCTCGCGCTGACGCGCTTGGACGGCGCCTCGCCGATCAGCGCTTACATGGCCACCGAAAAAGCGCGCACCGCCGCGCTGGGCCGGCGCGAATCGAAAGCCTATGAAGACATGATCAACGGCGGGCGTTACGCATTCCTGAGCGCGCCGCTGATCAAAGGCACGCTCGAGGGCGGCGTGCCGGTCGTCGTCGACGGCCACGTAGTAGGCGCGGTCGGTGTTTCGGGCGTCAAGTCCGAGCAAGACGCGCATGTGGCCAACGCGGCCGCCCGCAGTATCGAAGGCTAGCCCGGAACCCGCCGACGGATCGATGCCGCGGACCGGGTTGTGCCAACGGGTATCGATGTCCGTCCGATAACGACTATTCGAAGGAGACAGCATGGACCCTACCGTGGCGCTTCCACCCGGAACGTTGTTCGCGCAACCGCTTACCCCCGTCGGTCATTCCCTCTTACTTTCGTTCATCGTCGCTGCACTGCCGATCGCGGCGGCGTTGATCATGCTCGGCGTCTTGCGGCGCCCGGCGTGGCAAGCTTCGTTGGCCGGGTTGATCGTCGGCCTCATCGTGGCGATCGCCGTATGGGGCATGCCGGCCGGCCTCGCTTTCAACGCCGTCGCGGCGGGGATGGCGCTCGCGCTCGTGCCGGTGATGTGGATCGTATTCAATGCACTGCTGCTCTACAACATTGCCGTTACGACAGGGCGATTCGATCAATTTCGGCAATGGATGCTCGATAACTTGCCCGACGATCGGCGGCTCGTTTTGCTGGTCGTGGCGTTCTCGTTCGGATGCTTGCTCGAAGGCATCGCCGGCTTCGGCACGCCGGTCGCGATCACGAGCGCGCTATTGATCGCGCTCGGCTTTCCCGCGCTCGAAGCGTTGACGTACACGCTGATCTTCAACACCGCGCCGGTCGCGTTCGGCGCGTTGGGCGTGCCGATTACCGTGCTCGGCGCCGTGACGTCGCTGCCTGCCGCGACGCTGGGCGCCATGGTCGGCCGCCAGTTGCCGTTCTTCGCGCTGTTGCTGCCGTTTTACGTCATCGGTTTCTACGGGGGCGTGCGCTCGATCGGCAGGCTCTGGCCGGCGCTGCTGGTCTCGGGCGGCAGCTTCGCGCTCGCGCAGTTCGTGACGTCGAATTACCTCGGCTATCAACTCACCGACGTCCTGTCATCATTGACTTCGCTGATCGTGACGATCGGATTCCTCAAGTTTTGGCATCCCGCGCCCGACGTGCAGTTCGCGATCGCGCGCAGCGGCGCGGCCTCGATGCGAGCGGATTCGCCGCGGGGGCGTTCCGCGTGGGGCGGCTGGGTGCCGTGGATCGTCGTGTCGGTCATCGTCATCGTTTGGGTGCATGCCGGCATCGCGATGATCGGCGACACCAAGATCAAATGGCCGGGGCTGCACAATGCGGTCTACGTCTCGCTGTATCACAAGTCTTATGCGGCGATCTGGGACTTCCAGCCGCTCGGCACGGGCACGGCGATTCTGCTCGCGGCGATCGTCACGGCCGCGTGGTCGCGCATGGGAATCGGCGAATTTTTCTCGTGCGTCGCGGTAACGTGGCGGCAAACGCGCATCGCCATCGCGACGGTGATGATGATCGTCGGGCTCGGCTATCTGCTCAACTATTCGGGCATGAGCTATACGCTCGGCATGGGCGTGGCATCGACGGGGGCGCTGTTTCCGCTCGTCTCCGCCTCGCTCGGCTGGATCGCCGTGTTCCTGTCGGGCAGCGATACGTCGGGCAATGCGCTGTTCGGCAATCTGCAGGTGGTCGCGGCCCGGCAGTTGGGGCTGGACCCGGTGCTGATGGCCGCGACGAATTCCTCGGGTGGGGTGATGGGCAAGATGATCTCGCCTCAGAACATCGCGACCGGTGTCTCGACGACCGACCTCAAAGGCCAGGAGGGTTTCGTGTTCGCGCGCACGTTCTGGCATAGCGTGTTCTTGACGCTGTTGCTCGGCTTGCTCGTGTTCTTGCAGCAGCACGTATTGACTTGGATGATTCCGGCCGCGCAGCAATAGGCGCGGCGGGCGCCGCTTTCTCGCGTGTTCGCGCGGGTTGCGGCGCGCAGGCGCTAGGGGTAGCGGCGCTACGCGGGGCCGCTCGTGCATTCGCTGACGGTGCACGGGGCGTCTTCGATCACGGGCACGCTGCGCACGGCCAGCGCGCGCCCCGGCATGTGCTTGAGCATCGTGTCGATGGTCGCTCCGCCGAAATTGCGGCCCCACGCCATCGCTGACGAACGCTCGGTGCTCGACCAGTACCAATCCGTCTGATCGAACGTATCCGGCATCGTGACGTTGAGGGCATCGAGCTCGCGCTGCGACGGCAGGTGGAAGTCGTCGTGGCCGTCTTGCTCGTAGCTCCATGCAAAGCGGGCCGCATGATGAAAGTGCGATGCGACCTTGCAATCGATGAGAGCGCGCGTATTCGCATAGCCGTCGGCGCGGTCGTGCGCGCCGTTTTCCACGTCGCCGGACCCGCCCCAGGGGACATCGATCGCTTGATCGTCGGCGACGATCAGCACGCGCGGGTGGTTTCCTTCGTAGTCGGGAATCACGCCGGCGTAAAGCCCGCCTTGACCACGCCAGTATTCGCCGAGCTTCGGCGCGTCGGCTAGCCGTACGCCGTGGGAGGTATCGCTCAAGGTTGCACCTCGTCGTTGATGAGTTCGGGTTGATGAAGCGTTGCTGCGATCATTCGCGCGGCGTGCATCCCTTAGGCGGTGATTTCCTGGTTTGCCACCGGTATCGTACGGACGGGCCGTGCGCGCGCTTTCATCTGCTTGAACAGTTGCGGCAGATCGACGTCGCCAAAATTGCGGCCGTGGGCCATCAGGCTCGATTGTTCGGTACTGGACCAATACCAATCGCTGGCATCGAATCGGTCGGGGATCGTTTGATAAGCGACGTCGAGTTCCCGCTGGGCCGGCAGATAAAAATCCCGATGGCCGTCTTTTTCGTATTCCGCTGCGAAGCGCGCCGCCTCGTGATCGTGAGAGAACGAACGACAGGCCGCCAAAAGCGCCGTGTTCATCGCGCCGTTGTCGCGATCGAGCGCCCCCGTTTCGTTCGAGCCGAACCCACCCCACGTCAGATCGGCCGCCTCGTCCGTCGCGACGATCAAAAAGCGCGGCTGCGTGCCGACGTAGTCGGGCACGATGCCCGCATAGATGCCGCCTTGCCCTTCCCAATACTGGCCGATGGCGGGCGCGTCGGCCACGGTTAGACGTTGCGTTGCGGTTTCGGTCATGTCGCGGGTTCTCCTTTCTTGTTGCCGCGGTCGAGCGCGGACGGTTGAGCGGAGTCGCGATCTTCGCGTGATCGCGGTTGCGATCACGCGTTTCCTCGATTTTTAGGACGATGTGACCGTGTCGCGCTCGGACACGAAGATGCGTCTCACCGCGCGCGCGTGCCCGTACAGATAGGACTTGAACGTTTGCTTCAGCGGCATGCTGTTGAAGTTGGCGCCCCGCGCTTCGGTGGGCGAATGTTCCGTGCTCGACCAGTACCATTGCGAGCGCGAAAACTGATCGGGCAACGAGGCGGCGGCCATGGCAAGCTCACGCTCGGAGGGGAGGTAGAAATCCGTCTGACCGTCCTTCTGGTAGTCGGCTGCCCAACGGGCAGCGGGGTGCCGGTGACCGCATTGCAGGAGATGGTCGGTATTTTCCGCGCCGTTGCTTTCGCTTCTTGCCGATGAATCCGACTGGGCATATCCGCCCCATTCGACATCGACGGCTTCGTCGGCCGAGAGCAATAGATGATAGGGCTGGGTACCCTCATAGTCGGGCATGATACCTGCGTAGATTCCGCCTTGCCCCGCCCAATATTCGCCCACGCGGGGCGTTCCGGCAATGGGATGCCGTTCGAACTCGATCATCGTTCGTACTCCTCACTTTTCTGGTAGGAAAGGGCGTCGACTGATCGAGGAGGAAATTCCTTCCGATGACGGGGAGGGTGCCGCGCGGGCAATGGGTTTGCCGTGAGACGATGCCTCCCATTCGTCGCTGCGAAACGTCGATGGCGGACATGCACCTTCGTTCGCCGACGGTGCGCCATGCAGCGTTTTTCGTTTGGTACGATGGGCTGCGGCACGGTGCGCCGCGAATGATGCACTGCTATGCGTGGGCGCAATCTTTTGTCTAAACTTTTAGGACGAATGGCCGTTAGCACAATGAACACGTCGCTTCCCGATGTGCGGCGGCGCCAGGCCGGCGCTTCCGCGCTGCACTACTCTCGACATGCACCATGAGTCGCCACGGCTGACCACGGCACCTCTCGTCTATCGCGCGGAAAACTCGCGCAAAGGCGCGAGATTCGTGCGCCGCATCTACGTGCTGCGGCTCTTCGGCTATGCGGTCGGCTTTTTTCCGTTGCTGCTTTTGCTGCACACGCAGCATGCGCACGCATGGGCGATCGCCGCCGTCGCGAGCGTCTGTTTCGTCTGGCCCCACCTCGCCTATCTGCACGTACGCAACGCTCGCCACCCTCTGCTGCGCGAGCGCTGGAATTTCATGATCGACTCGATCAACGGCGGCTGGTTCGTCGCGGCCGTGCATTTCGCGCCGATTGCCTCTGTCGTCGTCTTTCTGATGTTCTGGATCGACAACATGGCCGCGGGGGGATGGCGGCTGTTCGGCTATGGGTTGATCGCCACGGCATTGGGTGCCGGAGCCGGTCTCGTCGTTTTCGGGCCGCACGTCGAACGTGAGATGGCGCTTCACATCGCGGCCGCATGGGTGCCGGTCGTTCTTTGCTATCCGCTCGTGCTCGCCAAGACGACACACGACGTCTACATGAAGCTCACCGAGCGCTCGGCGCGGCTGCGTGAGCTCAGCGAGCGCGACAGCCTTACCGGCTTGTCGAACCGGATGACGATCACGGCGAAGCTGCAGGCGATGATGACGCGCTCGCAACATCTGCACGTGCTGTTCATCGATCTCGATGCGTTCAAGACGGTCAACGATGCGCTCGGGCACAACGTCGGCGATCGGCTGCTCGTCGAGGTCGCCTCCCGGCTCGCGCTGTGTGCGGGGCACGACGCGCTCGCGGCTCGCTATGGGGGCGATGAGTTTGTCATCGTGCGCGAGCTGGACGGGGGCGAATCCTACGACGCCCTCGCCGCGGCGGTGCTCCAAGCGTTGGCGGAGCCGATCGTCGTGGGCGAGCACGAGCTCGTGGTCGGCGCGAGCATCGGCATCAGCATGTTTCCCGAGGACGGCGACGACGCCGAAGCGCTGATTCGCGCGGCCGACATGGCGATGTACGTGGCCAAGGGGCGCGGGCGCAACTGCTTCGAGTTCTATCGCCACCGGATGCGCAGCGATGCCGACGCGCGGCTCAAGTTATCGGGGCGCTTGAGGAAGGCCATCGAAGGCGGCAAGCTGCACTTGAACTTTCAGCCGCAAGTCGACATGCGCACCGGAGAAGTACGCGGGCTCGAAGCGCTCGTGCGCTGGCGCGACGACGACCACGGGATCATGAACCCCGCCGATTTCGTCGCGGTGGCCGAGGCGTCGGGGCTCGTGGCTCAACTCGGCGAATGGGTGCTGCGTGCTGCCTGCAAGCAGGTTGCCGCGTGGCGCGAGTTGCAGGCCAAGCCGATTCCGATTTCCGTGAACGTCTCGCCGCTCCAACTGCTGCGGGGCGACATCGTCGCGACGTTTCGGCGCGTCATCGAGGAAACGGGCATGGATCCTTCCCTGCTCGAGCTCGAGGTGACCGAAACGGCGCTGATGAAGAACCCCGAAGCATCGGCGCGCCGGCTCGCCGAATTCCGGCGCGGCGGCATGCGGGTGGCAATCGACGATTTCGGCATGGGCTATTCGAGCCTCGGGCAGCTGCGTGCGTTGCCCGTCGATCGGATCAAGATCGATCGCGCGTTCGTGCGCGGCATCGGCGCCGGCGATTCGGGCGCGATCGCCACCGCCGTCGTGACGCTGGCCCGCGCATTCGGGCTCGACGTCATCGCGGAAGGCGTCGAGACGCCCGCGCAGCGCGCATTCCTCCTCGAACTCGGCTGCGTCGATGCGCAAGGGTTTCTGTTCAGCAAGCCGCTCGACGCCGATGCGGCGACGCGCCTGTTGCTTCAAGGCGCGGTGTTGCCGCTGCCGGCGGGCGCGAGCATGGCTGGCAAGCGGCGCGGCGTAGCGGCGGCGCAGTGACGGCACAGTGACGGCACTGCGAGGGAAAAACGCCCGCGTGGCCTGCATCGATGCAAAAGCGCGGTATCGTGTCGGGTTGCCGGGCGGGCGTATCATCCGCCCGCGTTCCATTGCCTTTTCGCTATCCGCTTCGTGACTACAGACCCGACCGTTCCCACCCTCCATTGGACCGACGGCGCGCTCGAGCTCAGCGCGCGCTGGCGTGCCGAAAGCGGCGTCGCGCCGCCGCGGCGCGTCGTCCTAGCGGACGACCGCATGACGGCCGACGCAGCCTATCGCCAGGCCAGCGAAGGCGTTGCGCTGCTTTGGCAGGGCGATTTTCAAAACGCGCGCCAGCTTTTGCAGGCCATGGCGCGCCGAATCGACCGCAAGCGGCGCAAGCCGCCTGCGTCGCCGCTCGATGCGTTCAACGCGCATCGGCAGGCTCAGGCGCAACGCGCGCGTACGCTCGGCATGCTCTTGATTCCGCTCGATGCGGACTATTCGATTCCCTTGCGCCGCGCACCGGAGGTGAAGCAGGCCTGCTCGGAGGTGTATGGCGAACCGGGCGCACCGGCCGGCGAATCGTCGGTCGTTTCTCTGCGGGAATTGCTCGGATTGATCGGCGCGCATGAATGGCGCAAGAAGGGCGTCGAGATCGGCGCGCTTGGTGATCGCATTCATCCGCACTACGGCGTGTTCTCGCCCGTGCGCGGCGAGTATGTCGATCTCGTCGCGAGGGCGCCGCTGCCGTCGCGCTCGCTCGCATTCGACATCGGGACGGGCACCGGCGTACTCGCGGCCGTGCTGGCCAAGCGAGGCGTCGAGCGCGTCGTCGCGACCGATGCGGATCCGCGCGCACTGGCCTGCGCGCGCGAAAACGTCGCCCGCCTCGGATTTACCGAACGCGTCCAGGTATGCGAGGCCGATCTGTTTCCGCCGGGGCGCGCACCGCTCGTCGTCTGCAATCCGCCGTGGCTCCCGGCTCGCCCGAGCTCACCGATCGAGCGGGCGGTATACGATCCCGATAGCGGTATGCTGCGAGGGTTTTTGAACGGCCTCGCCGCGCACCTGGAGCCGGGAGGCGAAGGATGGTTGATCTTGTCCGATTTCGCCGAGCATTTGGGATTGCGCTCGCGCGAGGCATTGCACACCATGATCGATATGGCGGGATTGAAGGTAGTCGGTCGAGACGATATCCGGCCGGTGCATCCGAAGGCGGCGGACCCGTCGGATCCGTTGTATCGCGCGCGCTCGCTCGAGACGACCTCCCTCTGGCGGCTCGGAGCGAAGTAAAGGGATGCAGGCCGCGGCGCCGGGCGGCGCGCGGAGGGTGGATGCTTCGGCGATCGCTCAGCCCGGGTAGGCTTCGTCCACCTTCAATCCGGCGAGCTTGAAGATGACGCGCAATGTCTGCGGGCGGATCTCGCGCCGAGAGGCGAGTGTCGTCAAGATGAAGTCGACGACTTTCGCGTACTTGAGCAGCGTGAGCAGCGACTCTAGGCCGGGTTCCGTATCGCGCATCGATTCGGCGAGCCGCAGCATTTCCACGGAAATGTCGCGCGCCATCTCGAGCTCCAGTTGCTGCTTCTCCGACCAGCCCGTCGGCGGCGTCAGGAGATTGGCGAGCATCGCTTGAAACTTCTGCTCCGCGTCTCCGTTGGGTATCGTAGCCATTGCTGTTGTCCTTTCGTCAACTTTGCCTGCTCGCCGTCCGCTCGAGGCCGTCGCCCGGCGTTGCCGCTGCCACGTAACGTTACGTAACATATCGGCACGCCTGCGCGCGCTGTGTGCTGCCTGCGGCTTCCACGCTCACGTCGTTCGCCGCCCCCCCGGTCAGGGCACTGCGTATGCTCGGGCCGCCCGGGACGTGCCACGCGGTGTGTTGCCGCCCCGGCCGGGCCAGATTCGAACGCTGATGCGGCTTGGCAATTGCCCGGACTGAAAAAATGGGTCCGCGCGTCCATGCATAAACTGTTCCTGCGTTTTCCGGGCGTCTGTCGCGCTTTTCGGTAAACTGACGCGATTGTTTCTGCGCTTCTGTAGGCTGTCGCACGCTCGCGGCGACTTGTCAGGGGCCGTCCCACCATGTCGAACAAGACTTACGAAATTCGCCCCGGCCAATCCGTCGAGTTGCTCAAGGAGCTTCATATCCTGACGCGCGACGGCAAGATGAACCAGGACTCGCGCCGCAAGCTCAAGCAGGTCTACCACCTGTTCCAATTCATCGAGCCGCTGCTTGACGAGGTCGTGCGCGATCGAGGAGCCGTCACGCTCGTCGATCACGGCGCGGGCAAGTCATACCTTGGTTTTATCCTCTACGATCTTTTTTTCAAGTCGCTACCGCCCGGCACCGGTTCACGGATCTACGGTATCGAGACGCGCGCCGAGCTCGTCGACAAATCGGCGGCATTGGCAGCGCGGCTCGGCTTCGAGGCCATGTCGTTCCTGAATGTCTCCGTGGCTGATTCAATCGAGTCCGCACGACTGCCCGAGACCGTCGACGTCGTCACGGCGCTGCACGCGTGCGATACGGCGACGGACGATGCCATTCGCTTCGCGCTCGAAAAGCACGCGCGCTCTATCGTGCTCGTGCCGTGCTGCCAGGCGGAGGTGGCGGGTGTGCTCAGGCGCAACAAGGGCAAATCCCTCGGCAACGCGCTCACCGAGATCTACCGTCATCCGCTGCATACGCGCGAGTTCGGCAGTCAAATCACGAACGTGCTGCGTTGCCTGCAGCTGGAAGCGCACGGCTATCAGGTGTCCGTGACGGAACTCGTGGGCTGGGAGCACTCGATGAAGAACGAACTGATCGTCGCCCAGTACAAGGATCTGCCCCGCAAGCGGCCCGCCGAGCGCTTGGCCGAGGTGCTCGATACGTTCGGCCTCGATTCGTTGCGCGAGCGGTTTCTTACGGCCGTTTAATCGGACTGGGACTGAGTCGGACCTGGCGCGGATCGGGACGGCGAGAGCGATGTCTCGGCCGTTGGTTCGCCCGAGGCCGCTTGCGATTGCATCCACGTGCGCCAGCCTTCGTGGCCGAGGCGGCGCATCGTTTCTTGGTTGCGCTCGTATATCTCGGCCGCATCGGGAAAAACGTGCGTTGCGCGTTCGACGCTCGATTCGCGCAGCAAATGCAGGATCGGATAGGGCGCGCGGTTCGTATAGTTCTCGATGTCCTCCGGCTCCGTACCCTCGAACTGATAATGCGGGTGAAAGCTCGCGATCTGCAGCTCCCCGTCGAGCCGCAACTGCCTCAGCAGGCGCTCGGCGAAGAACAGCGCATCGTTGAATTCGAGGAAATCGGGGAACGCGTGCGGAAAGATCACGAGCGTCGTATCGACGTGCTCGGGATCAGTGTCCACGAGCGCGTGCAGTTCGGCCTCCAGCACCGTCAACATCTCTTCCAGCGTTCTCGCCTCGCTGACGACATAGCGAATCTGCTGCTTCGCATGGACGGCCTTTGCGAACGGACAGAGGTTGAGCCCGATCACCGCACGGGTGAGCCAATGCCGCGTGGCAGCGACGACGTCGTCGCTGCTGGTGGGTGCGGCTTCGTGGCCGCCGGTTTCGCGAGGGGCAGCGATGGGTGCGGGCATCTCGGTTTCCCAGACGGACGCGGTTACGTGTGAGGCTCGAAGGCCCGCATTTTACGCGCCGGTTCGCGCAGCGCACGCCGCAGAGACTAGGAGGGCCACTACGCGCGGCGCCGCGAGAATCGGGCCGCATCCCGGCCCGAACGTCTGGCTGGCCGCATAGACCCCCTCGATCAGCAGTGCGAGCGCGTCGGCGAGCCCGCCCGGATCGTCGGCGCCGGCGGCCGACGTCAATTCGGTGAGCCGCTTCGTCAGCTCCGCTTTGTTGCGCGCGACGATCTCGCGCGCCGGGTGCGCCGGATCGGGAAACTCGGCCGCGACGTTGACGAACGGACAGCCGCGATAGCCCTCGCGCGACGCGCGCTGCGTCAGATCTTCGAAGTATTGCGCGATCTGCCGCACCGGCTGCCCAGGATGCATGCCGATGCTTTTCTCGAAGTTCGCAAAGAAGCGGTCATTCGTATGTTCGAGATAGGCCGTGATCAGCTCGTCTTTCGAGGCGAATTGCCGGTACAAGCTCATCTTGTTGACGCCCGCACGCTCGACGACCGCATCGACGCCGACCGCGCGCACCCCTTCCTGGTAGAAAAGCTCGCCTGCCGCGCGCAGCAGCAACTGCTGCGCGGTGGCCGCATCGGTGTGGGGGCGCGTGCGCCCCGCGGCCGGTTGGACCTTCGGAGCAGGCCTTCGCGAGGCCTCGGCGGATGTGTCTTTCATGGCGGAATCGTCCGTTCGACGGGGCGCGACGGGGGAGCCTGCCGCTTCGTCCAAACGCACTACGAATTTGACGTGCTTGACATGTTACCGAGCGGTAACTAGCATTGCAACTCACATTTGTGACAGGTCTGTCACAAGCCGTGCCGAACATCTGGCGGGATGGCTGAAGGACGCCGCGGGACGCAGTACGCCACACTAACTACGTGCACCGATACGCCGGCAGGGGCGGCGGGTGCAGTCGAACCGGAGTGCCAATGAACTGGATCGCAACAAGAATCAACGGGCGCGCGCATTACGGCTGGGTCGTCGCCGCCGTGGTGTTCCTGGTATTGCTCGCCGCCGCGGGGACGCGTGCGACGCCGAGCGTGATGATGGTGCCGCTCGAGCATCAGTTCGGCTGGAGCCGCGCGACGATTTCGCTCGCGATCTCGGTCAATATCGCCTTGTATGGGCTCACCGGCCCGTTCGCCGCGGCGTCGATGCAGCGCTTCGGCGTGCGGCCCACGCTCATGATCGCGCTCGTGGTGATGGCGGGCGGCGTCGCGCTGTCGTCGCTGATGACGGCGCCGTGGCACATGATTTTGATTTGGGGCGTGATGGTGGGCGGCGCAACGGGTGTCGCGGCGCTGACGCTTTCGGCGACGGTCGTCAATCGTTGGTTCGTCGAGCGGCGGGGGCTCGTCATGGGCGTGCTGACGGCCAGTTCGGCCACGGGCCAACTCGTATTTCTGCCGATGCTCGCGTCCGTGGCCGAGCATCACGGCTGGCGGCCCGTCGTGCTGATCGTGGCCATCGTCGCGGCGGTCGTGTTGCCGCTCGTCGCCTTTTTGCTGCCCGAACGCCCGGCGAGCGTCGGCCTGCGTCCCTATGGCGAGCCGCACGATGCGCCTCGCACCGACGCACACGCCGCGCAAAATCCGCTCGCGATCGCATTCGGCACGCTTGCATCGGCCAGCAAGTCACGCGATTTCTGGCTCCTCTTCTTCAGCTTCTTCATTTGCGGCGCCAGCACGAACGGCTACATTGGCACCCACTTGATCGCCATGTGCGGCGATTACGGGCTCAGCGAAGTGCAAGGCGCCTCGCTGCTCGCGGCGATGGGCATCTTCGACCTGTTCGGCACGACGCTCTCGGGGTGGCTCTCCGACCGCTTCAACAGTCGTGTGCTGCTGTTCTGGTATTACGGGCTGCGCGGGCTCTCGCTGATTTATCTGCCGCACGCATTCGGCATCGACTTCTTCGGCCTGCCGCTGTTTGCCGCGTTCTACGGCCTCGATTGGATTGCGACGGTGCCGCCGACGGTGCGCCTCACGACGGATGCGTTCGGCAAGGAGTCCGCGCCGGTCGTGTTCGGCTGGGTGGTCGCGGGACATCAACTGGGCGCGGCGTTCGCGGCTTACGGCGCGGGATTGCTGCGCTCGAGCCTCGGCACTTACACGGTCGCTTCGATGATCTCGGGCGGACTATGCTTGATTGCGTCGATGCTCGTGCTGCGTATCCATCGCCGAGGCGCCGTGCCGAGCGTGGCCGCGACGACGGCCTGACAGGCCGCGGCCCCTGCGGGAATCTCCCGAAAGGCGCGGTTCACGGCTCGTCGCTCAATGCCGATAGGGGCGTGGCGACTTGCTCGAGCGCTTTGCGCTCGGCGTCGACGCCCCACACGGCCGCGATCGCGGCCGCCGCCAACATCAGCGCCGAACCGACGAGATAGCCTTCGAAAACGGCGCTGCGCTGTTGCGTATCGATGAGCCGGCCGAAGAAGGCAGGACCCGCGATGCCGCCCAGCGCCGTGCCGAACGCATAGAACACGGCGATCGCGAGCGCACGAATTTCGAGCGGGAACGATTCGCTCACCGTCAAATACGCGGAACTCGCCGCAGCCGAGGCGAAAAAGAAAATCACCATCCATGCGGCCGTCTGCGCTTGCACGGTGAGCATGCCTTCAGCGAACAGATAGCCGCTGCCGATCAGCAATAAGCCGGAGAGGGCGTAAGTGAGCGCGATCATCGTTCGGCGCCCGACGACGTCGAACGCATGGCCCAATACGATCGGGCCGAGGAAATTGCCGAGTGCGAACGGGAGCAGGTACCAGCCTACTTCCGCGCCTGGAACGTGATAGAAGTCGGTCAGCACGAGGGCATAGGTGAAGAAGATGGCGTTGTAGAAGAACGCCTGTGCCGTCATCAGCGAGAGTCCCACGAGCGAGCGGCGCCGGTGCGTCACGAACAGCGATTGGAAGACCTCGCCGAGCGGTGTTTTCTCGCGCCGGGCGAATCGCAACGTCCGCAATTCATCGGACAGCGGCCGGCTGCCCGCGCGGCAAAACTGCGCTTCGATGTCCGCCACGACGCCGTGCGCGCGCTCCGGCTCGTTGTGGGTGAGCAGCCAGCGCGGGCTTTCGGGCACCCAGACGCGCATGAACACGATGACGAGCGCGAGCGCGGCGCCGATGAAGAAGCAGGCGCGCCAGCCCCAGTCCCCGGGCACGATGTGCGGATCGAGCAGGACGAGCGAGCCGCCTGCGCCGATCGCCGCGCCGACCCAGAACGTCCCGTTGATCCCAAGATCGGTCCAGCCGCGCACGCGCGCCGGCGTGAACTCCTGAATCGTCGAATTGATGGCCGCATATTCGCCGCCGATGCCGGCGCCCGTCAAGAAGCGCAACGTCGCGAAGCTGGCAAAGTTCCACGAGAGCGCCGTGGCGGCCGTGGCAACGAGATACAGCCCGAGCGTCGCGAAAAACAGCTTGCGCCGCCCGAGCCGATCGGTCAGCCAGCCGAAGAAGAGCGCGCCGAGCACGGCGCCGGCAATGTAGGTGCTCCCGGCAAGCCCGATGTCGGCATCGGTCAGATGCAATGCGGGGCTCGACTTCAGCGCCCCGGCTACGGCGCCGGCCAATGTCACTTCGAGCCCGTCGAGTAGCCAAGTGATGCCGAGCGCCACGACGATCAGCGTATGAAAGCGCCCCCAAGGCAGGCGATCGAGCCGCGAGGGCAAATCGGTTTCGATGACGTGCTCGGGCGAAGCGGAGCGGGGCGCCGCGGTCTTCAGGCTCATCTCGCTATTCTCCTGAGGGAGGCGGTGACGGTCGGGCGGTTGCCTGGCCTCGGGCCGTCCGCCTGCGGCGCAAGCTACGTGCCCGACGGCGCGGTTGCGCCGGGCTCGGCGCGCGCACGGATTGCTCGTCACGGTCAGTTGTGATAAAAAGCGCTCCCTTCTGTTCGCATAAAGCGAGTTGCGATGCAAGCGATGCCCTATTGTGCGATCGACTTCGGCACGTCCAACTCTGCCGTGGCATTGCCGCGCGGCGAGGCGATGATCCTGGCGCCTGTCGAGGGCGCGCACACGACGCTGCCGACAGCCGTCTTCTTCAACACCGACGAGCATACGCGCGCATACGGCCGCGCCGCGCTGGCCGAGTACATCGACGGCTTCGACGGCCGCCTCATGCGCTCGCTCAAGAGCATCCTCGGCTCCCCGCTGGCGGAGACGGCGACGGATCTCGGCGATGGCAGCGCGATCAAGTACACGGAAGTCATCGGGATTTTCGTGGCTTTCTTGAAGCGGCAAGCCGAGGCCTGCGCAGGCGCGTCGATCGAACGCGCGGTGCTGGGCCGCCCCGTGTTCTTCGTCGACGACGACCCGGTAGCCGACCGCCTCGCCCAGCGGCAGCTCGAGACGGCCGCACGGGCGGCGGGCTTGAACGAGATCCACTTCCAATACGAGCCGATCGCTGCCGCGTTCGACTACGAATCGCGCTTGCAGGGGGAAGCGCTCGTGCTCGTGGCCGACATCGGCGGCGGCACGTCGGACTTCTCGCTCGTGCGCGTCGGCCCGGACCGGATGCGGCGGCTCGAGCGCAAGGACGACGTGCTCGCGCATCATGGTGTGCACGTGGCCGGGACCGACTTCGATCGGCGCGTCGAGCTCGAGACGATCTTGCTCGAACTCGGCTATCGTTCGCTCGACCCCGAAGGCCGTGAGGTCCCGAACCGGATCTACTTCGACTTGGCCACGTGGCATCTGATCAACACCATCTACAGCGGCAAGCGTATGGGCGAGCTCGCGCTGATGCGGCACCTGTACCGCGACGCGCGGCATCACGAGCGGCTCATGCGCGCGGTCGAGCGCCGGCTCGGCCATGCCCTCGCGGCGCGGGCCGAAGAGGCGAAGATCGGCGTGGCGGCCGGTGGCCAGACCTCGATCGACCTCGACGACGTCGAAGCCGATTTACGCATCGCATTCGATGAAGCCGGGCTCGTCGCCGCTGGCGCCGAAGAGGCGCGACGCATCGCTCAGGCCGCGCGCGAAACGGCAAAGGCGGCCGGCGTGGCGCTCGGCGACGTCGACGCGCTCTATTTCACGGGCGGCACGACCGGGCTGCGCTTTCTCACGAACGCACTCAGTGCCGCATTCCCCGATGCCAAGCCCGTATTCGGGGATCGGCTGGCCAGCGTCGCGGCGGGGCTCGGGATCCACGCGCGACGTCTTTTCGCGTAGCGCCAACGCGGCCGCCCGCCTGCGGATCGACTGGCACCGGAAACGCAAAACCCCGCACGCGGCGGGGTTTTTGAGGTGCGAAGCGCCAGGCGCTTCGCGACGCATACATCATTGGACCGCTCGATGCCCGGCCGGAGCCGAGCGAGCAGCCAAGCGCCTTACAGCGGCTTGATGTTCGCGGCTTGCTTGCCCTTGGGGCCCGTCTTCACTTCGAAAGACACTTTTTGGTTTTCTTGCAGCGTCTTGAAGCCGTCGACGCGGATTTCCGAGAAGTGCGCGAAGAGGTCTTCGCCGCCGCCATCGGGGGTGATGAAGCCAAAGCCCTTAGCGTCGTTGAACCACTTGACGGTACCGGTTTCCATATTACAAATTCCTAAATTGGGTGAAAAAGGCCGAAGCCTGGGAGCGCACGAAAATCAAGGAAGGGTAAAAGGACAACCGGAGTACCTGATGGGGGCGACCTACGAAAGACCAATCAACACTCGCCACTTGAAATCCTGCACGCTCTTTATACGGCGAAATCAGGCGGCGGTCAACACAATTTCGCGGCGCAGCATCTCGTGTCGGCTGACCGGCCTGGCCCTTGCTCTTACAAATCTTTCATTTCATGAAGGATTTTTTTGTTGGTGCCGGATCATTCTGCACCATTTAAGTGATTGCAACCGGTAAACTACGCGCCGCGCGATGCGGTTGCGCTAAGTTGCGGTTTCCCCTCCCGCAGAGCTCGCATCGGTTGCACGTATCTTGCAGAAATAAGCGCGTGTCCCCCATCCCGCGCGCCATTCGTACATCCCAAGGAGAGGTTGTGAAAAGTTCTATTCAACGGAACATCGGGCCATTTGCGCTGATGCTCACCGGCCTGGGCTCGATCATCGGGTCCGGCTGGCTGTTCGGCGCGTGGAAGGCGGCCAAGATCGCGGGGCCTGCGGCCTTGTGTGCGTGGATCATCGGCGCCGTCGTGATTCTCGCCATCGCTCTCACCTATGCCGAACTGGGCGCCATGTTCCCCGAGTCGGGCGGCATGGTTCGCTACGCACGCTATTCGCACGGTGCGCTCGTCGGCTTCATCAGCGCCTGGGCGAACTGGATCGCCATCGTGTCGGTGATTCCGATCGAGGCCGAGGCCTCGATCCAGTACATGAGCACCTGGCCCTACGAGTGGGCACACAATCTGTTCATCAACGGATCGTTGACGCCACCGGGCTTGTTCTTGTCGGCCTTGCTCGTGATCGTCTACTTCATGCTCAACTACTGGGGCGTGAAGGTGTTCGCGCGCGCGAACACGACCATCACGGTGTTCAAGTTCATCATCCCGGGCCTCACGATCCTCGGCTTGCTCGTGTCGGGCTTCCATAGCGAGAACTTCGGCACCTCGTCTTCGTTCGCGCCGTACGGCTGGTCGGCCGTGTTCACGGCCGTCGCGACGAGCGGCATCGTGTTCAGCTTCAACGGCTTCCAAAGTCCCGTCAACCTCGCCGGCGAAGCGCGCAACCCGTCCAAGAGCGTGCCGTTCGCGGTCATCGGCTCGATTCTGCTCGCACTCGTGATCTACGTGCTGCTGCAAGTCGCCTACATCGGCTCGGTCAATCCGGCCGACGTCGCCAAGGGATGGAGCCACTTCAACTTCGCGTCGCCGTTCGCCGAGCTCGCGCTTGCGCTGAACCTGAACTGGCTTGCGATCCTGCTCTACGTCGACGCCTTCGTGAGCCCGAGCGGCACCGGCACGACCTACATGGCCACGACGACGCGCATGATCTACGCGATGGAGCGCAACAACACGCTGCCGAAGATGTTCGGCAACGTGCACCCGTTCTACGGCGTGCCGCGCAACGCGATGTGGTTCAATCTGCTCGTCTCGTTCGTCTTCATGTTCTTCTTCCGCGGCTGGAGCTCGCTGGCCGCCGTCATCTCGGTGGCGACCGTCATTTCGTACCTGACGGGCCCGATCAGCCTGATGGCGCTGCGCCGCACGGCGAAAGACGTCGAGCGTCCGCTGAAGCTGCCGCTGATGAACCTGATCGCGCCGTTCGCGTTCGTCTGCGCCTCGCTCGTGCTCTATTGGGCAAAGTGGCCGCTCACGGGCGAGATCATTCTTCTGATGGTCGTCGCGCTGCCGGTCTACTTCTATTACCAGGCCAAGGCCGGTTTCAGCGGCTGGGGTAGCGATTTGAAAGCGGCCTGGTGGCTCGTCGCCTATCTGCCGACGATGGCCGTGCTGTCGGTCATCGGCAGCAAGCAGTTCGGCGGCATCGGGATTTTGCCGTACGGCTGGGACATGCTCGTCGTGGCGGCGATCTCGCTCGTTTTCTACTTCTGGGGCGTGAGCACCGGCTACCGCACGCATTATCTCGATGAGCGTGAGTCGGAAGAAGACATTCTCGAAGGCGTGGGCGTCTAACGTCGCACGCCGCCCGCGGCCCATGCGCGGGTGAGAGGCAAAAGAAAGACGAAACGCAACACGCAGAAGGCCCGTCCCGAGGTTCTCCGGACGGGCCTTCGTTTTTTGCGATCGATGAAGAAACAACGGGGAGCCGCGGAGCGAGAAACAAGGGGGAGCCGCGCAGCGGCTCTGCGTACTGAATTCGGCCCGCTGCGCCGAGTCAGCCGCCGAAAACGTAGTTCGTCATGGCGAGCACCTTCTGGAACGTGCCGAGCGATTGAATCTCGAGCGTGTAGTCGTCGGTCGCCGCGCCGAGCGACGCGAACACCGGCAGCAAGTGCTCGTCGGTGGGGTGCATGTAGGCCGCATGCGGGGCCAGGTGCCGATAGTCGAGCAAAGCCTCGATATCGCGCGCCGCCAAGCGGCTTTCGAACCAATCGGTGAATTCGGCTACGCGCGGATCGGCGTCGCTCGGTTGCGCGCCGAAGTCGGCCGCGCGCAAATTATGCGTGATCTGCCCCGAGCCGACGATCAGCACGCCGTCGTCAGCCAACGGCCGCAGCGCACGGCCCACCGCGTAATGATGCGCCGGGTCGCGGTGCGGCTGAATCGACAACTGGGCCACAGGCACATCGGCTTGCGGGTACATCAGCAGCAACGGCACCCAGGCGCCGTGATCGAGCCCGTGCGGCTGCGCTTGCGTGGCAATGCCGGCGGCGCCGAGCAACGCGGCTGCCTCGCGCGCCACGTCGGGCGCGCCCGGCGCCCGATACTGCAACTCGTAGAGCGCACGCGGAAACCCATAGAAGTCATGGATGGTTTCGGGCGCATCGGCCGTGCTGGCGACGGGCATATCGGTGCCCCAGTGCGCCGAGAGCATCAAGATGGCGCGAGGTCGCGGCAAGCGCGTGGCCAGCGTCGCGAATTCGGCCGACGGCATCGCAGGATCGATCGGCAGCGTGGGCGCGCCGTGGGAGAGGTAAAGCGAAGGCAAGCGGGACATGGCATGGCGTCGCGGCGAGCGCGACCGAGAATAAGGGGAAGTGTCAGGGAGGACTATAAGCCGTTGCCCGGGACCGATAAACCCGCTTTCGGGAAACGGACCGTGTCACCGCAGTTGCGAATCGCCGACGCTCACGTCATTCGCACCGCGCCAGGGCAGGCGTTTACCGCCCGCGCCGCCCGTTACACTCAGTCTTGCTCGCGCAGGCCAGGCCAAGCAGCCGCCCGCGCCGGGCCAAGCGCGAACATATCGAGGACGCGCGCCACGGTATCGTCGACCATCTCGTCGATCGACGCCGGGCGGTTGTAGAAGGCGGGCAGGGGAGGAAAGACGACGCCGCCCATTTCCGTCACGGCCGTCATGTTGCGCAGATGCGCCAGATTGAGCGGCGTCTCGCGCGCCAGCAGCACGAGGCGGCGGCGCTCCTTCAGCGTGACGTCCGCCGCGCGTGCGATCAGATTGTCGGACAGCCCGTGCGCGATGCTCGCCAGCGTTTTCATCGAGCAGGGCGCGACGATCATCCCGTCCGTTGCAAACGAACCCGATGCAATCGTCGCACCGACGTCGCGCACGCTATGAACGACGTCGGCCAGCGGATGGACGTCGTCCTTCGTCAAGCCGAGTTCATGCTGAAGATTGAGCCAGCCGGCACCCGACACGACGAGATGTGCTTCGAGCCCTTCGATGCGCCGCATTCTTTCGAGCAGGCGCACGCCGTAGATCGCGCCCGTGGCGCCGGTGATCGCAACGATCAGCCGGCGCGGCGGCACACTGGCGGAAGACATGGCTTGACCTTGGAGGGCGGGTTGGCCGCCAATCGGCAATCGGCCGGCGAATACCGATGGCTTGACGCGGCTCAGGCCGCGGCGAACAGCTGCTGCAGTTCGCCCGACTGATACATCTCCATCATGATGTCCGAGCCGCCGACGAACTCGCCCTTGACGTACAGCTGGGGAATCGTCGGCCAGTTCGAGAATTCCTTGATGCCCTGACGGATTTCTTCGTCTTCGAGCACGTTGACCGTCTTGAACGCGTCGACGCCGCAGGCCTTCAGAATTTGGACGGCGCGGCCCGAAAAGCCACACATCGGAAACTGCGCGTTGCCCTTCATGAACAGGACGACGGCGTTTTCGTCGATGACTTGCTTGATGCGTTGTTGCGTATCCATGACTGACCCTGAGTTTCTGAGTTTGCGCGTCACGCGCTAAACGGAAAAGATAGAGCGAAATGATAGCGGATTTCGCCGGCCCCGGTCGCCTCACTAGCGCGACGCGCGGGGCGCCTCGGCGAGCATCCGGCTCAGCTTGTCGGCCAGTTCGGCATAGGTGAACGGCTTGGAGAGCAGATGAATGCCCGGGTCGAGCCTGCCGTGGTGAACGATCGCATTGCGCGCGTAGCCCGTCGTGAACAGCACAGGCAATTCGGGCCGCGTCGTGCGCACGGCATCGGCCAACTGCCGCCCGTTCATGCCACCGGGCAGCCCGACGTCCGTAAACAAGAGGCGGATTTCGGGCCGCTCGCCCACGAGACGCAGCGCGCTCGGCCCGTCCTCGGCCATCACCACGCGATAGCCGAGTTCGCGCAGCATGTCGCTCGTCGCCGTGCGGACGCTTTCATCGTCCTCGACGACGAGAATCGTCTCGCCGATCCGGCTGGCCGGCACGGGCCGCCGATCGGGGTGCTCGTCGCAGGCCCCCTCGCCCGCGAGGCGCGGCAGGTACAGCTTGACCGTCGTGCCTTCGCCGACTTCGCTGTAGATGCGCACGTGCCCGCCCGATTGCTTGACGAAGCCGTACACCTGGCTCAGCCCGAGCCCCGTGCCGTGGCCGACGTCCTTCGTCGTAAAAAACGGCTCCATGGCCCGCTCGAGCACATCTTTGGCCATGCCCACGCCCGTGTCGCTAACGGCGATCATGACGTACGGGCCGGCCTCGAGCCCCTCGAAACGGGAGACGTAGAGTGCGTCGAGCACGCAGTTGGCCGTCTCGATCGTGAGCTTGCCGCCGCCCGGCATCGCGTCGCGCGCGTTGACGGCCAGATTCAGCAGCGCGCTTTCGAGTTGGTTCGCATCGACCGAAATGCGCCACAGCTCGGCCGCATTGACGGTTTCGATCGAGATCGCTTCGCCGAGCGTGCGGCGCAGGAGGTCGGACATGCCCGCCACGAGCTTGCTCGCGTCGGTCGGCTTGGCGTCGAGTGCTTGGCGGCGCGAGAACGCGAGCAGGCGCCGCGTCAGATTGGCCGCGCGCTCGGCGCCACGCAGCGCGTTGTCGGCGAACCGCTTCATATCCGCGCCGAGCGGCAGTTGCTCGAAGCTGCCGACGCGGCGTTGCAGCCCTTCGAGGCTGCCGATCACGACTTGCAGCAAGTTGTTGAAATCATGCGCGATGCCGCCCGTCAGTTGGCCGATGGCTTCCATTTTCTGCGATTGCCGCAATTGCGCTTCGACGTTGCGCTTTTCGGTCAGATCGCGCGTGACCTTCGCAAAGCCGATCACTTCGCCGTCGGGGCCGACGATCGCATCGACGAGCACGTTCGCCCAAAAACGCGAGCCGTCCTTGCGCACGCGCCAGCCTTCGCCTTCGAACTTGCCTGTTTCCGCGGCGCGGGCAAGCACCGACTGCGGCACGCCGTTGCGCCGGTCCTCCTCCGTATAGAAACGCGAGAAGTGCTGGCCGATGATTTCGTCCGCGGCATAGCCTTTGATCCGTTGCGCGCCAGGGTTCCAGCTCGTGACGTAGCCGTCCCGGTCGAGCATGAAGATCGCATAATCGACGACGCTGTCGACCAGCAGGCGAAACCGCTGCTCGCTCTCCTGTAGCCGGGCCGAGGCTTCGTGCCCGCGATGCGCCTCCTCGCGGCTCGCGAGCAGGGCGGCTTCGTTGCTGCGCTGCTGGGTCGCCTCCCTTGCTTCGAGCAGCACGAATGCCACTTTCCTGGCATCGTCGCGTACCGCTCGCAACGTCGCGTCGAGCACGGTGTCGGGCTTGCCGGACTCGGCCGACGGCACCGCAAGGTCGAAGCGCACGGGCTCTCCCGCCGCGGCCCGCGTGACAGCGTCCCGCACTGCGTCGGGCGCACCGAGCTGCTCTGCGATGCTCGGGAAGGCATCGGCAAGCGGCTGGCCGATGATCCGGGCTTCGCGCCGCGACATCCGGCCGAGGCCGCTGCGATTGCATTCGAGCACGACTCCCGCCGGGCTCAGTAGCGCGACGAGCACCGACATTTCGTCCAGCGCGATCCGCGATAGTTTGCTTTGCGTGAGCTCGGACGGCTCGTCGGGGTGAAGCTCAGTACCGCGAACGATCATGTGTTCGCTAATGGGCGGCAAGGGACGCTTCACCGAGGGCTCCGCTCGAGGTTCGATTGACAAGTGCGTGCGCGAAGTCCGATGTCGCGCGCAGGTGAAGATAAATCATAACAGTGCCGACGATGCACCTAACCATGTTAGAGGCAGATCGGACGATTGGGAATGCGGGGGAGAACACCCGTGCGACCGATCAGTCCGGCCGATCAGGCGCGTGAGCCGCCCGTCGTGCGCTCGATGCCGGCCAGGTCGCGAAGCGATCCGACGTTTTCGAAGCCGCAAGCCATCAATAGGGCCCGGACTGCCTCAGCTTGATCGTAACCGTGCTCGAGCCATAAGTGCCCGCCATGGGCCAAAAACGAGCTTGCGTGGGCGATGATGGCGCGAAATGCCGATAATCCGTCCGATTCATCCGTGAGCGCGCCCCGCGGCTCGAAGCGCAAGTCTCCCTCATCGAGATGCGGATCGCGGGCGGCGATGTAGGGCGGATTGCTGACGATCGCGTCGAACCGAGCTTCGGGGCAAGACGCGAGGGCGCCGTACCAGTCGCCCTGGAGCCAGGTCACCGGCCCACCCGGGCGCGCCGGATCGAGCAGCTTGGCGGCATTGCGCGCGGCGACGGTCAGTGCCGCAGGCGAGCGATCGACGGCCGTGACGCTCGCATCGGGCCGAGCGACGGCAATGGCGATCGCGATTGCGCCGCTGCCGGTGCCGAGGTCGAGCACACGTGGCCGCGCGATCGTCGAGATCGCGTCCAGCGCGGTCTCGACGAGCAGCTCTGTCTCGGGGCGCGGGATGAGGACGTCGGGCGTGACGTCGAAGGCGAGGCCATAGAATTCGCGCATACCGACGATCTGCGCGATCGGGACGCCCGCTGCCCGCTTGCCCTCGAGCGCGCGGAAAGCGGCCTCGGCTTGCTCGCCCAGCGGCTCGTCGCCGCGCGTGATGAGTTCGGTGCGCCGCCAGCCCAATGCATGGCACAGCAGCACGCGCGCTTCGAGCGCGGGCAGCGGTGAGCCGCGCAGTAAGGCGCTGGCGGTCGTGGCGGGCGGGGCGGGCGCTGCGGGGCCGGACGTCATCGGATGGCCTTTCGATGTCTCAATCGGCCTCGCCGAGCGAGGCGAGCAGCTCGGCTTGATGCTCGCTGACGAGCGCTGCGATCAGTTCGTCGAGGTCGCCGTCCATGATCGCATCGAGCTTGTAGAGCGTCAGGTTGATCCGATGGTCGGTCAGCCGACCTTGCGGGAAGTTGTAGGTGCGGATGCGCTCCGAGCGGTCGCCCGAGCCGACGAGGCTCTTGCGCGTCGCAGCTTCCTTGGCATGCTGCTCCTGGTATTGCTTGTCCTTGATGCGCGCGGCGAGCACCTTCAGCGCCCGGTCTTTGTTCTTGTGCTGCGAGCGGTCGTCCTGGCATTCGACGACGATCCCCGTCGGCAAATGCGTCACGCGCACGGCCGAATCGGTCTTGTTGATATGCTGGCCGCCCGCGCCGGACGCGCGGAACGTGTCGATCCGCAAGTCGGCCGGATTGATCTCGACTTCGCCGATTTCATCGGCTTCCGGCATGACCGCGACCGTGCAGGCGGACGTGTGGATGCGGCCCTGCGTCTCCGTGGCCGGTACGCGCTGCACGCGGTGCCCGCCCGATTCGAACT
The DNA here is from genome assembly GCF_051953955.1 of Trinickia sp. Lineage (GTDB taxonomy): Bacteria > Pseudomonadota > Gammaproteobacteria > Burkholderiales > Burkholderiaceae > Trinickia. The sequence goes on along the minus strand of NZ_JBQCIF010000073.1, from coordinate 6,372 downwards.
TGAGCCGCGAGTAAGCGGCTTGGCCGGCAATCCGGACGATGACTTCCTTGTACCCGCCGAGGTCCGACATGCTCTCCGACATCATCTCCACTTGCCAGCGCTGCCGCTCGGCGAAGCGCAGATACATGCGCAGCAGGTCGCCCGCGAACAGCGCCGATTCGTCGCCGCCCGTGCCGGCGCGGATTTCGAGGAAGATGTTGCGCTCGTCGTTCGGGTCCTTCGGCAGCAGCATCTTGCGCAGATCGTCCTCGAGTTGCGCCATTTTGTCGCGGGCGGCGCGCACTTCCTCTTCGGCGAACTCGCGCATGGAGGCATCCGCCAGCAGTTCTTGAGCCGTCGCGGCGTCGAGCCGCGCCTGGCGCCAAAGCCCGTAGTGCTCGACGACGGGGCCGATTTCGGCGTGCTCGCGCGTGAGCTTGCGGTACTGATCGAGATTGGCCGTCACGTCCGCGCGGATCAGGAGGTCGTTCAGTTCGGCCAGCCGCGTCGTTAGCTGGTCGAGCTTGTGTTGCATGCTCGTTTTCATATGCGGAGCGAAGCTCCCCGAAAAGAATGAAGAATGTGGACGGATCAAGCAGGAGAGCGCGTTACGCGCGCTTCGAGCGGGCAGCGCCGCTAATGCTCGGACGAGCCGGGGCGCTTGGCGTGCCCGTAGAAGCCGCCGAGCAGCTCGACGAGCGTAGCCCGCTCGTCGCTGCTCGCGCGGTTGAGCGCGTGGGTCGGGCCGTGGATCAGCTTGTTCGTCAGCGATTGCGAGAGCGCCTCGAGGACGGCGGGGGGATCGTCGCCGCGCGACAGCATCTTCATCGCGCGCTCGAGTTCGGCGCGGCGCAGCGCGTCGGCTTGCGTGTGCATATGACGGATCACGGGCACCACACTGCGCGCGTCGAGCCACTGCATGAAGCTGTCCACGCGCGTTTCGATGATCGCTTCGGCCTCAGCGACGGCGGCCTGGCGCGACGCGTTGCCCTCGCGCACGATCGCGCCCAGATCGTCGACGGTGTAGAGAAAGACGTCTTGCAGTTCGGCGACTTCGGGCTCGATGTCGCGCGGCACGGCCAGATCGACCATGAAGATCGGGCGGCGGCGGCGCGCCTTGACCGCACGCTCGACGGCGCCCAGGCCGATGATCGGCAGCGTCGAGGCCGTGCACGAGACGATGATGTCGAACTCGTGCATGCGTGCGGGCAGCTCCGAGAGCGGGATCGCGTGGCCTTTGACGCGCTCGGCCAGCTTGGCGCCGCGCTCGATCGTACGATTGGCGACGACGAGCTCGCGCGGCTGCTGCGCCGCGAAGTGCGTGGCGCAAAGCTCGATCATTTCGCCCGCGCCGATGAATAGCACCCGCTGGCTGGAAATCTTGTCGAAAATGCGCTGGGCGAGCCGCACGGCCGCCGCGGCCATCGATACCGACTGCGCGCCGACGGCCGTATTGCCGCGCACCTCTTTCGCCACGGCGAACGTGCGCTGGAACAGCTGGTTCAGATAGGTGCCCAGCGCGCCGGCTTCGGAGGCCGAGCGCACCGCATCCTTCATTTGCCCGAGAATCTGCGTTTCACCGAGGACCATCGAGTCCAGGCCCGACGCGACCCGGAACGCGTGCCGCACCGCTTCCGATTGCGGCAGCGCATACACATGCGGCGCCAGTTCGTCCACGGACAGCCCGTGGTAGCTCGACAGCCATTGCAGCGCGGATTCGCGCGCGGTGCGGTCGTCCGTGGCGCAGTAGAGCTCGGTGCGATTGCAGGTGGATAGGATCGCGGCTTCGGGAGCCGCCAGCGAGGGGCGGCCCCGCCACAAGCCTTGGAAGGCGTCGAGCGCCGGCTTCAACTGTTCGAGCGGAAACGCCACGCGCTCGCGCAATGCGATGGGCGCCGTGTGGTGATTGATTCCGATCGTGAGCAGTTGCATACGTGGGTGTGCCGTGGCCGCCCGTGCCAGCGGACGGCGCTGATATTTCAGCCGGTTATTATAACGGTTCCGCCCCGAGGCTCGCTGAGCGGCGGTGCGCCATCCCGTTCCATCTCCTTGAATAGAGACGATAAGAGATTCACTATGCAATTGGGCCGATCCGGCGGTTTTCTTCGCGGCCTCGCGTTCGGCGGCGAAGCGATGCACGGCGCGGGCAGGCGCTGATGGGCTGGCCAGGCATCTTCGTGCTCGGGTTCGCCGTCGCCCTCGCGGGCTGGTGGCTTCATCCGTTGCGCCGCGCTCGCCGCTCGGGGCTGCTCATCGCCGTGATAGCCGGTATCGCCGCCGCCGCTTGCGCGAAAATGGCAGGCGACGTGTCGGGCTTCTTCCACGATGGCGAAACGCTCCAATGGCCCGTCTGCACGGGTCTCGCGCTCGTGGCCGTCGCCGTCTCGGTCGGTCTCGCGCCGCGCCGATGAACCAGGTGTTTTTCGATGAACGATCGTCCTACCTCTCATTCCCGGCCTGATGCGGCCGTCGCGTCCGTTGCTGGCCGGCTGGCCCGCTTGCGTGACGAGATGAAGCGCGCGGGGCTCGCCGCCTACGTCGTCCCGTCCTCCGATCCGCATTTGTCGGAGTATTTGCCGCAGCGCTGGCAAGCGCGCCAATGGTTGTCGGGTTTCACAGGGTCGGCCGGCACACTCGTCGTCACGGCCGATTTCGCCGGCGTCTGGGCCGACAGCCGTTATTGGGTCCAGGCCCAGGCGCAACTGGCGGGAACCGGCATCGAGCTCATGAAGATAGCGGGCGGTCCGCAGGCGCAGGCGCACGTCGATTGGCTCGCGAAGCGGCTCGCGGCCGGGGCGCGCGTCGGCGTGGACGGCACCGTGCTCGGCCTCGCGGCTGCACGGACCCTTGCGGACGCCCTCAGTACGCGCGGCATCGCGCTCGTCACCGGTCTCGATCTCGTCGAGGCGGTTTGGGCCGATCGTCCTGCGCTGCCGTCGAACCCGGTCTACGAACACGCGCTCGACGACGCTTGCATGACGCGGACGGAGAAACTCGCGCTCGTGCGTGCGGCGATGCATGAAGCGGGGGCGCAGTGGCATTTCGTCTCGACGCTCGACGATGTGGCATGGCTGACGAATCTGCGCGGTTCCGACGTCAACTTCAATCCCGTGTTCGTCGCGCATATGCTCGTCGGCTTGAACGAGGCGAGGCTCTTTGCCAGCGAGAACAAGGTATCGGCTGCGATCGGCGAGGCGCTCGCGCGTGACGGCATCGCCGTCGCGCCGTATGAGCAGGCCCGCGCGGCACTCGCGGCGCTGCCTGCGGGGTCGTCACTTCTGATCGATCCCCGCCGCGTGACGTTCGGATTGCGCGAGGCCGTGCCGGCGGGCGTGCGCATCGTCGAAGCGGTGAACCCGTCGACGTTCGCGAAATCGCGCAAGACGCCCGATCAGGCCGAGCGCGTGCGCGGGGCGATGGCGCAAGACGGGGCCGCGCTCGCCGAATTCTTTGCGTGGTTCGAAAGCGCGCTCGGACGCGAGACGATCACCGAGTTGACGATCGACGAACGGTTGACGGCCGCGCGTGCGCGCCGGCCCGGCTTCGTTTCGCCGAGCTTCGCGACGATCGCCGGCTTCAACGCGAACGGCGCGATGCCACACTATCGTGCGACGGCGGCCGCGCACGCGACGATCGAAGGCCAAGGCCTCCTGCTCATCGATTCGGGCGGCCAATACGTGACAGGGACGACCGACATCACGCGCGTCGTGCCCGTCGGCGAAGCGAGCGACGCGCAAAAGCGCGATTTCACGATCGTCCTCAAAGGCATGATCGCGTTGTCGCGCGCGCGCTTCCCGCGCGGCATCCTGAGCCCGATGCTCGATGCGATCGCACGCGCGCCGATTTGGGATGCGGGGATCGATTACGGGCATGGCACGGGGCACGGCGTCGGCTACTTCCTGAACGTTCACGAGGGCCCGCAGGTGATTTCGCACTATGCGCCGGCCGAGCCGCATACGGCGATGGAGGCGGGGATGATCACCTCGGTCGAGCCCGGCGTCTATCGGCCGGGCCGATGGGGTGTGCGGATCGAGAACCTCGTGCTGAGCCGTGACGACGGGGATACCGAGTTCGGCCCGTTCCTCGCGTTCGAGACGCTGACGCTATGCCCGATCGACACGCGTTGCGTGATGCCGTCGCTGCTGCGCGAGGACGAGCGTGCGTGGCTCAACGCCTATCACGAGCGGGTTCGCTCGCGTGTGTCGCCGCTGGTGGACGGCGCGGCGAGGGCGTGGCTCGAGGCGCGCACGCAGGCCATTTGAACGTCCGAATGCCTGCGTGCGCGCATGCTCGCACGTTGAATGAACCCGCTCAGCGCGTGATCGGCTTGTAGCGCAGGCGCTTGGGCTTCGCGCCTTCTTCGCCGAGCCGCTTGCGCTTGTCGGCTTCGTACTCCTGGTAGTTGCCGTCGAAGAACACGGCTTGCGAGTCGCCTTCGAATGCCAGGATGTGCGTGGCGATGCGATCGAGGAACCAGCGATCGTGCGAGATCACCATGACCGAGCCTGCGAACTCGAGCAGCGCATCTTCGAGCGCGCGCAGCGTTTCGACGTCGAGGTCGTTCGACGGTTCGTCGAGCAGCAGCACGTTGCCGCCCGCAATCAACGTCTTGGCCAAGTGCAGACGGCCACGCTCGCCGCCGGACAGATTGCCGACGTTTTTCTGCTGATCCGAGCCCTTGAAGTTGAAGCGGCCGATGTAGGCGCGCGACGGCGTTTCGTACTTGCCGACCGTCAACACGTCGGCGCCGCCGGAGATCTCCTCGAACACCGTCTTGCTGCCGTCGAGCGCGTCGCGGCTTTGGTCGACGTAGGCGAGCTTGACGGTCGGCCCCATCACGATTTCGCCCGAATCGGGCGTCTCGCGCCCGGTCAGCATGCGGAACAGCGTCGACTTGCCGGCACCGTTCGGGCCGATGATGCCGACGATCGCACCGGCGGGGATCTTGAAGCTGAGATCGTCGATGAGCAAGCGATCGCCATAGGCCTTGCTGACGTTCTTGAATTCGATGACTTCGTTGCCTAGGCGATCACCGACAGGGATGAAGATTTCCTGCGTCTCGTTACGCTTTTGGTAATCCTGGCTCGACAGCTCTTCGAAGCGGGCGATACGCGCTTTCGATTTCGCCTGGCGTCCCTTCGGGTTCTGGCGAACCCACTCCAGTTCTTTCTTGATCGCTTTCTGGCGGGCCGATTCGGACGCTTCTTCCTGCTTCAGGCGATCTTCCTTTTGGTCGAGCCAGCTGCTGTAGTTGCCCTTCCAGGGAATGCCGTGGCCGCGGTCGAGCTCGAGAATCCACTCGGCTGCGTTGTCGAGGAAGTAGCGATCGTGCGTGACGGCGACGACGGTGCCCGGAAAGCGCGTGAGGAACTGCTCGAGCCACTCGACCGATTCGGCGTCGAGGTGGTTGGTCGGCTCGTCGAGCAGCAGCATGTCGGGCTTTTCGAGCAAGAGCTTGCAGAGCGCGACGCGACGCTTCTCACCGCCGGAGAGGTGAGCGATCTTCGCGTCCCAAGCCGGCAGGCGCAGCGCATCGGCGGCGACTTCGAGCTGCTGCTCGGGGCTGCCGCCGTCGCTGGCTGCGAGGATCGCCTCGTATTTGGCCTGTTCGGCTGCGAGCGCATCGAAATCGGCATCGGGCTCGGCATAGGCCGCGTAGATCTCATCGAGCTTCTTGTGCGCTTGGAAGACATCGCCGAGACCTTCCTCGACGGCTTCGCGCACCGTTTTTTCGGGATCGAGCTGCGGCTCTTGCGGCAGATAGCCGATGTTCAGGTTGGGCATCGGCGTGGCTTCGCCTTCGATGTCGCGATCGACGCCGGCCATGATGCGAATGAGGGTGGACTTGCCCGAGCCGTTCAGGCCGAGCACGCCGATCTTCGCGCCGGGGAAGAAGGACAGCGAAATGTCCTTCAGGATCTGACGCTTGGGCGGCACGATTTTGCCGACCCGGTTCATGGTGAAGACGTATTGGGCCATGTGTATGTGAGAGCACGAAACGAGCCGCCGCCTTGTCGAGCAAGGCGGCATGCGGGTGAATGAGGGCGGAACGAGGAGGCTTGTTACCGCTGGCGACGCGGTATTTTAGCAATGAGCTTGGGGGATGGTGCGCGCGGCGCTGGGCGAGACGTCCGGCATGATCGAGCCGCCGTCTTGGCTTACTCGAGCGTGGCGGCAACGGCTCGACTGAGCCTTTCCGAGGCACCGGCAGCTTCAGCAAGCAGCATATCCCAGTCGTCCGGCGGTTGCTTTCTGTCGAGCATTTTGCTGAAAACCTTGTAAGCGTCGCTCGCTGAACCGTATGCGCGCTTCGTCTTGTCGTCGTTGACCCATCCCAAAATGATGATTTTGCTCTGCTTGTGATAGCGGAAAAACAGGCGATACTGCTGAAAG
>NZ_JBQCIF010000072.1:0-15895 GCF_051953955.1 Trinickia sp. | reverse complement strand
CGCGTTCGCCATCAAGCGCCCACACTTATCGGCTGTAAATTTTTAAAGATCGCGTCGCTCAACCGTCAGCCGCACCGAAGAACTTCCTTCTAGCACCGCCCGTCTTGCGTTGCTGCATCAGCAGCAGAGAAACGAGATTATGCAGAGTCTTTCACATCGCGTCAACAGTTTTTTTAACTCACCGCTTAAAACCTGTTGCCGCCGGCGCCGCTTCGTCGCCGCCCCTCAAAGGAGGATGCGAATCATAGGTCAAACACACCGCACATGACAAGGGTGTGTCGCACATATTTTTTATTTACCGATGCACCGCCGCCTCGATCGATTCGAGCGGCACGGCGGCGGCCATCGCCGCGTAGCCCTCGTCGCTCGGGTGAATGTGATCGCCGCTGTCGAAGCGGCGCTGCAGGCGGTCCGGATGCGCAGTGTCGCGCAGCGCCGCATCGAAATCGACCACACCGTCGAACGCCCGGCTCGTCCGGATCCAGTCGTTCACGGCCGTGCGGACCGCCTCGCGCGCCGGCGGCAGCGATGCCGGCGTCAGCGTTGCACCGAAGATGCGCACGCCGCTGCGATGCGCGCGCTCGATCAATCGCCGATAGCCGTCGGTCAGATCACGCGCCGTCACGGCAGTGTGCGGAAAGTCGCAGTCCAGGCCGGCGCGTGGCGGCATCGAGGCGAAATTGATGTCGTTGATCCCAATCAGAACGATTACGGCGCCTACGCCACCGTGCCCCAGCGCATCGCGCTCGAAGCGCCGGCCGAGCGCCTCGCCGTAGCACGGCGAATCGCTGAGCAGCCGGTTGCCGCTGATGCCGAGATTGAGCACCGCCGTTTGCGCCATGCCGGCTTGCCCGAGACGGCGTGCGAACGCGTCGGGCCAGCGGTGGTTCCGGTTCAGGCTGGAACGCAAACCGTCGGTAATCGAATCGCCGATCGCGGCAACCGCCCTCGCGTTCGGTGCACGCACGTCGAGCGCGCTGACCCATGCCGATTCGGTGAACTTGCGCGGGTACGCGCTCGACGCCGTATCCGCGGCGTGATCGCCGTCCGTCGACACGTAATTGACTTGATTCGCGACCCGATGCCAAGCAGTCAGCGTCTGGTGCGGCCCGGCAACGAGGCTGACGGCGTACGGTTCGCCAGCGGTCAGTTCCGCTTCAGCCCAATCGGTGTCGGTCTCGGCGCCCGGCTTCAGCGTAATCGAGGGCTTGCCCCCGAACGTCAACCGCACCATCGTGCCCGGCTCGATTGCCGCGCCGCCCGCGGAGCGAGCAAGGCTCACGTCGGTCAGCGTCAGCGGCCCGCGCCCATAGACGTTGCTGATCCGAACGCGCACGCCACGTCCCGAAACGGTGGGATAGATGATCTGCCGGACCGTGCGGCCGGCCACGTCCGGCGTCCGATAAAGCGGTGGCGGGTCGGAAATATCGGGGATCGATTGCAAGGCCGTCGCCCAGGCGGTCACCCAGCCGCTCGGAGGCTGCGTCGGCGCCGCCGCATGCGCGGGCCATGAAATCATCGTGGAAGACAACAGCGCTGCCAAAGCGCCGAGCACGCGCGGAATGGAACGAGCAAGCATGGGTGCGGAAATCGGACGAACCGGAACGAGACCAAACGGCGATTGTGCCTGACGCGCGCGGCCACGATAAGAGAATCCGTCGCGAGCGTCCATTGAGCGGCCAGCCCGCCGGCGGCGAGCAGCCTCTCCCCGGTTGGCGGCGGCGATGCGGATCACAAGCAGAGACAAAGCGACTTGTTTGATGGGAGTATTTACTTATATGCCGTCCGGTCGGGGCTTTGGCCGGCGCACGCGCGGCGCTTCGAACGCACCGCCAGGGCAAGGTGCTCACGCTTTCGGGTCGGCTCCGGTCCGGAGGATTTTGCATTCGTCGGTTTTAATCATTGGGGCCGCACTGCCGATAACGCACTTTCTAGTGTTGGAGATCACCGTGAAAGCCTTCATCTGTCTTCTTGTGGTCGCTGCGCTATCCGGATGCGCGCAGATGCAGGCCTCGCGATCGAACGACGGCCAGTCATCGGCCGCAACGGCCCATGCTCACGCAGCCGCCAAACTCGTCGACATCGCGATTCCCGCCGACGCGCTCGGCGCGCGCGATCCTCATTTGACCGAAGTGCTCGTGAAGGTCGGGACGCTCGCTTCGCGGCAGCCGCAGCCGACGCGGATCGTCATCGCCGCCTTGGCACAGGATTTCACGTATTTGAATCAATCGGTCAAGCGCGGCATCGCGCCGGGACGCGCAAGCGCGGTCAGCATCGAAAACGTCACGGCCGGCAGTTGCCAGCCGTACAGCGTGCAAGTCCTGCCCACCGAATAGCTTCCGGAGACGCCCATGATTTCGCGTACCGCACTCGCGCTGACCTGCGCTTTCGGCTTCGCGGCCATGCCGCCGGCGCAGGCGCAAACGAATGCGCTAGGCAATGCTGCCGCTCTGTCCGCCAAGCCTCCCGCGGAAGGCGCGGGTCCCAACCAGCTGTTCCCACCGCTGCCCTCGCTCGCTTCGCTGCCGCCATCCGCCGCCGAGCAAATTGAAGAAGCACCCGCCGTCGGCAGCGCGCATCGTTCCGGCAAACGGGGCCGCCGCGCGGCGCCGCACCGAAGCGTGGCCGAGACGAGCGTGCGAATGGTCGTCAGCGACGAGTCCCAGGCGTATTTGACCGAGGTGGATCGCAAGCTCGACGAGGCGCTGCACAATACGGCGCGCGAAGGACGCGTGGGCGCCGACGCCGTTTCGGTCGCCTTGACCCGATAGCCCCGCGCCTCACCGATAGGAGCTCATCGTCATGCCGCCATTTTTGCCCTTCTCCACGCTTCGCTGCGGGGCGGCGAAGCTCGGTATCGCCGCCGCGGTTGCCGTTTGCCTCCTGTCGGGCTCGAGCGCCGCCCATGCGGCCGATGACGACTGCTTCGCCCGCGCGGGCGCCTATCAGGGCGTCAACCCGATGATCCTGCGCGCGATCGCCTGGTACGAATCGAAAGGCGACCCGAGCGCCGTTCACCGCAACGCGGACGGCAGCATCGACGTAGGCCAGGCGCAGATCAACTCGGTGCATTTCGCGGAACTGCGGCGTTACGGGGTGCCGCCGGGCGCGCTCAAGGACGCTTGCGTCAATACCTACGTCGCCGCCTGGATGCTCAAGCAGAAGATGATCCGCTACGGCAACACCTGGCATGCCATCGGCGCGTATCACTCCGAGACGCCGTCGCTGCGCGATCGCTACGCGCGCAGCATCCACGCCGTGCTCGTGTCGTGGGGCATGGCTCAGTAGCACTATGCTGCGTGCCTGCGGCATCACTCCCGGTGCTGGGTGATGATCTCGTAGCCGGGTTCGGCGTTCCGGCGCGCGGCATTCTCCGCATCTTCATACGAGAGGAAGCGCTCGGCTTCCTCGAACGACGGCGTCATACCGACGTCGCCATCTTCGCCCGGGCAGAGGTACTGCTCGCCGGTCTTCACGAAATAGACGGTCGTCATGGTCGCTATGCGAGACGGTGGAATATAGGACGGATACGTTCAGTCTAGCAGCCCATGGCCGTGCCGTTGGCCGCCCCTTTCGTCGCTTTCCCCCCGCCCCGCCTTCCGCCGCCTCATCGAGCCGATCTCAAATAAATTTATTGACCGACCGGTCGGTTGGTTTATACTCGCGTCAACATACAACTCCGAAACGGGATTGTCCCCATGTATACGCAATCACTCGACATTCCGGGCAACGTCGCCGCGCTCGACACGGGCGCGCTTGCTCCCGAGCAAGGACGCTTCGACGCCGTCGTTGCGGCGGACGGCAAGATCGAGCCCCAAGACTGGATGCCGGACGCGTACCGTAAGACGCTCGTGCGGCAAATCTCGCAGCACGCGCACTCGGAAATCGTCGGCATGTTGCCCGAAGGCAACTGGATCTCGCGCGCGCCGAGCCTGAAGCGCAAGGCCATCTTGCTCGCGAAAGTGCAGGACGAGGGCGGACATGGCCTTTATCTCTACAGCGCCGCCGAAACGCTGGGCGTATCGCGGGACGATCTCGTCGACGCCCTGAACAGCGGGCGCGCGAAATATTCGAGCATCTTCAACTATCCGACGCCGACTTGGGCGGATGTCGGCGTGATCGGCTGGCTCGTCGACGGCGCCGCGATCATGAATCAGATTCCGCTTTGCCGCTGCACCTACGGCCCCTATGCGCGAGCCATGATCCGCATCTGCAAGGAGGAGTCGTTCCACCAGCGTCAAGGCTTCGACGCGCTGATGTCGATGATGAAGGGCACGCGCGCGCAGCGCGAGCTCGTCCAGCAGGCCGTGGATCGCTGGTGGTGGCCCGTCTTGATGATGTTCGGGCCGAGCGATAAGGATTCGGTCCACAGCAATCAATCGGCGAAGTGGGGCATCAAGCGCATTTCCAACGACGATCTGCGGCAAAAGTTCGTCGATGCGACGGTTGCGCAGGCGAAGGTGCTCGGCGTGACGCTGCCCGACCCCGATCTCGCGTGGAACGAGGCGCGCGGTCATTACGACTACGGCGCGATCGACTGGGAAGAATTCTGGCGCGTCGTGAACGGCGACGGCCCCTGCAACAAGGAGCGTCTCGCGACGCGCGTGAAGGCCCACGAGGATGGCGCCTGGGTGCGCGAGGCAGCCCTCGCCCACGCGGAAAAAGCCCGCGCCCGCGCGCAGCAAGCCGCGGCGTGACGGGCCGCTAGGAGCCGCTACGACCCGCTGCGAGCCGCCGGTGCCGCTCGTCACGCAAACCATGCATAGCCAAACATTCAGGAGTGAGTTCATGAACAAGGAATGGCCGATTTGGGAAGTCTTCGTGCGCAGCAAGCAGGGCCTCGATCATAAGCACTGCGGCAGCCTGCACGCCGCGGATGCGTCGATGGCGCTGCGCATGGCGCGCGACGTCTACACGCGGCGCCAAGAGGGCGTCAGCATTTGGGTCGTGCCCGCCGCGGCGATCACGGCGTCCGATCCGAACGACAAGGCGGACCTGTTCGAGCCGGCCGGCGACAAGATCTATCGCCACCCGACGTTCTATACGCTGCCCGACGCAGTCAACCACATGTAACCGTGTCATGACCACCACGCCCGAACATCTCTCCTACGTGCTGCGCCTCGCCGACAACGCATTGATCCTCGGCCAGCGCAACGCCGAATGGTGCGGCCACGGTCCGGTGCTCGAAGAGGACATCGCGCTCGCGAACATGAGCCTCGACCTCATCGGCCAAGCGCGCATGCTTTACTCGCACGCGGCGACGCTCGAGCAGGCGCTGACGGGAACGGCCAAGACCGAAGACGACTACGCCTACTTCCGCACCGAGCGCGAGTTCGCGAACTATACGCTCGTCGAATTGCCCCACTGCGGGCCGCTCGCGGGGACGGCGCGCGGCGATCGCGACTACGCGGTCACGATCGTGCGCAACTACCTCTACACCGCGTTGATGGCGCATGTCTGGGCGGCCCTCGAAAGCTCGAAGGACGCGCAGCTCGCGGCGATCGCGTCGAAGTCGATCAAGGAAACGCGCTACCAGGTGACGCACGCGCGCGATTGGCTCGTGCGCTTGGGCGACGGCACCGAGGAATCGCACCGGCGCGCGCAGGCGGCGCTCGACTATCTGATGCCCTATATGCGCGAATGCTTCGCGGCCGATCCGCTCGAGCAGGCCGTGGCGGCGGCGGGCATCGGCGTGCGTGCCGCCGATTTCGAATCGGCTTGGCTGCGCGACGTGCAGGCAGCACTCGATGAGGCCACACTGACACTACCCGCACCCGTCGCCCACGTGACGACGGGCAAGCACGGCGAGCATTCGGAGCATATGGGCTTCTTGCTGGCGGAGATGCAGAGCCTCGCGCGCCAGCATCCGGGCGCGACTTGGTGATCGCGCACGCGCCGTCCACGCCACGTCTTCTTCGTTCTCAGCCCACGGTCAGCGATATGTCGAGCTCTTCGAATCTTGCCCAAAGCGACGCCATGCCGGCAGCGGCGAACGACGAGGCGCTCGAGCGCGCCTGGTCCGTGCTCGAATCGGTCCCCGATCCCGAGATTCCCGTCGTGTCGATTCGTGAACTCGGCATCTTGCGCGGCGTGGCGCGGACCGAGGACGGCGTGCTCGAAGTGGTCATCACGCCAACCTACTCGGGGTGCCCGGCGATGGCGCACATCGCCGAAGACATCGCACATGCGCTGGAAGCGGCGGGCCTGACGCCCCACAGGATAAAGACGGTGCTCGCACCTGCGTGGACCACCGATTGGATCACGCCGCCCGCGCGCGAAAAACTGCGAGCCTACGGCATCGCGCCGCCGAGCGGCCGTTGCGCGAGCACGGCCGTCGCCGGCCATGAGCAAGCGATTCGCTTCGTGCCGCGCGCCGACGCCTCCCCGAGCTGCCCGCGCTGCGGCTCGGCGCACACCGAGCGCTTGTCGCAATTCGGCTCAACGGCCTGCAAGGCGCTCTATCGGTGTGTGGACTGCCGCGAACCCTTCGACTACTTCAAACCGTACTAAACATGAACGACTCCCACGCTCACTACCGTTCGCTGCCCCCGGGAGGGGCGCCAGCCTCCCTTGGGACGGCCCGGCGGGAGGCTGGCGCTTCCCCGCGATTTCATTCACTGCGCATCCGCGAGGTGCGGCCCGAGACGGCCGATGCGGTTTCCGTTTCGTTCGAGGTGCCGCCCGAGTTGCGCGAGGCTTACCGCTTCACGCAAGGGCAATTCGTGACGCTGAAGGCGCACGTCGACGGCGAGGAGACGCGGCGCTCCTACTCGATCTGCGTCGGCGTGACCGACTACGATCGCAACGGTGAACTGCGCATCGGGATCAAGCGCGTGCGCGGCGGCCGCTTTTCGAACTTCGCGTTCGATACGCTGCAACCCGGCCACGTCGTCGACGTCATGACGCCCGACGGCCGCTTCTTCACGCATTTGAATGCCGAACAAGGCAAGCAATACGTCGCTTTCTCCGGGGGCTCGGGCATCACGCCCGTCCTAGCGATCGTCAAGACGACGCTCGACGTCGAGCCGCGCAGCACGTTCACGCTCGTCTACGGCAATCGCAGCGTCGATGCGATCATGTTCGCGGAGGAGCTCGAAGATCTGAAGAACCGCTACATGAGCCGGTTGGTTCTCTACAACGTGCTCTCCGACGACATGCAGGACGTCGATCTCTTCAACGGGGTGCTCGATCAGGCCAAGTGCGCCGCCTTCCTCGAGACGCTCGTTCCGGCCGAGTCGATCGACGAAGCGTTCATTTGCGGGCCGGCTCCGATGATGGATGCCGCTGAAGCGGCGCTCAAAGCCGCGGGCGTCGCCGATTCGAAAATCCATGTCGAGCGCTTCGGCACGCCGCTGCCGCAGGCCGGTGCCCCCGTCGTCGAGATCACCGAACAAACGCCGGCCGCCGAGCTCGAAATCGTCATCGACGGCAATCGACGCAAGCTGCGGCTGCCCTACGAGGGCGCGAGCCTGCTCGACGTCGGGCTGCATGCGGGCTTGGCGCTGCCATATGCCTGCAAGGGCGGCGTATGTTGCACCTGCCGGGCCAAAGTGCTCGAAGGCGAGGTGAGGATGGACAAGAACTACACGCTCGAGGAACAGGAAATCCGCGACGGGTTCGTGTTGACGTGTCAGTGCCATCCCGTCACCGAGCGCGTCGTCGTGAGCTACGACGAACGCTGACCAGCGCCGCGTTTCGCGTAAACTAGCGCCGCGGCGGCCACGGCGCGCGGCACACTGGGCGAGCGGATGGTTCCCTCGCCCGGCGAGCGACGCGTAACAGCGACGATCACGACTCCCCCGATTGCTCGCGCCTCAGCCGGCCTATAACGACGACGACATCATGGCCCGTACCCGAGCACCCGATCACGAAACCCAGCGCGAGCAGATTCTCGAACTCGCCGCGTCCGCCTTTGCGCAAACGAGTTATCCGAGCACGTCCATGGCCGACCTCGCCGCGGCCAGCGGCACGTCGAAAGCACGCCTTTACCACTACTACGAAAGCAAGGAAGCGATTCTGTTCGATCTGCTCGATCGCTACACGAAACGGCTCATGCTCATCATCGCCGAGGTCGAAGGCTCGAGCCAACGGCGCGGGCTGACCGAGCGCGAGACGTTCGCGGAGCTCGTTCGCGCGTTCCTGGCGGAGTATGAAACGTCGCACAGCCGGCACGTGGCCCTGCTCAACGACGTCAAGTACTTGGTCGATGCCCAGCGCGAGGTCGTGCTCGATCGCCAGCGCGACATCGTCGCGGCGTTTGCACGGCAACTGGCTCGCGCCTATCCGGAACGCGTCTCGAAAGAAAACCAAACGGCCGTCACGATGATGGTGTTCGGGATGATCAATTGGACTTTCACTTGGCTGAAGCCGGGCGGCCGGCTCGGCTACCGCGACTTTGCCGACCAAGTCATCGGCCTTCTGGAGAACGGGCTCGTCCCCTAGTCGTCGTATAGCCCCTTCGCGAACGCTGCATCGCAGCATTCGCCATCGCACCATTTCGTCGGTCAAATCGACTCGACGCGCTTTTGCAACAGCGCGTTTACCGCTAAAAATCAGTAAGTTAGGCCGATTTTTAGACTCAATAGAGGCGCTCCTCGGGTGAAGACTCGGGTTTTCCCTAACAGGAAGATGCGGATCGGGTAAAATTCACATTGCGCTGCAGCACGGGCGCATGACGAAAAGGAGGAACCCACGATGAACCCGCAACCATCCACACGCGCCAGCGCATCGATCGAGCAGCACGACAGCGCCTCGCAGGCGGCCCATCGTGCCCCCGTACTCGTGCGCGAGCTGACGGCCGGCGATCGCGAGCAGTTGCTCGCCCACTTTCTCGCGCTCGGCGACGACGATCGCCTGCTGCGCTTCGGCCAAGCCGCCCCCGACCACGTCATCGAGAACTACGTGCGGTCGATCGACTTCGCACGCGATACGGTGTTCGGCGTCTACGATCATCGGCTCGAACTCGTCGGCGTCGGCCATTTGGCCTACTTGCCCGCCGACGGCGATCGGCGCACGGCCGAATTCGGCGTATCGGTGCTCGAACGCTCGCGCGGCATCGGCGTCGGCTCGCAGTTGTTCGAGCGCGCCGCCATTCGCAGCCGCAACACACGCGTCACGACGCTCTATATGTACTGCCTCTCGCGCAACACGACGATGATGCACATCGCCAAGAAGGCGGGCATGAAGATCGAGTACGCCTACGGCAGCGCCGACGCCTACTTGACGCTGCCGCCGGCCGATCAAGCGAGCATCATCACGGAAATGCTCCAGGAACAAGCGGCCGCGTTCGATTATGCAATCAAGCGCCAGACGCGCAATACCGCACGCATCATCGAAGCGATGATGCCGGCCGAAGACGAAGCCGACGTGCTCGCCTAAGGCCTACCTTCCCCCTCGCGCGCCGCTCTCCCCTGTGCGGCGCGCACAACGAGGCGGCTTCGGCCGCCTCGTTCCTTTTGCGCGGCCCGCATGGCGAACGGCGCGGCGGCCTTCAAACGATCGGCAGCGCCGTCGTCTCCTTGAACGATTCGAGCGCGAAGCTCGTTTTGACGTCGATCACGGACGGATGGTGCAGCAACTGATCCTGCACGAAGTGCGAGAAGTGCGCCATGTCCTTCACCTGCACGCGCAATAGATAGTCCATCTCGCCGGTCATCGCGTGGCAAGCAACGACTTCCGGCCACGATTGCACCGCGGCGCGAAACAGTTCGGCATGCGTCGTCCCCGCGTGCCCCGTTGCGCCGCCGCGCTTTTCCAAGCGCACGTTGACGTATGCGAGCAGCCCAAGGCCCAGCTTTTGCGGATCGAGCAGCGCCACGTAGCCGCGAATGATGCCCGCCTCCTCGAGCCGCCGGATGCGCCGCAGACACGGGCTCGGCGAGAGGTTCACGCGTTCGGCGATGTCCTGATTCGAGGCTCGCCCGTTTTCCTGCAAAAACGCGAGGATGCGCCTGTCCACCGCATCGAGTTCGATCTCGGCCATTTTCTCACTCCGCTCGATTCGCTCGAGACACAAAATTGCGCAATCGTAGTGCCAACCGACGAAGATCGCAAATTTTCGCCTGCACACCCGCTATACACTTGCGTCTATTGTGATCAGTAAAGCGCGACGCTGACGCGTACCGTCGGCGCGAGCGTCGACTCGCCGACATCCAAACCGGAGACGAACATGCAAGTTCAAACGTGGGAGAACCCCGTCGGCACCGACGGCTTCGAATTCATCGAGTACACGGCCCCCGATCCGAAAGCGCTCGGCACGCTGTTCGAGCAAATGGGCTTCACGGCGATCGCCCGCCACCGTCATAAAGACGTGACGCTGTACCGCCAGGGCGATATCAACTTCATCGTCAACGGCGAGCCCGACTCGTTCGCGCAACGCTTCACGCGCTTGCACGGTCCGTCGATTTGCGCGATCGCCTTCCGCGTGCAAGATGCCGCCAAGGCATACAAGCACGCGCTCGAGCTCGGCGCTTGGGGCTTCGACAACAAGACGGGCCCGATGGAGCTCAACATCCCCGCCATCAAAGGCATCGGCGATTCGCTCATCTACTTCGTCGATCGCTGGCGCGGGAAGAACGGCGCGCAGCCCGGCAGCGTCGGCGACATCGATATCTATGACGTCGACTTCGAACCGATCCCGGGTGCCAACCCGCGGCCGGCCGGCCACGGGCTCACCTACATCGACCATCTGACGCACAACGTCCATCGCGGCCGCATGCGGGAATGGGCCGCGTTCTACGAGCGGCTATTCAATTTCCGCGAGATCCGCTACTTCGATATCGAAGGCAAGGTGACGGGCGTCAAATCGAAGGCGATGACGTCGCCGTGCGGCAAGATCCGTATCCCGATCAACGAGGAAGGCTCGGAGACGGCCGGCCAGATCCAGGAATATCTCGACGCCTATCACGGCGAAGGCATTCAACACATCGCGCTCGGCTCGAAAGATATCTATCGCACCGTGGACGGCCTGCGCGCGTCCGGGATCAAGCTGCTCGACACGATCGACACCTACTATGAACTCGTCGACCGCCGCATCCCGGGGCATAGGGAGCCGCTCGACGAACTGAAGAAGCGCAAGATCCTGATCGACGGCGCCAAAGACGATTTGCTGCTGCAGATCTTCACCGAGAATCAGATCGGGCCGATCTTCTTCGAGATCATCCAGCGCAAGGGCAATCAGGGGTTCGGGGAGGGCAACTTCAAGGCGTTGTTCGAATCGATCGAGCTCGACCAGATTCGGCGCGGGGTCGTGCAGGACAAGGCCTGAGCGGCCTGAACGGAAGTGTGCGGCGGGCCTGATGCGGGGCGGGTCCGATGCGCGGTCGGTTCGATGCGGGGTCGCTCCGGGCCGCTCACTGCCGCCGCGGGCCACCGTAACAGTGAACGCGCCGTATCTCTGGTACGCCCGGCGCGGCCGCCGCGGGCCGCGCGCATCGGTGATTACATCAGCGGGAGCGACTCGACACCCGCGTCATCGCGCGCATCGGCGCGCTGCGAAGCCGATGCCGTCTCGATCGTCGACACATGCTTGCGGCTAGCGCGCGCGATCGGCGTGTGCCGTGCCGGTGCATCGCCCATCGACGCGGCCCAGCGCTCTGCCGGCCCTGCACCGATGCCCGCCTTCGCTATCGTGCGCGAAACCGCCGCCGAGACCATACCGGCTTGTGCCTGGCGCACCGGCAGGTTCATCGCAAAAAATGCGGCGGAAACCATCAAGAACGTTTGAACGTGTCGCTTTTCCATCTGTACTCCTTTTATTCATCGCGCTGACGCGCTTCGTGCTCCCGAAGCACCGGTGCGGTGCCGGGCCACGCGCCCGCCATGCCGCGCGGGTCGACGAATTAGACCAGGCCATATCCGGCCGTTCCAGCCAAAAAACAAGACGTTACGGCCGTTACAGACGGATACCTGCGTCCGCAGCCTCGTTTCGCAAGCGCTTATGAGACAGCGCGACGCTGCGAAAGGCTTGCCAGGTAAGCGATGGCACTATTTTTGACAGATGCGGCGGGTTTCCACCAGTGCTACCATCGCCAAAAAACCGTCAATATGGCGGCCCCGGCCGACGCATCCACAAGATGCCCGAGGCTGAGACGTTTTGGTGATCCCAAACAGGGTTGAGGAGTCAATACAAATGAATGCCCCGCTAGACGCAGGTCAGCGAGCCTCGCTGGAAGCTGCGCTATCGTCCGTCACGCTCGACGACAAATACACGCTCGAACGCGGCCGCGCTTACATGAGCGGCATTCAGGCGCTGGTGCGCCTGCCGATGCTGCAACACGCGCGCGATCACGCCGCCGGCCTCAATACGGCCGGTTTCATCTCCGGCTATCGCGGCTCCCCGCTCGGCGGTCTCGACCTCGCCCTCTGGAAAGCCAAGAAACATCTCGCCGCCAATCAAGTCGTGTTTCAGCCCGGGATCAACGAAGATCTCGCCGCGACCGCCGTTTGGGGCACGCAACAGGTCAATCTCTATCCCGGCGCCAAGTACGACGGGGTCTTCTCGATGTGGTACGGCAAGGGCCCCGGCGTGGACCGCTCGGGCGACGTGCTCAAGCACGGCAATTCGGCCGGCTCGTCGCCGCACGGCGGCGTGCTCGTGCTGGCCGGCGACGACCACGCTTGCAAGTCCTCGACGCTCGCGCACCAGTCCGAGCACATCTTCAAGGCCTGCGGCCTGCCCGTGCTATTTCCGTCGAACGTTCAGGAATATCTCGACTTCGGCCTGCACGGCTGGGCGATGAGCCGCTACTCGGGGCTTTGGGTCGCGATGAAGTGCGTGACCGACGTCGTGGAATCGTCGGCCTCGGTCGACATCGATCCGCATCGCACGCAAATCGTCTTGCCGAGCGACTTCGCGATGCCCGAAGGCGGCCTGAACATTCGCTGGCCCGATCCACCGCTCGTTCAGGAAGCGCGGCTGCTCGACTACAAGTGGTACGCGGCGCTCGCCTACGTGCGCGCGAACAAGCTCGACCGCGTCGAGATCGATTCGCCGCATGCGCGCTTCGGCATCATCACGGGCGGCAAGGCCTACCTCGACGTGCGCCAGGCGCTCGTCGACCTGGGGCTCGACGACGAAACCTGCTCGCGCATCGGCATTCGGCTCTACAAGGTCGGCTGCGTCTGGCCGCTCGAAGCGCAAGGCGCGCAAGCGTTCGCCCGCGGGCTCGAGGAAATTCTCGTCGTCGAAGAAAAGCGTCAGATTCTCGAATACGCCATCAAGGAAGAGCTGTACAACTGGCCCGACGGCCAGCGTCCGCGCGTGTTCGGCAAGTTCGACGAAAAGGACGGTGCCGGCGGCGAATGGTCGGTGCCGATGGGCAACTGGCTGCTGCCCGCGCATTACGAGCTCTCGCCGGCACTGATCGCGAAGGCGATCGCCACGCGGCTCGAGAAGTTCGAACTTCCGTCCGACGTGCGTGAACGCATCGCCGAACGCCTGGGCGTCATCGACGCAAAGGAAAAAGCGCTGGCCAAGCCGCGCGTCACCGCGGAGCGCAAGCCCTGGTTCTGCTCAGGCTGCCCGCACAACACGTCGACGAACGTGCCCGACGGCTCGCGCGCGATGGCCGGCATCGGCTGCCACTATATGACGGTCTGGATGGACCGCAATACGAGCACGTTCAGCCAGATGGGCGGCGAAGGCGTCGCATGGACAGGCCAGGCGCCGTTCACGAACGAGAAGCACGTATTCGCGAATCTCGGCGACGGCACCTATTTCCATTCGGGCTTGCTCGCGATTCGCGCAGCGATCGCCGCGAAAGCGAACATCACCTACAAGATCCTCTACAACGACGCCGTCGCAATGACGGGCGGCCAGCCCGTCGACGGCGTGCTGACCGTGCCGCAGATCACGCATCAACTGGCGGCGGAAGGGGCAAGGAAGATCGTCATCGTCACCGACGAGCCGCAGAAATACAGCGGCACGTCGCTACTCGCACTGGGCGTCACGATCCACCACCGCGACGAGCTCGATGCCGTGCAACGCGAGTTGCGCGAGATCGAGGGCACGACGATCCTCATCTACGATCAAACGTGCGCGACCGAGAAACGGCGCCGCCGCAAGAAGGGCGAATTCCCCGATCCGGCGCGGCGCGTCGTCATCAACGAAGCCGTCTGCGAAGGATGCGGCGATTGCTCCGTGCAGTCGAACTGCCTTTCGGTGGAGCCGCTCGAAACCGAGCTCGGTACGAAGCGTCAGATCAATCAGTCGAGCTGCAACAAGGACTTCTCGTGCCTGAAGGGCTTTTGCCCGAGCTTCGTGACCGTCGAGGGCGGCCAGCTGCGCAAGCCCAAATCGCTCGGCACGAAGGTGAGCGATGGCCTGCCCGAGATTCCCGAGCCGACGCTGCCGGAGATCTCTCGCCCCTATGGCGTGCTCGTCACGGGCGTGGGCGGCACGGGAGTCGTGACGATCGGTGCGCTGCTCGGCATGGCCGCGCATCTCGAGCAAAAGGGCGTGACCGTGCTCGACGTGACCGGTCTCGCGCAAAAGGGCGGCGCCGTCATGAGCCACGTCCAGATCGCGAGCAAGCCGACCGATATCCATGCGACGCGCATCGCGATGGGCGAAGCGAATCTCGTCATCGGCTGCGATGCCATCGTCACGGCCGGCGACGAATGCACGTCGCGCATGAAGTTCGGCATGACGCGCGTCGTCGTCAATAGCTCTAAAACGCCGACGGCCGAGTTCATCAAGAACCCGAACTGGACGTTCCCCGGCACGAGCACGGAGCAAGACGTGCGCGCGGCGGCCGGAGACAAGGTCGATGTCGTCGATGCGAACCGCTTCGCCGTGGCGCTGCTCGGCGATGCGATCTACACGAACCCGTTCGTGCTCGGTTATGCATGGCAGCGCGGGTGGCTGCCGCTCGAGCATCGCTCGCTCGTGCGGGCAATCGAGTTGAACGGTGTGCAGGTCGAGAAGAACTTGGCCGCGTTCGAATGGGGCCGGCGTGCCGCGTTCGATCTTGCCAGCGTCGAACGTGCGGCCAAACCGGCTGCGGCGGCGCAAGACGCGGGCGCGACGGTCATCTCGCTGCATACGAAGAAGTCGGTCGATGCGCTGATCGCCAAGCGTGTCGAATGGTTGACGGCCTATCAGGATGCCGCCTATGCGAAGCGTTACGAAACGCTCGTGACGCAAGTGCGTGCAGCCGAACAAGCGTCGCTTGCCGATGGCAGCGGCGTGAGCGAGCCGCTCACGGAAGCCGTCGCGCGCAATCTGTACAAGCTGATGGCGTACAAGGACGAGTATGAAGTGGCGCGCCTGCAGACGGATCCGGCGTTCCTAGCCAAGCTGCGGGAGCAGTTCGAGGGAGATTGGAAGCTGAACTACCATCTCGCGCCGCCGCTGTTGGCGAAGAAGGATGCGAACGGCCATCTCGTGAAGAAGCAGTATGGCCCGTGGATGCTGTCGGCGTTCAAGCTGCTCGCGAAGATGAAGTTCCTGCGCGGCTCGGCGTTCGATCTGTTCGGCAAGACCGAGGAGCGCCGCACCGAGCGTGCGTTGATCGGCGAGTACGAAGCGCTCGTGCGCGAAGTCATCGCGGGTGTGAAGGCCGACAACCTGCCGCTCGCGCTCGATCTCGCGAATCTGCCCGATGGCATTCGTGGCTACGGCCATGTGAAGGAGAACAACCTGAAGGCCGTGCGCGTGAAGTGGAACGATCTGCTCACGAAGTGGCGCACGCCGGGCGGGGCGACGCGGCACGCTGCGTAAGCGGCAAGGCGATCTCCTGTGCCATTCGAGGCGGCTTCCCCAATTTCCCTTGGTCTGGACGTTGGGTGACGCAGTTGTGCCTCGGCGGCACGGTGACCGGATACGCCGTAGCGGTCGGTGGGGCGGGCGGGCACTCGCCTACGTCGAACAGCCTTTTACTCCTCCGGCGAGTGC
>NZ_JBQCIF010000071.1:0-9534 GCF_051953955.1 Trinickia sp. | reverse complement strand
CCCGTCGGCCGCTTCTACTCGGGTGTTGCCTCATGACAGCAGACGCATAGTTTGTTGCCCTCCGGGTCTCGGAAATACGCCCCGTAGTAATGGGCGTGATAGTGAGGCCTGAGCCCCGGTTCGCCTTCGCACGTGCCGCCGCTTGCCAATGCGGCTTCATAAGCACGGACGACTGCGCTTCTGTCCGGCGCCAAGAAAGCCACCATCTGGCCGTTGCCGACCTGTGCGGCATGGCCGTCGAACGGCTTGCCGATGATGAAGAGCGGCCGCGGCTGGCTCTTCGCCATCCATCCGGCCCACGGCTGCTCCCGCTCGCAGAATTTCAGCTCGTGCTGCAAGGTGCCCAAAACCGCGGAGTAGAACGCAAAGGCCCGATCGAATTCGTTTACTCCTATGCAAACATGCGAAATCATCTTGTTTTCCCTTTCTAGATCATGGACGCCAGAACTGCGGGACATCCGGGGCAAGATAACGGCCGGGCGTCGTCCCGAACGTTCGCTTGAACAGCGCAATGAATGCGCTCGGGTTGTCATAGCCGAGCTCGAGCGCGATCGACGTCACGGGCTCGCCCGCGGCGAGCCGTTCCAGCGCCCGCATGAGTCGCGCGCCCTGGCGCCAAGCCGTGAAGGTCAAACCTGTTTCCTCTACGAAACGGCGGCTCAACGTGCGCGGCGCGGCATGCGCTAGTTTGGCCCACGCCTCGAGCGTGCGCGAATCGGCGGGCTCGTCGATGAGCGCGCTCGCGATACGCAGCAGGCGCGCGTCGCTCGGCATCGGCAGACGGAATGCATCGGCGCAACTGCCTGCGATTTCGTCGAGGATAACCGCGAACACGTTGCGCTGGCTTGCCTTGAATGGATCGAGGCCCCATTCGGTGGCAGTCAGCACCGCTTCGCGCAGCAAACCCGACACGTCGATGACCCGCGGCTGGTCCGGCAGCGCGCTACATTCGGCCGGCGCAATATAGGCGGCCCAACCCGCGAACGGCCCGTGTGAGCGTGCCGCATGGATGTGGGACGGCGGAATCCAAACGGCGCGCATGGTGGGCAAGACCCACGCGCCGCGTTCGGTGCGCACGGTCATCAATCCGGAGAACAAGCCGAGCAATTGCCCCGCCGCATGACGATGCGGTCCCGATTCACGGGCGACGCTTTGGCGCCCGGCAACGGCAATCAGCGGCGGGTGCGCCTCGCTCATGGCGTGAACGCATGAGAGCTTCTCCTTGACGCGGTCTTCTCGTGAGGTCATGGCGCCGTAGAGGTATCGAATGGCGCCGATAGTCTATCCGCGCCAAGCGCTTGCGCACTATCCTCGACGGCATTGCTAGCCCTTTACGGAGAACGCGATGAGCACCGTCCCATTTACCGCGGCCGATTTGGACTTGGATCGGCTTTACGACCCGCCTTCGGAGAGCATCGCGAAAGGCGTCTTGCCGCGTCTCATGCCATTCCATCTCGATTACTTGCGCGTCGCGACGTTCGTTTGTCTCGCAACGGGCAGCGCCGATGGTCTCGATGCCTCACCGCGCGGCGGCGAGCCGGGTTTCGTCAAAGCGCTGAACGACAAGACGATCGCTTTCGCCGATTGGCCAGGCAATAACCGCATCGCATCGCTGAGGAATCTGACGCACGACGCCCGCATCGGCATGCTGTTTCTTTTCCCGGGGCTGGAGATGTTCATGCGGATCAACGGGCGCGGGGCGATCTCCACGAATGCAGCCTTGCTTGCCCGGCTCTCCGAAGGCGCCAAGACACCGAAGGCGGCCGTCGTCGTAACGATCGACGAGGTGCTTTTTCATTGCGGCAAAGCCATCAACCGCGCGAAACTTTGGAGCGAAGCGGCAAGGATCGATCGATCGAGCGTGCCGTCGCCGGGGCAGATCAAATCGGCGATGAGCGGCCTTGACCCCGCCGGCGCGGAGGCGATTGACGCGGGGTATTTGCAGGCCGTGCGCAACGATTTGTATTGAGCGATGCAGGTCGAGGCACCTCTGCCGCCTCCTTCCTATGATTTCCGACTATTTCCGATCACGCGTCCCCGATCATCGCGACGATCGTCCCGAGCACGCCCTTCACAGCCGCCGGCAGCCGCCGCTCCCGCATCGTCGTCACCTGCAACACGCGTTGATTGAGGATCGGCTCATCGATCGGCCGCCACGTCATGGCGCTCTCGTTCGGCATCCCTTTGAGCGCCACGGCGCTGCCCAGCGTAACCGCGCCCGTCAGCGCGGCGAACGCATGCAGCGCCGAGGAATTGTTGCTGCTCAACACGGGCTCGATTCGCACGCCGCGCGTCGAACAACAGAGATCGAACAGTTGCCGCACCGTCGTCCCCCGCTCGAGCAGGGCCACCGGATAAGCCTGAAGATCGGCCAGCGTCAGCAAGGCCTGCGCAGCGAGCGGGTGCGCCGATGCGAGCAACGCACCCACGGGCATCTCGATCGAATAGTCGACGTTCAGCGCCGGCGTATTGCCGCTCGAGAATGCGATGCCGAGATCGACTTCGCCCAACGCCACCCAATGTTCGACTTGCGCTGGCGTTCCCGACCGCAGCGCATAGCCCGCGTTGGGGAACGCCGCGTAATGGCGCGCGAGCGCGGCCGGCAAGAACGAGCGCGTGAAGCCCTCGGTGCAGCCGATCCGCACGAGCTTGCCCCCGCGGGCTTCGCTCGCCGAGATTTCCCCGAGCACGACATCGGCGTCGAGCAGCGTGCGTCGCGCATGCTCGGCGAGCAACTCGCCCGGTTCGGTCAGGACCATGCCGCGCGGCAGGCGCTCGAACAGCGGAGCGCCCACGTCCTGTTCGAGCTTGCTGATTTGCCTGCTGATGGCCGATACCGCCACATGCAAGCTCTCGGATGCGGCGGCCAGCGAGCCCGTGCGGGCCACTTCGACGAAGTAACGCAGCGCGATACCGTGCAACATGGGTCGATTCCTGTCTCATTGCCGTTTCGGCAAGGGTAATCGACAAAATTGAAATTGTTGCGAATTTTTGGCGTTCCTACTCTTTGCCTGAACGATAAAACCAGGAGACGTCATGACGGCCGGCCCCACATCGAGCAATACGCGCCAGCAGGCAATCGATCGCGCGTTCGCGGCCTACGATTCGGGGCGGTTCTTCGACGACCTGAAACGCCGCATCGCGTATCGAACCGAAAGCCAGAACCCGGCCCAAGCGGACGCGTTGCACGCCTATCTGGCCGAAGAGATTTCGCCGACGCTGACGCGGCTCGGCTTCACCTGCCGCATCGCACGCAACCCCGTCGCCGAGCGTGTCCCGTTTCTGATTGCCGAGCGGATCGAAGATCCCGCGCTGCCGACCGTATTGACCTACGGCCACGGCGACGTCGTCCGCGGCTACGACGAGCAATGGCGCGCGGGCCTCGCGCCTTGGCAGTTGAGTGTCGACGGCGATCGCTGGTATGGCCGCGGCAGCGCCGACAACAAAGGCCAACATTCGGTCAACTTCGCCGCGCTGGCCGCGGTGATCGAAGCCCGCGGCGGCAAGCTCGGCTACAACGTCAAAGTCATCTTCGAGATGGGCGAAGAAATCGGCTCGCCCGGCCTCGACGAAATCTGCGCCCAAGAGCGCAACGCATTGGCGTCGGACGTGTTCATCGCCTCGGACGGCCCGCGCGTCAACGCCGAACGCCCGACCGCGTTCCTCGGCTCGCGCGGCGGGGTGAACTTCGATTTGGTCGTCGACCTGCGCGAAGGCGCGCATCACTCCGGCAATTGGGGCGGCGTGCTGCGCAATCCGGCCATCGTGCTCGCGCATGCGATTGCGAGCCTCGTCGACGAGCGCGGCGCGATCGTCGTGGAAGGACTGCGTCCGCCGCCGATCTCCGATGCAGTCCGCCGGGCGCTGGCCGACATCGAGCTCGGCGGCGACGAGAACGCACCCGCCATCGATCCCGATTGGGGCGAACCGGGCCTGACACCGACCGAGCGCGTCATCGCCTGGAACACGCTCGAAGTACTCGCCTTCAAGGCCGGCAACCCCGACGCACCGGTCAATGCGATTCCGCCCGTGGCGCGCGCGACGTGCCAGTTGCGGTTCGTCGTCGGCACCGACAGCGAGCATACGGGCGAGCATCTCGCCGCGCACTTCGCGCGCCACGGCTTCGCCGACGTGCGCGTATCGGTCACGCGAAGCGCCGCCGCAACGCGCCTGGACCCGGAAGATCCATGGGTGAATTGGGTGCTCTCATCGATGCGCGTCACGACCGGCAAGAAACCCGCATTGCTGCCGAACCTTGGCGGGACGGTCCCGAACGATGTCTTCGCCGATACGCTGGGGTTGCCCACGCTTTGGGTCCCGCATTCGTACCCCGCATGCTCGCAGCACGCACCGAACGAGCACCTGCTCGGCTCGGTCGCGCGCGAAGCACTCGGTGTGATGGCGGGGATTTGGTGGGACCTCGGCGAGGACGCTCGGCGCATCGTGCACATCCGTGCGGGGCACTCGGCTGAGCCGATGGCGCACGAATCGAGCGGAACGCGGTTCGCCGTCGCCGCGCTGACCCGGTGATCCACTGATCCACTGATCCGTTTCGGCGCATCAACGCCTGCACCGTTTTCGCTTTCGTTTTCGTTCTTTGTCATCTTCCAACCGATCGAGGGTCGCGATGAGTCACAGTCTTTCTTCGGGCTCGCCCGTGCGCAGGCCGCTGAGCCTCACGCAAATCGTCATTGCAACCTCGGCCGGCAACGCGCTCGAATGGTTCGACATCGCGATCTACGGATTTTTTGCGATCTACATCGGTAAGCACTTCTTTCCGACGGCGAACCAGACGGCGTCGCTGCTGCTCACGTTCGGGACCTTTGGCGCGTCCTACCTCGTCCGGCCCATCGGCGGCTTGGTGCTCGGTGCCTATGCCGACAAGCGCGGGCGCAAGGCGGCGTTGATGATGTCGGTCGGGCTGATGATGCTCGGCACCGCGATCGTCGCCGTGATCCCCAGTTACGCGAGCATCGGGATTGCCGCGCCGATCGGCGTGTTCGCGGCGAGACTGATTCAGGGGTTTTCGGCGGGCGGCGAATTCGGCGCATCGACGGCGATGCTGATCGAGCATGCGCCGCATCGGCGCGGGTTCCTCGCGAGCTGGCAGTTCGCGACGCAAGGCCTTTCGACGTTGATGGCCGCGACGTGCGGCTTCGCGCTGGCCAAGCTGTTGTCTCATGACGCGTTGATGGCGTGGGGATGGCGCGTGCCGTTTTTCTTCGGCTTGCTGATCGGGCCGGTGGGCTTGTATCTGCGCCGCTTTCTCGAAGATGCGCCGGACTTCACCGAAGCCGAGCACACGAAAACGCCCGTGCGCGACGTGTTCCTCGCGCAGAAGCGAATGATGCTCGTGGCAACCGGTGCGCTGGCCGTGTCGACTTCAGTGAATTACCTGCTGCAGTACCTGCCTACATATGGGATTCGCGAGCTGCATATGCCGGCGTCGACGAGTTTCGCGGCGACGATGCTCGGCGGCGTCATTCTGACTTGCGTCACACCGTTCGCCGGTCATCTGTCGGATCGGATCGGGCGGCTCACGCAGATGATCACGGTTGGATTGCTGTTGCTGGTTTCGGTCTACCCGGCATTCGCGTACACGATCGATCACTTGTCGGTCATGACGCTGTTCGGGCTCGTTGCTTGGCTCGCGCTGCTGAAGTCGATTTATTTTGGGGCGCTGCCCGCGTTGATGTCGGAGCTGTTTCCTGCCGCCACGCGCTCCACCGGGATGTCCGTCGCTTACAACGTCGGGGTGACGGTGTTCGGCGGATTTACGCCGGCGGTCGTGACTTGGCTCGTCAGCGTGACCGCGAATCGCAGTGCACCGAGCTTCTATCTGATGGTGACGGCGATGATCAGTTTGGCGGCGTTGGCTTCAGTGAGCCGCGTCAAGCGGGTGGCGAGCGAGAGGCGGTTTGCGGCCTAATTGCCAGCCGTCAGTTTCGGCACGATCACGCAAGTCACCGGCGGCGTCCGGCTCGCGATACCCGTGTCTTGTCATCGCCTACCGGGGGGCGGCTCTTCACGTGATCGATGAACGCGCGCAGCTTCGGCAAGATCTGCCGGCGGTCGGGATAGTAGAGAAACAAGCCAGGCGTCACCGGAGCGAACGGCTCCAGCACTTGCACGAGCTTTCCCGCTTTCAATGCTTCGGCGGCCATCGGCTCGGGAAGCTGAGCAAGGCCTACGCCTTCCATCGCGGCGCCAAGCATGGTGAGAAAGTCACTAGCGATGAGCGGACCGGATACGGCGATCTCCATCGCCTGGCCGTTGTCGTTGAACGACCATAGCGCGAGCGCGCCGCTCGAGCGCCTCCATCGCAAGCATGCGTGTTCGCGCAGATCGTCCGTATGCCGGGGCCGGCCACGCGCCGCGAAGTAGGCAGGGCTACCGACGACGATGAAACGAAACGGCGGCGTCAACGGCACCGCGACCATATCGGCGGCGACGAACTGGCCCAGGCGGATGCCGGCGTCGAATCCTTCCGCGGCAAGATCGATCAGTTCCTTGCTGGCGACGATCTCCACCTCGACTTCGGGATACGCCTTGCAGAACGATGCGATCAGCGGCTCCAGCAGGATGGGCACGACCGCGCGCGGCACGGAAAGACGGAGCAATCCGGCGGGCCGCTCGCCGAGACCGCGCGCCACTTCGCTTGCGGCGACAAGCTCCTCGAAGGCCGGCTTTGCGCGCGAGAGAAACCGCTCGCCTGCTTCCGTGAGGCCCACACTGCGCGTGGTGCGCATGAAGAGCGCTGCGCCGATGCGCGTTTCGAGGACACGCACTGCCTGACTGACGGCCGACGGCGTCACGCCGAGTTCCGCGGCCGCCTTGCGGAAGCTCCGATGCTGGGCCACGGTCAGGAACGCCTCCACACCATCGAGCGCTCCCTGTCTGACTGTGAAGTTTTGCTTCATGGCCCGTCAACATTGTGAGGAATAGTCGTGCACGCAAGGCGATGGTACATCTAACGTGCCAATCACGAGCGAGGAGCCTTGCAATGACTGATGCACTGGATGGTGGCCGCGATCACTATCGCGCAACGGGCCTGACCGAGCGGCTCAAGGCCGCGCTCACGGTTCTCGGGCCTGACGACGAGCCGCTCGAACCGCAGCAACTGGCCGTCCTCGATCACTTCCACACCCGAGGGTTCGCCGCGACCGCCGAGCTTGCCGAACTGGCTGGCATCACCGCCGACATGTCGGTGCTGGACGTCGGCTCGGGCGTCGGAGGCCCCGCTCGTTTCATCGCTGCAACCCACGGCTGCCGCGTGACGGGCATCGACCTCAGCGAACCGTTCGTCGACGCCGCGCGCTATCTCACCGAACGGACTGCGCAGAGCGAACAGGTGACGTTTCATGCCGCCAGCGCGCTCGACATGCCCTTCGACGGCGGCCATTTCGACGCCGTATTGCTGCAGCACGTAGCGATGAACGTATTCGAGCGCGACCGGCTTTACCGCGAGATACGGCGCGTGCTGAAGCCGGGCGGCAAGTTTGCGACGTTCGACATCGTCGCAAACGGCGGTGAACCGTACTACCCCGTACCGTGGGCGCGCACGCCGTCGACGAGTTTTCTGCTGACGGCCGATGCAACGCGCGAGGCGATCGAACAGGCGGGTTTTCGCACGCGGGTATGGCAAGACGACGCCGGCGCCGCCAAGACCTGGTTCGCTCGGCTGCGCGAGTCAGGGCCGCCGCCGTCGCCGAATCTGGGCATCGTGATGGGGCCGGACTTTGCGCAGCTGACCGCGAACCTGGCGCGCAGTCTGATGGAAGGCCGACTCGGCATCTTCACTGGGGTGTTCGAGGCTGCATCTGCGGACTTCTCTTCCGGTCAAACGCCGGACAACGCCTGAAGGGAGGCAACATGGCACCCGCACTTGTCTTCCAATTGCACCTCGTTCTGGGGTATGTCGCTTGGCTGCTTTGCTTCGGGGTGTATGTGTGGCCGAGGCTCAGATCGATGCCATCCTTTGAAGCGCAACGCGCCATTGCCACGTTGCATAGCTTTCGGTTCTTCGGGCTCGTGTTCATCCTGCCGGGTGTCGTCGATCCCCATCTGCCGGCCAGCTTCGCGGTATTCGCCGCATACGGCGATTTCGCTACGGGAGTGCTGGCGATGCTGGCGTTGCTCACGGCACGGATACGCTCGCTGTTTTGGGCGTTCGTCGTCGCGTTCAACGTCGTAGGGGTGATCGACCTTATCGTCGACTATTACCACGCTGTCCTAGTCGATCTTCCTGCGCGTGCGGGAGAGCTGGGGGCAATGTATGTGATTCCGGTTATCTATGTACCGTTGCTGATGATTACGCACGTTGTGGCGTTTCGGTTGTTGCTGCGCTCTGTACCTAAGGCCGTGCCTAGTTATTGATTGTTTTGGGGGCATCGGGTGTTCGCGGCGAAGCGGGCATCGGGCAGGTGGCAGTGCCGAAAGGTTGTCGACTGATTTGCTGCGCGACCCCGCCCTTGGGACGATCGCGCGACGCCATCTCCAAGATCCGCTCGCCGAACCCATCTCATTTTGGGCGAGGTCGGCTTTCTCCCAGGCCGTCGGCGTCAGCGGGGCAGAAAGGAACCCAAGACCAGCCGATGCTAGAGTGACCGACGAAGCCCCACGACGACAGCAGACGTCAGGGGCCAAAGAGAAGGCCCGCACGAAGCGGGCCTTCTCGGTACACCAAGTGTCCCTGGGGGCAGTTTCCCGCGAGCCCCAGTGGCTAGTGCTTCGAAGTGTAGAGCGAGGAATGAGCGAAAGTCAATCGTCGATGCCGCACGCCATCGCACCGGTCACCAAGCAAGAGTTGGCCATAAAGAAGACATTATCGGGACAACGCCTCAGCACATTCGAGCAGGCCACCTCGGTACTTCCGAAAGAGTGACCATGCCCCTGTTTCGCGAATCCCATAGCTGAGAGAGGCCAATGTAGTCACCGCCTCGATGCCTGCGGAGTCCCTGCCAACGGATGTCGACACGAATATTTGTATGTGGCCGGGAAGAGGTTCTCCACGGAAGGATGGACATGCGTACATTGGCATCAGGCTATTGATGTCGAAGGGGGCGTTGAGCGTCGCGAGCACGCAGGGTGAGCCGCGGCGATACAATGCGCCGATGACCACCTATGTCGCTCTCTTGCGTGCCGTGAACGTCGGCGGCACTGGCAAACTCGCCATGTCCGAGCTGCGGGCGATGTGCGAGTCCATCGGCTTTGCCAAGGTACGCACGTATATCGCAAGCGGCAACGTCGTTTTCGAAAGCGCGCTCTCTGAAGCTTCGGTGAAGATCAAGCTGGAGCGTTGCCTGGAGACAAACACCGGCACGAAGATAGGGGTTCTGATCCGAACCGGCGCGGAGCTAGCTGCGGTTCTCGCGGGAAATCCTTTTACGTCGGCTGCACCGAATCGAACGGTCGCTATCTTCCTCGACGAGCCTCCGCCCGCCGACACCCTGGCCGGCGTGAGCGGCCAACGGACGGAAGAGATCGCGCTCGGAACGCGGGAGATCTACGTGCATTACGGAAACGGGATGGCGG
>NZ_JBQCIF010000070.1:0-34849 GCF_051953955.1 Trinickia sp. | reverse complement strand
CCGCCGCGGCTGTGCGCCACCGGAAACTGCGGGCCGGTTTCTTGCGCTTGCACTACCCGCGCCACGGCCGCCCCCGATTGCGCTTGCTGCGCCGCGTCTTGGGGGTGCTCGCCTTGGGCGTGCACGACGGGGGCGAGCTGCGCGTAGGCCGTCTGATTCGCTTCGCAAAGCCAGACGACGAGGCCTTCGCGATCGACCACCTTCATGTGTGCGAGCAGCGCATCGGAAAACGCATCGGAACGCGTGCGGCCGTCCAGTGCCTGCTGCGCGTGGACGACCGCGCGCAGGCCGAGCCACGCGCCGCTCGCTTCGTCGCCCGACGGAAAACCATAGCCGCCCGCGATGCGGCACGCACCGTCGCGATCGAGAACCGCGGCGATGCTGCCCGTGCCGACGGCCACGATGACGCCAGGCGCTCCGCCGTGCGCGCCGAGCAGCGTCGTGTACGCGTCGCTTTGCACATCGAGCGCCGCGAGTTGAGGTGCACTGGCGATGAATTGCGCGAGCCAGTCCCGATTGTTGACGCCGGCCAGCCCGCAGCCGAGCGCGCAATGCGCCCAGTCGAGCCGCAGCCCGGCCGACGCGAATGCTCGCTTGCAGGCCGCTTCGATTGCCTGCCAAGCACGCGCCACACCAAGCCCGAGCCCCGAGGCGCCGCCAGTGGCCTGCGCGAGTTCGGCGCCCTGCCCATCGGCCAACACGACGCGCGTGCCGGTGCCGCCGCCGTCGACTCCGATCCAATACTGCGTTGCTTCCATGCTCGCCACCCGCGGCATGCGGCCGCGTTCCTCATTCGTGAATTGAACCGAGAGATTATCGGCTTCGCCTGCCGCCGCCAATCTGCCGAACGGCCGAGTTGCCCCCGCATACCGATCCGCTATCCTTGCCTGCACATCGTAGCCAACCGAGACCATCATGACCGAGCGCTGCAACTGGGTGAGAACCGCTGCCGACGAGCATTACCACGACACCGAATGGGGCGTGCCGTCCCGCGACGATCGCCATCTGTTCGAAATGCTCGTGCTCGAAGGCGCGCAAGCGGGCCTCTCTTGGTCCACGATTCTCAACAAGCGCGAGAACTACCGCCGTGCATTCGAGAATTTCGACGTCGAGGCCGTGGCCCGCTTCACGCCCGCAAAGATCGAAGCCCTGCTGCAAGACCCGGGCATCGTGCGCAACCGGGCCAAAGTCGAAGCGGCCGTCCTCAACGCGCGGGCCGTTTTACGCATCCGCGAAGAGCACGGATCGCTGGCCGATTTCGTTTGGTCGTTCGTGGGCGGCGAGCCCGTTCAAAACGATTGGGCGCTCTATAAAGAGCATGCGCCCGCTTCCACCCCGGCCTCGGACGCCCTCAGCAAAGCGCTGAAAGCGTATGGCTGCAAATTCGTCGGCTCGACGATCTGCTATGCGTTCATGCAGGCCGTCGGCATGGTCAACGACCATCAAGCCAACTGTGCGGCGCGCTCGCGCTGTGCCGAACTCGCCGCGCCGGGCGCCGCCAAGGCGCCACGCAAACGTCCCACGCAGCGAACAGCGTGACGCGCACGCAACACACAGCAAAAAATACTTGATCGCCCGCTGCGCGGTGCGGAATATCGCAAAAAAGACCTATAACTCCGCTCGTTGCGGCCGTTATAGCAGTCACAAGCCACGATACCCGCGCTGCCCAACCCGCAGCCGATGAAGATCATGAAAACCTTGCACTTCCTGACGCATCAGGAATTGTTCGATCACGCCGTCGATCACTTGTTCTCGCAACGGCAAGCTGCATTGCTGCCTCGCGGCGGCGGTGCCTACCACGGCTTTCGCGGCGGCTGCCCGATCGGGCGGCTGATCCACCCGCGCGACTACATGACCTCGATGGAAGGCGTCCCGGTTCGCTACGTCGATAAACCGGCGACGGCCGTGCCGGCCTACATGGATGCGGGCGTCACGGCGCTCAAGAAGGCTCTGCTCAAAGCGCGCGTGAACATTTATGACCCAACGACGGTGAACCTGCTCAGTTGCCTGCAGAACGTGCATGATGCGTTCGGCGTGTGGGAGTGGCGCGAGCGGCTCTCGTCGATCGCACGGCAATTCGGCTTGTCGGCGGAGCGGCTCGAAAAGCACGCGGCATAAACCGCTTCGCTGGGCCTGACACGCCACCACACCGCATCCAACGCGGGACCCAACGCAAACGGCGGTGCGGCTTCTTTCGAAGCCCACCGCCGCTCGTTCTTCCAGGCTGCGCTGCGCACGAGGCAGCGCGGCGAGGCTCAGTGCAGCTTCTTCGGCAGCATTTGGCTGCGCAGGCGCTTATGCAGGCGCTTCACCGCAGCGGCCTTCTTGCGCTTGCGCACAGCCGTCGGCTTTTCATAGGATTGGCGCTCGCGCAGTTCGGCGATCAAGCCGTTCTTTTCGATAGCACGACGGAAGCGGCGGATCGCCACTTCGAACGGCTCGTTTTCCTTCAGAAGAATGGTCGTCATGGAGTTCCCAAAGTTGCGTTCAAATGCGTGACACGCTTTCGCGCACGCGCCCATCCGGCTGGCATCGCCACCACGCCGCGATTCGATTTGATTCGCGGGCATGGCCGAACAGACTTGAAAAGAGAGAGCGGAGAGTTCACCGCGCACGCCGGCCGGCACAGACTGCCGACGCCGCGTTTGGCTGCCGAAGCCGAACTTGCCCGAATTTGCCTTACACCACTCGCGAAGCACCGCGAGCCCGCCACGCTCTACCGGCCAAGGTCAAAACGACCCAGGGCGACGCGACGAAAGGGCGGCAGATCCCAAATGAAAACGGCAGCGATCTCAATTCGACCTGGGATGATAGCAGGTAAACACGCCGTGGGCCAACTTTCATCCACGCGCCCGCCTTCATCGAGCCTTCGGATGGTGTCCCGAATGGGGGGAGCATCGAGGGGATGCATCGGCTTCGAAGGACTCCGATACCGCTCGACAAAGCCCGTTCGCAAACGTTTAGTTTTCTTTAAGAGCCTTATCCGGCAAGACTTTGCCGCCGATTACGCGGTTAAAGCACACGAATTCGTCGTTCGCTCCCTAAAGTTTTTTCTCGGCCTCGCCGACAACCAGGACAGGCGGGCAGCGCCATTCGCGAAAGCGCGACGCCGAACCCCGAACCAGCCTAGTCCCTGGACCGTATTTCCAAACGAGGAAGCAAAATGCTGAACATCAACACCAACATTCTGTCGCTGACCACGCAGACGAACCTCGAAGGTTCGCAAAGCCTGCTGTCGCAAGCCATCAACCGTCTCTCGTCGGGCAAGCGCATCAACACGGCTGCCGACGACGCCGCAGGCCTCGCGATCGCCACGACGCAAACCGCCGCCATCAACGCGCTGAACCAAGGCGTGTCGAACGCCAACGACGGCATCTCGATGGTTCAAACGGCTGCCGGCGCGATCTCGTCGACGGTTGCCAACTTGCAACGTATCCGCCAGCTCGCCGTTGAATCGGGCGACGGCTCGCTCGGCTCGGCCGCTCAAGCGAACCTGCAAACGGAAGTGACGACGCGTCTGACGGAAATCAACCGCGTCGAATCGCAAACGACGTTCAACGGCCAAGCTGTGCTGGGTGGCCTCGGCAGCGTGAACTTCCAAGTCGGCGCGAACGCCAACCAAACGCTGACGGCCAACTTCGGCACGACGGCGTGGACGACGGGCGGTCTGGGCGTGTCGGGTGTCGACATCTCGTCGACGTCGGGCGCACAAGCCGCGATCACGGCCATCGACGCAGCACTGTCGCAAGTGAACAACTTCCAAGCAACGCTCGGCGCTGTGCAGAACACGTTCCAAGCCGCGATCACGAACACGCAAACGGAATCGACGAACCTGTCGTCCGCTCAATCGCAGATCATGGACGCCAACTTCGCGCAAGAAACGGCCAACCTGTCGAAGGCGCAAGTGCTCCAGCAAGCCGGTATCTCGGTGCTCGCGCAAGCGAACTCGCTGCCGCAACAAGTGCTCAAGCTCCTCCAGTAATAGGAGCGAGCCGCGCGTGGCGAGATGCAATCCGATCTCGCCGTGCGGCCGGGCCCCAACGAAGCCATCGCCTCGGCAGGGCCCGGCAAAACGATTCGAACGCAGCGGGAGGCATGCCTCCCGTTACGCATTGATAGCGGTAGGTCGTAGCAGTAGTAGTAGCAGCAGCAGTGACATTGCAGTCGGCCGGTCTTTCGATGAGCGGCCTCATATGGATTCCTTATTGGGCGGCATCAGACGGAGCCTGGCATGAGCACCAGTTCAGTTCTTCAGCAAGCAGCGCAGTCGATTCTGAGCGGCGTCACGAACTCGCAGCTCGACGTGAACACGCTCGTCTCCGCGCTCGTGACGGGCGCGACCGCGGCGCAATCGACGACGATCGCCACGGCGCAAACGAGCGACAACACGCAGTTGTCCGCGCTCGGCTCGCTGCAATCGGCGATGACGAACTTGCAGAGTTCGCTGGCCGGCCTGTCCGACGGCAGCATCTTCACGCAACAGTCCGCCACCATGAGCGGCACGGGCATCACGGCCACGACGTCGACCGGCGCCGCCGCGGGTTCGTACTCGGTGAGCGTGCAGCAAATCGCCACCGCCAACCAGATTTCCTCGAAGGCTTACGCGACGAATGCCACGCTCGGCACGGGCAACCTGAACATCAGCGTCGGCTCGAGCTCGATGACGATCGCACTGACCGCGTCGAACAACACGCTGTCGGGCATCGCTTCCGCCATCAACAGCGCATCGAACAACCCCGGCGTGACGGCTTCCGTCGTCACCGGCACGGATGGTCAGCACCTCGTGCTGACGTCGACGCAAACGGGCGCCGCCAATACCGTGACGGTTTCCGCCGATCCGACCGTCGACGCCGGCATGGCCACGGCGAACTTCACGCAAGTGACGGCCGGCCAAGACGCCAAGCTGACGATCAGCGGCACCTCGGTCGTCAGCGCGAGCAACAACGTCACGACCGCGCTCTCGGGCGTCACGCTGAGCCTCACGTCGGCCTCCGTCGGCTCGACGCAGACGCTTTCCGTTGCGACGAATACGTCGTCGATCGTCACCGCCATCGGCAACTTCGCCACGGCCTACAACTCGTGGGTCTCGACGGTGAAATCGCTGACCTCGTACAACTCGACGAGCAACTCGGCCGGCCCGCTGCTCGGCGACGCCATGACGAACTCGGCCGTCAACGGCATCTCGTCGATCATGGCGAGCGGCGTCGTCGTGGGCGGCACCACCTACAGCCTTGCGCAGCTCGGCGTGGACCTGAACGACGACGGCACCGTTACGTTCTCGTCTTCGACGCTCCAATCGACGCTCGCCGCAACGCCCTCGTTGGTATCGAACACGTTCAACGGCACCAACGGGATCGGCGAGCAACTGACCGCGTTCATCAGTTCGTACACCACCGCGGTGACGGGCCAGTTCGCGCAACGCGAGGCCACGCTGCAATCCGATCTGACGGCACAGCAGACCGCGCTGACGAACCTGTCGGCTTATCAAGCGACGTTGACGTCGCAATATCAAGCCGAGTTCACGCAGCTCAACACGATCATGTCGCAGACGCAAAGCAACACGTCGTATCTGAACCAGCTGTTCGGCGGCAACGGCGCGGCCGGCACGCTGAACAAGGCATAATTCACCGGCACTGAAAGGGAGTTCGCCGCCATGTCGAACGAATCACTGACGCGCGCCTACGAGCTGACACGCACGCTCGTTGCCGCGCTCGACGCCGGCGACTTCGCGTTCGCCGCCGACCTCGCAGAAGAACGCTCGCCGCTTTTGATGTCGCTCGAGCGCGAGCAGACGGACGACGACCTCACGATGATTCGCGAGATCATCGCGATGAACGCCGCGATCGTCGATAAAGCGTCCGCCGCGCGCGACGCCGTCGCCGCGACTCAAAACGCGGCGCAGCAGCGCGTATCGGCGGCGCGCCAGTACCTGTCCACCGGACAAATGCGCTGACTGCCACGCTGCGCGCTGTCCCGCACGGCGCGCGGCCAAGCCGCGCCCCATCGCTCGAGATTCCCTCATGATCCACGCGCCGTCGCGCGTTTCGGCGGGTCCCCGCCGCGCCGAAATCCATCAGATCTTCTATTCGGAAGAAACGCGCCAGCAGCTCGATCCCGGTTTCATCGCGCTCGACAATCGCGGCCAGCGGCCCGACTGGCGCGAATATTGGCCGATCCGCTGCTATCTGCAAAACCACGCGCTCGACGAGAACACGCTCTACGGGTTCTTTTCTCCGCGGTTCGGCAAGAAGACGATGCTCGACTCGGCGGCGGTCCACCAATTCATCGCAACGGTGTCGCGCGACGTCGACGTCATCGGGTTTTCGCCGTTCTTCGATCAAAGCGCGCTGTTCTTGAACACGTTCACGCAGGCCGCGGCGAACCACGCGAATATCTGGCAGGTGCTCGAGCACGCCGTTGCGTTCGTCGCGCCCGGCATCGATCCGCACGCCGCCGTGATGGATTCGCGCCATATCATCTTCTGCAATTACTTCGTGGCCACGGCTGCGTTTTGGCGGCGCTGGCTTGCCGTCAACGAAATGCTGTTCGCGGTGGCGGAGGCCGGCACGAGCGCACTCGCGCATCTGCTCAATAGCAACGTCCCCTATGACCACGGCTTCGTGCCGGCCAAGGTATTCGTGCAAGAGCGCGTCGTCTCGCTGCTGCTGCTCGGCGAGCGGCACTGGCGCGTGAAACACTTCGATCCGCTGCGCCTGCCGATGTCGCCCTCGATCGCAGGTCCCTACACGACCGATCTACTCGTGCTCGACGCGCTGAAAACCGCGGCGATCGAGCACGGCAACCCGAACTACCTGAAGATCTTCGAGCAGGTGCGCAGTACGCTCCTGGACACGGCGCGGCGAGGCCAGGGCGGCTGAGCGCCGACCTCGACCTCGATCTCGACCTCGACTTGATACGCGCGCTGATGCTACTTGGCGCCGCTCAGATGCGCACGCCACATCGCATCGAATTGCGTTTCGAGCGTCCGTGCGAAACGGTCGGGGTTGCATAGCGACGAAGCCAACACGCGTGCGCGCAAGCCGGCGCGCAGCGCGGCCAGCGCGGTCCGGTCGCTCGCCTGCGCAACGGCCTTCGCGACATACTCGTCATCGTCGCCGGCGATCCAATCGCCGAGCTCGACGCTATGCACGACGCTTTCGCACAGGTGCCCGAGGAAGCGATCGCCATGCCGGCACAGCACCGGCACGCCCATCCAAAGGCTTTCTGCCGTCG
Source organism: Trinickia sp. (assembly GCF_051953955.1). Lineage (GTDB taxonomy): Bacteria > Pseudomonadota > Gammaproteobacteria > Burkholderiales > Burkholderiaceae > Trinickia. The sequence goes on along the minus strand of NZ_JBQCIF010000070.1, from coordinate 27,616 downwards.
TCGTGCCGCCCGGGTACGGAAATGGGCTCAGCGAAATGTCGACGCGGTTGTACGCCGCCAGATATTCCTCTCGCGGCGAGGGACCTTCCATCACGATCCGGTCGGCCTCGACGCCATGCGCGCCGAAACGCGCGAGCGTCGCCGCACGCTGCGCTTCATCGGCGAGTTGCTGTGCCTTCAGGAACAGCCGTGAACCGGGAACCGCTTGCAAAATGCGCGACCATACGGCCACCACGCGGTCGTTCACTTTTACAAGATCGCTGAAGCAGCCGAACGTCAGTGCACGCGCCGTATCGCTCGATGCGGCGAAGTCGATCGGCACCGCCGGCTCCGGCGGCGTGAAGCAAAGATAGCCGTGCGGCAGCCGCCACGGCTTTTCGGCGAAGTGCCCCACTTCTTCGGGCGGCAGCACCCATTCGTCGCCGAGCACGTAGTCGATCGCGGACAAACCCGTCGACGCGAAATAGCCGATCCAGCTCACCTGCACGGGCGCCGGCTTCCACGCGAAGACGGGCAGCCGATTCGCATCGGTGTGCCCCGACATGTCGAACAGGATATGCACGCCGTCATGGCGGATCGCGGCCGCGGCCGCCTCATCGCTCAATCCCACCAAGCTGCGCCACGCGGCGAAACGCGGTTTCAGGCGCAGGGTCAAGGCATCTTCATGCTGCCGCGTCGAATAGGCGACGAGTTGCACGCGCGACGGGTCCAGATGCGAAAGCACGCCTTCGAGGAAAAAGCCGACGGGATGCGTGCGAAAATCGCCCGAGACGAAGCCGATCCGCAGCGGTGCCCCGGGCATGCGGTCGACGAGCCAATTCGTGAACGGCCGCGCCTCATGCTCCGCCATGCGGCCAAATGCGAGCGCCTCGGTCAAGTAGTCGCGCGGGGCGACGTCCTGAGCGAAACTCAGCGTGAAGAGCAGATTGCTCCACGCCTCGCCCCACGTAGGCCGCATGGCGAGCGCGCGGCGGAAGGCCGCGATCGCCGCCTGGTGCTCGCCCGTTTCCCGCAGCACGATGCCCTGATTCAGCGCAATCTGCGGCTCGCCGGGCAACCATCGCTGCGCCTCCTCATAGCACGCCGCCGCCTCGGCCAGCCTGCGCTGCGTCTTCAAGGCATTCCCGAGATTGTTGTGCGCCTCGCCGAATGCCGGATGCAGCGCGATCGCCTTGCGGCAATGGGCCTCCGCCGCCTCGGCTTCCCCGAGCTCACGCAGCACGTTGCCCAGATTGCTGTGCGCTTCGGCAAATTGAGGATTGATCTCCACCGCCTTGCGAAAGCTCGCAGCCGCGGCGGCCGGCAAACGCATCTGCAGCAAAAGCATGCCGAGGTTGTTGTGCGCGCGGAAATGCTTCGGGTCGAGCGCCAAAGCCTGTTCGTGGCACTCCACGGCCGCCTCGAGCTTGCCCCAGTTGCGCAGCGCGCAACCGAGATTGTCGTAGTACGAAGGCTGCGGGCTGATCTCGATGGCCCGGCTGATCTGATCGAGTGCATCCGCATAACGCTGCTCCTGCATCGCAACGACGCCGAGCAGATGCCAGGCGTCGGCGTGGCGCGGCATGCGCGCGAGGGCCGCTTCGTAGCGCGAGCGCGCGTCTTGCAGGCGGCCGCCGCGGTGATGCGCGAGCCCCTGCTCGACGAGCGCCGCGGCGCCCCGGTCGATTGCCGTCGTCATTGCCCGATCTCCTTCAGTTTCGTTTGCCACATTTGCTCGATCGCGGCCATCCAATGAGCGGTGAAGCGCGGCGCGTCGGCAAGCGGCGAACGTTCGACGCGCGCGCGCAGCCCGGCGCGAAGCGCGGCGAGCGGTGCCGGATCGGCCGCCGCGGCCACCGCACGCGCGACGTAGTCGTCGGTATCGGCCGCGATCCAATCGGACAGGCCCACCGTCTTCAGCACCATTTCGCCGAGATGCGACACGAAGCGCTCGCCGCGGCGGGTCAGCACGGGCACGCCCATCCAAAGCCCTTCCACACTCGTCGTGCCGCCCGGGTAAGGGAACGGGTCGAGCGCGAGATCCACGCGATGGTAAGTCGCGAAATATTGCTCGCGCGACGAGGGCCCCTCGAGCAGCAAGCGCGTTTCGTCGATGCCGTGCACGGAAAAACGCGCGAGCGTCTCCCGCGCGATCGCCGGCTCGCCGAGCTGGTGGTTCTTGAGCAGCAAACGCGCGTGCGGCGCACCGTGCAAGATGCGCGACCATGCGGCGATCACGCCGTCGTTCAGCTTCTTATGGTTGTTCAAGCAGCCGAACGTGAACGAACCGTTCGCCAGCGCGGGCAGCGGCGCGACGGCCACGGGCTCCGTCGGCAGCGTGAAGCACAGGTAGCTGTCCGGCAAGCGCCAGATGCGCTCCGTGTATTGCCCTTCCTCGCCCGGCGGCACGACGTGCGCATCGGCCAGCAGATAGTCGATTTCGGTCAGGCCCGTCGTCGCGAAATAACCGAGCCAGCTCACCTGCACGGGCGCCGGCCGCCACGCGAACATGGGCAGGCGGTTGCGGCCCGTATGGCCCGACAGATCGATGAGGACGTCGATGCGATCGTCGTGAATCCGCTGCGCGAGCGCGGCGTCGTCCATCTCCACCACATGCCGCCATAGCGCGAAGCGTGGCTTGATGCGCGCCGTCAATTCATCGCTGTGCAGCGCATTCGAATAGGCGATCGGCTCGATGCGCGCGCGATCGATTTGCGCGAGGACGGATTCAAAGAAGTAGCCGACCGGATGCTTACGCAAATCGGCGGAGACGAAGCCCACTCGCAACGGGCGCTGTCCGTGCGCCGCATCGGCCGATGCGGGCCAATGGGTATAGGGCTTCGCGCGTGCGCGCATCCTTTCGCCGAAGTAGCGGGCATCGGCCAGATGCGTTTGCGCCGACCAATCCGACACGTAGGATTGCCCGAACAGCACGCAGGTGTGCGATTCGCCGAAATCGGGGTTCAGCGCGAGCGCTTCGCGATAGCAGACGAGCGCGGCATCGGGCTCGCCGAGATCGGCCAGGATCGTGCCCAGGTTGTTGTGAAACGAGGGCGTATCGCCGCCGCGCAGCGCAATCGCTCGACGCGCATAGCCGAGCGCGCGCTCGGGCGCACCGAGGCGCCGCAGGGCATTCGCCAGATTGTGATACGCGTCGGCGAACTCCGGATCGAGTTCGATCGCACGCTCGTAGCATGGCACGGCTTCGGGCACGCGCGCCGCGCCGTTCAGCACGTTGCCCAGCGTGTTGTGCGCCTGCGCCGATTCGGGCGTAAGATCGACGACGCGCCGATGCGCGTCGATCGCCGCTGCGATGTCGCCTCGGTGCATGAGCACGCCGGCGAGCTTCTCGTGCGCGGCGGCCAGCTGCGGCGCGAGCCGCACGCTTTCGCGCAGGCATTCGAGCGCCGCCTCGCTGTGCCCCTTCGTCTGCAGCGCCACGCCGAGATTCAAATGCGCCTCGGCAAAAGAGGCATTCAGGCCGATCGCTTTACCGTAGGCCAAGATGGCGGCGTCGAGTTCGCCGAGATCCTTCAATGCATTGGCGAGATTGTTGTAGGCCTCGGCGGAGCCGGGCCGCAACTCGATCGCGCGTGCGCAGCTCGTCAGCGCGCTAGCGGCATCGCCGCTTTCGCGCAATGCGTTGCCGAGGTTGTTGTGCGCATCGGCATACTGGGGCTCGAGCTCGACGGCCCGGCGATAGGCGTGGACGGCATCCGAGAGCCGATCGGCCGTGCGCAGCGCATTGCCGAGGTTGTTGTAGTAGATGGGGCTCGCGTGCACGCCGATCGATTCTCGCATCAGCGCGATGCCCGCTTCGCTTTGCCCGATCTGGCACGCGAGCAGCCCCATGAAGTGCAGCGCGTCGGCGTGCTTCGGCTGGCGCTCGAGAATGCGCGCATAGAGCGCCTTTGCGTCCGCCAGGCGCCCGGCCTGGTGGTGCGCCAAGGCCATCTCGAGCAGTTGGGCGGTGTCTTGCATCTTCGATCCGTTCGTTGAGAATGGGCGCCGCGCCCTTCTTCATGTCGTCGTCGGCTGCGGGGCAAGACGGCGGCGCTCGAGTGCGTCGCGCCACATGCCTTCGAACGCCGCTTCGAGGTTGCGTGCGAAGCGGGGCGCATCGCAGAGCGGCGATGCAAGCACGGATTCGCGCAAGCCGGCACGCAGTGCGGCGAGCCTCGGCGCATCGGCCGCAAACGCAATCGCTTTGGCCACGTAGTCGTCTTGATCGGCGGCGATCCAATCGGCGAGACCAGCCGAGTGCAGCATGCTCGCGCAGATGTTCGACAAGAAGCGATCGCCGCGCAAGCATAGCGCCGGCACGCCCATCCACAACCCCTCCGCGCTCGTCGTGCCGCCCGGGTAGGGGAACGGGCTCAACGCGATATCGACGCGTCCATAGGCTTCGAAGTATTGAGCTCGCGGCGAGCGGCCTTCGAGGATCAGCCGATGCGCTTCGATACCGTGCGCGGCGAAGCGAGCCAGCGTTGCCTCGCGCGCTGACGCGTCGTCGAGCTGCTTGGCCTTGAGAAACAGCCTCGCATTCGGCACGGCGCGCAATATGCGCGCCCATACCGCGACGACGCCGTCGTTCATCTTCATGAGATGGTTGAAGCAGCCGAAGGTCACATGGCCGTTCGCGGCCATCGGCGGCCGCGCCACCGGCACGCGCTCGGCCGGCGGCGTGAAGCACAGGTAGCTGTCCGGCAGGCGCCACAACGTTTCCGTGAACTGTGCTTGCGCATCTTGCGGCAGGACATGCGGATCGCCGAGCACATAGTCGATCTCCCGCATGCCCGTGCTCGCGAAATAGCCGAGCCAGCTCGCTTGCACCGGAGCCGGGCGCCACGCGAAGAGCGGCAGCCGGTTCCAGTTCATATGGCCCGACAAATCGACGAGCAGGTCGATCCGATCGTCGCGGATGCGGCGTGCGGCTTGCTCGTCGCTCAGCGACGCGAGGCACGTCCATGCCGCGAAGCGCGGCTTGATGCGCGCGGTCAGTTCGTCCTCGGCGCGCCGCGTGGGATACGCCACGAGCTCGATGCGCCGCCGGTCGACGTGCTCGAGCATGCTTTCGAGAAAATGGCCGGTCGGATGCACCTTCAAGTCGCCAGAAACGAAGCCGACGCGCAGCGGCCCCGTGCGCACCGGCGATAACGGCGCGAGCCAGTTCGTGCAAGGCTTTGCCTGCGCGCTCGCCGCTTCGCCGAACGAAGCCGCTTCGGCGAGATACTCCGCTTTGCTTTGGCCCTCGCGATAGCTCAGAATGAACAGCAGATTGCTGCGCGCCTCGAGCAAGTCCGGACGCAGTGCGATCGCGCGGCGATAGGCATCGATGGCGGCCTCGAGCTCGCCGAGATCGACGAGCGCGTTGGCTAGGTTGTTATGCGCCTCCGCGTAGTCGGGCTTCAGTTGAATCACCGTCTCGAAGCACGCCACCGCTTCGGCGAACTGCCCCTGGTCTCGCAGCAAATTGCCGAGGTTGTTGTGCGCGGGCACATAGTCATGCTTGAGCGCGATCGCCTGACGGAAGCTCTCGATCCCCGCCGCGCGCATGCCCCGCGCCAATAATGCATTGCCGAGATTGCCGTAAAAGATTTCGCTCTCGCGCTGGCTCAGCGCGCGCATGATCCATTCGGTCGCTTGCGCGTAGTCACCGTCGTGAAAGGCAACGAGACCGAGCAAGTGCAACGCGTCGGCGTGATTCGGATTTACGGCGAGGATTTGCCGATAGACGCGCGCGGCTTCGGCGAAGTGCCCGGCCTGCTGTAAGGCTAGGCCCGATTCGATCGGGGGTGCCTGCACGGGCGGGGCCGATGGCGGCGAAGACAAAGCCGGGGCGTTGAATGGCGCGGGCATGGCCGTGGGCGCCTGCGTCTGCGCCTGCACCGGCGGCACGCGCGGCGCGATCACCGGCGGCGTGATGAATCGCACGATGCCGGGCGCCGGTTGCACGGCCGCCGACGATGCAACCGGCGTCATCGCGCCGGCGCTGCCCGCCGGCCGTGCCTCGGCTGCGTCGATGAACGGCCGCCCCATGCCCGGTACAGGCTCACTGGCCATACTTGCGCAGGTAGCAGTCATAGGCTGCACGCCAGCACGGCGTATTGAACGCGCCGCCGCTCTCGTGCACGACACTGATCGGCCAGGTGCCCATGCGCAAGCCTTTCAGTTCGGCCTGCCGGCAAAAGTCCATGTCGTAGAGATGGAACTCGAACTGCTCGTCGAAACGCACGCCGGATTCGATGAGCCGGCGGCTGTCGGCGATCAACATCAGGCCGTCCAGCAGCTTGCACTCGACGCCGGACGGGCCGAAGTACGAGACGTCACAGGGAAACGCCTTGCCGTGAGCGACCGAACCGCTCAGGTACTCGCGGCTGTCCCACGTGAAGTCCGGCGTCGCGAACGCCCAAGCCGGTTGCCACGGCAAGCGGCGGCGGTTGCCTGCCAGGCCGACGACGTCGAACTGCGCGAGCGCCTCGCGAACGCGTTCGGTCCAGAAGATGTCTTGAAGCGATACGTCGTCGTGCACGAACACGAGAATCGCCGGGCTCGAGGCGGCCTGCTCGATCGCCGCGTTGTACAGCGTCGCGAGCCCCGTCGAGTTGTTTTCGAACAGCAGCAATTCCGGCGTGTGCGCTTGGCGCTGCACGGCCAGCGATCGGCCGAGCGCCGTCTCGCGCATGAAATTCGCTTGCGAGCAGCGCGTGGCGCAGACGAGCCGAATGGGAACGTCGGCCGATGGTGCGGTGGGAGAGCGCAAGGCCGGAGCTGCGGGAGTTGCGGGAGTTGCGGGAGTTGTTGATGCCACCGCTGCTGCAGATGTCGGGTGGGCTGCGAACGCAGCAGGCACCGCAGCCGTCGCAGCAGTCGCAGACGCGACGTTTGCGGCCGGCGCTGCCGGCGAGGCCGCCGTTTGCGCACCGTGCGCCGGCGCGCCCTCGGCTTGAGCCACGCGTGCAGCGACGGCGCCGCGGGCCTGCGCAAGGTCCGATTGGAACCGTTCGCTGTCGAACAGCTCGTGCGCCGCGCGCGTCGACAGTTCCCCGTGATTGGCGCGCAGCCGCGCGATTTCCGGCAGCCGATCCGCGCAGGACGCGTAATACTGCGACAACCGCTGCGCCGCCGCGGCGAGTACGCCGCCGCTCAGCGCGCCGCTCGAGGCTTCCCCGCGCACGAGCAATTCCCATTCGTACAGACCCGCGCTGTAGGTCGGCGTCGTTTCGGGCGCGATCTGCTTGCGCTCGGGACGCAGCCGCAGCATGCTCCAGTAGCCGCCAACGGCAACCAAGGGGCCGCGTGCCGCGAGGTTCAGGAAGGTGGCCACGTCGGTCAAGAAATCGAGCCTGATCGAACGGTAAGTGAACAAGTCCGCTTCGTTCGCCCGCTGGCGATCGATCATGACGTTGCTCATTTCGCCGACGAAATTCTGGAGCTGGGCCACCATGTCCCGCACCAGCAAATCGCGGCCGATCAGCGCGCGCTCGCCCACTTGCAACAGCGGCGGGGGCGTATGGACGATGGTCTCGTGCTCGTCGATGAGCACGCGCCCATGAAACGCCAGCGCCGATTCCGGATGCAGCCGCAACGCTTCGGCGAGCACGCCCACCGATTCCGGCATCAGCACGTCCGCTTCGGCCAGCCACTTGACGTACCGCCCACGCGCGTGCGACCACAGCGCTTGCGCCGTGCGCACGCGATCGTTGAAGCCGAGGTGGACATAGCGGATGCGCGCATCGCCCTGCCCGTTCACGAGCGGTGCCAACGCGCCGTCGGGCGTGTCGTCGCCCACCACGATCTCGATGTCGCGGAAGCTTTGACGCTGGGCGCTGACCAGCGCACGCCCCAGGTATTCGCCGCTACGCGCGGGAATCAGAATGCTGACGGTAGCCATGAAACAAGGATTTCGTTGAAATGACGATGCTCGAGAGCAGCCGCAACCGGCCGCCTCGAGCCTGTGGCCGTGCGATCTGGCGCTAGGCGTGCCCGGGCGCTTTTTCGAGCAGCAGGTAGTACTGCACGGAGCAGAGTTCGACGAGCTCGTCGCGCGTCACGTTCTTGAGCGTCATTCGCTCCAAGTCGATATTGAAGGGGCCGGCGCTGCCTTGATGCTGCTGCCATAGCGACGCGAGCCGCCCATCGATCGAATAGCGCGCCTGAACCACCCGATAGCCGGTCTCCTCGACGAACTTGACCATCTCCTTGCGCGTGAAGAACCGGATGTGCGTGATGTCGAGCAAGCCCGAGCTCTCGTAGGTCCAGTTGCCCTTGCTCAGTTCGTCCATGAGCCACAGGTTGCGCACGTTCGGGATGCTGAGCACGAGTTGCCCCGTCGGCGACACGTACGGGCGCAGCTTCACCATGACGTCCCACGGGTTGTACATATGCTCCAGCACGTCGGCCAGCAGCACCGCGTCGAGCGTGCCGTGCGCCATGCCTTCCTTGCGCAGGTCGAAATCCTCGAAGCGCCCGTGCAATACGCGATCGAGCTTTTGCTGCGCGAGCGCGGCTGCGTCGCGGTTCATCTCGATGCCCCACGCGCGGCTTCCGGGAAAGCGCGCTTTGACCAGTGCGGCATTGCTGCCCGTCGCACAGCCGATATCGAGAATGAGCGAAGGGGCATTGGTGAACATCTGCGCGAGATCGCTCCGCCCAACCGTGTGGTAGAGCTGGTCGACGGCCCTCGATTCCGCGTCGAGATATTCCTGCCAAACATAGCGGGCCTTGCGCGCAGGCTGCGCCTTGGCCATCGATGCCATTTCAGCCGCCACGCGCGCGCCGGCCGATCCGTCCACGGTCTCGTTGTAGTGCGCGACCCGCTTGGCGGCCATGGCGAGCACCGCGCTGCGCGCGTTGCCGTCCGTCAAAAGCAACCGCATGTTGCCGGCCAAGTCCTGCGCCTCGACCTCCAAAATGCCGGTTTCCGATTCGAAGCACGGCCCCATGATCATGCCGCTCTCGTTCATGAGGTTGATCACCGGCGTGCCGGCGAGCATCCCCTCGACGAGATAGTTCGAATCCACCGCCACGAGCAGATCGGCCCCGGCCGCGAAAAACTGCGTATCGTCGGTGCAGTAGAAGTAATCGTCGCCCGACGCCCCGAGCTCGCTCAAGAGCTCGGCGCAACGCCGCTCGCCGAACGCGCGATTGGACGGCCGGTCCTTGATGACGGCGTTGAAGCGGATACCGCATGCGCGCAGCGCCTCGCAGCTCGCGATGAAGACCGTGACGGAATCGGCGTAGACGTTCTCGTTGCAATGCGCACTGAAATTGGCGGCCCAGGTCGTGCCGAACACGATCAGCGGCACGCCGGCCTTGAAGCCGTACTTGGCGTCGAGCTGCCGGCGGCACCCTGCCTTGTCGTTGCGCAATTGCGCGTAGACGTCCCACGCGGGATTGCCCGTCACGACGAAGCGTTCTTCGGGGTAGCCCAGATCGAGATACCCCTCCATGCCGCGCCGGCCGTACACGGCGAGTTTGTCGGCAATCAGTTGATCGTGCACGGTGTACGGATCGACGAGCGCGATGCCGTGGGCGACGTGCAGCGTAGGGATGCCGCGCGATTTGGCCCAGGCCGTTGCGATCTTGCCGTTGCCGGTCATGTCTTCGCTCGTGACGAGCAACGTGACGTCGAACCGGCTCGCGGCACGCTGCAGGCAATCGAGCAACGCGGCCGTAGCCGGCAGCGTGGCCGCGAGCGTATCGGCGACGGCACTCGAGATCAGTCCCGACTCGCGCCCGATCGCGCGCTCTTCGACCGCCAGCGTGTCGAGATACTGCGCGAACTGCGTCTGCAGTTGAATCGTTTCGGTTTCGAAACGCCTCACGCCTTCGGCATCGAGCAGATCCTCGAGATGAACGACGGTGCTGCCGGTGCTCTCGATCACGCTGCGCATCTGCGGGCTCGTGGCCCTCGCGGAGACGAGCACGGCCATCGGCTCGTGCGTCGCCAGAAACTGGCGCAGTGCTTCGTACTGCGAGCCCCACAACAGGCTGACAATGGCCTTCTGTGTCATTGCCGACCTCCATCGAAAATGCCGAAATGATTTTGCAACAATGCCTTGACGAGGTCGTATTCCGCGCCAATGGTGACGTCGATCCCGTCTTTGATCCGGAACGGCGCACCCTCGGCCCAACCCCGGGCGATCCGGGTGGCACGCTCATCGATCTGCTCATGCTCGAGCCACGCGATGTACTGTTCCAGCACCTCGTCCGCGACCACGCCGCGCAAGTCGAAACCGGGCATGCGCGTCATGAGCGTCTTGAAGAGCCCGAAGAAGAAGCGCCGGTTGCGCAGCGGCTTGAGCAGCGATTCGATCCGTGCCGCGTACTGCTCGCGCGTGTGCGGAAGCCATGGCAGCAAGGCCGCGAAATCGCGCCGATCGATGGCGGCGTCGCGCGCCGCGACCGACGCCGCGAACCGCGCATTGGCCTCGCGGTCGGGGCGATTGTCGAGCACGACGAACATGCGGCCCGTCACACGCGGCGTCAAATGCCGAACGATCGCGTCTTCGAGGAAGTTGCCGAGGTCGAACAGCGCCTGGTCGCGAGCGAACCATGACAACAAGCGCTTCCAGCGATGAGTGGCATCGAGTTCGGCGTAGGACAGCCAATTGACGTTGCCGCCGCCCAAAAAGGCACCGTAAGGCTCGGCCGCGACGATGGTGAGGCCCGCGCCGTTCGCGAACTCGACGAGCTCGTCGACGCTGACGCGCGACATGTAATGCGTGAAGTCGCCCTTCGTTTGCGTGCGCTCGAGCGCCGCCGGCCAGCGCGACTCGTCGGAGCCGTACGCGGCGTGGACGTGATCGAGCGAATGGATATCGAAGACCATGCGGCCGCCGGCGCGAACGACGCGCTTCCATTCGAGCAGCGATTCGCGCCAGTTCGGAAAGTGGACGAGCACGTTCAGCGCGACGGCGCAGTCGAACGCGTTGTCCTCGCACGGCAGCGCGGCGAGATCGCCGACCTTCAGCGCGATCGGCGCACCGGCGGCCAGCCGGCGCGTTTCGTCGAGCATCGCCTGCGAGCTGTCGATGCCCGTCACGCGATAGCCGTCGGCCACGAGCGGCAGCGCCGCACGGCCCGTGCCGACGCCGATATCGACGACGTCGCGCCCGCTTGCGAAACGGCGAATCGCGCCGACTTCGAGGGCGTTCTTGAGGCTATTGGTCGATTCACTGACCACCATGCGGCCCGAGTACCAGCTGACCATGTGAGGGTCCTGCCAGGCGTCGGTCTTCCAGCGGATGAGGTCCGACAAGCCTTCTTCGGTGGGGTGTTCCAGCCGATCGTTCATTTCAGTGCTTCCCAGGAAAGAGGGGTGCCTCGCTTGAGGCTCTGGCGGACCTTCGTCCCAAGCACGACGTTCAGATACTTCGGCGACAGGCCGTGCCCCGGCCGAATCGCGCGCACGTTTTCCGCATTGAGCGTCTCGCCAGCCTCGACGTCGCGGACGATGTAGAGCGAGCGCCGGAACACCGACGACGCATGTTCTTGCCGCGTCGGGCCGTAGGTGACGCGGCCCAGCGATTGCCAGGCACGCTCAGTCTCGACGACCAATGTCTTCATTTCGGCGGGCTCGAGCGAGAACGCCGAGTCGACGCCCCCGTCCGCTCGCCGCAGCGTGAAGTGCTTCTCGATCAGGCTCGCGCCGAGCGCGACCGCGGCTACGGCCGCGCCGACGCCCATCGTGTGGTCGGACAGCCCGACCTCGCAGTCGAACAGCTCGCGCATGTGCGCGATCGTATTGACGTTGCTGTTTTCGGGCGATGCCGGGTACGAGCTCGTGCACTTGAGCAGCACGATCTGCTCGCAGCCCGCTGCGCGTGCGGCGCGCACGGCTTCGTCGAGCTCGGCGACGGTCGCCATGCCCGACGAAATGATCAAGGGCTTGCCGGTGGCCGCCACACGCCGAATCAACGGCAAATCGGTGTTCTCGAAGCTCGCGATCTTGTAGGCGGGCACGCCCAGCCCTTCCAGGAAGTCGACGGCCGTTTCATCGAACGGCGTCGAAAAACACAGCATGCCGTGCTTGCGCGCGCGCTCGAAAATCGGCGCGTGCCACTCCCATGGTGTGTGCGCCTGTTCGTAGAGCTTGTAGAGCGAAGTGCCGGACCACAAACTGGCCGGATCGTCGATATGGAACTCGCCCTCGTCGAGATCGAGCGTCATCGTGTCGGGGGTGTACGTCTGCAGCTTGAGCGCGTGCGCACCGGTGGCTGCCGCCGCATCGACGATCTCGAGCGCGCGCTCGAGCGATTGATTGTGATTGCCCGACATCTCGGCGATCACGAACGGCGGGTGGTCGCGGCCGATCGGCCGGTCCGCAATCTTGAATGCGCTCATCGAGCGTCTCCTTACCAATATCGGGCGTAGCGCGTCATGGCGATCGAGCGGCGCCATCACGCGGCGAGCTCGCCTTTCGCCTGCAGCGCCGCGTAGATCCATTCGGCACGCTGCCAGTCTTCGGGCGTGTCGATGTCTTGAACGAAGTGCCGTGGCAGAGCGACCGGCAGCGATGCCGGCGAGAACAGCGTGTCGCCGCGCTGCCAGGCCTCCGTGCGCCCCCAGTAGAACTGGCCCGCATCGTGCCATGCCGTATCGAGATCCTGCGACCGCACGAGGCGATACTCGGGATACATCGCATCGAGCGCACCGTCGGCCGTCACGCGCAACGCGCGCTGCACGGGGAAGTCGAACGTCGTCACCGAAAACGCGAACGACTTGTGCGTATGCGCCTCTAGCAGTTGCAGGCCCTCGCGCAGATAGCGCGCCTGCAGAAAGGGCGCGGTGGCATAAATACAGCAAGCAAACGTAGCGTCTTCGTCCAGCTTGTCGAGCTCAGTCAGCGCATGCTGCACGACTTCCATCGTGCCGGCATGATCGTCCGACAGCGCCTGTGGCCGCATGAAGGGCGTCTCGGCGCCATGCTGCCGCGCGATGCGAGCGATCTCTTCATCGTCGGTCGTCACGATCACGCGATCGAAGAGGCCAGAGGCAAGCGCCGTGCGGATCGAATAAGCCATGATCGGCAAGCCGTGGAACGGCCGGATATTCTTGCGCGCAATCCGCTTGCTGCCGCCACGCGCGGGAATGATCGCCACGGTTCTCATCTGATTGCCTTCCTGAGTTCGTCCGCGACGACCGACTGCGCTTCGTCGGTCAGCCCCGCGTACATCGGCAGACTGATGGCCTCCCGGTAATACTGCTCCGCTTCGGGAAACTGGCCTGGCGTAAAGCCGAGGCGGCGATAGTACGGATGCAGGTGTACGGGGATGTAATGCAGGTTCACGCCGATGCCCGCTTGCCGCAGGCGCTCGAACACTTGGCGATGTGTGACCGCCATCGCATCGAGCCGCAGACGTACGACGTACAAATGCCAGGCCGAATCGTCGAGCGCGTCGCTTTGCGGCAGCACGAGCGGCAGGCCGTCGAGCAAGGTCGCATACCGCCGAACGAGCGCCCGGCGGCGCGCGAGAAACGCGTCGAGCCGCGCGAGCTGAGACACGCCGAGCGCAGCCTGCATATCGGTCATGCGGTAGTTGAAGCCCAGCTCGAGCATCTCGTAGTACCACGGGCCGTCGCTTTCGCCTTCCATCTTCCCGGGATCGCGCGTGATGCCGTGGCTGCGCAAGCTCGACAGCCGCGCGTGCAGCGCATCGTCGTTCGTAAGGACTGCACCGCCCTCCCCGGTCGTCACGATCTTGACCGGATGGAAGCTGAAAACGGTCATGTCAGCGAAATCGCCGCAGCCGACAGGGCGGCCTTCATAAGTCGCACCGACCGCATGCGAAGCGTCTTCGATGACGATGAACCCGTAGCGCTCCGCCAGCCGCTTGATCGCGCGCATATCGGCACTGCGGCCCGCGAACGCGACGGGCACGACCACCTTGGGCAGCGCCCCCGCACGTTCCGCGTGGGCGAGCTTGCGCTCGAGCGCCATCGCATCGAGGCACCAGGTATGAGGATCGATGTCGACGAAGTCGACGTCGGCACCGCAGTAACGCGCGCAATTGGCCGACGCCACGAACGTGTTCGGCGTCGTCCAGAGCCGGTCGCCGGGGCCGAGGCCCGCCGCGAGGCACGCGATGTGCAGCGCGGCCGTTGCATTGGAAACCGCCACCGCGTGCTTGGCCTGGGCGCGCTGCGCCAGCACGGCCTCGAAGGCCGGGATCGCGGGCCCTTGCGTCAGCCAATCCGACGCGAGCACGCGGGCGACCGCGGCCAGATCGGATTCGTCGATCGATTGACGCCCGTAGGGAATCGTCGTCGCGCTCATACCGTTTGCTTATCGAGCGCGCGCAATTCGTCGATCGTCAAAAAGTGCCCGTTGTTGTCGGACGTGTACTTGAAGCCCTCTTCCGCGCGCTTGCCCACTTCGCCTCGGCCATTCATGGCGTAATCGCTTTGCACGACGAAGCGCACCGAGGGCGTAATGACGTAGTGATCGTCGAAGACAATGGTATTGATGCTGTCGTCGCGCGTGATCATCATTTCATGGAGCTTTTCGCCGGGACGAATGCCGATGATGTGCTGCGGCAATTCGGGCGCCATCGCACGCGCGAGATCGACGATGCGCACCGACGGGATCTTCGGCACGAACAACTCCCCGCCTTGCATGCGCTCGAAGCTCTTCATGACGAAATCGACGCCTTGCTCGAGCGTGAGCCAAAAGCGCGTCATGCGCTCATCCGTGATCGGCAGGCTTTGGGCGCCCTCGGCCATCAGCTTGCGGAAATACGGCACGACCGATCCGCGCGACCCGACCACATTGCCGTAGCGCACGACCGCGAAGCGGGTCTTGTGCTTGCCGACGAGGTTGTTGGCCGCGACGAACAGCTTGTCCGACAAAAGTTTGGTCGCGCCATACAGGTTCACCGGGCTCGCGGCCTTGTCGGTCGAGAGCGCGATGACTTTCTCCACGCCGTTTTCGATCGCTGCGTTGATGACGTTCTCAGCGCCGTTGACGTTGGTGCGAATGCATTCGGTCGGGTTGTATTCGGCGGCCGGCACTTGCTTGAGCGCGGCGGCGTGCACGACGTAGTCGATTCCGCGCATCGCTTGCTTCATGCGCTCGGCGTCGCGCACGTCGCCGATGAAGTACCGCATGCATGGCGCGTTGAACGTCTGCTGCATCTCGAACTGCTTCAGTTCGTCGCGCGAGAATACGACGACGCGCGCCGGCTTCCACTTGGCAAGCAGCGCTTTGATGAACTTTTGGCCGAACGATCCCGTTCCGCCTGTAATGAGTATCGATTTGTCGTCGAACATTGCCCGATCCTTCTAGCCCACATCGCCCGCCGCGGATGCGGCCAGCCGGGATAGGCGCCCGCGTTTCGCCAATTGGCGACCGATGCGCTTTCCGATGGATTCGTATATTAGTGACGACGGGCAAGCTCCTTAGCCCCGATTTGAGGGCGTTTTGACCTTCTAATCAACGGACTGACGCCCCTGCTGCGGGGCCGGATGCCCCCGTCAGCCCCGCCCGGCGGCGAGATCGGGCGATTAACCCCATGATCGGGGTTCTTTTTTGCGGATTGACGCCACGTGCGCAGTGCTAAATTTCGGCCATCCGCCATCGCGCCGGCGACTCGTACGAACGGATCCACCTTGACTTACGCCCCCACATCGATTCATGGCCGCGGCCGGATCGCCATTCGCGCGGACGCTTCGATCGCGTGCGGCAGCGGCCACATCATGCGTTGCTTGACGCTCGCGGATGGGCTGCGCGCCCAAGGGGCGGACGTTCGTTTCGTGACCCGCGCGCATCCAGGCAACCTCGATGCGTTGATCGAGGCGCGGGGCTATCGCGTCCATTCGCTCGGGCCGGCGACCCAGCCTGCGAGCGGCCCCGCTGCAGCCGGCGGCGAGCCACCCCACGCCGCCTGGCTCGGCTGCGACTGGGCAACCGATTCGAACGACACCGCACGCGCGCTGAAGTCGTTTGGGGGCGTCGATTGGCTCGTGGTCGATCACTATGCGCTCGATGCGCGTTGGCAAACGCCCTTACGCGAATGTGCAAGCCGGCTGTTCGTGATCGACGATCTGGCCGACCGGGACCACGACGCCGATCTCCTGCTGGACCAGAATCTCGTCGCAGACGCACAGCAACGTTACGCCGCTCGCACGCCTCATCGCTGCGAGCGTCTGCTCGGCAGCTCCTATGCGCTGTTGCGCCCGGAGTTCGCCGCGCTGCGCGAGACGGCGCAACGGCGGCGTCTCGGGGCGGCCGCCCGCGGTGATCGAGCGCGCCTGCTGGTGTTTTTCGGCGGCGTCGATGCGACCGACGAAACCGGGAAATTTCTAGACGCGTGGACAGATGATGACGCCCAACGCTTCGCGGCCGACGTGGTCATCGGCCCGAATCACCCCCGCCGGGCGGTCCACGAGCAACGCGTGCTGCCCGGCGTGAGCGTGCATGGGTATGTCGCCGCCATGGCCGAGCTGATGGCGGCTGCGGATCACGCATTCGGCGCCTCGGGAACCAGCAACTGGGAGCGCTTTTGCCTGGGGCTCGACGCGTCGATCGTCTCCGTCGCCGACAATCAGCGAGCCATCGCTCGATATCTCGGCGCGCAAGGCTGGGTGGATTGCCTTGGCGACGCCGATGACACCACACCCCGCACCTATCGGCGGGCACTGCGCGTATTAGACCCGGCCTCACCGGCCGCGGGCGCTCGCCGCCGACGCATCATGGAGGCGGTAGATGGCCGCGGCGTGGAGCGCGTCGTTCAACGCCTGCTCGGGTCGCGGGAGCCGCTATGAGCGAGCGACTGTCGGAAGGCGATGGCGACCGTTTGCGCCCGATCAGCGAAGCCGACCTGGCTCAGGTGCTCGAATGGCGCAACGCGCCGCAAGTGCGAGCTTTCATGTACACGAGCCGCGAGATCTCGCAAGCCGAACATCTTGCTTGGTTCGAACGCCTCCAGCACGACGCGTCGCGCTGCACATGGATCTTCGAAGCCGATGGCGAACCGATGGGCGTCGTCAATCTGACGCGTATCGATGCCGCGACTCACGAGGCCCACTGGGGATTTTACGTGCGCCCGGGTGCACCCAAAGGCAGTGGAGCCCGGCTCGGCCGGCTTGCACTGGCGCAAGCGTTCGGCCAACTCGCGCTGGCAAGACTCATCGGCGAAGTGCTGGCATCGAACGAAGCATCGCTGCGTTTTCACCGCAAGCTCGGCTTCGAGCACGAGCGCGTGCTGACAGGACACCATCACGACGGCACGACAGCCCATGACGTCCACGTTTTCAGCATGACACGCGCGGCCTGGCTAGGCGCGTGTCCCGCCGACACGGCGCCGCAGGTCGCCCTCGCGCTCGCCCGGCAATTGATTGCGGCCAGCCGTTTTCAGGAGGCCGCCGATATCTTGCGCGCACTGCTCGCAACGCACGGCGACGATCCTGCCGCTCAGTTCGCGCTGGGGCTGCTCCTGCACGAGCAGGGCCAACTGCCCGAGGCCGAAGCGGCTTACCGCGCCTCGCTCGCCTTGCGCCCGGCGCACCCCGAAGTGCATAAGCGCTTGGGCAACTTGCTGATGCAGCAGTGCCGTTTCGCCGACGCCGAGCACGCCTACAAACAAGCGTTGACGCTGCATGCACAAGATGCCGACGCGCTCGGCAATCTCGGTCGCGCATTGCATGCTCAGCAGCGCCTGCCCGAGGCCGCGCTGGCATCGCATCTTGCTGTGACGATTCGGCCGGACTACGTCGAGGCGCAAGTCGATCTTGCTGGTGTGCTGCTCGAGCTCGGCCGCCTTCCTGAAGCCGAGGCCAAGCTGCGCGCAGCGATCGCGCAGCGCGCCGACTATGCCGACGCGCACTTCAACTTGGGCATCGTACTGGAGAAAACCGCGCGGTTCGCCGAAGCCGAAGCGGCCTATCGAGAAACCTTGAAACTGCGGCCCGGCGCCGTCGCCGCCTACAATAACCTCGGCAATGCCCTGCAACAGTCCGGCCGTGCCCAGGAAGCGGCGCAGGCGTACCAGCAGGCGCTCTTGCTCAACCCCAACGCGGCGCCGAGCCATTACAACCTCGCCACGGCGCTGCGCGCGCTCGATCGCCCGCACGATGCGGAGCCGTATTACCGCCGCGCGCTCGAGCTCAAACCCGACTATTACGACGCGCAGTTTGGGCTCGGAACGTTGCTGCTGAGCCTTGGCCGGTACGAGGAAGGATGGCGCCTGTTCGAATCGCGTTATGTGTTACCGCGTTTCATCCATTGCAGAACGAAAGCGACGATCCCGCTGCCGCAATGGCAGGGCGAATCGCTGGAGGGCCGATCGCTGCTCGTTTGGCAAGAGGACGGTCTCGGCGATGTCATCCAGTTCGGCCGCTATCTGCCGCTGCTCAAATCCGCAGGCGCCGCGCGCATCGACATGGTTTGCGCACCGTCGCTGCATAGCCTATTCGAGGGCACCGAAGGCCTAGACGGGCTGCTCACGCACGAAGCCGCGACCGCGCGATACGGCGATTACGACTGCTGGACGAGCCTGCTCAGCGCCCCCGTGCACCTTCGCACGACGCTCGACACGATTCCGGAAGCGCATTACTTGCAGGTCGATAATGCGCGCGCCGCGCATTGGCATGAACGGCTTGCGGCCCTCCCGCCGGGTCCGCGGATCGGCTTGGTTTGGAAAGGCAATCCGCGCCATCACAACGATGCGCATCGCTCGCTGAACTCGCTGGCACTGCTGCTGCCGCTTTGGAGCATCCCGGGCGCAACGTTCGTCAGTCTGCAGAAGGGTAGAGACGAAGACGAAGCGCAACAGCCCCACGCGTATCAGCCGTTGCTCGCGCTGGGCCATGAATTGGCCGACTTCGCCGATACGGCCGCCTTGATCGCGCAGCTCGACCTCGTCGTCTGCGTCGATACGTCGACGGCCCATTTGGCAGGCTCCATCGGCAAACCCTGCTGGGTGCTGCTGCCGCATCACGATCCCGACTGGCGCTGGCTGCATGGACGCAGCGATTCGCCTTGGTATCCGGGAACGATGCAGGTCTTCCGCCAGCCGTGGGCAGGCAACTGGTCCGCACCTGTCGAAGCGGTATTGCAGGCCTGCTTGGCGCGATTTTCGGCGCAAATGCCGGGAGCGGCGGAATGAGTGAGGCGGCGGCAAGGCGGCATTGACCCACCGCGTCTCATCTAGCGCGCGCGCTCACCGCCGACGTGCGGGCAAGCGCGCGCGGCGCGGCGAGCGCGCCTCGCCTCTAGCGTTCGCGATGCTTACGACGCACTCGCCGCGCCGCCCATCGGCCGCATCGCAACCGGCTTCACCGCATTCTGAAGAGAGGGCGCGGCGGGCAGCGTGTCGTTGATCGTCGTCGTGCGTCCCCCATCGCGAAAGAATGCCATCTCGGCCGCATGATTCATGACGAGGATGCTGATGCGGCGGTTCGTCGGCGCATTGGGATCGTTGCCTTGCAGCGGCAGCACGTCGGCGAGACCGCGCACCTGCAGCAGCTTGTCGAGCCGCATGCCGCCGGCGACGAGCGCACGGCGGGCCGCATTGGCGCGGTCCGATGAGAGCTCCCAATTCGTGTAGCCGTCCTCGCCGCCTTGGTAGGGCACGTCATCGGTATGCCCCGCGATCGAAACGTGATTCTGCACGTCGTTCAGCGCGGCACCGATCTGCGTGAGGATGATGTTCGCGTACGGCTGCAGCCGCGCGCTCCCCGACGAAAACATCGGCCGCTTCTGCGAGTCGACGATTTCGATGCGCAAGCCCTCGCTCGTGATCGAAATCCGAATTTGATCTTTGTACGCATTGAGCGCGGGCACGTGCTCGATGAGCGTGGTGAGCTTTTCTTTCAGCTGCTGCAGCCGCTGCAGCTCGTCGGATGCCAATTGCGGCGTGATGGTCTGCGTAGGCGGGTTCGGCTGCGTCATGGCGCCGACGCCGGGACGCGTATCGGCGATATTGCGCCCGCCGCCCTGCACGACGCTCGACGGTGTCGCGGGGCTCGACTCCGAGCCTGAAAACAACGCAGACAGCGGCGTATTGAAGTACTTCTCGATCCCTTCCTTGTCGTATTTCGACGTGGATCCGAGCAGCCACATGAGCAGGAAGAACGCCATCATCGCCGTCACGAAGTCGGCGTAGGCGATCTTCCAAGCGCCGCCGTGATGCCCCTCGTGATCGCCGCCCTTCTTGCGGCGCACGACGATGCTCATCGGCCGCTTCTCGGCGGCCTCCCGGGAGATTCTGTCACCCATTGCTCGGCCTCGGCTTCGATCAGGACGAAGCGGCCGGCTTCGAGACCTTCGTCGCGCGCACGGTATCGTCGAGTTCTTGGAACGTGGGGCGATCGGTCGTGAACAACACCTTGCGGCCGAATTCGACGGCGACCGACGGCGCATAGCCGCTCAACGACGCGAGCAGCACGGCCTTCACGCACTGGAACGGCTTGGCGGCCGCGCGGCCCTTGGCATGCAGCAGATCGGCCACCGGCCCGACGAACCCGTAAGACAGCAAGATACCGAGGAAGGTGCCGACGAGGGCCGCCGCAATCATCTTGCCGAGAATCGCGGGGGGCTCACCGACGGAAGCCATCGTATGCACGACGCCCATGACGGCCGCGACGATGCCGAAGGCCGGCAGGCCATCGGCCATTTTTTGCAAGGCGTTGGCGACGACGGATTCCTCTGCGTGATGCGTGTTCAGCTCTTCGTCCATCAGGTCCTGCATTTCGAGGACGTTGATGTTGCCCGTCGACATCATGCGCAGATAGTCAGTGATGAAATCGAGCAGGTGATGATCGGCGGCGATCACCGGATACTTTTGGAACAGCGGGCTCTGATCGGGCGCATCGACGTCGGCTTCGAGCGCCATCATCCCTTCCTTGCGGGCCTTTTGCATCAGCTCATAGAGCAGCGCGATCAACTGGAGGTACTTCGCCTTGTCGTAGCGCGGCCCCTTGAAGCATGCGGGCAGGCTCTTGATCGTCTTCTTCAGCGTCGTGACGGGGTTGGCCACGACGAACGCCCCGAAGGCCGCGCCGAAGATACACATGAGCTCGAACGGTTGAAGCAACGCGAACAGATGCCCACCCTCGCCGACGAAACTGCCGATCACGGCGCCGAGCACCAGGATCCATCCGATTGCCACGAACATAATCTCTCCAAAACTCTCTACGCGATACGAATGCGACGATGCGTCGCTGGGCGTAACGCTATAACGAACGGTCCGTTCGCAGTGCTATCAATTGTCAAAACGACAAGCGGCTCGAAGAGCCGATGTGTGGTTATCGCTTGCGGAACACGGCGTTGGGGGCCCGCATTCGTTCATGTCTGGCTAACGGCGCGAGGACGCGATAGCTAAAGGGCGGGCGGGCGATTTAAATGGGGACGCGTATCGTTTGTCGCCCGCGAATCGATTTCGGTGTCGTTCGCTCGTTACGTTTGATTTGGATCAAGGCGAGTCATGGGCGTCCCTGGTATCGGGAGGAATTCCGCCCGCGCACGGGCGGGTTACGCCGCACGATCCCGATAAGGCGGAATGCGAGGGAGCGGAAGGAAGCCGCGCGATGGGCGCGGCGAACGTCATGCTTTGATCGCGGATAGCACGTCCGCCGTCGTGCGCACGCACCCGAGCCGCGGAAAGATATAACGCACTGATGCTTCGTGCTGTTCGGTGGAGGCGCAGCTCATGGCGTCTTCCGCGAACACGATCGCGTAGTTGGCTTCGAACGCGGCGCGCGCCGTCGATTCGACGCCGATGTTCGTCGAGATGCCGCCGAGGACGATCGTTCGAATGCCCCGACGCCGCAATTGCAAGTCGAGCTCCGTGCCGTAAAACGCATTCCACTGCCGCTTCGTGATCAGGATGTCGCGCTCGCTTGCCTCGAGTTGTGCGGGAAACGTCCACCAATTTGCGGGCAAACCGCTCGCCGGTGTCGGCGCGGGCTGATCGACACTTTGCCGCAAAACGTCGCCGAAATCGGGGCTCGGCCCGACCCGCACGAGCACGACGGGCGCGCCCGCGTCACGGAAGCGCTTCGTGAGCCGAGCGCTCGCCTCGAGCACGGCATCGCTCGTGCGCGGGCCCTTCGCATACGGCAGAATGCCTTCTTGCAAATCGATGAGAACCAGTGCGGTGGTGCGCGGATCGAGCGTGTCCATGAGCAGTCCTTGGTATCCAGTTGCTGCGAGGTTGATCAAGCCGGCGGCATCGATCACGGTCATCGATGTTCATCGAACTCATCCCTCTCGTCGATCCGATAGAACGGCATCGACTCGTAAGCGGAACGGCACCGGCAATTGAGCGTGACGGGTAAAACGGGTCTAATGGCGAAGGCGCCCTTATGCGAGGGCACCCTCACAAATTGGAGTATATGAGGATGTCCTCACAAAACGCAAGCCGCGCGGATGACGACGCACGGGCGGACGCAAAGGCCCCGCGGCGCGAGAAAGGGCGAGCGCGCGTGGCCGCGCTGCTCGAGGCAGCGGGGTTGGAGTTCGCCGAAAAGGGCTTCGATGCGGCGACGATGACGTCGATCGCGGCGCGAGCGGGCGCGTCGATCGGCTCGCTCTATCAGTTCTTTCCGACGAAGGACGTCCTGGCCAATGCCTTGCTCGAGACGTATTTGGCAACGTTGATCGGGGAGTTCGAACGTTTGCGCGAACTCGCCCCGGCGCTCGACGCCGCTGCGCTCGCGCACCGCCTCGCGCCTGCCTTGATCGCGTTTCGCGCTGCGCATCCGGCGTTTGCTCCCCTCGTCGAGACGCCGGGCCGCTCACTGCCGGCCGCGGCCGGCGTGCGGCAACGCTTACGGCGGGAAATTGCCGCCGTATTGTCCGCGAAAGCGCCGAGGATGAAGGCGGCGCACGCGCTCGTGTGCGCCGCCGTGGTTCAACAGCTGATGAAGGCGGCGATCGCGATCCATGGCGAAACGTCGTTCACGCACCGCGCGGCGGTCATCGCTGAACTGGAGCGCGTCATGGCGAGCTATCTGGAGACGGCGCTCGGCGGCCTGGCGCCGAACTCGGAGACAATCTCCGGCGTCTGATCCAGAAGCAGCTTGAAGTCAAATGAGCCGCACGAGTGGAAGCTCGATCGCACACTCGGACTGCATTTGCAGCTGTCGGCAACACCCGCGTGACGCGCGGCCTCCGCTGCTTGTCCACATTCCCCCAATTTCACGTCGAACCTCGTGGGCCGGTGATCACTGGTGCGGTGGGGCCGCGGGTCACCTCAAGCACCAAAGTACGCGCAACACGGATCCGCCACGCGACTCGGCATTTCGATCGCGCGCCGGTGCCGCGCGCCGCCAAACTCGTTGAGCGGTTGTCCCAAGATCGCCGCGACGATGCGCTCCGCCGCGAGCCCGTCCCCGTAGGGGCTGGACGGCTCGCGCAGAGCGGCGCCTCGGCCGCGCTCGCCCTGCAGCGCGCGCACAGCGGCGACGATCGCGTCGGTGCGCGTGCCGACGAGCCGGACGGCGCCGGCCGCGACCGCTTCCGGACGTTCGGTGACGTCGCGCATGACGAGCACGGGCTTGCCGAGCGCCGGGGCTTCTTCCTGAACACCGCGCGAATCGGTCAACACGATCGACGCGCGCTGCATGAGGCGCACGAAGGCGGCATAGTCGAGCGGCTCGATCAAGTGGACGCCCGGCGTATTGCCGATGCGAGCGCGCACCGGCGTCCGGACGTTCGGATTCAAATGAACCGGATAAACGATTTGCACATCGCCGCTCCGTGCCAGTTGATCGAGCGCGGTGCAGATCGACGCAAGGCCTTCGCCGAAGCTTTCGCGACGGTGTCCCGTTACGAGCACGATCGGTTTCCGATCATCGAGCGCCGGCAGTTGGGCATCGAGCTTGACGCGCAGCGACGGATCGGCATCGATGCGCGCCGTCGTCGTATATAGCGCATCGATGATCGTATTGCCCGTGACGACGATTCGCCCCGGTTGCGACTCCGCCATCAGATTGGCCTTGGCGCTTTGCGTCGGCGCGAACATAAGGTCGCTGATCGTATCGATGACGCGGCGATTCATTTCCTCGGGCCAGGGGCTCGACGAATCGCCCGTGCGCAAGCCGGCTTCGACGTGAGCGACGCGCACGCGGCGATGGGAAGCGGCCAAGGCGGCGGCACAGGCCGTCGTCGTATCGCCGTGCACGAGCACGTAGTCGGGGCGCTCTTGCGAGAGGACGTCGTCCAACGAGAAGATCAAACGCGAAGCGAGGCCGTTCAGCGTTTGATTGGCCATCATCAGCGCGAGATCGTAACGCGGCCGGATGTCGAATAGTTCCAGCACCTGCTCGAGCATCGACCGATGCTGGCCGCTTACGCAGACGATGGATTCGATGCCCGGTGCGCCTTCGAGCGCCTTGACGACGGGCGCCATCTTGATCGCCTCGGAGCGTGTGCCGAAAACGGACAAGACCTTCAGTGCCATCTGTGATTCCCCGGGGTGATTCGCTTTGATTCGGCTGTTTGGCGGCTGTTTCGCGGCTGTTTGGCGCCGCACTCGCCGGTGGCGGGCCGACCGTCTCGCCTGGCGACAGACACGCCGACCATGCTCGGCACGCCTATCGGAGCGGCGCCATCGTGCAGGGAACAGATTCTCTGAAATCGCGCAGGGGCGGGTACAAACAATCGTTAAGTTTTTCGCAAACAAATGTCAAAGCCCGCGGGGATCGGTTTACGGCCCTCCATCAATAGGCGGACCTCGGACGATGCGCGCCCGCAAGCAAGCCTTTGGGGGACTCACTACAATAGCGAAACCGATCCCATGCTGCGGGCCTAGCAAGCGCGCCGCCGGCAATCAGCCTCTCGCCACGCCGTGATGACCTCAAATACTTCCGAACGCCTCGCCACGCCCGGGCGAGCGACGAATTCGCCGCGCTTTCTGTTGTTCCTGATTTGCCTGTTTTCCTCGGCGGGCCAGTTGGCCATCGACATCTATGTGCCTGCGCTCCCCGCGATGGCGCGTTACTTTGGCACGTCGCCGCAGGCGATCCAGTCGAGCGTAACCGGTTACCTTGCGGCCTACGCATTGGGCCAACTGATTTTCGGGCCAGTGGCCGACGCCTACGGACGCAAGCGCGTGCTCGCCTTCGGCCTCGTCGTCTACACGATCGGCTGTTTGCTCTCGCTCGCGGCGCCGAACCTCGAAACGTTCGTTCTCGCGCGCTGCCTGCAGGGCTTCGGTATCGCGGCGACGAATTTGCTGGCCAAGGCGATCATCACCGATTCTTTCTCCGGGCAGGCCTTGATGCACGCGTTCACCTATATGGCGATCGCATGGGGGCTTGCACCGATCATCGCTCCGGTCATCGGCGCGCATCTGCAGACCTGGTTCAACTGGCACGCGTGCCTCGTGTTTCTGCTCGTCTACTCCCTGCTGATGTGGGGCACGCTCTGGCGCTATCGTGAAACGCTGCCCTCACCTGTGCGCCTCGAACTCCGCACACTCGTAAAAAACACCGGGATGGTGCTATCGAGCCCCGTGTTCCAAAGCTGCTTTCTTGCACAAGGGATTTGCTACAGCATCTTGCTCGTGTTCAACATCGTCGGGCCGTTCATGGTGCAGAGCACGCTGCATAAGCCGCCGACCTACTTCGGGTACCTCGCGCTGGGCATCGGGATGATGTATTTCCTCGGCGGCCTGTCGAATCGCATCCACGGCCCGCGGCTGCCCAACGCAGAAGCGCGGCTGCGTATCGGGGCGCGCGTGATGGTTGCGGCGTCCGTGGCGATGCTCGTGCTGGCATTGACGGTGGGCCTGCGCGTCTGGACGCTGGCCGTGCCGGTGCTCGTGATGGGGCTTTGCGCCGGAGGGATGTATCCGACGCTGATGGCCAAAGGCAATTCACTGTTCCCGCATATCGCGGGGCTGACCAGTGCGATTCTCGGTTGCGCGCTGCTACTCGTTTCGTCGGCCATGATGGGACTGGCCGGTTTCGTCTCCGTGCACGTCCTGCTGCCGCTTTCGATTTTCTTCGTGATTCTGGCGTGCACGGTGGTCGTCATGGTGACGAAGCTGCTCCGGCATTTGGCGCTGATGGAAAGCGAACACGCGCAGGCGCGGCCGAGACAGGCGGTTTAGCGGTGGCGGTGTTCAGGCACCGTTCAAGGGTTGTTCTGTCAAAGCGGCAGACCGTAGCTCGAAAGCGGCAGACCGTAGCTCGGAGCGAGTCGAAAATTGTTCCGGCCACCCCAGCGTCACTCACTCGAACTTAAAGCAGGTCCGGTCGATTTCCGGCTAACCAATTCTTGAGTTCGGCAAATAGCGACCGTGCGCAGTTAATGCAATCCAGCGCAGTGGAATCAGGCACTGGGTCACCATCGTAATCCGCCAGGTTGCGCTGCTTTCGCAGCGCATCGAGAACGATCATTTCGTCAGTTGCCAGTCCAATCGTCTGCAGCAAAGATTGGATCACTGTCTGGTGATGACCGGGTCGACTAGTTAGTGTTCGGTATCCGTTCGCATGTAAAGCGATCATCGCACACTGCATGATGGCTTTATAGGCAGCGTCAAACCGATTTTCTGTGCTCAAAGCGGGCAGCGCTGCGTCGGTGAGATTGCGCTCCGCGGCGACCAGCAAACGCCGGACGGTTTCGCGGTTCGGGACAACCGCATCCAGCGTTTTACCCAACAGGTTCTGCAAGGTCATGCTCGTGCCCAATCAGGAATATCTTCGGCTTGGTAAGAATGTCACGAGCGAAAGTATCACCAACTTTCACCTTGCTCTGCCACTCAGCCGAGCGATATACCTTAGGATTGATCTCGCGGCCTAAGGGGGCTTGCAGGGGATAAAAAAGACGAATTATTTCGGCGAAACCTACATCACCGATCAGCAGGACGTCGACATCGCTGCCGGCTTGTTCGGCGCCCCTCGCGACCGACCCGAAGATTAGTGCCGCCCGCACCCGATCGGCAACAGGTGCGAGAGCTTGCGCCAGAAGATCGGCCGGGCCGGATGTCTTGCGCAAAATGCTGGCCAGTTCCTCGAATATCGGGCAGTCACGGTTGGCGCCGTAGTAGACCTGCTTGCCCTCCTCGGTCCGCTGTAGAACGCCCGCCTGCGCAAGGCGAGACAGTTCTTTGTGCAGTGTGCCTGCCGACGTTCCCGTCTGTCGCGCCAACTCGCGGACGTGATAGCGCAATTCTGGATGGAGCAGCAGCAGACCCAAGGTCCGCCGGCGATATTCGTTAAAAAGGAGTGTGGATAGGGCGCGTAGCATGATCAACTACAAATGTAGTCGATTACGCTACGATCAGCAACCGGCGCGTATGTGCCAACAAACACAGGCTTCCGTTGGAAACGGTTGTCGTCGCTGGGCTCGACGGGCTACCGGCGCGCGTTCGCTAAGAGAGCCTCGCGCGTGCACCCACTCGCACGAAGCGAACAGCGTGCTGCTCGAAGGACATCGGTGTCGTAGTGCCGAAACGCAGTTATTTTTGGCGACACATGCTGCACGGCGAAACCGGAGGAATTCACGCCGAATCGCGGAGCGGGACGCTCAGAGATGAGCAAGAGCTCAACGTGCGCACGAAGCAACTTCCAAGGGCATCGGAATTTGACGCAACCCGTAGAAGCGCAGCGACTTGCGAAAGTTTCCGGCTGCCCGACTCGTCGGCGGGGGTCACCATAACGTCGATGACGCCGCATCGCGACAGAC
>NZ_JBQCIF010000069.1:0-62636 GCF_051953955.1 Trinickia sp. | reverse complement strand
CGTCATGGAGCCGGCTCCGGGCGCCGGTGCTACGAACCCAAATGAAAGACGGCAACGGCCGACTTCAAGTGCCCGGCGTGCTCCGCCATCGCATTGGCGGCCGCGGCGGCTTGCTCGACGAGCGCGGCGTTTTGCTGAACCGTGTGATCCATTTGCGACACGGCGACGCTGACTTGCTCGATGCCCTTGCTCTGCTCGCCCGATGCCGCCGAGATTTCGCCCATGATGTCGGTCACGCGCCGTACCGCGCGCACGACTTCGGTCATCGTCGATCCGGCACGCTCGGCCAGCTCGGCGCCGCTGTCGACGCGGGCCGTCGACGCCTCGATCAGCGCCTTGATCTCCTTGGCCGAGACGGCGCTGCGCTGGGCGAGCGAGCGCACTTCGCCGGCCACGACCGCGAAGCCGCGCCCCTGCTCGCCTGCGCGCGCCGCTTCGACGGCCGCGTTCAGCGCGAGGATGTTCGTCTGGAACGCGATGCCCTCGATGGCCGCGATGATGTCGGTCATGCGCTTCGAGCCGTGTGCCAGCTCGCGCATCGTGTCGACGACTTCGCCCACGAGGCCGCCGCTCTTCGTTGCGATCTCCGACGCCGCGCCGGCCAGCGTGCTGGCTTGCCGCGCGTTGTCGGCGTTGTGCCGAACCGTCGAGCTCAGTTCCTCCATGCTCGATGCCGTTTCCTCGAGCGACGCTGCTTCTTGCTCCGTGCGCTCGGATAGATCGGCATTGCCGCGCGCCAATTCGCCCGACGCGCCGGCGATCGCCTCGCTCGAATTGCCGATGCGGGCGACGATTTGCGCCAATCGGTCACGCATGTCCTTCAGCGCCCAGAGCAGGCTCGTGGCGTCACCGGGCCGCGTGGCGATGCGCACCGACAGATCGCCGGCCGCGACGCAGTTCGCGATATGCGCGGCATAGCCGGGCTCGCCGCCGAGCTGACGCGACAGCCGCCTTGCGATGAGCCATGCGAGCGCGCCGCCGGCCAAGAGCGACGCCAACATGAACGCGAACATGATCGCGCGCATCGACTCGAACCGCGCCGTCGATTCCGCCACGCTGTTGCTCGCCACTTTGTGCTTATAGCGAATGGCGGCTTCGAGCGATTCGCGCAAGGCGTCGCTGGCGGCGATCACGCCTTGCACCATCGTGTTCTGATCCATGCCGGCCGGCATCGGTTGCGCGCCGATCTGAATCTGAATGTACTTGTCCCACGCCTGCTCTTTCGCGCGCACGTCCGCGACGATCGCACGCCCCTCGTCCGTGTCGACCGTTGCCCCGAACCGATCCAAATCCTGATGGATATCGACGAGCGCATCGGACATCCGCTGCTGCAGCTTTCGTTTGGCCGCCGCATCGGGCGCAAATCCGAGATTCGCGCCGGAAAGGTCTGCGTCGAGCCGATACTTGTTGGTCTCTTCGATGGCGAACAGCCCGTCCATCTGCGAGGTGCCGAGGTCGGCGGCGATGCCGTGCATCTTCGCCAGCCCCCATACGCCGACGCCGCCGACGATCATGCCTAAGCCGATCACCACCGCGAACGCCAGCAAAAGCTTGCTCAACACCGTCATGCCGTCGAGTCGTTTCATTTGGGGTCCCTACGTTTACCGAGAAAGTGGCCGCGGCGGCGCATGCGCTCGCCGGCCCACCCATTCTTGATTACGGCAGGACGCCTAGTCTTTTAATACATATATTCCGCAAATAACGCGCAGTTTATGAGTAGGGTCGAGCCCCGATGGAAAGCGAAATGCAAAGCGCTCATCGTAGACGGCTGGGCGGCCTGCTCGCCTCTGGCGGCGACGCGGTGCATTTCGATCGATCACCGTTTGCCGGCTTCGCCGCGTTCGCAGTGAATGATCCGATAGGTGCCGAGAGCGCTCGTCAGGGCGAACCGCCGAAAGATATTGATCGGCTCGCATCGCTCGCCGCAGGTGAACGCATCGAAGAATGCGCGCCCCTCGTCCGGATACGTATGCAGCGAGACGTGCGATTCGGCGAGCAGCAGCAGCACCGTCACGCCCGTCGGTTCGAACGCATGCCGGATCGTACCGAGCACCGTCGTGCCCTCCGCCAGCGCGGCCTCGGTCAAAGCGCGTGCGAGCGCCTCGCCATCGTTGAGCACGTCGGCACTCGTGTCGGCGATATCGGCGAGCAGATGTCTGCCATAGGCAAGATGGCCCCCATCAGCCATGGCGCACCGCCGACCGGGACGCGCCCAGGTAGCCCACCGCAACGACCGCGATACCGATGACCGAGACGCCGATGCCGACCGGCGCGAAGACGCTCAACGCCCCCGCGAACACGCCGGACATCGCCTCGCTCGTATTGGCCAACGTTGAAAAAAGGCCGAAGTTCTTGCCGACGTTCGCCTCCGTCGACAAGCGCTGAATGTTCGTCGGCAGGACGACGTCGACGAAAGCACCCACGGCGCCGAGCGCGAAGCATCCGGCAAGCGTCACCGGCGCGCTGACGGCGCACAGCGGCAACAGCGCGAGCATGAAGCCGTAGCCGCGCCAATACGTCATCAGGCGCGGCGTGCTGAAATCGCGCGAGACGCTGCTGCATACCAGCGCCCCGGCCATCGCGCCGAGCGCGAGGAAGCTCATCGCATAGCCGATCGTGCTGTCCGCGAAGCCCTCGCCTTTGAGCATCGTCGGGATGAGAACCCGTAGCGCGGCGCCGACGAACAGAATGCACAGCGACGAATAGCCGATGCTGACGAACAGCTCGCGCCGATCCAACGCGGCCTTCAAGTTCGCTCCGAACTCGCGATAGAGCCCGAGCAGCGTCATCGAATGCGCCGGCTCCATCTGCTCCGACCGCACCGGCGCCCCGATCGCGTGGCGAATGCATAGGGCCGAGACGAGATACGTGGCCGCATCGATGGCAAGCACATAGCCGGGGTCCGTTACCGCGTAAAGCAGCATCCCGCCTAGCGCCGGGCCCACGAGGCCGCCCAACTCCGCCGCCATCTGCGTTGCGCCGTTCGCGGCCGGTAAATGCTCCGCGCGCACGAGCGTGGGGATGGTGCCTTGGAACGCAGGCTGGAACACCGTCCGAAACGCCGTCATCGACATGCCGATGAGTGCGATCGCCGCGATCCCGGCACCGCCGTTCGAAAGCAGCAGACAGAAAATGCCAGTGATCGTCATTCTGGCCAGATCGGCGCCGACCATCAGCGCGCGGCGCGACCAGCGATCCGATAACGCGCCGCCGAGCGGGCCGAGGACGACGTAAGGAATGAATCGAAAAAAATAGACGGCACCCGACAGCGCGACGTTGGCGTCGGTGACATGCAAGACCGTGATGATGAAGACGAATTCGTGCACGCCGTCGCCGATCTGGGACAGTGCGTTGCCCGCCAGCAAGACGGACAAACGGCGCTCCTTGCGCAGCATCGCGAGCATGAGCGCGCCTACGCCGGCACGGGGACGATCGGGAACAGCAGCTCGCGCGCCGAGAACCGGCGCCCCGGGTCTTTGAGCTTGTCGAGCACCAGGCCGTTCATCAGCCGCTGATCGTCCTGGGGCATCAGGAAGTACATCAGATTGACGTACCAATACCAACCGAGCTTGGTGAGCACCAGCGATTCGCCCTCTTCCGCAACGAGCGCTTCCTGCTTTGCGCGTTCGAGCTTTTCCGATACCTCGGGGTGAATCGCCTCCCACTGCACGAGGCGCTTGTCGACACGGCCGTGATAGGGCAAGCGAAGAACGACGGGGCGTGCGTAGTCGAGCGCCGCATCGTGCATGCTGATTTCACCGGGGATGCGGCCTTCGTATAGGGCATCCCGATAAACTTTCCTGCTCTGTGTCTGGGTCATCACGTGACCGATGGTCGAGCTGATCGCGTTGACGCCGAAGCCCATCAAGTCATGATCGTGGTAGCCGTACACGTGCTCGTGATAGGCGAACGAGTAGGCCTGCGTGACGACGGCTTGGCTCGCCCCATCGCCGATCCGAAAGTATCCGTGGCCGTTGTGCGGCATGAAGCCCGCATGCCGCATCGTCTGATCGATCAAGACGTTCATCGCGAATTTGCGCATCGCGGAAGTCGGCGCCGCGCCTGCCTGCGCCAGTTTCGCGTGCAGCCCGACCTGCGTGACGATGTTGTCGATCGGGTAGATGTCGATGTTCGTGGTGCCTAGCGCGATGGCCGCCTGCAAATCCGCCATCAGCTCTTCTTCGTCTTGCCCGCTCATCCCGTACAGAATGTCGAACGTCTGATACGGAAAGCGCCGTTTCAAGAGCGAAGCCGCATCGTGGATATGCTCGAGCGATGCCGTGAGGTCGAACAGGTCACGCCATTTCGGCGAGAAGGTTTGCAAACCGAAGCGCGGATGCGTCACACCGATCTCACGCATGGCCTCCGCGCGTTGCGGCGTCAAGCTTTTCACTTCGACTTCGAACGAGAATTCGCGCAGGCGCGAGAGGTCGAACGCCCGGTGAATCGCCTCGCCGATCGAAGCGATCTGCTCGGGATCGAGCAAGCTGGGCGTGCCGCCGCCAAAGAATATCGCCGAGATGGGCACCTGTTTCAAATCGACGAGATCTGCCTTCAGGCGGATTTCGGCAAGCAGCGCCGCGACGTATTCGTCGATGACGGCCCGGCTCGAATAGCGCCCGCGCGTGAACGGACAAAAATTGCAGATCGTGTCGCAAAACGGGATATGAAAATACAGCGCGCGCGATCGGACGTGGTGCGCGGCCTCTTCCCAGACCTGTGCGAACGGTTTTTGTGCGCGCGCCTTGCCCTGGCTCGGAAAGAAGAAGTTGTAGATCGGAAACTGCCGATCGAATTTGACGAGCGACTTCCCTGGCAGCAACTGCATGCGTGTCTCCGAATAGAAGGGGGAAAGCCCCCTTCTTTTGTTTAGGGGCGAAGCTACCGGATCACCACACGCCCATCTTCACGGGCATCGGTGTGGTTTCGGGTGCTTCGAAGTAGCGCGAAACTTCTTCCGAAACTTCTTTCATTTCGTACTCCTAATCAAATGAAATGCAGGAAACCTCCTGCGGGATGTCGGCAATGCGCCGGCATTCGGCGAGCGGCGGCGTATCGCCGCCGCGCGAATGAGGCACCGGAAAGAGGCCCCACGTTGTTTCGCCCTTCGCGCTCGATGAGGCTATGTTTATCTTGCGTAGGATAATTTAGCAAACGGGGACAGTCCGGCGAACCCGTTCACTTTGATAGTTGCGGGTAGGCGGGTAAAAGGGTGGGGGATAGAACGTTCGGTGCGGTCCCGGTGCGCTTCGACATCCTCGCCGAGCGATGTCGGGCGTGCAGGCGCACGCCCGCGCGGCGTACCGCTTACCGCTTGCCGCCGTGCTTGGTTTGCCACCGCTTCATGAATTCGATTTCATGCCGCTGGTTCGTGATGATCTGCTGCGCCAAGCGCTTGAGTTGCGGGTCCTTGCCATGCTTCGCCTCGACCTCGGCCATGTCCACGGCGCCTTCATGGTGAGGAATCATGTGCGATACGAAGTCGTCGTCCGCGTTGCCCGTATAGGGCACATCTTCCATCGACTTCATCATGCGTTCGTCTGCGGCTTTGAAGGCCGACGTCGAATCGCCGGCCGCATCATGGCTACTGGCCGGCGCCGACTGAGCTTCGGCCGTGCTGCTCGGGCTGGCCATCGTTGCGCCTTGGGCGGTCGAGCCGAGCGCGGCCGCAGCGGCGAAGAGAAGCGAAGAACCGATTTGGGTTGCGCGATGCATGCGACCTCCCTCCTGGTTGACGGAGCAGGACCGCCCGCGCCCCCGCGGACGGAATGCCGGAAGCCGCCCGCATCGGCGAACGGCGCCTCGTTGCATTGCAAGCGCAGCAAATTGGATGCCGATCATCAGATCGGCGCAGCGATACGTTGTCCAGTCGCAACAACCGCCTACGGCGCCGACGATGCCCGCGACACATACCGACGCGACGACGAAGAAGGCTGCCCGTTCCGCACGGCGATCGACGCAGCCTTTGCGTCAAACCATCGATCGAGGCGAGAATGGGCTCGCCGAAGGCACCGACTCTCCGAAACACCAAACGACACGATGGAAAAGAACCGACTGGAAGCATTCAGCGACGGCGTGATGGCCGTCATCATCACGATCATGGTGCTCGAGCTCAAAGTGCCGCACGGCGAAGACTTGGGCGCACTGCTGGCGCTCTGGCCGATCGTGCTGAGCTATGTGCTCAGCTTCATTTACGTCGGGATCTATTGGAACAATCACCATCACATGCTGCAAGCCACGCGGCGCGTGAACGGCGCGATTCTGTGGTGGAACCTGCACTTGCTGTTCTGGCTGTCGCTGCTGCCGTTCAGCACGGGGTGGATGGGCGAGAATCATTTCGCACGATGGCCGACCGTGCTCTACGGCGTCAATCTGCTCGCCTGTGCGTTGGCATGGACGGTCCTGCAGACGGGGCTCGTCCGCCATCACGGCCCCGATAGCCTGCTCGCCCGTGCCATCGGCAAGGGGTTCAAGAGCAAGGCCTCGCCTGCCTTGTATCTGCTCGGTATTGCCTCGGCATGGGTAGGCTATCCGAGCATCGGCCTCGTCTTCTTCGCCGGGACGGCAGGGCTGTGGCTGATCCCCGATCGCCGCGTCGAACGCCTCGTGGAGGCGCGCGACGTAAGCGATCAGGGATAGCCGGCCGCCACCTGATAACCGATGACGGTTACCGATCGTTCCCGATCCCAGGCAAGACCCGCGTGCCTTCGACGTCGACCGCGTGCAGCCACTCGGGCTTCAGATCGAGCAGACGCAAGATCGTCGGCGCAACTTGCTTCGTCTGCACGGGCGCGGCAATGGTGCGCGCATGCTCGAGTCCGGGCATCGATACGAGCAGGCCGAGGTGGCTGTCGTCAGGCGCATTGCCGCCGTGTTCGGCGTCCTTCTTCTTGCTCGACGTGTAGATCACGCCCGGGTTCGGCTGCACGATGATGTCGGGCGTGCGGCCGAGCGCGGGATCGCCGAAGCGCTGCGCCAAACGCGGACCATAGAGGATGTATGCTTGCGGCCCGTCGGCGCAAATACCGGGCGCGTTGCAGCCGAGGTTCGCGTTCAGCGTCGCGACGACCTGCGAGAGTTGCGAACGATCGCGCAGCCAGACGAGCCCGACGTCGTCCGTCTGCACCATGCCCGTGTCCACGAGTCCGGTGCCGTCGTTCAGGTTGCCCGAAGCCGTGCTGTTCTGGCCGAAGTTGCCGTTCGAATCGAGATAGTTGTTCGCTTCGAGCAGCTTCGTCAGCGTATCGCCGTTCTTCACGAGCTTGGCGTGATCGGTCGGCGAATTACCGTGCTTCGCCGTGACGATGACGGCCGTGCTCTTGTAGAGATTGCGCTGCTTGAGCTCGGCCACCATGCGGCCGATCGAGGCGTCCGCGTACGCAATGGCGTTCGCGACCTGCGGGCCCGGCGTGAAATCGGCGTCGAGATAACCGCCACCGTTCGCCACGGGGGCCTTCTCGGCTACGCTGAGCGTCTGGAAATCGGCGCCGAACACCGTCGGCACGGGCGCGCTCGTCGTGCCCGTCGAATCCTTGCCGTCGATCTCATTGAGGATCGCCTGGACGTGATAGTCGTCGAATTTCTCGGTATGCGTGTAGACGTCCGTGTAATCGGTGTTCGTCGCCGGATCGATCGAATTGATCTCCGTGCGCGTGAGATCGTCGACGCCATGGCCGGACGGACCGTTCACCCAGTCGTAGCCCCACGCATGCTTGTCGGCCCATGCCGTGCGAGCGCCCGGCACATGGGCCTTGATCACCTCGAACAGCGTGTTCGTCTTGATGTAGTCGTGCGGATAAACCGGCTTGCACACGCCATTCACGAGCGCGTGCGGAATCGCTTGCGGATTGAACGCCCCGCCGCCGTTCAGGTGGACGAGCGCACCGCCGTTCTCGGCATCGATCCCCGTGGTTTCGTCGAAGACGACGTTCCAGCCTTGCTTGCCCGTGCAGTTCGTGTCCGACGGCGCGTACAGCGTGCGGTCGTACGAAACGTCGTAGAACAAGCCTGCCGTCTTCGGCGAGCCGCCCGTCAGCAGCGCGGCGAGGCCCGGAAACGAATCGGAGAGGCCGGGCGTGTGAGCGTCGGTATAGGTGATGCCGGACTTCGCGAGCACGGCCAAGTTCGGACACGTATTGGCGCCGACGCAGCGTGCGAGATCTTGTTCGTGCAGGCCATCGACGCTGATCAATAGAACATGATCGATGTCTTTGCCCTCATGGCCGCGGCCATGATCGTGCTCATGCGCCTGCGCCGCGCCGGGCACGCCGGCCATCACGATCACGGCGCTTGCCACAGCCGCACCCAAATAGGACCACCTGCTGCGAATTTCCATGCCTCACCTCGTTGTTGTCGGACGAAAACGAAAGGAAAAACAGGACTGCACAAGCGGTCGACTGTCGGGGAGGAATGCGAATCGATGATGAACGCCAGCTTTCGGTCAGCTATCAATGTGATGTGACGAATGGGAATCGCGCCGGTTCGAACCCCGATGGAGTGCAGTCGGGGCTTAAGTCACCTTCGCTCGGCGTGAATTCGGAGCAGTTCGAGAAATCTCGGTGGCAATGAGTCAACCGCCACGTTCCGGCACCGTTAACGGAGAGAAGCGTTCCGCTTCACGCCACTTCAGGAGGGATGGTCATGTTGAAAAAATTCATCTTGGCTTCGATCGCCAGCATGTTCGTAGCGGGCATGGCGCACGCCCAAGCGTCGGCAACCACGACAGCCGCCCCGGCATCGGGGGCCGCGAGCTGCGAAGCGAAGGCGATCGGCAAGAACGGCAAGCCGCTCGCCGGTGCCGCGAAGGCGTCGTTCGTGAAGAAGTGTCAAGCGGACGCGATGAAGGCGGCCAAGGCCGGTTGCGAGACGAAGGCGGTCGGCTCGAACGGCAAACCGCTCGCCGGCGCGGCCAAATCGTCGTTCATGAAGAAGTGCGAGGCCAACGCGGCGATGTAACCCGCCGCCTGCCGCCGGCGCCGGCTGGCGCGAATCGATCGAGCAGATCGTTCGCGCCAGCCGATGTGCGCCGGATGCTCGTCATGACGCGCCGAGCTAGCCGACGCTCGGCTCGCCCTCGCCCGGCCGCCGGCCCGGCTTGTCGGCCGGCGATTGCCTGCGCGATTTGTCGTCGCGCTCCGGCATGCGGCTGCGCGCGTCGTCGCTGTGATGCGCCGGCTTCGGTTGCTGCTCGGCCATTCTTTGCGGATCGTTGGTGCTTCGGTTCATGTGCGCCCCCACGGTCGTTGCATTGGCCAAGGTAAGCCGCAATAAACGAGCCAACGCCAGGCATCCGCTAGGGATTCACCCTCGCACTCGCGCCCCACTCCCGCCCTTCATATGAAGCCGAGCCCGCCCCGATTTTTTCCGTATCGCGAAAAATGTAACGCGCCCTTAGCTTTTGCCGCGTACCGCCGACAACCAGGTTGATGGCGCATCCCGCGAGGCGGGTTCCGCGGGTGGGATCGCCGGTCGGATTTCCTATGAGGGCAAGCATGTCCAGCCACGACGTCATGCACGATGAGCGCACGCAGCTCACGAGCAAAAACAAGTTCGAACTTCTGCTGTTTCGTCTCGGCACCGCGCGGCCCGGTTTGGCACCGGCGCTGTACGGCATCAACGTGTTCAAGGTGCGCGAGATCATCACGAACCGCGAGATTACGCCGATCGCGGGCGCGCCCGAGGCCGTCAAGGGTGCGATCGACATTCGCGGCCAGATCATTCCGGTCATCGACTTGTGCCGCCTGACGGGCAATACGCCGTCGCGCGAGCCGAACATCTTGCTGATCACGGAATTCGCGCGGACGACGCAGGCCTTCGCGGTGGAAGACGTCGACGACATCGTGCGGCTCGAGTGGAGTCAAGTGCACCCGGCCGAGTGCGCCGGCGGCACGGGTTACATCACGAGCATCGCGCGTTTCAACGGCGATTCGGGCGAATTGCGGCTGGCACAGGTGCTCGACGTTGAACAGGTCATGCGCGACGTGTTCCCGGAGCAGCACCGCGACGTGAACAAAGCCGAACTGAGTGCCGAGGTCCATTACGCGGCAGGCAGCGGAAAGATCCTGGCCGCCGACGATTCGGCGTTTGCGCGCTCGTTGCTGGACCAGGCGCTCACGGCGATCGGCGCGCCGCACGTCATTGCCAATACCGGTGAAGAAGCGTGGCAAATGCTGCTGCGCTACGCGGACGAAGCCGAGAAAGAAAAGGTGCCGGCGCGCGACAAGATCGCGCTCGTCATCACCGATCTGGAAATGCCCGAGATGGACGGCTTCATGCTGACGCGCCGAATCAAGGCGGATGACCGGCTCAAGCATATTCCCGTCATCATTCACTCGTCGCTGACGGGCTCGGCCAATGAAGCGCACGTGCGCAATGCGGGTGCGAACGGGTATGTCGCGAAGTTCGCGCCGAAGGAGCTTTGCGAGGCAATCACCGAGGCGCTGGCTTCGTAGCGCTCGCAGGTGCCGGCTTCCGACCGATGCAAGCGAAAGCCGGCCGGTCATGGTTCTGTGTCTACCGAGTCTGAGCGGCGACCTTCAAACCGAGCCCGATAAAAATGGAGCCGAGGATTTTCCCTTGCCATTTTTTGATCCACGACATGCGTTTGAGCAAACGCCCCAACGGCCGGATAGATAGAGCGATGACGCTCGTGTAAAGCGAGCTCATTACGACGAAGACCAGGCCGAGCGTCGCGAACTGAATGAAGGTGGACCCGCGTTCGGGGTGGACGAACTGCGGCATGAACGCGAGAAAGAACAGCGCGGTCTTCGGATTGAGGACCTCCGCGGGGATCGCCTGAGCGAATGCCTTGAAGGGCGTAACGGGCGGAACCTTGGACAACGATATATCGGCCGGCTTTTCCAGCAGGGCACGGATGCCGAGATAGATGAGGTAGGCTGCGCCGATATATTTCACCAAGTTGAATGCAAGCGCGGACGTCATCAACAACGCCGATAGGCCCACTGCTGCGAATAGGGTGTGGACGAAGTCCCCCGTTGCGATCCCCAAGCCCGTGAGAATGCCCACCTTTCGGCCACCCTGTACGGTTCTGCTCAGCACGAGCAGTACGGCGGGGCCGGGAATGAGAAAGAGGCCTAGGACGACAACGACAAAAGTACTCACCGTGGACACGTCTAGCATGTCGACTCCGATTCGAGAGGGGGGCGGCGCCGCGCCTGCCGTGCCGCCATTGCGGATGCGTCGTCGATTTTACTCGGGT
This sequence comes from Trinickia sp., assembly GCF_051953955.1. Lineage (GTDB taxonomy): Bacteria > Pseudomonadota > Gammaproteobacteria > Burkholderiales > Burkholderiaceae > Trinickia. Next base: position 51,418 of record NZ_JBQCIF010000069.1, on the reverse strand, counting down.
TCGTCGAGATAGCGGCGACCTGGCTTTAGGGCGAACAAGTCGCGACGTCGAGTGGCGCATCCGCACCCGCAGGGCCCGCATCCATCAAATCGGCTGGCAAGCGCTGTTTGTCGTTTGCGCTTGGCCTTGTTAAAACGTCCGCCAGTCGTCGCCCGCGGCTTCGACCGCCGGCTGCGCAGCACCCCTCGGTGTTGCATCCACCGGTTCGGCCGCGCTAGGCTTCGCCGGTTGCAGCGCCGGCCGCTCGAGCCGCGCCGGCCGCTCGAGCCGCGCCGCCGGCTTGATCGACGTTCGAGCCGAGGAACGAACAGGCGTCTTCACGGGTGCGAACGTCGTCACGTTCGTCGCGACGCGGAACATCGACACCGCACGCCCGAGTTCCTGGCCCTGATCTTCGAGCGACTGCGCGGCTGCGGCGGCTTCCTCGACGAGCGCCGCGTTTTGCTGCGTCACTTGGTCCATCTGCGTGATGGCCTGGTTGACTTGCTCGATGCCGCGACTCTGCTCGTCCGAGGCCGCTGCGATCTCGCCCATGATGTCGGTCACGCGGCTGATGGCGACCGTCACTTCCGACATCGTGCGGCCGGCTTCTTCGACTTCCGTCATGCCGCCGCGAATCTTGTCGATCGATGCGCCGATGAGTTCCTTGATTTCCTTGGCCGCGGCAGACGAGCGCTGCGCGAGGCTGCGCACTTCGCTGGCAACGACCGCGAAGCCCCGGCCTTGCTCGCCCGCACGCGCCGCTTCGACCGCGGCGTTCAACGCGAGGATGTTCGTCTGGAACGCGATACCTTCGATGATGCCGGTGATCTCGCCGATCTTGCTCGAGCTATCGTTGATGTCGCCCATCGTCGTGACCACGCGGCCGACGGCGTCGTTGCCCTTGACGGCCACTTCCGATGCATTCGACGCCAAGCCGCTCGCCTGACGGGCGTTATCGGCGTTCTGCTTCACGGTGGCCGTCAGTTGCTCCATGCTCGACGCCGTCTCCTCGAGCGATGCTGCCTGCTGCTCGGTGCGCGAGGACAGATCGGCGTTGCCGGCGCGAACTTCGCCCGCCGCGACGTTGATCGAATCGGTCGACGTCTTGATGACGGAGATCACGGAGGCCAGCTTGTCCTGCATTCCCGCGAACGCGCGCATCAACGCGCCGACTTCATCGGTCGTGCTCGCGTCGATCGTGCGCGTGAGGTCGCCTGCCGCGATCGCCTGCGCGTGTGCCACCGCCTCGCGCAGCGGCGTCCCGACGAGGCGCGAGATCCATGTCGCAAAAACGAGCGCGAGCACGACGGTGAGCAAGGTACCGCCGATCAATACGGCTTTCGTCTCCATCTGCAGCGTCTCGACCTCGGCCGCGCGCACCGACAGCAGAGACGACTCGTTCCCCGCGACCTCCGCGAGCGTCGCACGCATCGCATCCATCTGCGCTTTACCGGTGTCGTTCTTGAACGACTCGATGAACTGGTCCATCGTCATGCTGGCGGACAACACCGATTTTCGTTTCGCGAGCAAGTTGTCGGCGAAGCTCGACGCCCATTGCGACTCTTGCGACTCGAGCTTGCGCAGCCGCTCCTGCTGCTGCGGGTTATCACTCGTGAGCTTTCGGATCGTGGCCAGATGTTGCTTGAACGCGTCGTTTCCGGCGCGGTACGGCTCCAGCATCGCGTCCTCGCCGACGATCGCATAGCCGCGAAGACCCGTTTCCATGTTGACCAGGCTCTCGGTCAGCGAGCGCGTCTCGTCGATCACCTGATATGTGTGGATATTCCACCCGTTCGCGCTCGTCACGGACGAGAAGAACGAATAGAACATGACGCCCAGAACCACGAACACGGCAATGACGATGCCGAAGGTCGTGTAGAGCTTCCGGGCAATGGAAAGGTTTGCGACTTTCATTGGGTCTCCGAGACACGGGGGAGGGTTGCGTTCAGTCGGTCGTGCGCAGTTGACGAGCGCGGTGGACCAACCCCGTATTACGACCCGTAATCATCATACTTTACGTTTTTGCGAAAAGCTTCCGGCTCGCTTATAGAAGATTCAGGAAATCCTTAGCCGCGCCTGGTCGGGTCCAGCCCGCGTGCTTTACGAATCCGCTGACAGGACATGTCACTGGCTCACCGGTCGGAACCCACTCACGACGACCTGGTGGCGTTTATCCGTGAAGAAGCATGCATGTCTTCCAAGAAACCCATTACCGATGACATGGATGTGGTGCACTCCCTCGGGCAGCATGGTGATGACGCCGATGAGTTCATGGAGAAATACTTCAACACTTTCAAAGTGGAGCGAGGCGACTACGACTTTCGTCGGCACCTGTGCCCTGCTCAACGGATGTCTCGCCTTGGTCCACCGCGAAAGAGAAGTAGACGCCCGTATCAAAATTCTCATATGTCGCGCCGCCGTCGACCCTGTAGTGCCTGCGCTGCTGGAAGTACGCCTCGATGTCGTCCTTCGTTACGTCGGCTGGCAACGTAAATAAGAGGTCGTAGCTCATTGATATTTGGCCCCCGGTTCTTGATAGTTGGATTATGGCTGATGACTAGTTCGCTGCGTGGCCGCTGCGCTCGTCAATTCCTCGATAGTCTAAAGCTTTGTCCGCAGCGGCCGTTAATCCGTGGAGACGGCTCTAATCCGTGATGGGCGCAATAAAAACAGAGGCTCCGAGGTCACGATGGCAATACTCAGCGACGACTGACTCCATAACGCGCTGGGCAAGCTTAACTGCGCCACCATGGATATGAACGCTTACGCGGCGCTTACTTCGTAGTTTGACCCGGAGGTGTAACGCGCCCCAAGTTTAAACCGTGTCAGCCATATTCCTATGGAGTTCGTCGTATTCTTGCTGATAGTCGTCGCTGTCAACTGGATTGGGCTCGAGGCTCGAAACCGTCGGCGAGCGAAGCTCGAGGCGACTCAGAGCATGTGGGCATCAGAGCAGCTGGTCCGCGAAGTCTATGCCAGAAAATCTGCGCTAGCTGTGCTCACATGCTTCGCGGGGGCCCTCCTCGGTGCTGCGGGCGCCATGGTCTATATGCTCGCGGTCCACGGTGCCGGACATCCTGTGCTTGCCGCGGCGGCATTCGTCCCCTTCGCTTTCGGTGCTTCGTTGGGCGCCGCGGTGTCAGGACGCAATCTGCGTCGCATTGTTCGATTCGGTAGCGGCCTTCCCTGGGCTCAGCCTGCACTCCGCCTGGGCGACGATTGTCTGTCGTATTTCGACCTCCTTAGCGTGCCGTGCGAAGACATCGTTGACACCAGGGGCCTCGAGGTTTCGACGGGCAGAGGCGGGCACCGTGCATATGTTCTGCTGTTCGTTCGCGGTGCCACCAGCGACTACGCGAAAGGCGGCATGCTAAACCGGCGTGAGATCAAATCAGCGGCGAGCATGCTTCGGTTTGCCGTTCAGAACCAATGGCCGCCATTCCCGCAGGGTGACTTCGTTGTTCTCGATGTCGATTTTCTTAGCGGCGTATATGCGCCGCGTCTTAAGGTCTGGATAGACCGCGTTCGCAGTTCCGCACGTACTCTGGCTTCCGACGTGTCACGATTGCCTGCCGATAACACATCGGAGTTCCACACACAGCACTCATAGCAAACAGTACAACTACATCATCGCGTCATGGGCATCTTCGACCGTTTTAGAAAACAGACTTCCCAGCAGCAGTTCGCTGCATTGTTCATCGCGGCCCTTCGGTCATTGGGAGACACGCGGCCGTGGGAATATGCGGAAAGCACGAACGGGCTGGTTCTGCCCCGTGCGGCACGCGGCGCACCCTCAAACGTTATCAACCTTCATAACATGTATCAGGAGTTCCTCGCGGTACAAGGAAAGCAGCGCGATGATGTTTTGAAGCGTCAGGCAACGGGCATGATGCAACACTACCTCCCCGCCGATTTCACAGAGGCCCGGCTACGGTTACGGCCGGTTATCCGTAGCACGACCGAGCGCGGTATAGCCTACCTTCAGTTGGGGGACGACGCGGCAAAACGTGACATTGCGTTCCGGACGCTGTGCGAAAACATGGAAATTGGAATCGCGTACGACGGTGAATTCAATATCCTGCGGTTGACCGAAGCAAAGCTTGCCGAATGGAACGTGACGTTCGATGAGGCGTACGATGCCGCGATAGACAATTTGCGGCTAGAGTCGACCAAGCCATTCATGGCGTTGAGGGACGGGGTGTTCGCGTCTCAATTCGGTGACCACTACGACGCATCGCGGCTTCTGCTAACTGACCTGCTGTACCGGCAACCGATTTCCGGCGCACCGGTGGTGATGGTTCCCAACAGGACGGTCCTCCTTCTCACCGGTGACCGCAACGAAGCAGGTCTTCAGCTCATGCTGCAGATAGCGGTAGAGGAGCGCGCCAAACCCCGCCCGTTGCCATCACTGATGCTCCGATGGGACGGCCAAGGCTGGCAGCAATTTGTGCCGCAAGGTCTCGAGTCGCGACTCCGTGAACTGGAGGTACAGGAGCTTGCCGCGGACTACCAGGACCAGACGGCGCTTCTCAATGAAAATCACAAGCGCGATGGAGTGGACATCTTCGTCGCACAATACAAGGTGTTCCGGCGCCCAACTGACGAGCTTCATACCGTATGCGCTTGGACGGAGGGTGTTCATTCCCTGCTCCCCGTAACCGACGCCGTAGTGCTCCACCGTCCGTCGACCAAACAATCTGCTTTCGTGCCATGGTCCGAATTGATGCGGACATGTGGCCATTTGATGATACCAACCCAGGACCTGCCGGTTCGCTACGAGGTCTCCCGTTTTCCCGACGACGGTGTCTTCCAGTCGCTCAGCAGCCAGTTTGACAAGCTATAAAAACTCTCTCGGCACGATGCGGGATGAAGGCAAGCGACGCAATGAAAATTTACCTTTCGTACAACTCACTTCCCGAGCTTAAATCCATTCCACGTGCCCCACGAAGAACGGTCGTTCGTGCGGCCGCATCTTCCCTCGCAGGAACCGCGGAGGGACGTCGTCAGTTCCGGCTCTTCGTTGGATGGTGTTTTTTTGCAGCCCTGTCGACCGCCGCCATCGTTAGCCTCGTTGAGAGCAAACATTTTCCCGGGCTACCTGTCGTCGCAGCCAGTCTAACGAATTTTTTGAGCTACACATTTGTATTCCAGTTTCAAGTACGACGCCTGCGCCCCCACATAAAAAACATGCTCTCAGCCGCAGACAGTACGATACGAACATGATGCCCGCGCGCAATCTCGCGACCGTGGCCGCCGGCTCAATTTTAACTTCGGGGTGGACAGTGTTGAATGAAAGACCCGAGTCGATTGCGGTACGTTGCTTCAGGGCCGCCGTCACATGCATCATCGCGGCGGGCTGGACCTATGGAGCGGTGAACTCATTTCTGACATCAAAGGCGTTCGAGGATGACTCGACCGTGGTTGACGCACGTGTCCTGCGGCTGGAGCCGGGTTCAAACGGCAATCTAAGCCCTCTCGTCAGATACTCGTACGCCGGGCGCCAGTACGAACGACTTATTCGAGACAAGGACCGCCGCTACAATCGGGACGCGTTGCTGAAGCTCAAACTGCAGGTAAGGCTGTGACATTGATGATGAGAATCCACTAGGTGACATCGCCAAGCAGTTCAAGGTGAGCCGTCAGACCATGGAGTATCGGGTGAGAAATCTGGGGTAGTCGACATCTTTGCGCTCTGGCTCGCGCAACGCCATCCAGACCATCTGAACGGCGTTTCGCTTCTTGGCGTGACCACTTTGCTCTACTCGGCTCTCCGATTGAAGACCACATCAGCATTCGTCCGGGGGCGATGTTGGCGGTGGTACGCGTAGATTTCGTGGTCGAGTACGCTGAAATTTGCTAGCACGTCGGCGCTTGCTTCTATGCCGGACTCCACATCAATAAAGTCCATGTCGCTGGGCAGCCCTGCTTGGGTAATGCGTTGAACGTATACACTGGCCGCGGCTACGCGATTGAGAGCGGCAAGCACTTCGCGCATACACGCGCCAGATAGCAGCACAATCGGTGAGCGAGTCAATGCCTCACCAATCTGTTGCTTGAGCTCAGGTAGTCGCAGAGCCTTGAAGAATTCGCCGGTTTGTCGGGTGAGGAATTGGTCGAAGTCAATTGCCTCGTGTCCGAGTGCGCGAGAGATGTCACATGCGAGTCTCGTTTTGCCCGCGCCGTCGCATCCGTCAAACGATATAAGGCCGCGCGACAGCCGACTCAACACGCCAACAAGCACGCTAACGTCGTCCACTATAATACTCTCGCGGCCCATGCTGGTTGTCCTCAGTGTGGATAGGCTAGAGTATGCACGAAGCGTTAGGCTTCAAAGCCTGCCGCTGCGGCAGATATCCATGCGCATATTCCATGCTTGTAAGCACATCGCTGTCCATGCACTTTGTCGCGCCAGCTTCCACGGAACTTTGCGGCCCAGTGTTTTGTTAGGTCGCTGCGTCTTCTCCCCGGTGGATGAGCGAGCGGTGCTCTTCTTCGGGGCCGCGTAGTCCTTACACTCGCAGCAGAGTCCAGCTGGCAACTGGTAACAAGCGAAGTGGGCGCTCACTGGTCGGCGACATCAATCCTGTCGATGCCGTGGGCCTTCAGGACTACGAGCGCTGGACTCAACCGGTACGGGCGCGCTTGTCTGGTCGGACGGTCAAGTTGATGCCAATCCCGCTCGACCGCACCCGACGTCGTCGGAGGCCGACTCGGGGAGCATCCAACCGCATAAACATTGCGGCCTACACGACGGATGGATAAGCCTTCTGCCGACATCAACGCATGCTATCCCCTGGCGTCGCGCTGGACGGTACCTCACGGTCCGCTGCCGGAAGTATTGCTATCAAACATTGCGACCGACATTGAGGTGGTCACGCGAGAGCTCGGGCTGCGCGACGAAATGCGAGAACGGCTACGGCGCGCGCTCACCGGCTGAATTGCGCGCAGGCGATTCTGAATGCGAATGCAGAAGAAAGGAGCCGCCTTGGAGAGCGCGGCGGCGACCTGTGTGAACAGGTCAGCGAGGCGGTTCGGGTGCTCGCAGAGAATTGGCCGCTGGACTACCCGGAAGGGGCGGTTGAGTGGCTACTGGTCGGAAGCGCGGGCTGCATCAATCAGGGGTGTTCCGAACCGCCTGGCTAACCACCCGCAACCAATGACGGCGGCCTGCAGGCACCCCCTTGGCCGCTGAGCATGACACCGATTTTCCGAGGCATTCCGCACTTCGACCATGCGCCGATGCTGTTGGAACAGTTTCACTTAAGCCCCGCCCCGCGGACGTTTTCGGGAATCTCATGGGGTGTTAAGTGAAACTTTGCGACTCGCTTTAAGTGAAACTATTCGAAGTTGCTACTTTAACGCGGCGCCCCCCGCCCCTCACTCCACCGTCACCGACTTCGCCAAATTCCGCGGCTTATCGACATCCGTCCCGCGCGCGCACGCGGTGTGATACGCGAGCAACTGCAGCGGCACGACGTGCAGGATCGGCGAGAGCATCCCATAGTGCTCGGGCATCCGAATCACATGCATGCCTTCTTCATTGACGATCTTCGTATCCGAATCGGCAAACACGTAAAGCTGGCCGCCACGCGCGCGCACTTCCTGCATGTTCGACTTGAGCTTTTCGAGCAGCGCATCGTTCGGCGCCACGGTGACCACCGGCATCGCTTCCGTGACGAGCGCAAGCGGCCCGTGCTTCAACTCACCGGCCGGATAAGCCTCGGCGTGGATGTACGAGATTTCCTTGAGCTTGAGCGCACCTTCGAGTGCGATCGGATAATGCAGCCCCCGCCCGAGGAACAGCGCGTTCTCCTTGCGCGAAAACTCTTCGGACCACGCGATGATCTGCGGCTCGAGCGCCAGCACGCTATTGAGCGCCGCCGGTAAATGCCGGAGATGCTTCAAGTAATCGGCTTCCTTGGACTCATCGACGAAACCGCGCATCTTGCCGAGCGTCACCGCCAGCGTGAAGAGCCCCACGAGTTGCGTCGTGAACGCCTTCGTCGACGCCACGCCGATCTCGCGCCCCGCATGCGTCAAGAACTGCATCTGCGTGAGCCGCACCATCGCGCTCGTGCTGACGTTGCATACCGCCAGCGTATGCCGATGGCCAAGGTCCTGCGCATGCTTGAGCGCGGCCAGCGTGTCGGCCGTCTCCCCCGATTGCGAAATCACGACGACGAGCGCCTTCGGATTCGGCACCGATTCGCGATACCGATACTCGCTCGCGATTTCCACCTGCGTCGGGATCTTCGCGATCGATTCGAGCCAGTACTTCGCCGTCAGCCCCGAGTAGTAGCTCGTGCCGCAGGCCAGAATCAGAATGCTGTCGATCTCGTCGAACGCGGCCGATGCTGCCTCGCCGAACAACGCCGGCTCGAACGAGTCGCTGGCCGGGATCGTGTCGGAAATCGCGCGCGGCTGCTCGAAGATTTCCTTCTGCATGAAATGACGATACGGGCCCAGTTCGACCGCGCCGCCATAGGCCTGCACGGTGCGAATCTCGCGCTCGACCGTCGCGCCCTCTCGATCGCTGATGCGCACGCCCGCGCGCGTCAACTCGCAGACGTCGCCCTCTTCGAGAAACATGAATTGATCGGTGCTGCCGGCCAGCGCCAGCGCGTCCGATGCGAGAAAGTTCTCGCCTTGCCCCACTCCCACGACGAGCGGCGAGCCCTGCCGCGCACCCACTACCGTGTGCGGCTCGTCCTTGTGCACGACGGCGATCGCATAGGCGCCGTGCAGTTGCTTCACCGCTTCGCAGACGGCTTCGTACAAGCTGCCGCGATACAAGCTGTGAACCAGATGGGCAATGACTTCGGTGTCGGTTTGGGAAACGAATTCGTAACCCTTGCCGCGCAGCATGTCGCGCAACGATTCGAAGTTCTCGATGATCCCGTTATGCACGAGCGCGACCGTATTGCGCGAGAAAATCGGATGCGCGTTGTCCGTGATCGGGGCACCGTGCGTGGCCCAACGCGTATGCGCAATGCCCGTCACGCCTTCGAGATGTCCCTCGTGCACTTGCGCGTCGAGATCCGCGACGCGCGCGACGCTGCGCGCTCGGCGCGGCTCGCCGTTCGTCAGCACGGCCACGCCGCACGAATCGTAGCCCCGGTATTCGAGGCGACGCAGTCCTTCGACGAGGACGGGAACGATATTACGCTGCGCACAAGCGCCGACGATGCCACACATGGGAGTCTTCCTTTTGCACGTCCTACTTCATTGCTCGAATGCGGCGCCATCGCCGCGCGGCTCACTCAGCGCTTGTTCTTGACGGGGCGAACGTAGCCGTCGCGCGTCACTTGCGTCTTCTCGTTGAGCACGAGCGTGCCCTCGGGCACGTCCTTCCATACCGTCGTCCCCGCCGCGATCGTCACGCCCCGGCCCACGCGCACCGGCGCGACCAGTTGCGTGTCGGAGCCGATGAACACATCGTCCTCGATCACGGTGCGGTGCTTGTTCGCGCCGTCGTAGTTACAGGTGATCGTGCCGGCCCCGACGTTCACGCGCGCACCGATGTCCGCATCGCCGATATACGACAGGTGATTCGCCTTCGCGCCCTGGCCAAGCGTCGCGTTCTTCACTTCGACGAAATTGCCGACATGCGCTTCGTCGCCGAGCGCCGCACCGGGCCGCAGCCGCGCATACGGCCCCAGCACCGCGTTCGCCCCCACGCTCGCCCCTTCGACGTGCGTGAACGGCTCGATGCGCGTGCCGGCTCCGATCGTCGCGTCGCGCAGCACGCAGTTCGCGCCGACCGTCACGCCGTCCGCCAAGCTCACGTTGCCTTCGAACACGCAATTGACGTCGATCGACACGTCGCGCCCGCAACTGAGCTCGCCGCGCACATCGAACCGAGCCGGATCGATGATCGTCACGCCCGCGCCGAGCAGGGCGTCAGCCAGGTTGCGCTGATGAATTCGCTCGAGCTCGGCCAGTTGCGCCTTGCTGTTGACGCCGAGCGTTTCCCAAACGTCGTCGGGCTGCGTCGTGACGACGTCGAACCCTGCTTCGATCGCGTGCTCGACCACGTCCGTCAGGTAATACTCGCCCTGCGCGTTGTCGTTCCTCAGTGCGCCAAGCCACATCGCCAGTTGAGCCGTAGGCGTGACGACGATGCCCGTGTTGATTTCAGCGATGCGCAACTGCTCCGGCGTCGCATCCTTCTGCTCGACGATCCGCGTCACATAGCCGCCCGCATCGCGCACGATGCGGCCGTATCCCGTGGGATCGTCGAGGGTGACCGTCAGAATGCCGTAGCGGCCTTCGATCGCCGCATCGGCCAAGCGCTTCAGCGTCGTCGGCTTCGTGAGCGGCACGTCGCCGTAGAGCACGAGCGTGGGATGCGTGGGATCGAGCAGCGGCAACGCCTGCTGCACGGCATGGCCCGTCCCCAGCTGCTCGGCCTGCACGGCGAACGCGATGTCCGGTGCGGCAACCGCTTCGCGCACCGCCTCGGCGCCATGCCCCACGACGACGACGATCCGGTCCGGCTCCAGCATCCGCGCCGTATCGATGACATGGGAGAGCAGCGGCCGGCCGGCCAGCCGGTGGAGCACCTTCGGCAGCGCGGAACGCATGCGCTTGCCGGTGCCTGCAGCCAATATGACGATGTTCATTGCATCGGCGAGAAAGAGGGAAACAAGGTGCGCGATTTTAGCATGCGGAAGCACGCGCAAAGGCCGTGCGGTGGGCCTTGGCAGGCCTCGGCAGCCCTTGTGCAGCCGGCCGCGCCCGGCGCTTGCGCCGCGTCAGTCCTCGTCGAACGGAACGAAGGAAATCGTCTGAGCGCCGCCATCATCGCCGCCCTCCCCCGAGGCCGTCGTGGCGCAAGGGTCGTCGTCGAACGCGATGTCGCCGAGCGGGTCGGCCTGCCCCGTCGCACGCAGCCCTGCGAACGGGAACAGCGACGCATCCATCAGATGCGAAGGCACGACGTTCGACAACGCGTTGAACATGTTCTCGACGCGCCCCGGAAAACGCTTGTCCCAATCGCGGATCAGCGCTTTCATTTCCGCACGTTTCAGGTTGGGCTGGCTACCGCACAAGTTGCAAGGAATGATCGGGAACGCACGCAATTGCGCGTATTTCTCGAGATCGACTTCCTTCACGTAGGCGAGCGGCCGAATCACGATGTTCTTGCCGTCGTCCGATTGCAGCTTCGGCGGCATGCCCTTGAGCTTGCCGCCGTAGAACAGGTTCAGCAACATCGTCTGCAAGATGTCGTCGCGATGGTGGCCGAGCGCGATCTTCGTCGCACCCAGCTCGCCGGCCACGCGATAGAGAATGCCGCGCCGTAGCCGCGAGCACAGCGAGCAAGTGGTCTTGCCTTCGGGCACGAGGCGTTTGACGATGCTGTAGGTGTCCTGATTCTCGATATGAAACGGCACGCCGAGGCTCGTCAGGTATTCGGGCAGCACATGTTCCGGGAAACCGGGCTGCTTCTGGTCGAGGTTGACCGCAACGATGTCGAAATCGATCGGCGCACGCTCGCGCAAGCGCAATAGGATGTCGAGCATCGCATAGCTGTCCTTGCCGCCCGACATGCAGACCATGACCTTGTCGCCGGCCTCGATCATGTTGAAGTCACCGATCGCTTGACCGACGAGCCGAGCCAACCGCTTGAACAGCTTGTTGTTCTCGTACGCTTCCTTTTGCTCGCGCCGCGTCAGCGCCGGGCGCACGCCCGCCTCGTCCTGCGCTTCGTTCGACGGCGCTTGCGCGAGCCCGGCGATGTCTCGTTCGAAAGGCTCGGCCGCGCCTTCGGGCGCGATCCACTCGGGCGCGTTCATACGGATTCCTCTTTGATGCGAAATACTTCGACGCCCACGGCGTCGCAATCGGGATAGACGTCGGGCTTCTCCGTGGAGACGCCGACGGCGCGCACGCGCGGGTGCTCGAGCATCGTCGCCGCGATGTCGTCGCACAGCGTCTCTTGCAGATGAATGTGCCCCTTGCCGACGCGGTGTGCGATCGTCGCCCGCATGAAGTCGTAATCGACGACCTCGTGCAGCTTGTCCTCGGTCGGCGTCGTTTGCGCGAGCGGCACGAACAGCTCGACGTTGATGACGACGCGCTGCTCCCCGCGCTTCTCGAATTCGTGCACGCCGATGTTGATGTAGACCTCGTAATTGCGCAGGAACAGCCTGCGGCAATCGGCGAGCCGGGGATGCAAGAGAGCGGCAACCATGTTCGTTCCAATCAAAATATGCGCCGTATGAGCGCGAAAGGCCCGTTGCGGCCGGGGCCGGGCCGAAACGCCGCCTTGGCCGGCGAGCCTCAGCGTGTCAAAAACATCACGTCGCGCGGCAGCGGCACCAGGTGCTGGCCGCCGTCGACCACCAGCGTCGCACCCGTCACGCCGCGCGCTTCCGCCAAATAGCAGGCCGCCGAGACAATGTCCTCGGGTGTCGATGCGCGGCCGAGCGGCGTCACGCGATGCGCCTGCGTAAACTCGTCGGGCGTCTGATCCGCCGACTGCAGCGTGAGCCCCGGCGCGATCGCCACGACGCGCACTTTCGGCGCGAGCGCCTGTGCAAGCGTGACCGTCGCCGTTTGGAGCGCCGCCTTCGACAGCGTGTACGACAGATAGTCCGGATTCAGGTTGTACAGCTTCTGATCGAGCACGTTGATGACGACCGAGCGCTGCGTCTCGTCGTCGTGCGCGGCGTCCGGCGTCGCCTCGAACAACGCCTTGGCGAGCACGACCGGCGCCGCGAGGTTCACCGCCATGTGCGCGAGCAGCGACTCGTAACCGACGTCGCGCGCCGTATCTTCGACGAAGCGCGACGCATTGTTGACGATGCAAGCGGGCCGCCCGAGCGCTTGCGTGCAAGCGGCTACGAGCCCCGCGGCCTCGCGCTCGATCCCCAAATCAGCAGGCAGCGCCACGGCGCGCCGGCCGAGGGCGTGGATCTGCGCGACCAGCGAATCGGCATCGGCCCGGGAAGCGCCGTAATGGACGGCGACATCCCATCCCTTGGCCGCGAAGCCGAGCGCGAGCGCGCGCCCGATGCGCCGAGCCGCGCCCGTCACGAGCACGACGCGGGGCGCCGCAGCGCCGGCGTCAGGGCGGGAATCGACGGAAAGGGTCATTTACAATGCGGAAATGAATCAGAATGCTCACGAACCCGCTAGTTTACCCGTTCCGGCCGCCGATGCGCTCGGCGCCAGTGCCGAGTTGGCCGCGCAAATCCGGGGCGCCATCGCGGCAGCCGGCGGCTGGCTCCCGTTCGACCGATACATGGAGCTGGCGTTGTATACGCCGGGCCTCGGTTATTACAGCGGCGGCGCACGTAAATTCGGCCGGCGCGCCGACGACGGCAGCGATTTCGTCACGGCCCCCGAACTCTCCCCGCTGTTCGCGCGCACGCTCGCTCGCGCGCTCGCACAAGCGCTCGATGCGAGCGGAACACGCCGGTTGATGGAATTCGGCGCCGGCACGGGCCGGCTCGCGGCCGGCCTGCTCGCCGCCTTCGAAGCGCTCGGCACACCGCTCGACAGTTACATGATCGTCGATCTATCGGGCGAGTTGCGCGAGCGTCAGCGCGAAACGATCGAAGCGCTCGGCGGCCCGCTCGCCTCGCGCGTGCGCTGGCTGGATGCGCTGCCCGAACGGTTCGAGGGCGTAGTCATCGGCAATGAAGTGCTCGATGCGATGCCGATTCAGCTTTACGCCCGAACGGGCGGTGTTTGGCAGGCTCGCGGCGTCGGCGTCGATGCGACCGGCTCGTTGCATTTCGAGGCCCGTGCCCTCGGTTCGCCCTCCGTATCGCTGTCGAACGAGGATGCCGCGCTGCTCGCGCAACTCGATGCCGAAATCGACCCGGACATCCGCTACGTTGCCGAAGTCCACCCGGCGGGTGCAGCGTTCATCCGCACGGTCTGCACGATGCTCGCGCGCGGCGCTGCATTTTTCATCGATTACGGCTTTCCGCGCCGCGAGTACTACCATCCGCAACGCACGGAAGGCACGCTGATGTGCCATTACCGGCATCGCGCTCACGGCGATCCGTTCCTTTATCCGGGGCTGCAGGACATCACCGCTCACGTCGAATTCACACGCATCGCGGAAGCAGGCCTCGAAACCGGGGCCGATCTGCTCGGCTATACGTCGCAGGCTCGCTTTCTGATGAACGCCGGCATGACGGACGTCCTGGCCGAGATCGATCCGGCCGATGCCGCGCATTTTCTGCCCGCGGCCAACGCCGTGCAAAAGCTGCTGTCCGAGGCGGAAATGGGCGAACTGTTCAAGGTGATCGCGTTCTCACGCGGCATCGACGGGACGCTCGACGCGTTCGCGCGCGGGGACCGGACGCATACGCTTTGAGGATCGTGCTCTGTAACGCTAGAACCGCATACCAAAAAGCCCGCCGTCATCTCGTGCATCGGTAAGGCGAACAGGCCACACGCTCCCGCGTCGGCAGCGCCATGCTTATGGCTTTTCATCCCCTAGCGCCTCGGCCACCGCGTTCGCCCGCGCGCGATGCACGGCATCCTTGATCTTCGCCGGATCGTTCGCGAACGCCTGCGCCACCGCGCCCGCATCGACCGCGCGCGCCGCCACCAGCGCCACGCGCAATCGATCCGCCTGCGGATACTCGCGCGCCTCGAAACCGAGCCGTCCGCGCGCGTCCGCTTCGCAAGCCTGCAAGGCTTCGGCGAAGCGGGCCGGCTTGCGCAACGCATCGCAGCGCTCGAACAGCCTCACGAGCGCTTGCGCGCCCATCTCCATCACGCGATGAATGTTGCCGTGCTCGCGCGCGACGAGCAGCGCCAGATCGCGGCACTCGTTCGGCACGCGCAAGCGCTCGCACATCGGACGCAGCAAATCGACACTGCGCGTTTCGTGTCCGATATGACGCGGCAGCACGTCGTCGGGCGTCGTGGCCTTCCCCAGGTCGTGCGTCAGCGCGGCAAAACGCACGGCTAGCGCGTAACGCCGGGCCGCCGCGTAATCGACGACCATCATGACGTGCACGCCGGTATCGACTTCGGGGTGGTAATCGGCGCGCTGCGGCACGCCGAACAGCGCATCGACTTCCGGCAGCACGCGCGCCAGTGCACCGCATTCGCGCAACGCTTCGAACATCCGTGAGGGCTTATGCTCCATCAGCCCGCGCGCGATCTCCTGCCAGACGCGCTCGGGCACGAGCGCATCGACTTCGCCTGCCGCCGTCATCTTTCGCATCAATGCGAGCGTTTCCGGCGCGAGCGAGAAATCGTGGAAGCGCGCCGCAAAGCGCGCCACGCGCAAAATCCGCACGGGGTCTTCGATGAAGGCCTCGCCCACATGCCTGAAACGGCGCTCGTGCAAATCGTCCTGCCCGCCGAACGGATCGATGACCGGCCCGACTAGTTCTCCGTCGGGGCGCACTTCGCGCGCCATCGCGTTGATCGTCAAGTCGCGCCGGGCCAAATCCTCTTCAAGCGTGACATCAGGCGCGTAGTAGAACTGGAACCCGTGATAACCCGCGGCCGTCTTGCGCTCGGTGCGCGCGAGGGCGTACTCCTCCTGCGTCTGCGGATGCAGGAACACGGGGAAGTCCTTGCCGACGGGGCGATAGCCCTGCGCGACCATCTGCTCGGGCGTCGCGCCGACCACGACGTAATCGCGGTCGGCCACGGGCACGCCGAGCAATGCATCGCGAATGGCGCCACCTACTGCGTAGATCTTCATGCGTTGCCGTCGAGATCGCCGGAGCCGCTCCTTTCGCGGCGCGCCCCGTCGAACCACTCGCGCATGGCGGGCACGGCGCTCATGCGTTCGACGTAGGCGCGCGCCGCGTCCGAGAGCGGCGGCGCATAGGTGATGAAACGCGAAACGACAGGCGCGTACATCGCATCGGCCGCGCAAAACGCGTCGCCGAACAGAAACGGGCCACCGTAGCGCGCAAGGCATTCGGTCCAGATTGCATCGATGCGCGCGACGTCCGCGAGCGCGCCGGGCGTCGCGCCCTCGCCGGGCTGGCGCGCGCAGACGTTCATCGGCATGTTGGTGCGCAGCTCGCCAAAGCCGGCGTGCATTTCGCTCGAAATCGAGCGCGCATGGGCACGAGCGGCGGCATCGCTCGGCCACACGCCGAGCTGCGCATAACGCTCGGCGAGCGTTTCGAGAATCGCGAGCGACTCCCAAACCGATTCGCCGTCGTCGATGACGAGGCAGGGCACCTTGCCGGAGGGCGAATGCTCGAGGATGCTCGCTTTCGTTTCGGGCTTGCCCAACGGCACCAGCACCTCGTCGAAGACGAGGCCCATCTGCTTCATCATGACCCAAGGCCGCATCGACCAAGAGGAGAGGTTCTTATCACCGATGATGAGTTTCATACGTTACCGAAAGCGTTGATTGGTTGGGGAATGAAGCGGGTGCCGAGAACACTCGCGAACGGCAATCTTGCCATGAGCACGCAAAGGGTGCTCGATCTTCATCCCCTTGGCGCCCCAAGGAACCGGCGCCTAGAATCCGCGTGAGACGCGCCTCGGACAGAACACTAGCGCCCGGCCGTAGCGCGAAACACGCTGAAACGCGAACGCAGCGAAGCGTCGTTCAGATAGGTCTGCGCGACGGCTTCGATCGCGACGGGTGCGATCTTCAACGCTTCGGCAAGCGGGGCGTGCAAGACGGCATCGAGCGACATCGAATCGAGATTGTCGCGCGTGATGAGCGGCTCGCCGGGCAGCGTCTCGAACGTCATCGCCTGCATGTAGGCCAGCGCGTCGGGCAGCCGCACGATGTGCGGCCGGCGGCCGATCATCTCGGCGCACAGGCGCACGATCGCTTCGAGCGAATAGACCGTCGGCCCTCCAAGCTCGTAGATATGCCCATGTGCGGCATCGAGATCAAGCGTGCCGACGATCGCTGCCACGACATCGCCGACATAGACCGGCTGAAATTTTGCATCGGGCCTGGCGAGCGGCAGCACCGGGAAGACGCGCGCCAGCGCCGCGAACGTATTGAGAAAGCGATCTTCCGGGCCGAAGACGACCGAGGGCCGGAAGATCGTCGTCGCGAGCCGCGCCGCCGCGAGCACGGCTTTTTCGCCGTCGCCTTTCGAGCGCAGGTACATGCTCGGGCCGTTCGAATCGGCGTTGATCGCGCTGAGATGGATGAGCCGATGCACGCCCTTGCCTTCGCAGGCCGCGGCGATCTTCGACGGCAATTCAACGTGCAATTTGGCAAATTCGGGGCCGTAGGGCCGGCCGCGCCCGCCGTGCAGCGTGCCGACGAGATTGACGACGGCATCCGCGCCTTCGATGAATCGCGCAAGCTGCAGCGGGTCGAACGGATCGACCTCGATCACGTCGAGCGGCAACATGGTGAGGTGGCTCGCGTGGCTGCGCTTGCGCGTGCCGATGCACACGCCCTTGCCGGCCGCGACGAGCGCGTTGGCCAGATGCGTGCCGATGAAGCCGGAACCGCCGATCAACGCAATCGATTGATGTCGCATCTTCGACTCCCTGCGGGCGGCCGCCGCCACGGCACTCATGGCCCCCCCCGGCATGGGCGCGCTCACCGCGCCGTCATGCCCGGTCGCATCGCCGCGCTTATTGCTGCGCCTGAGGCAGGATGACGCCGAGGCGCTCCTTCAGCGATTGCGGGCGGCCTTCGAACAGCGCCGCATAGTAGACCGTGTTCGACAGCACGTTCTTGACGTAGTCGCGCGTTTCGTTGAACGGGATCGTCTCCGCAAAAATCGCGCCTTCGACGGGACGCTGCAACGCCGCCTGCCATTGGCGCGGGCGGCCGGGCCCGGCGTTGTAGCCGGCCGTGGCGAGCACGGCCGAACCGTCGAACTGATTGTAGATCATCGATAGATACGTCGTGCCGAGCAAAATGTTCGTCTCCATGTCGTTCATTTGCTCGGGCGAGAGCGGTCCCAGCCCGATCTTGCGCGCCACCATCTTGGCCGTGCCCGGCATCAACTGCATCAGCCCGCCGGCACCGACTTCCGAGCGCGCATTGATGATGAAGCGCGATTCTTGGCGAATGAGCCCATACGCCCACTCCACGTCGAGCCCCGTCGATTTCGCATCGCGCTCCACGATGTCGCGGAACGGCGCGAGGTAGCGCAGCGAAAAATCATGCTCGCTTTGCGTCCGGTCGGCCGTGTTGACCGTGCGGTCGTACAACTGAATGCGACGCGCATACTCGGCTGCCGCCAGCAATTGGCGATCGGACATGCCGCGCAATGGCCAGTTCCACTCTCGGTTGCCCTCGAGCCGCAAATTCAGCGCATAAAAGCGGCGTGCGAGCTCGAACCCTGGCGTATGGCTCGCGGCTTCGACTTCGGCGTCGGTCACCGATGTCTTCGGCGGCACGATGACCTTGCGGCCGAGCGCCTCCGTGGCAAGCTGCCCGTAAAAATCGAAGCCGGTGGCGATGCGCTCGAACTCTTGCGGGGCGAGCGCCTTGTCTTCCGGGTTGCCGCTCTTCTCCAACGCGCGCGCATGCCAGTAGACCCAGGCGGGCTGATTGCGCAGCGCGCTCGGCATCTGCTCGATCGACCAGCGCACCATCGTCCAATCGCCGGCCAGCAGCGCGCTGCGCGTGCGCCACATGTAGGCCGGATAGGAAAGCGGCGCATTCGACGACAAGCGGTACCAGTCCACTGCGCCGGGCACCTCGCGAACGGCACCCTGATAGCCGATCGTGCCCCATCCGATCGCACGCTCGGCCAGCGACAGCGACGGCGCGATCGTCGCGAACGTCGCCGCGGCCGAGACGACATCGTTGCGCGCCATCGTCGTAATGGCGAGCAGTGCAAGCGCGTGCGAAGCCGAATCGGGCCCCACGGCGCGCGCGAGCAGCAACGGCGGTGCGCTCGTCGCTTGATCGATGAGCGGCTGACTGGGGCGCCGCGGGCCCAGTGCGTCGAACAGCCGACTGCCTACGCTCGTGGCGTTCTGCTCGTAGGCCAGGCGGATCTGCTGCCAGACGTCGTCGTCGGTGAACTGATGGCTCGCCGCCAAGGCCGTGATGAGATCGACACAGCCATCGCCGTAGTACCTTGGCTCGACGAGCAGCGCGCGCGCCGCCTCCGCGACGTTTTCGCCGCGCGCGGCGCGAGACTCGAGGGCGTAGCACTTCACCTGCGTGTCGTCGTTCAGCACGAAGCGCGGGTACTGCGCGTCGAAATCGCGCCAGTCGTGCCGAGCGCCCAGTACCACGAGGTAGTCGTTGCGCAGGCGGTCGGCGATCGCTTCGCCGTCGTGTCGCTGCAAGAACGACAGCACGGGCTCGTCAGGCGCGTCGAGGCGCGCATGGCCGCCGCTGTCGAAGAGCTGAGGCCTGAGCTGGTAGTACTCGAGGTATGACGGCGCGGGGTAGTTCGGGATCATCGCCGCGAGCTGCGCGGCGCGTGCGGGGTCGTTGCCGAGCGCCGCCTGGCGCAGTCGAACGAAAATCTGGTCGTCCGTGGGTGCCGCGCTCGGACGCGAATGGCGTCCCGCGGAAGCCGTCCCGCAGGCGACGAGCGCCACGGCGGCGAGGGCGAGAGCGGCCGCGCGATATACTCGGGCAAAGCGTTTTGACATCGTGGTTCGGGGAGCAAAAATTGAGCGAAAGCATAGCACGCAACCCCTCTGCGGAAACGAAAGCCGAGCTGCGAAAACGCCTGCTGCGGCTGCGTGGCGAGGCTGCGGCAAACGGCCTTGCCGACGCACCGCTCGCCGCGCATCTGCGCAATGCCCTCGCCCGTTACGCGCCGCACACCGTGGGATTTTATTGGCCGCTCGCGGGAGAGTTCGATGCACGCGCGATCATCGGCGAGTGGCTCGCGCACGATGCGCGCCGCCAAGCCGCCCTGCCCGTCGTCGCCACGAAAGGTCAGGCGCTGGTATTTCACGCATGGGCGCCCGACACGCCGATGCGCATCGGCCACCATCGCATCCCCGAACCGGAGCAGACCCCGGCGGTGCTGCCCGACGTCCTGCTGATACCGTGCGTGGGATTCGACGGCGACGGCTATCGCCTAGGCTACGGCGGCGGCTATTACGATCGCACGCTCGCCGCATGGTCCGGCATCGCGAAGCCGGTCACGATCGGCATTGCATACGAAGCCTGCCGCGCGAGCCTGCCGCGCGAAGTGCACGACATCCCGCTCGACGCCGTCGTCACGGACGCGGGACTGTTCGCCAGCCCGCGCAAGATCGAAGCATCGTAGGAAACGCCACGCCGCACGCAGTTGCGGCTCAGAGCGACGCGGCGGCACGCGCGGCCGTGTCGTACAGGCCCGACGCATTGCGCATGAGCTGAGCGGCGTCGCCGATCTGCGCGTTGGCGAGCCCGCTTTCCTTGAGCGCGGCGATGAGGCAGCTCTCCCGGACCTCGCGGTACTTGTTGCACAACTCGCGGCCGGCCGCCGTCGCGGAAAAAAAGACTTCCTTGCCCGTCTTTTCGCTTTTTACATACCCTCTACTGACGAGCTTCTTCAAGGCATACGTGGCGACGTGCGTGTCTTCGATATTGAGCACGAAGCAGATGTCGGCGAGCTTCTTTTTGCGCTCGCGGTGGCTGACGTGGTGCAACAGCGACACTTCGATGGCGGTCATGTCCTTGGCGCCAGCCGCCGACATGCACCGCACCATCCATCGGTTGAACGCGTTGCTCGCCATGATCAGGCCGTATTCGAACTCGGAGAGCTCGACGCTCGCCTCGGAGACGAGGTGTTCCGAAGAGACGATCTTGGTCGGATGACGCGACATAACGGCGGCTAGCAAGCTGATGAGGAAACGAAGCAGTGCGCGAAGTGTACGCCACGCGCCGTTTGGCCATTACTAGCAGAAACGCTTATGGGTAAAATATCGATAATTTATCGACAATCCCTCTCAACTCAGCCTGGCGTGCACTGCGTACTGACATGACAGAAGCTCGAATCTACCCGTTCGGCGACAGCGCGCTCGTCTGCGAGGCCCCCGCGCCCGCGACGCTTGCGTGTCAGGAACGGATCTGGGCGCTTGCGCTTGCCGTGCGTGAATGGCCGAACGTCGTCGAAGTCGTGCCTGGCATGAACAACCTCACGATCGTCTTCGATCCGCGGTCCGCCGATCTCGAAGCCCACGCGGCCGAACTGTCGGCCGCGTGGAACGCAGCGGTCGGGGTGCAGCCGCCCCGACGGGAAATCGAGATTCCCGTACGCTACGGCGGTGCCGACGGCCCCGATCTCATGGCCGTGGCCGACTACGCGAGGCTCAGCGTCGAGGAACTCGTTCGTCGCCACGCGGGCGCCGACTACGTCGTGTTCTTCGTCGGATTTCAGCCGGGCTTCGCCTATCTGGGCGGACTCGACCCATCGCTGCACATGCCGCGCCGCGCGGTACCTCGGCTCGAAGTGCCGGCCGGATCGGTCGGGATCGGCGGCGAGCAGACAGGCGTTTATCCGGCTGCCTCGCCGGGCGGCTGGCAGTTGATCGGGCGTACGCAGGTGGTGCTCTTCGATCCGGCCGGCGATCCGCCGTCGCTGCTGGCGCCCGGCGACCGCGTGCGCTTCACCGTCTTGGAGATCGTTCGATGATCGACGTGTTGCGTGCCGGGGTGCTCTCCTCGGTTCAGGATCTGGGCCGCCCGGGCTACCGCCATCTCGGCGTCGCCAAGGCCGGCGCGCTCGACGCGCTCGCGCTCGAAGTCGGCAACCGCCTCGTCGGCAACGCGCCGCAGGCGGCCGGGATCGAGGTGACCGTCGGCCCGATGGCGCTGCGCTTCGCGCAGGCCACGCGCATCGCGATCACCGGCGCGCACTTTAGCGCGACGCTCGACGGCGCCCCCGTGCACACTTGGTGGAGCTTGCCCGTTCGCGCGGGCCAGGAACTGGTGCTGCTCGGGCCCGTGCGCGGCATGCGCGGCTACGTGTGCGTGCGAGGCGGCATCGACGTGGTGCCCGTGCTGGGCTCGCGCAGCACCGATTTATCGGCTTGCTTCGGCGGGCTCGGCGGGCGCAAGCTGCGCGACGGCGACCGGCTGCCGACGGGCGCGAGCATGGAGCGGCATGGCAAAGCGACGGCGGCCGATACACCGGCGTTCGGCGTGAAGGCACCGGAGTGGTGCCGCTTTGCCGATGTGGCCCGCGAACCGGCGCGGCGCGGCAAGCACACGGCGGGTGCCGAGCGCGCCGCGCTGATCCGCGTCCTGAGGGGCCCCGAGTACGACACGTTCAGCGAGGCGGCCCGCACGGCGTTTTGGTTGGAGGAATGGCGGGTGACGCCGAACAGCAACCGCATGGGCTATCGTCTGGAGGGGGGCGTGCTCGCACGCGAGCACGAAGCCGAGTTGCGCTCGCATGCGGTGTTGCCGGGCACGATTCAGGTCCCGGGCAATGGTCAACCCATCGTCCTCATGTCCGACGCGCATACGACGGGTGGCTACCCGCGCATCGGCGTCGTCATCGCGGCCGACCTCTGGAAGCTCGCGCAGGTCCGGCTTGGCGCGGCGGTGCGCTTCGTCCGAACGACGCGCGAGGAAGCGCGCTATGCGTTGGCTGAGGAACATGCGTATTTGCGGCAGATCGATGCCGCGATCGCCATGCACGAGGAGCGGATGCAGCGTATCTCGCGCGCCGCTTGAAGGTTGAGTAACGAGGAAGTCATGAACATCGATTTGAACGCCGATCTCGGCGAGGGCGGCGACGCCGACGAAGCGCTGCTCGGTCTCGTCAGCTCGGCGAACATCGCCTGCGGCTGGCACGCTGGCGGCGCGAATGCAATGCGCGATTGCGTGCGGCTCGCCGTGCAGCGCGGCGTGGCGATCGGCGCTCACCCGAGCTTTCATGATCCGGCCAACTTCGGGCGCAAGGAAATGCATCTGCCGCCTGACGACATTTACGCCGGCACGCTTTATCAGCTCGGCGCGCTTTCGGCGATTGCGCAGGCGGAAGGCGTGCGCGTGGCGCATCTGAAGCCGCACGGAGCCCTGTATAACCAAGCGGCACGCGATCCCGCGATTGCCGAGGCAATCATCTCGGCCGTGCACGACTTCGATCCATCGGTGGCGGTGTTCGGGCTTGCCAATAGCCGGTTCATCGCGATGGCGCGCGAGGCGGGACTCATCGCGGTCGAGGAAGGATTCGCCGATCGCGGTTATCGCTCGGACGGCTCACTGGTGCCGCGCAACGAGCCGGGGGCGCTCATCGACGACGACGACGAAATGCTCGCGCACGTGCTGTCGATGGTGCGCGACAAGCGCGTGCGAGCCGTGACGGGCGATTGGGTGCCGCTCGACGTGCGCACGCTGTGCTTGCACGGCGACGGGGCGCATGCACTCGCGTTCGCGCAGAAGTTGCGCCGCGCGCTCACGGAGAACGGTGTCGACGTGCAAGCCGCGTCGGGGCTGGGGCATTGACTGCGTCGACAGCGGTATTCAACTCACCACCTCCTCGATACACAATGCATGGATTTCTTTTGCGCGAATCGCCGTCGTATGGTGGGCAGCCACGTGCTGCTCCGCCCTTTGGGTAATCTCTGACCAGCATGAATCTCCGTCGACGAAGGATCTCTGGAAAGCTGCAGCAGCTTCCGTGACGTGAAACACATCTGTTCCAAGATAATGCTCGCCTTCACAAAACCCGAGCGCCGTAAGTTGCTCTCCGAGAGAGGGACGATCAGCGAGAATCAAACACCCCGCAGCCATCCCTTCGAAGACCTTGGCCACCAAGTAGTTGAATATCGGCAAAATGCGGTCAGATGCCGGGACGAATACTGGTGTGAAGTAAGACGCGGCCGCGTGCGGCACCCATTCGATCTTCTTGGTGACATCCGGAAACCACTCGACAAGCTTCTGGGGATACGTCGCCAAAATCACATCGGCCCAATCGAATGCCCGTTTTCGCTGGCTTCTCCGATGAGCCGTGAAATAATGAACGTCGTCGGAGAAGACGATCGAGCCGCCGACTTGCTCGGCAGGCCTCACCCTAACCCGGCTCCACCGCAAACCCCCGCTCGTGCAACAAACTGAGCACCCCTTTCGGCCCGCCTAAATGCAGTGCCCCAATCGCGACGAAGATCGGGCGATTCGGTGCCGCTATCGCGGTCATCCTCGCAACAAAGCGCCGGTTGCGGTCATAAACGATCCGATTGTCGAGCGCCCTCGCCACCGACGGCGTGCGCGCGAGCCGCTCCGACTTCGCCGCCGCCCATGCCGCGATGGCATCGGCGTCGCCCACCCGCCACAGCCGATGCAGCGTTTTCACGTCGTCCATGTTCTGCGTCGGTGTCTGCGCGAGATCCTGCGCCAGCATCTCGCGCTGCTCCGCCAGCGTCAGATTCGTGAACGAGCGCATCTGCTCGGCCAGCGTCTCGAGCCCGACGATCTTCCCCTTCGTCGGCAGATAGACGTTTTCGAGCTGCGCCTCGGTGCCGTATTCGGTTTGCAGGCCGGCTGCCAACGAATCGTAAGTTTCGACGAGCAACGCGGCCAGCCAAGGCCGCGTCTTCTTGATTTCCTCGAGTGCCGCGGGATTGCCACGCAAGCGGAAGGCGAGCTTGCGCATAATCGTTTCGGGCAGCAAACGCGGCAGGCACGCATACGAGCAAACGCCGTATTTCGATACGTCGTCCTGCGAGCGAAGCAGATCGTCGGGCGAGATTTCCAGCGCGAGCGTCGGCGAAGCCCGCAGCGCCGCCATGATCGGTGGCCGAAAGGGCTGATTCTTCGGGTAATCGTAAGGATCGCCGACGTGCAACGTGCCGAGCAGATAGATCGTCGTCGTGCCCTTCGTGGCCACGTAAAACGGCATGTGCGCGGGTTCGGCGCGCACAGGGCCGCTCGCGCTCGTTCCGCTCGAGCCCGGCGGCGGCCCATGAAAACCGGGGATGGCGGCGCCGGGCGCCTGCATCGGCGCACCGGGCGCCGCCTGCGAGACAGGCGCGGCAGCCGGACCGGCAAAGGCCGGCGAAATCGGCCCGCCGGCGCGCGGATCGAGCGCCAGCGTGAAAATAAACGTGAGCACGAGCACCTGCAACCGTCGCAGGCAGGCCCGTGCCCGCCGCGCGAGGACGGCCGAAAAGGCGTCCTCGCACGAGCGGCGCGCACGGTTACGCGCCGCTCGCGCTTTACCCATCCGCGTCCCCCACCTCCTCGGCACGGTGACACGACACGAGCCGGCCGTCGACTTCACGCAGCTCCGGCTCCTCCATCCGGCACCGCTCGATCGCATACGGGCAGCGCTGATGGAACGTACAGCCCGAGGGCGGATTGAGCGGGGACGGCATTTCGCCCTGCAGCTTGATCTGCGTGCGCCGATCGGCCTCGAAGATGGCCGGCGTCGCCGACATCAACGAACGTGTGTAGGGATGCCGCGGGTTCGCGAAAATCGTCTTTTTCTCGCCCAGCTCGGCCACGCCGCCGAAATACATGACCATCACGTCGTCTGCAATGTGCTCGACGACGGACAAGTTGTGCGAAATGAAGACGTAGCTCGTCTTGAACTGCTCTTGCAGGTCCATAAACAAATTCAGGATCTGCGCCTGGATGGAAACGTCGAGCGCCGAAACGGGCTCGTCCGCCACCACGATGCGCGGTTCCAGAATCATCGCACGAGCGATCGCGATCCGCTGCCTTTGTCCGCCCGAAAACATGTGCGGATAGCGTTTTGCGTGTTCCGGGCGCAACCCCACCGTTCGCATCATCTGCGCAACACGGCCCGCGCGCTCCGTCGCGCTCATCGAAGCGTTGATGACGAGCGGCTCCGAAAGCGTCTGCTCGACGGTCTTGCGCGGATTGAGCGAGGCGAACGGGTTCTGGAACACCATTTGCACACGGCGCCGCAGTTGCGCGAGCTTGGCCTGGTCGGCCCCCGCCACGTCTTCGCCCTCGACGAGCAGGCGTCCCGACGTGGGCGGCTCGATCATCGTCAGCTGCCGGGCGAGCGTCGATTTGCCGCAGCCGGATTCGCCGACGACGGCCAGCGTCTTGCCGCGTGCAAGCGAGAACGACACGCCGTTCAGCGCTTTGACCGTCGCGCGGTCGAACATGCCGCGCCGAACCGGGTAATGTTTGGTGAGGCCGTCCGCGATCAGCACGAGGTCTCGCTCGTCCCGCGGCGCGCGCGTGAGTTCCGGTACTGCGTTCATCAGGCGCCTCCATGCTGGGTCGTCTTCGAGCGGATCGCGTCGAGGTTCAAGGGTTTGATGCAGCGCGCGCGGGCCAGCGCGTTGTCCGGCTCGACTGCATCGAGCGCCGGCCGGCCCTTGCGGCAGTCGTCCACCACGTACTTGCAGCGCGGCGCGAACAGGCAGCCGCTCGGACGATCGTCGCGGCCCGGCACCATCCCGGGCAGTGCCGACAGACGCTTGGCCCCGCGATTGTGCTCGGGAATGGCGGCGAGCAGCGCCTCCGTGTACGGATGATGCGGCCGAGCAAAGATGTCGGGCACGCGATTCGTCTCGATCACCTCGCCCGCATACATGACCGCCACGCGCTGGGCAACCTGCGAGACCACGGCCAGATCGTGCGAGATCAGCACGAGCGCCATGCCGCGCTCCTTCTGCAGCTTGACGAGCAAGTCCATGATCTGCGCTTGGATCGTCACATCGAGCGCCGTCGTCGGTTCATCGGCGATCAAGAGCTTGGGGTTGCAAGCAACGGCCATCGCGATCATCACACGCTGGTTCATCCCGCCCGAAAGCTGGTGCGGGAACGCCGTGATGCGGCTCTTGGCGTCGGGAATGCCGACCTGATCGAGCAGCTCCAGCGCGCGTCGCTCGAGCGCCGCGCCACGTAGCCCCTCGTGCAGCCTCAACACTTCCTTGATCTGATAACCGACGGTGTAGCTCGGGTTCAAGCTCGTCAGCGCATCCTGGAACACCATGGCGATGTCCTTGCCGACGATCTTTCGGCGCGCTTTCGCCGAAGCTTTCAATAAGTCCTTGCCGTCGAACGTGATTTCGTCGGCCGTGACGACGCCGGGCGCATCGATGAGCCCCATGAGGGCCATCATCGTCACGCTCTTGCCCGAGCCCGATTCGCCGACGACGCCCACCACTTCACCGGGCGCGACGGTGAGGCTCATGCCGTCGACGGCGGGCGCGCCGCCGAACGTGACCGCCAAATTGCGGATGGTCAGAAGATCGTTCATGTTTAGGCCATCCGTTTCAGTTTCGGGTCGAGCGCGTCGCGCAGCCCGTCGCCGAGCAGATTGATCGCGAGCACCGAAATGAGAATTGCCATGCCGGGCATCGTGACGATCCACCAGGCGTTGTCGATGTAGTCGCGCGCCGATGCCAGCATGGCACCCCACTCGGCCGTCGGCGGCTGCACGCCGAGCCCGAGGAAGCCGAGCGCCGCGGCGTCGAGAATCGCCGACGAAAATCCGAGCGTCGCCTGCACGATCAACGGCGCCGTGCAGTTGGGCAGCACCTGCGAGAACATGAGCCGCGGCGTGCCCGCGCCCGCCACGCGCGAGGCGGTCACGTACTCTTTCTGCAGTTCGCCCTGGGCCGAGGCCCGCGTCAACCGCACGTAGCCCGGCAGCGCGACGATCGCGATCGCGAACATCGTGTTCGTCAGGCCCGGCCCGATGATCGCGACGACGGCCACGGCCAGCAGCAGCGACGGCAGCGCGAGCAGCACGTCCATCGCACGCATGATCGGCGTATCGGCCCAGCCGAAGAAGGCCGCGCAAAGGCCGAGCACGATGCCGGGAACCAGCGCGAGCGCGACGGACACGCAGCCGATCCAGAACGACATGCGCGCGCCATACATGAGCCGGGACAAGATGTCCCGACCCGCTTCGTCGGTGCCGAGCACGAATTTCCAATTGCCGCCGCTCAGCCAGGCCGGCGGGATCTTCACGTAGTCGCGGTATTGCTCGATGGGGCTATGCGGTGCGATCAGCGGCGCAAAAATCGCGACGAGCGCAAGCACGAGCACGACGAGGCCAGCCGCCACGGCGCCGCGATTGCGCGCGAAGTTGTGCCAGAACTCGCGCAGCGCGAGCGCTCGCCCGCTTGGCGGCGTGACGCTTTGAGGAACCGTGTTTTGAATATCTGCCATGATTGCCGGCTCCTTTAGCGCGTGTGGCGAATGCGGGGATTGAGCACGCCGTAGAGCAAGTCCACGCACAGGTTCACGACGATCACGAGCGACGCGATCATCAAAATGCCGCCTTGCACGACGGGATAGTCGCGCCGGCCGATTGCATCGATGAGCCACTTGCCGATGCCGGGCCAGGAAAACAGCGTCTCGGTCAGCACCGCCCCCGCGAGCAGCGTGCCCACCTGCAGGCCGATCACGGTCACGACCGGGATCAACGCGTTGCGCAGCGCATGCACGACGACCACGCGCACGGGCGAGAGGCCCTTCGCGCGCGCCGTGCGGATGTAATCTTCGCGCAGCACCTCGAGCATCGACGAGCGCGTCATGCGCGCAACGACCGCGAGCGGAATCGTGCCGAGCACGATCGCGGGCAGAATCAGGTGGCTCACGGCAGACTTGAACGAGCCTTCGTCGGGTGCGAGCAGCGCGTCGATCAGCATGAAGCCGGTCACGTGCGGAATGTCGTATTCGACGGCGATGCGGCCCGAAACCGGCGTCCACCCGAGCGTGACCGAAAACAGCATGATCAGGATGAGGCCCCACCAGAAGATCGGCATCGAGTAGCCCGTCAACGCGGTGCCCATCACGCCGTGATCGACGATCGTGCCGCGCCTGAGGGCCGCGATCACGCCGGCCGGCAGCCCGATGACGAGCGCGAACAGCATCGCGCAAATCGACAGCTCGACGGTCGCGGGAAAGCGTGCGAGAAACTCGCTCATCACGCTCGTGTTCGTGATGATCGAATCACCGAGGTTGCCGTGCAGCGCACGCCAAACGTAATGGACGTACTGCAGCGGCAGCGGCTCGTCGAGCCCGAGCCGGTGCAGCGCGGCCGCATGCATGGCAGGGTCGACGCCGCGCTCGCCCATCATGACTTCGATGGGATCGCCGGGGATGAGGTGAATGAGCGCGAAGGCGAGAATCGTGATGCCGATGAACGTCGGTATCACCATCCCGATGCGGCGTAAAACGAATCGGAACATGGTTCGTCCCTTTATCTTGCTGGAGAAAAAACGCGACCGGCGACGAGGGGCTTCCCGCCGAGCGGGGGAGCGAGTCCCTCACTCAGGCACGGTGCCCCTGTCGCCGGAAAACGTGCTGGCGCTCCCGGGTACGCCCGAGAGAGCGTATCGCATCGTCGTTACTTCACGCTGACGCCATCGAAGCGCGCATAGCCGAGCGGGTCGATGCGCATGTCGACCACCTTCTTGCTGATGGGCTGATAGACAGTCGAGTTCGCGATCGGCGAGAACGGCAACTGCTGCGCGAAGATCTGCTCCGCCTGCGTGTAGAGCTTGGTGCGCGCGTCCTGGCCCGTGGTCGTGCGGCCTTTTTGGATCAGGTCGTCAAACGGCTTGTAGCACCACTTCGAGAAGTTGTTGCCGTTGATCGCCTCGCAGCCGAGCAGCGTGCCGAGCCAGTTGTCGGGATCGCCGTTGTCGCCGGTCCAGCCGATCAGCATCGTGTCGTCTTCGCCCGCGTGCGCGCGTTTGATGTACTCGCCCCACTCATAGGTGACGATCTTCGCCTTCACACCGATCTTCGCCCAGTCGGATTGGATCATCTCCGACATCAGCTTCGCGTTCGGATTGTACGGGCGCTGCACCGGCATCGCCCACAGCGTAATCTCGAAGCCGTTCGGGAAACCCGCCTTCGCGAGCAATGCCTTGGCCTTGTCCGGATCGTAGCTCGGCAGCTTCAGATTGCCGTCGTACGACCACTGCGTCGGCGGCATCGGTGCATGGGCGGCTTGGCCCGCGCCTTGGTAGACGGACTCGACGATCGCCTTCTTGTTGATGGCCATGTCGAGCGCTTCGCGCACCTGCACGTTATCGAGCGGCTTGTGCGAGACGTTGTAGGCCAGATAGCCGAGGTTGAAGCCCGCTTGCGAGGGCATGTCGAGGTTCGAGTCGGCCTTCAGCGGCGCGATGTCCTGCGGCTTGGGGTAGCTCATCACCTGGCATTCGTCGCGTTTGAGCTTCTGCACGCGCACCCCGGCATCGGGCGTGATCGCGAAAATCAAATGCTTGATCTTCACGACGCCGGGCTTCCAGTAGTCCGGGTTGCCTTCGAAGCGGATCGTCGCATCCTTCGTGTAGCTCTTGAAGATGAAAGGACCCGTGCCGACCGGCTTCTGGTTGATGTCCGCCGCCTTGCCTTCCTTGAGCAACTGATCGGCGTATTCGGCCGACAGAATCGACGCGTACTCCATCGCCATGTTCTGGATGAACGGCGCGTTCACGTTCTTGAGCGTGAAGCGCACCGTGTAGGGATCGACCTTTTCGATCTTCGTGATCAGCTTGTCGAGGCCCATGTCGGTGAAGTACGGGAACGACACCGGGTACGCCTTGCGGAACGGCTGGTTCGGATCGAGCATGCGCTCGAACGTGAAGATGACGTCGTCGGCGTTGAATTCGCGCGTCGGCTTGAAGAATTCCGTCGTCTGGAATTTCACGCCATGACGAAGATGGAACGTGTAGGTCTTGCCGTCGGGCGAGACGTCCCACGATTCGGCCAAGCCGGGCTCGACCTTCGTGCTCCCGCGCTCGAATTCGACGAGGCGGTTATAGACGGTGAACGTGTTCGCGGTGAAGTCCGTGCTCGTCGTGTATTGCGCGGGATCGAAACCGGCGGGGCTTCCCTCGGAGCAGTAAACGAGCGTCTTGTTGGGGATGTCCGCTGCGTGGGAGATCGTTGCGGCGAGCGACACCGTCGCGGTGGCGGCCGCGATCGCGCTCAATCGCACAGCGCGCAACAGTTTGTTTTGCTTCATATTTCCTCCAGATCTGAGGCCAGCCTGAGCCAGCGTAGGCGGATATTACTGAGCTTTGATTACCCGAACAAGCGTTCGGGAAAAGGCAACGCTCAGCAATTTCTCGCGTTGACTTTTGCCCCGCACATGTTTAGTGGCACTAAAATTGTTTGTCAATCGGCATCGCTGGGCCGCCTGGCGGGAAGGTGTGCCGTTTCGACGAAAGGACCCTGCGAGCACGATCGGTTCCAGGCGGGAAGCGGCGAAAAGCGGCGGGCAGCAGGCCCGCCCGCCGTGCAGCGGCACCGGCTACTTGAGGCCTACGCCCCAAAACTGCGTCGGGCCGAACGGGTCGATCTCGAAGCCGACGACGTTCTTGCGCAGCGGCTGATACACGGTCGAGTGCGCGATCGGCGTGAACGGCACTTGCTCTTTGAAAATCTCCTGCGCCCTCGTGTAGAGCCGCGTGCGCTCGCCTACGTCGTTCGTTTCGCGCGCCTTGACGATGAGGTCGTCGAACGGCTTGTAGCACCACTTCGAGAAATTGCTGCCATTCACGGCCGCGCAACTGAGCAGGACGCCGAGCCAGTTGTCCGGGTCGCCGTTGTCGCCGGTCAGGCCGATCAGCATCGCGTCGTGCTCTCCCGCATGCGCGCGCCGCACGTACTCGCCCCATTCGTACGTCGTGATCTTCGCGTGCACGCCGATCTTGGCCCAATCGGCCTGGATCATCTCTGCCATCAAACGCGCGTTCGGGTTGTAGGGGCGTTGCACGGGCATCGCCCAAAGCGTCAGCGCGAAGCCTTCGGGGTAGCCCGCTTTCGCGAGCAGCGCTTTCGCTCGCGACGGATCGTAGGGTGCGTCCTTGAGCGCCGCATCGTATGACCATTGCGTCGGCGGCATCGGATTCACCGCCACCTGGCCGGCGCCTTGATAGACCGATTTCACGATCGCCCGCTTATCGATGGCCATGTCGAGCGCGCGGCGCACGTCCACGTCGTCGAGCGGCTTGTGCGTCGTGTTGTAGGCGAGAAAGCCGACGTTGAAGCCGACTTGGTGCGGCATCCGCAGATTCGGATCGCTCGAGAGCGACGCAATATCGGCGGGGCTCGGATAGTTCATCACTTGGCACTCGCCCGTTTTCAGCTTTTCCTCGCGCACGTGCGGATCGGGCGTGATCTCGAACACGAGCTTGCTCACGCGCACGATGCCGGGCTTCCAATAGTCGGGGTTGCCGTCGAAGCGGATGAAGGCGTCCTTCTCGTAGCTGTGGAAAACGAACGGCCCGGTGCCGATCGGGTTGCGATTCAGATCGGCAGCCTTGCCTTCGCGCATCAATTGATCGGCGTACTCGGCCGAAACGATCGATGCGAACGGCATGGCGAGCTCGGACAAGAACGGGGCGCTCGCGGTATGGAGCGTCATGCGCACGGTGTACGGATCGAGCTTCTCGACTTTCGCGAGATTCGTCGCGAGGCCAAGATCCGCAAAATACGGAAAGGCCACCGGATAAGCCCGCCGTAGCGCGTCGTTCGGATCGAGCATGCGCTCGAAGGTCTGCACGACATCGTCGGCATCGAATTCGCGCGACGGCTTGAAATAGGGCGTCGTGTGAAATTTCACGCCGCGGCGCAGATGAAACGTATAGACGCGGCCATCGCCCGAAACGTCCCACGATTGGGCGAGCCCGGGTTCGATCTTCGTGCCGCCGTGCTCGAATTCGACGAGACGGTTGTAGACGGTATAGGCCGCGGCGGAAAACTCGACGCTCGTCGTGTACTGCGCCGGATCGAAGCCGGCGGGGCTCGCATCGGAACAAAAGACGAGCGTCTTGGCAGGCAGCTCGGCGGCTGCGCTATGGCCAGCGCCAAGGAGGACGCTGGCCATAGCGGCCGCCACGATGAAGAACGAAGTGAAGCGGACGACGGAAAACGGGCGACGTACCGGCATAAGCGCTCCTTCAATGGCAAGCGAGCAAGCGTAGCACGGCATCGATGCAATGCCTGGACGGAGACTGTAATAAGTATCACGTCAGAAATGGCTTCGATGGAGCAGCCGGGTCATGCATCACGGGTAAACACCGAGTCACGACGCCGTTGACGAACCTTTTTGGCTTGCTACGATTCACCACACAGTAATGAACATTACATGATTCAAGGCTAGGTGTGGAAGACTCGATCGAACGAGGCACCGTGACGCGCTCTACCGTGCGGATCGCGCTCAAGCAGCGCGAAGACAGCTTTACCGCCGCAGAGCGGCGCGTCGTCGCCGTGCTGCTCGCCAATTACCCGAGCGCGGCGCTGACGTCGATTTCGCAGTTGGCCGGCCAGGCCGGCGTCAGCGATCCGACGGTCCACCGGCTCGTTCTGAAGCTCGGCTTCGAGGGCTATCCCGAGTTCCAACGGGCGTTGCTCGCCGAGGTCGACGCGCGCATGAATTCGCCGCTATCGCGGCTGGAGGCGTCGGCCGACGAGCCTCACGCAGAAGAGACGCAGCAAGCGATGCTGCGTTCGCTGATGCTCGCCATCGGCAAGACCGCCGAGCAGGCATCGCGCGAGGACTTCGAGCGTGCCGTCTCGCTACTCGCCGATCAAGACCGCACGGTGCTCTGCTGCGGGGGCCGCGCCAGCGGATTTTTCGCGGAGTGGCTCGCCGTGCTCCTCAGTCAGGTTCGCCCGCGCGCGCGGCACGTCGAGCCGTCGCTCGAACGCGGGTCCGAGCTGCTCGCCGATCTCGCGCCGGGCGACGTGCTCGCCGTCTACGACTACCGCCGCTATCAAGAGAGCGTCGTCGCGTTCGCACGCGCGGCGCATGAGTTGGGCGCACAGGTCGTGCTGTTCACCGACGAATGGCGCTCGCCGATTGCGCGCTTCGCCGACGCGGTATTGGTCTCGTTCATCCAAAGCTCATCGCCGTTCGACACCAAGGTGCCGGTCATCGCGCAGACCGAAGCGATCGTCGCCTCGATCGTGCAGCGCGCACCCGTCGAAGCGAAGGCCCGATTGAAACGCATCGAAGCATTGAGAGCCGGGCGCGTCGCCGAGGACGCGTGAGCCGGCCTGGCCGCACGAGCCGCCTCCTCCACCACCGATTGGACACCTCACAGCGAACCCATACAATGATCATGAAGACAGACACGCCTCTCGCCGCCGCGCTCGCCGCGGCGCTCATCGCGACGAGCACGCTCGCCGCGAACGCCGTGGCCGCCTCGCGCCCTGCCGTCGAAGCACGCAACGGCATGGTCGTCACGTCGCAGCATCTCGCCTCGCAAGTGGGCGTCGACATCCTGAAGATGGGCGGCAATGCGATCGACGCGGCCGTGGCCGTCGGCTATGCGCAGGCCGTCGTCAATCCATGCTGCGGCAACATCGGCGGCGGCGGCTTCATGACGATCCACCTCGCCGACGGCCGCGATACGTTCATCAATTTCCGCGAAACGGCACCCGCGGCAGCCACCGCGAACATGTACCTCGATGCCGAGGGCAACGTGAAGAAAGGCGCGAGCCTGTACGGCTATGGCGCCGTGGGCGTGCCGGGCACGGTGATGGGGATGGACCTCGCCGAGCGCAAATACGGGCGGCTCACGCGCGAGCAGGTGATGGCGCCTGCGATCAAGCTGGCGCGCGACGGCTTCGTGCTGACGCGTGCCGATACGGACATCCTCGACACGACCGTCAAGCGGTTCGCGCAAGACCCCGGCATCGCCCGCATCTTCCTGCGCAAGGACGGCACGCCGCTGCAACCGGGCGATCGCCTCGTGCAAAAAGACTTGGCCAATACGTTGGAAGCCATCGCTAAGCACGGCCCCGACGCGTTCTACAAGGGCAAGATTCCGCAAACGATCGAAGCGGCTTCGAAAGCGAACGGCGGGCTGCTGACCGCGGCCGACTTCGCGAACTATCGGGCAACCGAGATGACGCCCGTGACCTGCGATTATCACGGCTACACGTTCATCTCTGCGCCGCCGCCGAGCTCTGGCGGCACGACGATGTGCGAAATTCTGAACACGGTCGAAGGCTACGATCTGAAGGGTTTCGGATGGCATTCGGCGCAGGCCGTGCATTACATGGCCGAGGCGATGCGCCACGCGTATGCCGATCGCAACACGAAGCTAGGCGATCCGGCGTTCGTCAACAATCCGCTCGATGAACTGCTGAGCAAGTCGTATGCGGCGAAGATTCGCGCATCGATCTCGCCGGATAAGGCTACCCCGTCGATGCAACTGGCCGATGCGGCGTCGCTGCCCGAGAAGAAGGAGACGACGCATTATTCGATCGTCGACAAGCAGGGCAACGCCGTCTCGACGACGTATACGGTCAACGGCCGCTTCGGCGCCGTCGTCATGGCACCGGGGACAGGCTTCTTCCTGAACGACGAGATGGACGATTTCACGTCCAAGGTGGGCGCGCAGAACATGTTCGGTCTCGTGCAGGGTCCGAACAATGCGATTGCCCCGGGCAAGCGGCCGCTGTCGTCGATGGCGCCGACGATCGTGACGAAGGATGGCAAGGTGTTCCTCGTCATCGGCTCGCCGGGTGGCTCGCGCATCATTACGACGACGTTGGAAACGGCGATCGACATCATCGATTACGGCATGGAGCCGCAAGAAGCCGTCGATGCGGCGCGCATCCATGAGCAATGGCTGCCTGACGTCGTGTATTACGAGCCGTATGGGTTGTCGGCCGACACGCTGAAAATCCTCGCGAGCGAGGGCTACAAGATGGTTCAGCAAACGCCTTGGGGCGCGGCGGAGTTGATCGAGGTCGGATTGCCGGGCCTTGCGGCGGATGCGTCGCAAAACTCGGGGAACGATTCGGCGGTGGGGGGGAAAGTGCGCGTCGGGTATCTTTATGGCGCGAACGACGAGCGGCGGCCGGCTGGGGAAGCGCTCGGTTATTGACGGACGGACTGGCGAGCGATCGTCTCACGCGCAGTGCGCAAAATCGAGCGCACTACCGCGTGAGCGTTTCATAGTGTCAGCCAGCCATAGCATGCGATCGGATCTCCGCGATCTTGGCCTCGCCGATCCGTTCTTTCGCCATCTCGGTGTCGTAGTGCGTTTGAAGGTTCATCCAGCTTTGCGCGTCCACGCCGAAGAAAGCTCCCAACCGTACAGCGGTATCGGCCGTAATAGCTCGCCCATGCTTGACGATCTCGTTGATTCGACGCGCCGGCACGCCGATCGCCTTCGCTAGCGCATATTGCGAAATACCCATCGGCTCCAGCCACTCGACCGCAAGGATCTCGCCAGGCGTCGCCAGCGGAACTTCCCGAGCCATAGATTTCCTCAGTGGAGAGTTAATGGTAGTCGACGATTTCGACATCTGTCGCAGTGCCGTCCGCGAATCGGAAGCAGACGCGCCACTGACTGTTGATGCGGATGCTGTACTGCCCCACCCGATCTCTTTTGAGCACTTCCAGTTGATTTCCCGGGGGGATTTTCAAGAAGTCCAGGTCCGCCGCCGCATGCAACTGCTGCAATTTGCGCATGGCCCCGCCCTCGATATTAGCGAAGCGAGGTACTCGCTTGCCGGCGAAGAGCATAGCCGTGTCACGACACCTAAAGGAAGTGATCATTGAACGATATAGTAACGTCTCGCGTTATTAACGTCAAGCGTTATTAGTGCTGAGTGCAGCACTGCCGGGCGGCAGTACATCCGAGGGCGACATCCTAGAGGGGCCGGCATCCGTTGAGGGTTCTCTTTTTATTTTTCGGACGCAATCACCATCGCTTGTAACTGAGCGGCTCCAGGTAGGACTGCCCGGGCTCGCCGCAGATGCTTCGCAAAGCTCGAGCAACGATTCGTCGGTCGGCGGCCAGGTGCGCGCCGGGTATTTTATGGCGCGAACGACGAGCGGCGGCCGGCGGGCGAGGCGCTGGGGTATTGAGCCTGGTTAGGGCTGCCGTCAACGCATCACGCCGATGTCGATGCCGGCAGCCCCCAACGAACGAAAGGACTAACTTGCGGCGGTACGCCCGCCGTTAGCCCAACCGCTCGCAAATCGCCTTAGTCGCCGCAGCCCCATTGAGCGTATAAAAATGCAGCCCCGGCGCGCCTTCCTTCACGAGTCGCTCGCAAAGCTGCGTGACGACATCGAGCCCGAAGGCGCGGATCGCTTCGCGATCGTCACCATAGCTCTCGAGCCGCTTGGCGACCCAGCGCGGCACTTCCGCCCCGCACATTTCCGAGAACCGCATCAGCTGCGAGTAGTTCGTGATCGGCATGATGCCCGGCACGATCGGCACGTCGACGCCGAGCTTGCGCGCCTCGTCGACGAAGCGCAGATACGCATCGGCGTTGTAGAAATACTGCGTGATCGCGGCATCCGCACCGGCCTTGACCTTGCGCGCGAAATTCTCGAGATCGTGCCGTGGCGAACGCGCCTGCGGGTGATACTCGGGGTAAGCGGCCACTTCGATGCGAAACCAATCGCCATGTTCCGCGCGGATGAACGAGACGAGTTCAGAGGCATAGCGCAATTCGCCCACTTCCCCCATGCCCGAGGGCAGATCGCCGCGCAACGCGACGATATGACGGATGCCGTGCGAACGATAACGCTCGAGAATCGCACGCAGGCTTTCCTTCGACGAGCCGATGCACGACAAGTGCGGCGCGGCTTCGAGGCCGTCCTTCGCCATGTCGAGCACCGTATCGAGCGTGCCCTGCTGCGTCGAGCCACCGGCTCCGAACGTCACGGAAACGAACTGCGGCTTCAGTTGTGCCAATTGCATGCGCGTCGTGCGCAGCTTCTCGACGCCGTCAGGCGTCTTTGGCGGAAAAAATTCGAATGAGATTTCGATGGGATTCATGATCCGGTCGATCAGGTGTTATCCGAGCCGCGATCAGCCAAGGCTGCGATTGCCGAAGATCAGCGCCGACAACAGCCACGACACGATGCTGTACAAGATCGAGCCGAAGAACGCCGACCAAAACCCCGAAACTTCGAAGCCCTTCAGGAGCGAAGCCGCCAGCCAAAAGCACAAGGCGTTGACGACGAGAATGAACAACCCGAGCGTGACGATCGTGACGGGCAGCGTAAGCACCAGCAACACGGGCCGAAGCAACGCGTTGATGAGGCCGAGCACAAGTGCAATGATGAGCGCCGTGCCGAAGCTACGAATGTGAATCGACGGCACGAGATACGTGATGATCAAAAGCGCCAGCGCATTGATCACCCAGGTCAGCAGCACGGTCATGGCGGGTTCCTTCGGCGTTCGGTCGAATGGGTCGGTCGGACGGTTGACGGCAAAAACGGCAAGACGGCTCAGCGTCGAGTCGCGGCATGCGGCCGCGCGGCTCGGTATTGCATTGAAACGAAGGCGGAGCCGCCAACGGCAGCACCGTCTCCGTGCGCGTTACGTGCCGGCCGGCGTCAAGCACGCCTCATGTCACGCACGAGCGCGCCGCGCCGGCCGGCTCGTGCGATCAATAACGATAGTGATTCGGCTTGAACGGGCCGTTCTTCTCCACGCCGATGTAGCCCGCCTGCGCGTCCGAGAGCTCGGTCAACTGCACACCGATGCGTGCCAGGTGCAGCCGCGCCACCTTTTCGTCGAGGTGTTTCGGCAGCACATACACCTTGTTCCCGTACTGCCCACCGCGCGTGAACAGCTCGATTTGCGCGAGCGTCTGGTTCGCGAACGAGTTCGACATCACGAACGACGGATGGCCCGTCGCGCAACCGAGGTTCACGAGCCGGCCTTCAGCGAGCAAGATCACGCGCTTGCCATCCGGGAAGATGATGTGATCGACCTGCGGCTTGATGTTTTCCCACGTGTATTGGCGAGTCGAAGCAACGTCGATTTCCGAATCGAAGTGCCCGATGTTGCAAACGATCGCGTTGTGGCGCATCGCCTTCATGTGATCGTGGTTGATCACATGGTAGTTGCCCGTGGCCGTGACGAAGATGTCGGCCTTGTCGGCCGCGTATTCCATCGTGACGACGCGATAGCCTTCCATCGCGGCCTGCAGCGCACAGATCGGATCGATTTCCGTGACCCACACCGTCGCGCCGAGCCCGCGCAGCGATTGCGCGCAGCCCTTGCCCACGTCGCCATAGCCGGCCACGACGGCGATCTTGCCCGCGATCATGACGTCCGTCGCGCGCTTGATGCCGTCGACGAGCGATTCGCGGCAACCGTAGAGGTTGTCGAACTTCGATTTCGTGACCGAATCGTTGACGTTGATGGCCGGGAACGGCAGGCGGCCGTCCTTTTCCATCTGATAGAGGCGATGCACGCCCGTCGTCGTTTCTTCCGTCACGCCCTTGATCTGCGCGAGACGCTTCGAGTACCACGTCGGATCGATCTCGAGATGGCGCTCGATCGACTTGAACAGCGCGATCTCTTCTTCATTCGTCGGCTTGGCGATGACCGAACGATCCTTCTCTGCCTTCGAGCCGAGGATCAAGAGCAGCGTCGCATCGCCGCCGTCGTCGAGGATCATGTTCGCGAATTCGCCGTTCGGCCATTCGAAGATGCGGTGCGAGAACTCCCAGTACTCGTCGAGCGATTCGCCCTTGAACGCGAACACGGGCGTGCCCGTCTTGGCGATGGCCGCCGCGGCGTGGTCCTGCGTCGAAAAGATGTTGCACGAGGCCCAGCGAACGTCGGCGCCGAGCGCCTCGAGCGTCTCGATCAGCACGCCCGTTTGAATCGTCATGTGCAGCGAGCCGGCGATGCGCGCGCCCTTCAAAGGCTGCGCGGCCTCGTATTCTTCGCGGATTTGCATGAGACCGGGCATTTCGGTCTCGGCGATCGTCAACTCCTTGCGGCCCCAGTCTGCGAGCGAGAGGTCGGCAACGAGGAAATCTTGGTTTTTCGAATCGATAACTGCGGCGTTCATCACGCCCTCCTTTTCTAAATGAGTTCTAGAAAAAAATTGACGTGAGCGCCGTTCGATGGAGCAGCACACCCGCGCAGCCAACGCGCGAAAAGCATGCCGTCCGATTGAATTCCGAGCCTGGCGGGTGGCCCCGTCGCAACGCTCCTCGGAAGTGGCAGGCATTGTAGCATCAATGGACGTGTCGCCGTGGCGGCAAAGACGCGCGATGCCGGCGCATGCTTTACCGCGCGTTAGCCTCTTCCAGCACTTCCAGCACTTCCAGCACTTCGATCGCTCTAGGCGCTTCCGTTCAGCCCAGCGTCGCGCCCAGCAGCGGCGCGAGCAGCACCATGACCACGCCGGCGATCATCATCGTGAGACTCGCGATCACGCCCTCCTCGCTGCCCAGTTCGCGCGCCTTCGCCGTGCCCACGCCATGCGCGGCCGCGCCGAACATGACCCCGCGGGCCAACCGGCTGCGCAACGGCAGGAAGATCAGCACGAGTTCGCCGAGCAGCATCCCGCACACACCGGTCGCGATGACGAACAGTGCAGTCAATTGCTTCGGCGCGTGGATTTGATCCGACACCGCGAGT
The DNA here is from genome assembly GCF_051953955.1 of Trinickia sp. GTDB lineage: Bacteria > Pseudomonadota > Gammaproteobacteria > Burkholderiales > Burkholderiaceae > Trinickia. The sequence continues at coordinate 11,236 of NZ_JBQCIF010000069.1, read as the reverse complement.
GCGAACGGCGTCGATACGGAGCGCGTCATGAGGCTGCGGGCGACGTCCGGCTCGAGATGCAGCAGCCTCGCGAGGACGAACGACCCGCCCACGGCCACGACGATGCCGACCGTCACGCCGGCCGTCAGCGAAATCCAATGACGCCGCATCAAGTCGCGGTACTCGTAGATCGGCACGGCGAAAGCGACTGTCGCCGGGCCCAGTAACCACATGAGCCAGCGCGTGTCGGCGAAATAGACCGAGTACGGAATGCGCATGGCGAGCACCACGACGGCGAGCATCGCGGGCACGATCACGAGCGGCGTGAGCCAGGGCTGCCTGAAGCGCGCGTAGAGCCGCTTGCCCACGGCGTAGAAGGCGATCGTCAACACGAAGCATACGGCGGCCACCCACTGCGGCCGAGCCACGGTAACGGGCCAGGACAGGATCGACGAAACCGACATGACGTATCCGATTGCTGTTCGGTTCTTGGGAAGCGGGGCGCGCAGCTATGCGCGGTTCATGCAGCGACGTGTGCGCGGCGCAGCGCGAGCCGGCGCTCCAGCCGCACCGCCTGATCGACGGTGAATGCCACCGCCACCAAAACCGTCAACGTCCCGCAGATGACCACGAGCGCAAGGCGCCACCCATCCGACTTGAACAATCCGCCGTACTGCACGACGGCAACGGCCGCCGGAACGAAGAACAAGAGCAGCTCGGACAGCAGCCAGTCGGCTCCGGCCTTGACCCAGCGCGGCCGGATGCCGCCGCTGAGCAGCAGCACGAGCAAGACGCCAAGGCCGACCACGCTGCCGGGGACCGGCAAGTCCAGATGGCGCGCGGCGAAGTCCGCGACGAACCATACGGCGGCCAACAGCCCGCTCTGCGCAGCGATGCGGGCCGCGCCCGACAGGCGCTCGATCGACTTGGTGCTCATGGCAAAACCCCCTATTGACTCCATGACGAAAGTGTAATTGGCAACCATCCATAAATAAAATGACTTAAACTCATCGTCATCATTCCAATTTGGAACTAAAGAGGACGCCAATGGAGTTGCGCGCGCTGCGTTATTTCATCGAAGTGGCCCGGCAGCAGAGCTTCACGCTCGCCGCCGAGCGCATGTTCGTCACCCAGCCCACCATCAGCAAAATGGTCAAGGCGCTCGAGGAAGAGATCGGCGCTCCGCTCTTGCTGCGCGAGGGCCGCCAGATGGTCCTGACCGACGAGGGCCGAATCGTCTTTCAGCGAGGCCAGGACGTGCTGGCCGCTCACGCGCAACTGCAGGCGGAACTCGACGACGTCGGCACGCTCGGCCGCGGGGCGCTGACGATCGGCATTCCGCCGATGGGCGGCTCGTTGTTCACGCCCATCATCGCGGCGTTCCGCCGGCGCTATCCGAGGATCGAATTGAAGCTGTTCGAGCAGGGTTCCCGCGCGATCGAGGCGGCGTTGCTGGCCGGCGAGCTCGAGTTCGGCGGCGTGCTGCTGCCCGTCGACGAGCAGATCTTCGACTTCCTACCGATGTCGCTGCAATTGTTGTGGGTCGTCGCACCGCACGGCTCGCGCTTCGACGACGTGCGCGAAGTGCGCTTGGCCGATCTCGCCTCCGAGCCTTTCGTCTATTACGGCGAAAGCTTGGCACTCAACGACGTCGTCACGCGCGCCTGCAGCGAGGCGGGGTTCGCTCCGCAGATCGTCTCGCGCAGCAGCCATTGGGATTTCATGGCCGCGCTCGTGCGCGCGGGCGTCGGCATCGCGCTACTGCCCGCCCCGTACTGCCGGCGGCTCGATCCCAGCCAGTTCACTTGCCGGCCCGTGATCGAGCCCGAGATTCGCTGGGAGATGGCGATTGCCTGGCGCAAAACCGGCTATCTCTCGCACGCCGCCCGCGCATGGCTCGACGTCGCGCGCGAAACGTTGCCGGGTCAGCCCGGCGACGACTTCGTCTACACCGGCTCGGACAACGTCGTGCAAGCCCCGGGAGACCACTGAGGCTCGCCGCGCGCGAGCGCAACGAAGCGCGTAGCAGAACAGTTCCTCTACACGGCGGGCACCGCGCGAACCTATCATTGAGCAAGGCTTTCATGCATCGACGGCGTCGATGGATGCAGTTCGAACGCCGTCGCATCCTCCTTCCCGACAACGCTCGCGGCTCATACGCCGAATGTCGAACGCATCGCCGTCGACATGGGTGCACGGGCCCCGAACCGGAGACACGCTATGGACCCGCAGGCCCCACCGGCCACGCATGAAGTGACGAACCAGGTCCCGCCTCTCGAGCATTACAACGTCTACGAATGCGATCCGGCATTGACGTCCGCCCTCCGACGCGAAGGCGCCGCATGGCATGCGCCGGCGCTTGCGCGCGACGGCGCCATGCTCGGCGAGCCCGAGGTCATCGCGCTCGCCGCCGCGGCGAACCGCCATGCGCCCGAACTGTTCACGTTCAGCCCGCGCGGCGAGCGAATCGACACACTCGAGTTTCATCCGAGTTGGCATCGGCTGCTCGCCCTGCTGCGGCAGGAGGGGCTGCATGCGCTGCCGTTCGATACCCCGCGTGCCGGTGCAATGGCCGCGCGTTGCGCCGGCTACTTCCTGCATGGCCAGCTCGAATCGGGCTCGCTCTGCCCGCTGACGATGACGTTCGCGAGCATCCCCGTGCTACAGCGCGAGCCGCTCCTATTCGCGCAGCTCGCCGAAAAGCTCTACGCGCGCGAGCACGACCCGAGCGATGCGCCGCTTTCGCGCAAGCGCTCGATGATGGTCGGCATGGGCATGACGGAAAAACAAGGCGGCTCCGACGTCCGCACGAACCAGACGCGCGCGTCGCCGATCGGCACGGCATCGGGGCGCGGTGCCGAGTACCAGCTCGTGGGCCACAAGTGGTTTTTCTCCGCGCCTCAGTGCGATGCGCATCTGGTGCTCGCCCGCACGAGCGCGGACGCCCCGATCTCTTGCTTCTACGTGCCGCGCTACACGCCCGACGGTGCACGCAACGCGATCCGCGCTCAACGTTTGAAGGACAAGCTCGGCAATCGCTCGAACGCGAGCAGCGAAGTCGAATTCGCCGATGCCTACGGCGTCATGATCGGCGACGAAGGACGCGGCGTGCCGACGATCATCGAAATGGCGAACTACACGCGGCTCGATTGCGTGATCGGCAGCGCCGCGCTCATGCGCGCGGCATTGGTCCAGGCGATTCACCACGCGCGCCATCGCGTGGCGTTCTCCCGGCGGCTCGTCGAGCAGCCGCTCATGCGCAACGTGCTCGCCGATCTCGCGCTCGAGACCGAAGCAGCCACGCTGCTGTTCATGCGGCTGGCCGGCGCATCCGATGCCCATCTCGACGCGCAGCGCACCGGTACACCTGAGCGCGACGCCGAGCGCGCGTGGCGGCGCATCGTCACGCCCGCCGCCAAGTTCTGGGTCTGCAAGCGCACACTCGAATTCACCGGAGAAGCAATGGAAGTGTGGGGCGGCAACGGCTATGTCGAAGAAGGTCCGATGGCGCGCTTCTATCGTGAAGCCCCCGTCAATTCGATCTGGGAAGGCTCGGGCAACGTCATGTGCCTGGACGTGCTGCGTGCGCTCGAGCGCGATGCGCAGGGCGCCGCAGCGCTGCTTGGGGAGTGGCGCGCGGATGCGCAGGGCACGCCGGCGCTCGTCGCGGCGCTCGATGCATTGCAGGCCTCGCTCACTGCGGCGCCCGACGAACGGGAAGCGGGTGCGCGCGCGCTCGCGCAGCAACTTGTGCTCTGCGCGCAAGCAGTCTTGCTGCTGCGGGCGGGACCCGACGATCACGCGCAGGCATTCATCGCCACACGGCTCGACGATGCGGGCGCAGGGCGCTCGTGCGGGCGCGTCTATGGGACGTTGCCCGCCTCCTTCGATCACGGCGCCATCATCGCGCACGCGTTCCCAGCGTGAATGCTCGAGGCGCTCGGCCACGAGGCGCCATGCAAGAGGCCGCGCCGAAGCAATGACACTCGGTGCGGCTGACAGGAGACGAACGGATGAAGAATGACTTGCCCGATGCGGCGTCGCTCGAAGCGTTGCTGCAATTGCAGCGCGAAGCCCACGCACGCGCGCCCTACCCTTCGTGGGAGACGCGCGCGGCGCATCTGAAGGCGCTGCGCACGATGCTGCTCGAGAACGGCGATGCACTGGCGCAGGCACTTCACGCCGATTTCGGCCAGCGCGCGAAGGCCGAAATCGTGTTGTCCGAGCTGTGGCTCGCCAAGAGCGAGATCGATTCGGCCCTGAAGCACGGCAAGCGCTGGATGAAGCCGCAACGGCGCCCCACGGGCATGTGGCTCAGGCCCGCGACGGCCAAGGTGATCCCTCAGCCGCTCGGCGTCGTCGGCATCGTCGCACCGTGGAACTATCCGATCTTGCTCGCCGTCGGCCCGCTGATCTGCGCACTCGCGGCCGGCAACCGCGCATTGATCAAGATGTCGGAATTCGTACCGCGCACGGCCGAGCTCACGAAGCAATTGTTGGAGCGCACCTTCGCGCGCGAGCAGGTGGCCGTCGTGACGGGCGACGCATCGGTGGGCGCCGCGTTTTGCGCGCTGCCGTTCGATCATCTGACCTTCACGGGCTCGACCACGGTCGGGCGCGAGGTCATGCGCGCCGCCGCGCTCAATCTCACGCCGGTCACGCTCGAGCTCGGCGGCAAGTCGCCAGCGATCATCGGCCCGGACGCGCGCTTCGATGCCGCCGTCGACAGCATCGTTGCCGGCAAGACGCTCAACGCCGGCCAAACCTGCATCGCGCCCGACTACGTGCTGCTGCCGCGCGGCACGGAGCAAGCGTTCATCGAACGGGCACGCTCGCGCGTCGCGCGCCTTTATCCCGACTTTGCGCACAATCGCGACTACACGACGCTGATTTCCGAGCGCCATTTCGATCGCATGCGCAAACTCGCGGACGAAGCGCTCGCCGCCGGCGCGATGCTCCATTCGCTGACCGATTGCACGCCCGATGCGGTGCGCAAATACTTCCCGCCGTGTGTCCTGACGAATGCGCCCGCTGCGAGCGCGTTGATGCAAGAGGAGATTTTCGGGCCGCTGCTTCCGCTCGTCCCCTACGACACGCTCGATGACGCCCTGCGCTATGTCAACGCTCGGCCGCGCCCGCTCGCGCTTTATCTGTTCGATGAAGCGCGCCCAACGATCGAGCGCGTGCTGCGTGAAACGGTCTCGGGCGGTGCCGCCGTCAACGAAACGCTGCTGCAGATCGCCTGCGAGGGGCTGCCGTTCGGCGGCGTGGGCGCGAGCGGCATGGGCGCCTATCACGGGTACGACGGCTTCGCGACGTTCTCGAACATGAAGCCCGTGCTCGTGCAGCCGCGCTTCAATGCGCGGGCGCTGCTGCTGCCGCCGTATGGGCGGCGCTTTTACGCCGTGATGCGGCTCATGATGAAGCTGTGAAAACCCACGGAAGAAACGAAACGAGAAGTCGAACGGCGTGGAAACGATGCGTGCGTCGCATCGATACCCGCGTCAGACTGGCCACAGCGGCCCTTCCTGCATCGCGCCGATCTGCTCGCGCAGCTCCAGCACGCGCGCTTCCCAGTACCGCTGCGTGTTGAACCAGGGAAACGCGGCGGGGAACGCGGGATCGTCCCAACGCCGCGCCAGCCACGCCGCGTAATGCAGCAAGCGCAGCGTGCGCAGCGCTTCGATCAAATGCAGCTCGCGCGGCTCGAACTCGCAGAAATCCTCGTAGCCCGCGAGCAAGTCGGACAGTGCGCTCGATGCTTCCGAGCGCCCGCCGGGCAGCAGCAGCCAGAGATCCTGAACGGCAGGTCCCATTCGGCTGTCGTCGAAATCGACGAAGTGGGGGCCGGCATCGGTCCATAGCACGTTGCTCGCGTGACAGTCGCCGTGCAGCCGCAAAGAGGTTATCTCGCCGGCGGCCTCGAAGGCACGCTCGACACCTTCGAGCGCCAGCGCCGCCGCGGCTTCATACGATGCACGCAGCTCGGCCGGCAGAAAGTCGTGCGAGAGCAGGAAGTCGCGCGACTCGTAGCCGAACGTGGCGATATCGAGCGTGGGCCGCGCCGTATACGGCTTGCGCTTGCCGAGCGCATGAATGCGCCCGATGAATCGCCCCATCCACTCGAGCGTGTCGCGCCGATCGAGATCGGGGGCGCGTCCGCCGCGTCTTTCGAAAATCGCAAACCGAAAACCGTCGAACGCGTGCAGCGTCTGCCCATCAATCTCGCGCGCGGCGACGACCGGGATCTCTGCCCGGGCGAGCTCGGCAACGAACGTGTGCTCCTCGGCAATCGCTTCGTCGGACCACCGCTGCGGCCGATAGAACTTCGCGACGACGGGCGGCCCGTCCTCGACGCCGACCTGATAGACGCGGTTTTCGTAGCTATTGAGCGGCAGCAGCCGCCCATCGGTGCGCACGCCCGTCGGGGCCAGCACGCTGTCGATCGCGTCGAGCACGCATTCAGGCGTGAGACGCGTGAAAGGATGCGCGGCAGCTGCGCCGGGCACGTCGGAGGAATCGGATAAAGGCTCGTTCATGCCGGCATTGTGCCGCATCGGCACGCAGCCCGGCGAATGCCTGCCTCGAAACGCAGGGAAAGCCGAACGTCAATGGACGAGCGAACCGGCCGGGCGTGCCACGAGCTCGCCCGTATCGATCAGGTCTTCGAGGAAGAACGGCTCGGTATTCAATTGCAGCGAGGCGCCCGGTTCGCCGGCGTACCAAACGACCATCGCCATATCGCCGAGTATGCGCATGACGATCCCGCGCGCGCCCGACGGCACGGCTATATGCACCGACTTGACGATAGAACCGATTTGCATGATGTCTCCCCTCCGGGGCGTTGAGCGATGACTCGATTGTTCACGGAACCGGCCATCTAGGAAAGCCGAATGTAAAGGCCGATTGACCGTCATTTCCAGCGATCGCCCTTACAAATAGCTGTCCATTCATATAATGAGCACCGGCGAAGCAGCCGCTGGCATGCGCTCGAGCCTCTTGTACGGCGTCTCGACTCTCGACGTGTGCCGCCCGCCACTACGTTACTCGTGCCAGGCGCTATAGTCCAAGCATAACGCGTGGCGCTCGATGCTGCGGATGCGTGCGCGGCCTCGTAGGTTGTCTCGACGCGCGGGTCCGGGGCCGCATGGAGTGGCCGCCAAAGTGCCAAAGCGCCAAATCGCCAACGACGCGCCACCGCATCCGGCAATATGTCCTGGCGTTGCACCGCCGAGCGCCCAGCCAGGCGCCTCGCGCGCACGCCGATAGGAGAAACGATCGATGAATGCGCTTTCGCAATGCAGCATCCGGCCGGCCCGCGCAGCAGCACTGCTCATGGCCGGCAGCTTCGTCCTCGCGCTGGGGGCCTGCGCGCACGACGGGCTCGATGACGTCAAACCCACGGCCACGACGGCCTATCACGCGGGGCAGCCCGCGGCGCCGCAATCCTCGCAGGGGATGACCGCTCCCTCGCCCCCGCCACGGCAGTGACGCGCCGGCAGGGGAGCTTCATCGAACTCGACCGCAGACCGAAATGGGCGTTGAAAGGGCCTGTCCACCTCGCGCCCCACACTGGCTGACGCACCGACGGGCAACGATGCGCGCCGCAAATCGCGGTTCGTCACCTATACTCGGACTAATGCGTGCACGCCTTCGCAAGCGTTGCGACGCACAAATAGCGGGAGGGGACGAGCATGTCGACTTACTTCACGATCAGCGACTTCATCTTGGTCATTCCAATGGCGCTCGCGGGGGCGCTGTTCTTGGGTGCTTGCCCGGCGCACTCGCGCGCAGTGCACAACATCTTGCGCGTGCTCGGCGCGATGCTCGGTGTGGTATTTGCCGTCGTGCTCGTCGAAGGCCTGCCGGTGCTGATATAGCACCAAGCGAGAGCCGCCGGCGAACACGGGCGACCGGCCGATCCGCGCCTCAAACGCGCTGATCGGTCGAAGGTTTTTCCCAGAGGTTGATGCCGCCTTCGGTCGCATAGCGATCGATTTCGGCGATTTCTTCGCTCGAGAACGCGAGGTTCGAGAGCGCTCCGACGTTTTCGCGCACTTGCTCCGGACGGCTCGCGCCGATCAGCGCGGAGGTCACGCGTGCGTCGCGCAGCACCCACGCAAGCGCCATTTGCGCGAGGCTTTGGCCTCGCCGCTTAGCAATCTCGTTCAGTTTCCGCACGTGCTCGATGTTCTCGCGGCTGAGATGACTTTGCTGCAGCGAACCGCCGCCGGGCTTGTTGATGCGCGCATCGTCCGGCACGCCGTTCAAATACTTCGACGTCAGCAGCCCTTGCGCCAGCGGCGTGAACGCGATGCAGCCGGCGCCCACCTCGTCGAGCGTGCTCAGCAGCTCGCGCTCGATCCAGCGGTTGAGCAGGTTGTACGAGGGCTGATGGATCAGCAGCGGGACCTTGTGCTCGCGCAGCAACGCGGCCATTTCGCGCGTCTTCGCCGCTGAGTACGACGAGATGCCGACATAGAGCGCCTTGCCTTGCTGCACAGCGGTAGCGAGCGCACCGGCCGTTTCCTCGAGTGGCGTATCGGCATCGAACCGGTGCGAATAGAAGATGTCGACGTAATCGAGCCCCATGCGCTGAAGACTCTGGTCGAGGCTGGCAAGGACGTATTTGCGCGAGCCGCCGCCTTGTCCATACGGCCCTGGCCACATGTCCCAGCCGGCCTTCGTGGAAATCAGCAGCTCGTCGCGGTACGGGCGGAAATCATCCTTGAACAAGCGGCCGAAGTTCGTTTCGGCGCTGCCGTAAGGCGGCCCGTAGTTATTGGCGAGATCGAAGTGCGTGATGCCGAGGTCGAACGCCGTGCGCAAAATGTCGCGCTGCGTCGAGAGGGGCGTCGCGTCGCCGAAGTTGTGCCAAAGGCCGAGCGACAGCGCGGGCAGTTTCAGGCCCGAGCGGCCGCTTGGGCGAAATTGCATGTCCGAGTAGCGGGCGGATGCGGCTTCATAGGCCATGAGAGTCCTCGATGAGTGCGTGAGCGGGTACGGAGAACGGGGCGTCGGCAGCATGGCCGCGCGACGGCGATAGGTGCGAACCGATGGACACCGATGCGGCAAGTTTCATACACTGCCCGCGCCGGGCATCATCACCGGACACCATAACTTTCGACGAGAGAAGAGCATTCATGATCAAAGCGATTTCCCTGGCGCTGATCGCGGGTGGCGTCGTGCTGCTGTATTTCGGCGGCCAATCGTTCCATTCGTTTGCCAACGATGTCTCGCGCGCTTTCACGGGCGCCCCTACCAATAAGACGATCTGGCTCATCGCGGGCGGCGTCGTCGCGACGCTGGCCGGGATCGTCGGCCTTACGGCCTCCTCGCGCAAGCGCTGACGCGGCGCGCCCGCTCGCGCCGCACACGGGGCGCGTCAAATCGTCACGTCGGGCTTCGAAGCGGATCGCGTGCCCGGCAGCGGCACGTTGCTCGCGCCGTGATACGTAAACACGAGCGAGAACTTGACCTCGTCGCTGAGATTCTGCCCTGCGGAGTGCAGCGTGTTGCAATGGAAGAAGACGACGTCGCCGGGATCGAGCTCCGGTGACACGGCCGTGCGGATCAACGCTTCGTTCTCGGGCACATCCGCGCGGAAAAACTTCTGAGAGTCGAAGCGCTCCGAAGTGAACGTCATCTCGTGCGAGCCCGGTACGAGCCAGAGCGCGCCGTTGCTCACGGTCTCCTTGCCGAGCGCGAGCCAGGTGGAGACGAGATCGTCGCGCTCGAACGACCAGTACCGCGCATCGCGGTGCCAGCCGGTTAGGCTGCCATAGGCCGGATGCTTCGTCATCATGCAGTTGTGATGCGCACGCGAGAGCCGCGGCGACTCGCCGAAATACAGCTCCATCCATCCCCGAATCTCCGGCGCCGTGGCCCACTCGCGAAAGAGGGCATCGCGCACGTAGGCATCGAGCAACCGCCGCACGGTATGCCCCCCCGGCGCATGCTTGGATTCGGGCGCACCGGGGTAGCGCAAATCGGCTTCGAATTCGATCGGCTGGACGGCCTCGTGCAGTTGCCTCACTGCGACGGCCTTCAGTGCAGCGCACCGCTCCGGCGAAACCAGCCCCTTGACGACAACGAAGCCGCGTTCGCGCAGCTCCCGCACTTGTTCTATTTTCGATTGCGCTGACATGAAACGTTCCTTGGCTAGCCGGGCCGCCCGAAGCGGAAAAACTTCATTCTAAAGCGCGCGCGAAACGTGCGTCGCCGCACCGATCGAGTGCAAGGGTCTATCCGACTTACGCATGTCACCTTTCGCGCGTAGCCTGCATCGCATGTCGCTCCTCACCGCTCGCTGCTTGCGACCCCGTTTTAGGTCGCCCGCTGTCGCCGCCTCCCCCGATTCCGCCCTCGACGCGCCTATCGCCCCGCGTTGCGCGACGCACGCGTGGCACGCTCGTTGCAGCGACCGGGCCGTCTCGCCCCGATAGCGGGCCGTTCACTGCTTTCGCCTCACCATGCAAAAACATCTCGCTTCTCGTGCTTCTCGTCATAGCGGAATTCGCACGACCCTCAGCCCGACCCGCTTGGGCCGGCGCACCTCGATGCGCGCGCTGCGTCACCACGCCGCGCGCGCCGACGCGCTCTCACACCGCGATGCGGCACCCGTGCAGGCGCCGCATCGGGCCGGATCACTGCGCGCCTGGCTGCGCGCCGTGCTTTGCGCGCTGCGCACGGGCACGCGCGGCACGCGCGCGCGCCGGCTGCTATTGCGCAGGCTGCTGAACCGCGCCACGGTTCGGCGTCAGGCGTCGCACAGCGCTCCGCGCGCGGCCACGGGCGGCAATCGTCGACCGCGCCGCCTGTCGGCCAGCGCCGGGTGGTTTGCATTCGCGGCACGGTAACGCTTCGCGCTGATCAGCGGCTCCGGATGTCTTCACCGGTAGCCGCCCTAGACAGTGGGCGAGCGCTCGCGACGGGGTTTCCACCACACGGCGCAAGCGTAAAATCGATAGCTCGAAACCGATTGGCCCGGCTGCAACATGCCGGGAATGTGTCATGAATACGCCTACTCCGGGACAACGGCCGCACAAAGGGCCGTCCAAGCGCACGCTCAACGTGATGACGGCGCTCGTCGGGGTCGGTACGCTTGCCGCGGGTGTCGGTTGGCTCGCGTATAGCTGGGTGACCGACCTGGAAGTCCCCTACTTCGCCATTCCGCTCGTGCTTTGCGTGCCCGTCATCGCCGCCGTGGCCTTCCGCAACTGCTGGGATTGAGCCGCCGGGCCGGCATGCGGCTTGC
>NZ_JBQCIF010000068.1:0-16547 GCF_051953955.1 Trinickia sp. | reverse complement strand
CGGCGTGAACGAGCGTCGATTATGCGCAAGCCTGCGCGAGCCGGGGCAGCGCAGCGTGAGCGTTGGCCGTTGTGCCTACCGCGAGCGCGTCGATACCGATGCCGCGTAGCTCCGCAATGACGGCGCCGATGCGAGGCACCTGATCGGGCGCATTGCGCTGCTTATAGAGCCAAGATGGGGGGATGTCGGGCGCGTCGGTCTCGACGACGATCGCCTCGAGCGGCAACTCGGTGGCGAGCCGCCGGATTTGGCGCGAGCGTTCGAATGTGACGTTGCCGCCGAAGCCGAGGCGCATGCCTTGATCGATGAATGCGCCGGCTTGTTGGAAACTGCCGTTGAAGGCGTGCGCGATGCCGCACTTCACACCATAGCGGCGCAGGCCCTTGAGCACGAGATCTTGCGATTTGCGCACATGGCAGATGACGGGCAGTTCGAACTCACGGGCGAGCTTCAGCTGCGCATCGTAGATCTGGCGCTGCCGCGCATCGTCGAGCTCGGGCACGAAATAATCGAGCCCGATTTCGCCGATGCCGACGAAGCGCGGGTCGTCCAAGCTGGCTTCGATTTCATCGCGCAGCGCTTCGAGATCGGCGTCGCTCGCTTCGCGCGTGAACAACGGATGAATGCCGAGCGCGTACACGCCGCCCGCGACCCGATGCGCGAGCGCGCGCACCGTCGAGAAATTCCAGCGCGCCACGGCCGGAATGACGATGCGCGCCACCCCGCCCGCTTGCGCGGCGCGCGCGACCGCATCGCGATCTTCATCGAATTCGCCGGCGTCCAGATGACAGTGCGTATCGATCCACATGGCGGCAGTCTCTGCGCTTGGGGCGACCAAGCAAGCTAGCGCTATACGGGTATGGGCGGCTCTTCGTGCAGCACGCCGTCGCGCAGACGCAAGATGCGATCGCAGCGTCCGGCCAGGTCGATGTCGTGCGTGACGATGACGAAGCTCGTATCGAGCGTGGCGGACAACTCGAGCATGAGATTGAACACGTTATCGGCCGTCGCGCCGTCGAGATTACCGGTCGGCTCGTCGGCCAGCACACAGGCCGGCTTCGTGACGAGCGCGCGCGCGATCGCAACGCGCTGCCGCTCGCCGCCCGACAATTCGCCGGGACGATGCTTCGCACGGTGCGCGAGGCCGACGCGCTCGAGCATCGCCAGCGCTTCCTTGCGTGCCGGCTCCGGCGCGAGACGCCGAATGCGCAGCGGCATGGCGACGTTGTCGAGCGCGCTGAATTCGGCCAGCAAATGATGAAATTGATAGACGAAACCGAGCGCCCGATTGCGCAGATCATTGCGCTCGCGCTCGCGCAGCTCCGTGAACGGCCGGCCCAGCAGCGACACGGTGCCGGCGCTCGGCTCGTCGAGGCCGCCGAGCACGTGCAGCAACGTGCTCTTGCCGGAGCCCGACGCACCGACGATGGCGAGCTTTTCGCCGCGCCGCACGGACAGCTCGGCGCGGTTCAGCACGGGCACGTTCAAGCCGCCCTGCACGAACGCCTTCGAGATGCCGCTCGCCTGCAGCACGGGTTCGCCCGATCCCGTGGCGGTGAATGGCGCACTGCCCGACGTCGGCTTCTCGATCATGATTTCGTTATTCATAGCGCAACGCCTCCGCCGGCCGCACCTTCGCGCCGCGCCAGCTCGGATAAAGCGTCGCGACCGCCGACATGACGAACGCGATCACGCCGATCCGCACGACGTCGCTCGCCACCAATTCGGAAGGCAGTTCATTGATGAAATAGACGGACGGCGGCAAGAATTGCACGCCGAACAGATGTTCGATCATCGGCACGAGCCACGGAATGCTCCAGGCGATCAGGCAGCCGAGCGCCACGCCCGACGCCGTCCCCGCGAAGCCGATCGTAATCCCTTGGACGAAAAAGATCTTCATGATCGAGCCCGGCTGTGCCCCGAGCGTGCGCAAGATCGCGATGTCGGCCTGCTTGTTCGTCACCGTCATGACGAGCGACGAGACGAGATTGAACGCGGCCACCGCGATGATCAGCGTGAGAATCACGAACATCATGCGCTTTTCGATCTTCACGGCCGAGAACCAGGTCTTGTTCTGCTGCGTCCAGTCGCGGATGTAGAGATCGCCCGACAGCGTATGCGACAACTCGCGCGCGACGCGCGGCGCCTCCTGCATGTCCTTGAGTTTGAGCCGCACGCCCGTTGGCGCGGCGATGCGGAACAGCACCTCGGCATCGTGAATGTTGATGAGCGCGAGCGAGCTGTCGTACTCGTAGTGGCCCGATTCGAACACACCCGAGACCGTGAACTGCTTCAGGCGCGGCAGCATGCCGGCCGGCGTCAGCGAGCCCTCGGGAGCGACGAGCGTGATCTTGTCGCCGACCGAGACACCGAGGTTGGCCGCCAGATCGGCGCCGAGCACGATGTTGAACTGCCCCGGCTGCAGTTCGGTCAACCGGCCGGCCTTCATGTCCTTGCCGATGTCGGATACCTGCGGCTCGAGCGCCGGTTCGACGCCGCGCAGCGCCACTCCGCTCACGGCGTCCTGGCGCGTGAGCAGCGCCTGAGCGTCGACGTAAGGTGCCGCTCCGATCACCGCCGGATTGCGGCGCGCCTCGAAGGCCGTGCGCTGCCAGTCGGGCATGGCGCCCGACGGCGAAAAGATCTCGATGTGCGCGAGCACCGACAGCATGCGATCGCGCACCTGTTCCTGAAAACCGTTCATGACGGAAAGCACGACGATCAGTGCCGCGACGCCGAGTGCAATGCCCGACATCGACACGAGCGCGATGAACGAAATGAAGCCGTTGCCTGCCGTGCGCTTGCCGGCGCGCGTATAGCGCCAGCCGATTTGCCATTCGTAAGGGAGTTTCAAGCGAATCCTTCAATTCTTTGCAGCCGCCGCCCGTGCAACGGGCACGCGCGGCGCGCCAATCGCAGCGCAATGCGCGTGCCGCGTAGGCGATAGCGCCGCCCCGCTCGTGCAGGACGCGCCTGTCCGGGCAGACGGCGCCGATCAAGCGCGCAGTTTGCCATACAATGCGCACCATCATGCATTCCAACCGTCTTCATCTTCTGCTGCCGTTCGCGCTGCCCACGGCCGCCGATGCTTCTTCCGCGCTGCACGATCTGCGCAGCCCGGCGCTCGAACGGCTGCTCGCGCGTGCGGCGCTCGTCGAGCGCGTGGCCGGCGAGGAGTTCCAACGCACGCTGCCGCACGAGCGGTGGGTCGCGCGACAGTTCGGCGCCGTGACGCCGAACGCCGTCGACGACGCACCGCTCGCGCCCTATATGCTACTCGCCGACGGCGGCACGCCCGGCCACGACGAATGGGCCTGTGTCGAACCCGTGCACGTCCGCATCGCCCACGACCACCTCGTATTGATCGATCCGTCCGCGCTCGATTTGAGCGACGAAGACGCCGCACAGCTGCTCGCCGTGGCACGGCCGCTGATCGAAGGGCTCGGCGTGCGCGTCGAGGCACCGACCCCGCATCGCTGGTACCTGCGCGGCGACGTGCTGGGCAAGCTCGCCGGCGCATCGCCGCTTCGCGCGAGCGGGCGCAGCATCGAAATCTGGCTGCCGCACGACGCGCATTCGGGTCAGCGCTCGCGCATTTGGATGAAGCTGCAAAACGAAGTGCAGATGGGCTGGTTCGAGCACCCCGTCAACGAGGCGCGCGAGGCACGGGGCCTGCCGGCGGTCAACTCGATCTGGCTTCATGCGCAAGGCGTCGCGGAGCCCGTGCGCAGCCCGTTCGTGCGCGTGCTGTCCGATGCGGCGGCCACGCGCGGGCTCGCACTCGCGGGTGCCGTGGAAGCGGGTCCCGCACCCGCTTCGTTCAAGACGCTGCCGCCGCTTGGTGCCGGCGCCACGCTCGTCGAACTGAGCCCGTTCGCGGCGCCGTTCCTCGCGCAGGACTGGGCCGCCTGGCAAACGGCGCTCGATACGCTCGAGCGCGATTGGTTCGCCCCCGCGCTCGAGGCGCTCGATGCGGGCAATCTCGGCGCGCTCAACTTGACGCTGGCCGGCAACACGGGCTCGGTCACGCTGGCCGCCACGCGCCGCGATTTACGCAAGTTCTGGCGCCGGCGCGTGCTCGCGTCGCTGTTCGAATGATCTCGATTACATGACCCGAATCGTCACCCGCGCGTGCTCGCCCGCCGATGAAGCCGCGTTGATCCGCCACGGCCTGCATCCGATCCTCGCCCGCCTCTACGCCGCGCGCGGCGTGCGCCTGCCCGACGAGATCGAAACCGCGCTCACGCGGCTCGTGCCGCCCGTCGAGCTGAAAGGAACGGACGACGCCGCCGAGTTGCTGGCCGACGCCATCACGCAGCGCAAGCGCCTGCTCGTCGTTGCCGATTACGACTGCGACGGCGCCACGGCGTGCGCCGTCGCCGTGCGCGGGCTGCGCATGTTCGGCGCGCAGGTCGATTACCTCGTGCCGAACCGCTTCGAATACGGCTACGGGCTCACGCCCGAAATCGTCGAGCTGGCCGCCGCGCGCAAACCCGATCTCTTGATCACGGTCGACAACGGAATCGCCAGCGTCGACGGCGTGGCCGCCGCCAACGCGCGCGGCATCGACGTGCTCGTCACCGATCACCACTTGCCGGGCGACACGCTGCCCGCCGCGCGTGCGATCGTCAATCCGAATCAGCCGGGCTGCGCGTTTCCGAGCAAGTGCATCGCAGGCGTCGGCGTCATGTTCTACGTGCTGCTCGCCTTGCGGGCCAAGCTGCGGGAACGCGGTGCGTTCGGCCAAGGCGCATCCGCGATGCCGGAGCCGCGGCTCGACGGCCTGCTCGACCTCGTCGCGCTCGGCACCGTCGCCGACGTCGTGAAGCTCGACGGCAACAACCGGGTGCTCGTCGCGCAAGGGCTGACGCGCATTCGCCGCGGCCGCATG
Organism: Trinickia sp.; assembly: GCF_051953955.1. Taxonomy (GTDB): domain Bacteria; phylum Pseudomonadota; class Gammaproteobacteria; order Burkholderiales; family Burkholderiaceae; genus Trinickia. The sequence continues at coordinate 11,656 of NZ_JBQCIF010000068.1, read as the reverse complement.
CAGCCCGGCATCGCCGCCCTCTTTCGCGCAGCCGGACGCGACGCGCGCAACGCATCGGGATTCGATCTCGGTTTCGCGCTGGGGCCGCGCTTGAACGCCGCTGGGCGGCTCTCGGACATGTCGCTCGGGATCGAATGCCTGACGACGGACGACGTCGGCCGCGCCTGGGAGCTCGCGCAACAGCTCGACGCGATGAACCGCGAGCGGCGCGAAATCGAGGCCGGCATGCAACAGCAGGCACTCGAGGAAATCGCCTCGCTCGATCCGGAAGGCCGCGCGACGATTACGCTGTTCAACGAAAGCTGGCACCAGGGCGTCATCGGCATCGTCGCCGGGCGCTTGAAAGAGAAGTACCATCGGCCTTCCTTCACGTTCGCGCTCGCCGACGAGCGCGGCGAACTCGTCAAAGGCTCGGGCCGCTCGATTCCCGGTTTTCATCTGCGCGACGCGCTCGATCTGATCGCCAAGCGCGAGCCAGATCTCATCGTCAAATTCGGCGGGCACGCGATGGCAGCCGGCTTGACGCTTGCCACGCGCGACGTGCCGAGGTTTGCGGCGGCATTCGAAAAGGTGGCCAGGGAATGGCTCGACGACGATGCGCTCGCGCGCGTCGTGATGACGGATGGCGAATTGGAAGACGCCTACTTCACGCCTCAGGTGGTCGAATTGATCGACGCTGCCGTATGGGGCCAGGGCTTCCCCGCGCCGACGTTCTCGGGCGAATTCGACGTCGTCTCGCAGGCGCTCGTCAAGGACAAGCATCTGAAGCTGCAACTTGCCCGCGGGCGGCAGCGCTTCCAGGCGATCTGGTTCAATCACACGGAAACGCTGCCGGCGCGCACGCGTCTCGCCTATCGGCTCGCGGCCGATAGTTGGAACGGCGTCGTGCGCGTGCAACTGATCGTCGAGCACGCCGTGTTCTAGGGGATCGCGTCGTCTCCCGCGGGGCGCAACGCCCGCCGCGGCAGCCGCATCGGCTATAATTTTCCCTTTTTACCAAGCCGAAAAGACCGAAATGGAAGCCGAACGTCTGAACGCGATCGAGAATACGCTCGCCGACCTGCGCCGACGCGCGGGCGAGCTACGGGGGTATCTTTGACTACGACGCCAAATTCGCGCGTCTAGCCGAAGTCAACAAGGAACTCGAAGATCCCAACGTCTGGAACGACTCGAAGCACGCCCAGGCCCTCGGCCGGGAAAAGAAGACGCTCGAAGGCGTGGTCCTGACCCTCTCCGCCCTCGATACCGATCTGCGCGATGCGCAGGACCTGTTCGACATGGCCCGCGAGGAAAACGACGACGATACGCTCGTCGCCTGCGAAGCCGATGGCCAGCAGATCGAAGCGCGCGTTGCCGATCTCGAATTCCGCCGCATGTTCTCCAACCCGGCGGACCCGAACAATGCCTTCATCGACATCCAAGCCGGCGCGGGCGGCACCGAAGCCTGCGATTGGGCGGCGATGCTGCTGCGCCAATACCTGCGCTACTGCGAGCGCAAGGGCTTCAAGACGGAAGTGCTCGAGGAGTCCGAGGGCGACGTAGCCGGCATCAAGAACGCGACGATCAAGGTCGAGGGCGAATACGCCTACGGCTTTTTGCGCACCGAAACGGGCATCCACCGCCTCGTGCGCAAATCGCCGTTCGATTCGTCGGGCGGGCGGCACACGTCGTTCTCGTCGGTGTTCGTCTATCCCGAGATCGACGATTCGATCGAGGTCGACATCAACCCGGCCGACCTGCGCATCGATACGTACCGTGCGTCGGGCGCCGGCGGGCAGCACATCAACAAGACCGATTCGGCCGTGCGGATCACGCACCTCCCGTCGGGCATCGTCGTGCAATGCCAGAACGACCGTTCGCAGCACCGCAACCGCGCGGAGGCGATGGCGATGCTCAAGTCGCGCCTGTACGAGGCGGAAATGCGCAAGCGCCAGGCCGAGCAGGACAAGCTCGAATCGAGCAAGACCGACGTGGGCTGGGGCCATCAAATTCGTTCCTACGTGCTCGATCAGAGCCGTGTGAAGGATTTGCGCACCAGCGTCGAAATGAGCAACACGAAGGCCGTGCTCGACGGCGACCTCGACGATTTCATCAGCGCGAGCCTGAAGCAAGGCGTCTAAGCGCAGCGGATACACCATGACCGAATCGACTCTCCCCACCGTCGACGCCGCCGTCGACGAGAACAAGATCATCGCCGAGCGGCGCGAAAAATTGCGCTCGCTGCGCGAGGCAGGCATCGCCTACCCGAACGATTTCAGCCCCACGCACCATGCGGGCGATCTGCAAACGCAATACGCCGATACGGACAAAGACACGCTCGAAGCCACCGCGCTGCAAGTCGCGGTGGCAGGCCGCATGATGCTCAAGCGCGTGATGGGCAAGGCCAGCTTCGCGACCGTGCAGGACACCTCCGGCCAAATCCAATTTTTCGTGACGCCGGCCGACGTCGGCGAGCAGACGTACGACGCGTTCAAAAAGTGGGACCTCGGCGACATCGTCGCGGCCCGCGGCGTGCTGTTCCGCACGAACAAGGGTGAGTTGTCGGTGCGCTGCACGGAACTGCGCTTGCTGTCGAAGGCGCTGCGCCCCCTGCCCGACAAGTTCCACGGGTTGTCTGATCAAGAAACGCGCTATCGTCAGCGCTACGTCGATCTGATCGTCACGCCCGAAGCGCGCAAGACGTTCGTTGCACGCACGAAGGCGATCTCGTCGATCCGCAAGTTCATGTCCGACGCGCAATTCATGGAAGTCGAGACGCCGATGCTGCACCCGATCCCGGGCGGCGCCGCGGCCAAGCCTTTTACGACGCATCACAACGCGCTCGATATGCAGATGTTCTTGCGCATCGCGCCCGAGCTCTACTTGAAGCGGTTGATCGTCGGCGGCTTCGAGCGCGTCTTCGAAATCAACCGCAATTTTCGCAACGAAGGGGTGTCGCCACGACACAACCCCGAGTTCACGATGATGGAGTTCTACGCTGCGTACACGAACTACGCGTGGCTCATGGACTTCACCGAGCAATTGATCCGCCAGGCCGCGATCGATGCGCTCGGCACGGCCACGATCACGTACCAAGGCCGCGAGCTCGATCTGTCCAAGCCGTTCCATCGTCTGACGATCACGCAGGCGATCCGCAAGTACGCGCCCGATTACACCGACGCACAGCTTGGCGATGCCGCGTTCCTGCGCACCGAACTGAAGCGCTTCGGCGTCGACACGACTCAGCCTGCTTTCCTCAACGCGGGCGTCGGCTCGCTGCAACTCGCGCTGTTCGAGGAAACGGCCGAGTCGCAGCTTTGGGAGCCGACCTACATCATCGACTACCCGGTCGAGGTATCGCCGCTCGCGCGCGCGTCCGATTCGGTCGAAGGCATCACCGAGCGCTTCGAGCTGTTCATCACGGGCCGGGAAATCGCGAACGGTTTCTCCGAGCTGAACGACCCAGAAGATCAAGCGGCGCGTTTCAAGAAACAAGTCGAGCAAAAGGATGCCGGCGACGAGGAAGCGATGTACTTCGACGCCGACTACATCCGCGCGCTCGAATACGGCATGCCGCCGACGGGCGGCTGCGGCATCGGCATCGACCGTCTCGTCATGCTGCTGACCGACAGCCCGAGCATTCGCGACGTCATCTTGTTCCCGCACCTGCGCCGGGAAGACTGATGCCTCCGGCGGGCGTTCGGCTTCCCGCATGACCGCGAGTTTGTAACGATCGGTAAAAGCCGTCCGCAGCTGGCCTGCGGACGGCTTTTTTTCGCCGGCTCGGACCCTACGAAAACCTCGGCGCGGCGAGTTCTGTACAAACCATCGGACCGTCGTTTGCACTCGGGGGCCACGATGGGTTACAAATTGAAACGACGGCTTCTCCGCGTTGGCGGACACTATCCTCGTTACGAGCCACGGCCTCTTTCAATTCCGACGGAGGTACGCCATGAATGAACCGAGCACCTCGCCGCGCCGGCTGCACCCGCTGATCGCAGTGGCCGCGGGCACCGTCATCGTCGCCAGTCTCGCCGCCACGGCCGCCATCACCGGCGTTTTCCCCAAAGCGTCGAGTTCCAGCGCCGCGAACGACCAATCGCAGACGGCTCAAGTTGCACCGCAACCCGTCGTCGATTCAGCCGCCCCAGCCACCGCCGCCGCCATGACGGGCCAGCAAGCGCCTGAGTCAAGCGTCGCGGCGCCGGCGGCGCAGTCGCAAAACCCACCGCAGTCTCCAGGGCAGCTTTCGTACACCGGTCAGCCAGGCCAGCCCTCCTACGCGCAGCCGCAGCCCTACAGGCAGCCCCCCGCGCAACAGCAGCAATGGGCTCAGCAGCCCTACGCCCAGCCCCAGCAGCGCGCCGAGCAGCCGGCCTACTGTGCGAGTTGCGGCACCGTCGAATCGGTGGTGCCGATACGGCACGAGGGCCACGGCACGGGGATCGGCGCCGTGGGCGGCGCGGTGGTCGGCGGTCTGTTGGGCAATCAATTCGGGGGCGGCAGCGGCCGTCTAGGGATGACGGCGCTCGGGGCCGTCGGCGGCGGCTTCGCCGGCAATGCCGTCGAGAAGCATCTGCGCAGCACCACGGCTTATCAGGTACGGGTGCGAATGGAAAACGGCCGGCTGCGCTATTTCACGTATCGCCAAGCCCCTGCGTTCCAGCAAGGGGAACGCGTTCGTATCGAACACGGCGCGCTCGTCGCGGGTTGAGCCAGGGAACCCGGTCCCCCGTATGCGCTTTGCGCTGAGGCCGTAGGCGGCGTTGCGTCCAGCCTTCGCCTTCGCGCAAAGAAAAAAAGCGACCTCGCCTTTTTGGCGGGTCGCTTTTTTTTTGCCAGCGGCCAGCGGCAAGAAGGGAATCATCGCCCCGGGACCGCTGCCTGCGAAAACAGGCTTATTCGGCCGCGTCTTCGATCCAGGCCAATTGAATCGCCTCGAGGATTTTCTCGCTCGACCGGTTAGGGTCGTCGTCGAAGCCGTCGAGCTCCATGACCCAGCGATGCAAATCGGTAAAGCGAATCTGCTGCGGATCGATCTCCGGATGCTTGTCGGTGAGGGCCATCGCGATTTCTTGTACGTCCGTCCACTTCATGGCTGCGCCTCCTTGAAACTCAATGATTCTCTTTCGCGTGGTTGATCGAATAGCGTGGAATCTCGACGACGAGATCCTGATCCTGCGGCACGCGCGCCTGGCACGATAGCCGCGAGGTCGGCTCGAGCCCCCAAGCCTTGTCGAGGAGATCGTCCTCATCCTCCTCCGACGGCTCGAGCGCTTCGAAACCTTCACGCACGATCACATGACATGTGGTGCAAGCGCAAGACTTTTCGCACGCATGCTCGATTTCGATTCCGTGCTCGAGCAGCGCGTCGCACACGCTCTCGCCCGGCTTCGCCTCGAGCACTGCCCCCTCCGGGCACAGTTCGACGTGGGGCAGGACAACGATTTGAGGCATAGGAAATTCCGTTCTGGCTATATTGTGCGGGCGGCAAGCGTCGCTCGCCTCGTCATTGTAAAGTGGCGCGCCGCCCGCTCAAATCTCGTCGAGCTTGCGGCCGGTCAGTGCATGACGAATGCTCTTGTCCATTCGCCGCGCGGCGAACTCGTCCGTGCGCGCCGCCAGCGACTTCGTCGCGTCCTCGATCGCGTCCGCATCCGCGCCTTGCGCCGTCTCGCGCAATTGCGCCAGCGCCTCGTCGATCTGCCCACGCTCCTCGTCGGAGAGCAATTCGCCGTCGGCCGCGAGCGCCGCCTGCGTCGCCTCGACCATGCGCTGTGCCTCAACCTGCGCCTCGCGCAGCGCCCGTGCGCGCATATCGACGTCGGCGGCGCGGAAGCTGTCTTCGAGCATGCGCGCGATATCGTCGTCGGCCAGCCCATACGACGGCTTGACGACGACCGATGCCTCCACGCCCGAGTGCTGCTCGCGCGCGAACACCTGCAGCAAGCCGTCGGCATCGACCTGATAAGTCACGCGAATCCGCGCCGCGCCGGCCGCCATCGGCGGGATGCCGCGCAACTCGAAGCGCGCGAGCGAACGGCAATCGGCGACGAGCTCGCGCTCGCCCTGGACGACGTGAATCGCCATGGCCGTCTGGCCGTCCTTGAACGTCGTAAACTCTTGCGCCCGCGCGACGGGAATCGTCGAATTGCGCGGCACGATTTTTTCGACGAGCCCGCCCATCGTCTCCACGCCGAGCGAAAGCGGAATCACGTCGAGCAGCAGCCAGTCGTCGCCCGTGCGATTGCCGGCCAGCAGATCGGCCTGGATCGCCGCGCCGAGCGCGACGACCTGATCGGGATCGAGGTTCGTCAACGGCGGCTGACCGAAAAACGCTTCCACGGCGCGACGGATCACCGGCATGCGCGTCGCGCCGCCAACGAGCACGACGCCCTTGACGTCCTGCTGTGCGATCTTCGCGTCGCGCAGCGCTTTTTTGGTCGGGACGAGCGTGCGCTCGACGAGCGAACGCACGAGTTCCGCGAACTGAGCCTCCGTGATCGAAACCGAGACCGGCGTGCCGTCGGACAGCGTCGCCTCGACCGTCGCATGCGGCGCCGCGGACAGCGCTTCCTTCGCGCTGCGCACGCGATCGAGCAACAGCCGGACGTCCTCGGGCGCGAGGCCCTGCGGGGCCAGGTTCGCCTCGGCCAGCACATGGCGGAACAGGACGTGGTCGAAATCGTCGCCGCCGAGCGCCGAATCCCCCCCAGCCGCGAGCACTTCGAACACGCCCTTGGTCAGCTTGAGGACCGACAAATCGAACGTGCCGCCGCCCAAATCGTAGACGGCGTACAGTCCTTCCGCGCCATGATCGAGCCCGTAGGCAATGGCGGCTGCCGTGGGCTCGTTCAGCAAGCGCAGGACATTCAAGCCCGCGAGCCGAGCCGCATCCTTCGTCGCTTGCCGCTGCGCTTCGTCGAAGTAGGCCGGCACCGTGATGACGGCGCCGACGAGTTCGTCGCCGAGCGAATCCTCGGCACGTTGGCGCAGCGTCGCGAGAATTTCCGCCGACACTTCGACCGGGCTCTTCACCCCATCGATCGTGCGGATCTGCACCATCCCCGGCGCGTCGATGAATTCGTACGGCGCATTTTCGGCGCCCTCCACTTCTTGCTTGCCCCGCCCCATGAAGCGCTTGACCGACACGATCGTATTGCGCGGATCGAGCACTGCTTCGGCTTTCGCCGCGTGGCCGATTCGGCGGCCGCCACGCTCGAGATAGCGCACGACGGACGGCAGCAGAATGCGGCCCTCTTCGTCGGGCAATGCTTCCGGGATGCTGTTGCGGACCGAAGCGACGAGCGAATTCGTCGTACCGAGATCGATGCCGACCGCCAAGCGCCGCTGATGCGGCGCGGGCGCCATGCCGGGTTCCGAGATTTGGAGTAAGGCCATTCTGGTATAGGTGGGTTCAGTGTTCGAGCCGCTCGATATGGCGAGCGATTTCACCCGCCACGCGCTCGAGGAACATCAGTTGTCGCACGGCTTCGGCCGCGGGCTGATCGGCGCCCGTATCGAGCAGCGTCGCGAGGCGCCCGAAGCGCGTCCGCTCGTCTTCGCGCAACTCGCCCTGCAACGCCATCAATTCGCTGACGTTTCTCGCATCGGCCGCGTCCTCGACCCGCTCTCGCCATTCCATCTGCTGCATGAGGAATGCGGGTTCCATCGCCGTGTTCTCCGAGGCACCGACATCGACGCCGCGCAGCGACAGCAGATATGCCGCTCGCTTCAAAGGGTCGCGCAGCGTCTGGTACGCCTCGTTCGCGCGCGCGGCCCACTGCATGGCGACGCGCTTTTGCGCCTCGCCCGCCGCGGCGAAGCGGTCCGGGTGAACCTGCGCCTGCACGGTCCGGTAGGCATGCTCGAGCGCCTCTTGATCGAGCGCGAAGCGTGCCGGCAAATGGAACAAATCGAAGTGGCTGTCTTGGATCGAGGACATGTCAATCGTCGATATAACGTGAAGCACCGGCAACCGGCGAGGCCGCGAAAAGCGCGATGCGAAGGAGCGGGCCGCGAGCGGCACCTAGAAACAAAAAGGCGGCCCGCGCCGCCTTCTCGCCCGCCGAGGCGGCCCTAGTGCGTCAGACGCGAAACGACTCGCCGCAACCGCACTCGTCCTTCACGTTCGGGTTGTTGAATTTGAACCCTTCGTTCAGCCCATCGCGCGCGAAGTCGAGCTCCGTGCCGTCGATATAGGCCAGGCTCTTCGGGTCGACGACGACCTTCACGCCGTTGCACTCGAAAACCTGATCTTCAGGTTCGAGCTCGTCGACGTACTCGAGCTTGTAAGCGAGGCCGGAGCATCCCGTCGTCCGCACGCCGAGCCGCAGCCCGACGCCCTTGCCGCGGCGGGTGAGGTACTTCTGCACGTGCTGCGCAGCCTTTTCGGTCAAAGTGATCGCCATGATGCTCTTCGTGCGCTTATGCGACTTGCTTGGCCTCGTCGGCCGCCTGCGGGGCGCCGTGACGCTGCTTGTAATCGGCCACTGCCGCCTTGATCGCGTCTTCCGCGAGGATCGAGCAGTGGATCTTGACAGGCGGCAATGCGAGCTCTTCGGCGATCTGCGTGTTCTTGATCGAGAGCGCCTCGTCGAGCGTCTTGCCCTTCACCCATTCGGTGACGAGCGAGCTCGACGCGATGGCCGAGCCGCAGCCGTAAGTCTTGAATTTTGCATCTTCGATGACGCCGTCGGCACCCACGCGAATCTGCAGCTTCATGACGTCGCCGCAAGCGGGCGCGCCGACCATGCCGGTGCCGACCGCCTCGTCGTCCTTGGCGAAAGAGCCGACGTTACGCGGGTTTTCGTAATGATCGAGAACTTTGTTGCTGTAAGACATGATCGAACTCCTGAATTCGTTTGGCGTGTGCGTTGGCGGGCGCTCAGTGAGCGGCCCACTTGATCGTCGACAGATCGATGCCGTCCTGGTGCATTTCCCACAGAGGAGACAAATCGCGCAGCTTGGCGATCTTGCTCTTCAACAGATTGATGACGTAATCGACATCTTGTTCCGTCGTGAAGCGGCCCACGGTGAAGCGGATCGAGCTGTGCGCGAGCTCGTCGTTGCGGCCCAGCGCGCGCAGCACGTATGACGGCTCGAGCGATGCCGACGTGCAAGCCGAACCCGACGAGACGGCCACGTCCTTGATCGCCATGATCAGCGACTCGCCCTCGACGAAGTTGAAGCTGATGTTCAGGTTGTGCGGCACGCGGCGCTCCATGTCGCCGTTGACGTACACCTCGTCCATCTCGGTCAGGCCGCGCAGCAGCCTGTCGCGCAGCATGCGGACGCGCTCGTTCTCCGTCGCCATTTCCTCGCGCGCGATGCGGAACGCTTCGCCCATGCCCACGATCTGGTGCGTGGCCAGCGTGCCCGAGCGCATCCCGCGCTCGTGGCCGCCGCCGTGCATCTGCGCTTCGATACGCACGCGCGGCTTGCGACGCACGTAAAGCGCGCCGATACCCTTCGGGCCGTACGTCTTGTGCGCCGAGAACGACATGAGATCCACCTTCAGGCGGCTCAGGTCGATCTCGATCTTGCCCGTGGCCTGTGCGGCGTCGACGTGAAACACGATGCCCTTGGCGCGGCAGATCTCGCCGATCGCCTCGATGTCCTGAATGACGCCGATCTCGTTGTTCACCGACATGACGGACACCAGAATGGTGTCGGGACGCAGCGCCGCCTTGAAGACTTCCAGATCGATGAGCCCGTCGCTCTTGACCTCGAGATAGGTGACCTCGAACCCCTCCCGCTCGAGCTCGCGACACGTATCGAGCACGGCCTTGTGCTCCGTCTTCACGGTGATGACGTGCTTGCCTTTGCTCTTGTAGAAGTGCGCGGCGCCCTTGATCGCGAGGTTGTCGGATTCCGTGGCACCGGACGTCCAGATGATTTCGCGCGGATCGGCATTCACAAGCGCCGCGACGTGCTCGCGCGCTTCCTCGACGGCCCGCTCCGCCTCCCAGCCGTACGAGTGGCTGCGCGACGCCGGGTTGCCGAACTGCTCCCGCAAGTACGGGATCATTTTGTCCACCACGCGCGGATCGACTGGCGTCGTCGCACTGTAGTCCATGTAAATGGGCAGGTGGGGCATCTCGTTACTCATTCATGACTCCGGGGAAATCGTTGTAGCTCTGCGTTTCTGCGGTTCTGGTTCCGCGGTTCCATCGGGGCGCGGCTTCGCGCGCCTCACGAACTCGCGATATTGAATACGGAATTCGGCCCTTTCGGCACGACACGCGCCGCCTCGGGGGCCGCACTCTCGTTGCGCCGGTCGCGCAGCACGGCGGGCGACCCTTCCCGCGCACGTTGCTGATCGACCAAATCCTGCAGCGAAACCGAATCGAGGTACTCGACCATTTTCTGGTTCAGCGTGGACCACAGCTCGTGCGTCATGCAATGGCCGTCGTGCGTTTTCGTGCCTTCGCACGAGCCCTTCCCGCCGCACTGCGTGGCATCGAGCGGTTCATCGACGGCGATGATGATGTCGGCCACCGTCACTTCCTGCGCACGACGAGCGAGGTTGTAGCCGCCGCCCGGCCCGCGCACCGATTCCACGATCTCATGGCGGCGCAACTTCCCGAACAGCTGTTCGAGGTAAGACAGCGAGATCCGCTGGCGCTGGCTGATGCCGGCGAGCGTCACGGGACCTTGCTCCTGGCGCAGCGCCAGGTCGATCATCGCCGTAACGGCGAAACGGCCTTTCGTGGTGAGTCTCATAGGGACGGAAAACCAGAATTCTCGACGATTTTGGTCAAGTATAAATACATGAGGATTTTAGTCAAGTATCCCCTTCGTGAGGCAGGTTATTGGTGCCCGACGATACGGACGCCTCCGCCTACGGCCGGGCCAGCAATGTTCGCAGATGCGCCAACAATCCTTCGCACGCCGCTTCGACTTGGTCGAGAACGGCCTCGAAGCCCTCTCTGCCGCCGAAATAAGGATCGACTACCTCGCGCCCCGCGGCATGGGGCGCGAACTCCATCAGCAGACGCACACGCTCGCGGCGCTGCCCCGGGCAAATGCGCTCCAAGTTGCGCAGATTCGCTTCGTCCATCGCCAGCAGCAGATCGAAGCGGTCGAAATCCGCCGCGGTCACCTGCCTCGCGCGCAGCGGCGACAAGTCGTAACCACGCGTGCGGCCGGCCCGTTGCGCGCGCTCGTCGGGCGCTTTGCCGACGTGCCAATCGCCCGTGCCCGCCGAATCGATCGCGATGCGATCGCTGAGCCCCGCCGCCTCGACCTGCGCACGCATCACCGCTTCAGCCGTGGGCGAGCGGCAGATGTTTCCAAGACAGACGAAGCAGATGGAGACGGTTTTCATCGATAAGGATACTGAGGCGCATCGGCCGCCATGATAGGAATCGCGGCAACCATTACGCCAAATCCGACATTATATCGGGCCGCACCGATCACGTTGCCGATGCCACCCGCCTCGCGGCAGGCGCGACGGCATGGCGCACGGCCGACTCGGCGCGGGCGGCGCCTGCATCGATGAGCCCATAGGAGACCGTGCGCGCGAGTTCAGCCGTGACCTGGTCCGCGGCCAGCGGCTCGCGCGGCGCCACCCCGTTGCCGTAAGCGTGCAGCGCCGCCATGATGAGCAAGGCGGCGGCGAGCGCCACCGGCCAATAACTCAAGAGATAGCCCGATCTTGTCGTTCTCATGTTCG
>NZ_JBQCIF010000067.1:0-25006 GCF_051953955.1 Trinickia sp. | reverse complement strand
TCGTCGGCAAAGTGCATCGCGAGCAACGCGCCCGATTCGATACCGGCCGGCGAATCGCACACGATGTAATCGAAGCCCATGCCGGCCAGATCGGTCATCACCTTCTCGACGCCTTCGAGCGTCAGCGCATCCTTATCGCGCGTTTGCGAGGCCGGCAGGACGAACAAGTTCTCGCACTTCTTATCCTTGATCAGCGCTTGGTTCAGATTCGCTTCGCCTTGGATCACGTTGATGAAATCGTAGACGACACGGCGCTCGCAACCCATGATGAGGTCGAGGTTGCGCAGGCCGACGTCGAAATCGATCACCACGGTTTTGTGGCCGCGCAGCGCGAGGCCCGATGCGAAGCTCGCGCTCGTGGTGGTTTTGCCCACGCCACCCTTGCCCGAAGTCACCACAACGATTTTCGTCATTTACCCTAACCCTGTATTCGTCAAATTCGCTAAATTCGCCGATCGAACCCGCGCCGGCGCAGCAGTCGCAATGGCGCACCGTCACGCACTCGCGCACTCGCCCTACGTGAGCCGCAGCGGCTCGATCATCAGTTTTTCTTCGGACAGCCGAATCTGCACCGACTTGCCGATCACGTCGGCCGGCAATGGATTCTCCGTCGTGCGATAGATGCCGGCGATCGAAATCAGTTCCGGCTCGAGACACGTACAGAAAATCCGCGCATCGTGATTCCCGTGCACACCGGCCAACGCGCGTCCGCGCAGTGGCGCGTAAATATGAATATTGCCCTCGGCGATGACTTCGGCCCCGTAGCTCACGAGACCGAGCACGACGAGATCGCCCTTCGCATACACCTGCTGCCCCGAGCGCAATGGCTTGTCGACGATGAGCGTTTGCTGCGGCGTGGCCACGCGAGCATTTTGCTCGGCGGGGGCCGGCGCCGGCTGTGCCGCGGCTGCCGGTTGCGCGCTCGTTGCATCGGCCGCGCCGCCGTTCGAGGCGTCGACTTTCCCGCCGGCCGCGCGCCTGTCGCGCGCTTCGACTAGCGGCAAACCGCCATCGGCCGCCCATTCGCGCTGCGCTTCGCCGGCGACGACACCGATCGGGCGCATGCGCACGCTATCGAGCAACCGTGCGATGTCCGCGACCGAAGCTCGCTCGTTTTCGCCGAGGCGGCGCAGATCGATCGTCACGACCTCGCCCGAGAAGAACTCGGGCGTCGCTTCGAAACGGCGCGTCAGTTCGTTCTTGAGCGCATCGAGATCCGTCGTTTTCACGACGAACTGAAGTGCGTCGACGGAGCCGCTGCGAAGTTCGAAGAAAGGCGTTTTATTCAGCGACATGGGGCGGTGCGGCAAAAAATTTTGCGTATTTTACAGGGGTCTACGCGGCGGGCCAGATTTTTTGCTTTTCGCACGCGCGTGCCAGCGCGCCGCGTCGCACCGCCTAACCGACGCGCAGCGCACGAGCACCTAGGTAGGCGCTCGCCAAGCCTGTGCGAGAAGGGATCGGAAAAAGCGGAAGCGATGCGGCGCCCGGCGCTCACTGCAACGGGCCGTGGCCGGGCTTGACACTGCGCACGAGCAGCGTCTGCCACTCCTGCGGCGCCCGTGCGATCGGCTGGTGCTCGCCGCTGGGCCCGAATCCCAGCGCCTCGTAAAAACGCATCGCGTTGCGGTTGGCGTCGGCGATCCAAGCGTGGATTTCGCTGGCACCGCCCTGAGCGAGCCAACCGCTGGCCGTGTTCACGAGCAGTTCGCCGCCGCGCAGATGCCGCACGGCGGGCGCGACCCACAGTGCGCAGACGAAGGCTTTGTGCTCGGGCGTGTCGTCGAAGTAGGCGCCGATCAGGCCGGCCGGATGTCCCTCGGTGTAAAGAATGAAAGTGGCGGCCGCGTCGGATGCGGCAAACCGCGCGGCGGCGGCGTCAAACGTTTCCGTCTGCTCGGACAAGGCTTCTTCGAGTGTCTCGTCGAAGGCATAAGGCGCATCGCGCAAGGACGCGGCGCGCAACTCGCGCAACACGGCGCCCTGATCGGCGGCTATACGGCGAACAGTCAGCGATGAACTCATGAGACTCCGATGGCTCCGATTTTCACGGATGGGTGGCTAACGCGTAGCTTCGTCCGAACCGGCGGGCGAGTCAAACCTTGTATTTAAACGGGAGACGGAGTACGCGTCTACTCTCGGGCATTGTGCGGAGCACAATAATGGGCGAGAGAGTCGTCGTTTCAGAGTCGTCGTTTTTGTCTGATGATTAGGGAGGGGCCGACGCGGCCCTTCGATTGGACTATGGCGACCAAAGCGCGGTACCGCCGGCATCGGTCGCGCGCAGTGAATCAGCGGAACCTGATGCAGGTAATCCCCGCTTGGTGAGGCCGCAACGCGGTAACCTTGATGGGCTCGAGCGGCTTGTCGTCCGCATCGACCTTCATTACGCCCACCACGCATTGCCGCTCGTGAACCTGCCTCAGCGTTTGGAAGAAGGACTCATCGGCGTCAGGCAGCTTCGGTCCTTCGGCGGCCATCAGGCGATACTTCGCGCCCTTTTGCGGCGTAAACCTCACCGGCATCATGCAGACGTTTTCCTCGTACGACAGATACAGCGGCACGTCCGGCACCACCTTTATCGGCGGTGCGCCGCGGCCGTGGTCGACACGCGTTTTCCCCGTATAGCAGCCTTTTTTGTTCAGCGTCAGCACATAAACGGCGTTGCCCCGTATTTCGACTTCCGCCGATGGCTCGCCATCGTGCGGGAACGGGTATGGCTTGCCCACGGTGGTGCAGCCCGCGATGAGCGCGGGCAGCAGCGCGAATGCCAGTGATTTTGATGGTCTCATCGTTTCTTTGCAGTTGGGTTGGTGCACTATGCTCAACTTCGATAATGGCAATTCAATCGCGGTATCTGCTCGAGCAACATGAGCACGATACGGAAACAGACCGCGTGTCACGGCCAGCATCGATCCCCAAGCGTCAGGGCCGCCGGGCACGCGTCGTCATTTTCTTGCCGTCGCTTTATTACGCGCTTCGAATCAATGACACGACAGTGCCGCCATTCCGTTGATGGTGCCCGTGCTCGGCGTCTGGATACCGTACGCGAGTAGCAGGTATGGCTGCGTTGCTTGCGTGCCGACGAAGCGGCTGATCAGCGTGTAGGCGCCGACGCTGTTGAAGTTCGCGGAATTGGCCGCGACGTTCGATGCAGTGAATGTCTGATTGGAATCAGAGCCGATCGAATAGTTGAGTGAAATGGAGAGCACGGTGAGGTTCGAGCCGCTGTTGAAGCTTGCCGTCACCGTCGCCCCGTTGAGGGTGCCCGGGGCAACGTTACCGGCCGACGACGTTGGCTTCGTCGCTGCGGCCAACGAGCAGCTGAGCGTCTGGCTACCGGATAGCGAGACCGAAACCGGCGTGCCGATGCCATAAGTGCGGCCTTGGTTTGCGTTGTACGAGCCGCCCAAGTTGTCGCTGCCATTCGTCCAACGACCGATCGCGAATTGACCGTTGCCTGCAACCTCTGAAATCGTTGATCCATTTGTCAACGCGATCGAGTCGGTACCATCGCTCAGCCCTATATAGACGCCCGGGGCGAACTCGGTTTGGCCCGAAGCGTCAAATGAGCCCCCCTGCTCCCACCGGCCCGTCGGCAACGAGCCGTTCGTGGTCCAGGTCGGCGCGGAAAGAATCCCCGCGATTTTGCCGTTCACCTGCGTGACTTCTTGAGCAGAGCCGGACACCTGGTAGCTGACCGCTGCGGAGGTTGTCGCGCCGGAAGATGTGCTCGAGGTTCCGGAAGAATTTCCGCCACCGCCGCAACCGGCAAGTGCAAACGTCATGGTTGCCGCGATCAGCAAATCGTTTTTCTTCATTCTCAGGTTTCCTCTTTTTCCTTTGATAGTTGAGGATGGGTGATGCAAAGCCGCCCTGCGGCGGTGGCCGCCGTCGCAGGGCAGTGGATGGTTGCCTCGGATCGATTTCTCGTCGTCTCATGCGCGAGGTTCATTGAGGCGAGGGGCTCGGGCGCCTCTGTTCCCTGTTCGTCGCACGTGGAACTGCGCGAAGCCCTTGGCCTTCGACTTCGCCCAATCACGCTCGCTTTGATGCAATTTCCGATCGTAAAGATCAGAAACGGAATTGCAGGTCCTTCAGTACGCTAACGCTGCCCCAGTTGAACGAGCATGAGCGACCCACCTCAATGCCGACCTTTTTGCCGTCGGTTTCCTGCTGTTCGGAGATGGGCGTACAACCGCCAGAAATCATTACAGTCGGCGTGCCTTGCTTCGATAGCGGAAACTCAACGGCAGCATCCCCGGGAATACGATGCGTCAGTGTGACGCTTTCGATGTAATCGTCCGGCAACGTAAAAATGAGGGCACCGTCGACCCACAGGGTGTAGTAGTCATGTTGGAACGGCGCCTGACTCACACAAAGCTTGCTGACATGGCCTCCGTTAGTTTGCGACTCGCACGTGGGTTCAGCTGCATATGCCGAGCTAGCTACCCCTAGACTCACAAGCAGTGTTGTCAACAACAAACGTTTCATCACTTCGATCCTTATTGATTTTTAGCGCTGCCGATAGTAGCCACAGCAGAAATTACTACGTTCCCAGACACGGCTCTCAAGATCACTTCCCGCTCCGGGCGATTTCAAGTTGATAACTAGGGTCGCGAGACTACTTCGGCTTGTCCGCTTCGTCGTCCTTCACCTTGTAGCTATCTCGAGCTTTCTTGTAGCTGTTGTCGAAGGGTTTGATTTTTAGAAGGTGAGCTCGACTAGCATATCCACCGACTGCGGCAATCCCTAGCCCGAGAACGATTAAAAAACCGCCAAACGGTGCGGGTGGCACAAACTGATAAGCAATAAACATAGTCACCAGCCCGAGCAGAATTAAGGCGACGCGAACCCACCTCTTAAGGTTGCCGTCTTCGATAAACTGTATTCTCACTGTTTCTTACCCCAGTAGTTCGTAAAGCTGTTCCAGTAGCCATTCAAGCGATCCTGCAACTGCTGCCCAAATTGACCGCCGCTAAACGAGTTTGACAGTTCGTTTATTGCCGGAGCAAGCGGAGGATATCGATCCGAGAGGTCATTAGCCAATATGTTGGATATGCTCGATGTGGCGTATTGTCCTACATTAGGCTTTACGAGTTGTGCCAATGCGTCGGCCCCAACGCCAACAACTGTCGAGCCGTAGGCTATCGTCGTAAGCACCGGCGAATAAGGCGAGGGAATCGCAGCGCCAGCCGCAGCAGCAGCCCCCAACCGCCCCGCATTCGTCGATACCATCGAGGCCGCATCCGATGTCGTGTTCCTCATAAAGTTAACATCGTTTCCATTAACCTGCGTGAACGGCCCCGTCACGTCAAATGTATAGCCCTTCTTTCCAGTCTGGTCATAAACAATGTTCGGCACGCCGTTCTGCGCCGATGCGGAATTCGCTAAAATGTAGCTCTGCAATTCCGGATTCGGCTGTGCCGTGATCTGCGTCAGGATCGGCTTGCCATCGCTCGTCGCCCCGCCCGAGATCCATTGTGCCCCTGAATCCGTCGGAGTCTGGCCAATCAACGTAGAAGCTGCGCCCGATTCTTGATCCCCGCCAATCGTGCCACCCATGATGCGCATCTGGTCCTCTATCTGCTGCTCCGTGTACTTGCCACCACTTCCGTCAGCAAGCTTCTTTGCCAGCGCCTTTTCGTCCGCCTTGCTGTCGGTGTGCAACTGCCGATTGTAAAGATCCGCCCTTCGGTCGGCACAGACACGTCGACAAGCGTCACCGGTCTCGCACTTCTGAACTATCGAACGCTCATAAGCAGCAACGCGTAATCACGTCGTTTACCTCGACCGCCCTCTCGGGGAATTCCGTCCGAAATGCCAAAAGTGTTTCCTTCAAAGCATCGCTAAATTGTCGAGCATCAAATACAACCTCAGACGGCTCGATCCCGCTTATTTCAGGGTCAGCCCACACCTTGTACAAATCCCGGCCGTCTGTATTGGGCAAATGGTCGATCTCCCAACCGGGATCGCCAGCCAAGCCGCCGTCCGGCTCCAAGATCGGGCCTAGCCAGTGATCCAACGGCACCGACTGCGTGACCACCCAAGCGAGGACCCAGTACAGCAGTTTCTCCGGTCCTTCGATTTCGTGCGTATGTCCCCACTTCATCTTGCACCTCGTATTGGATATGCGGTAGGCACGGAGGGTGGCACTCCCGGTGTCACCCTGATCGGCACCGCGAACTCAACACCATTTACAATCACTGTCTGACTTGTATTGCCCGTTAGTTGATATTGTGTCAATGCCTTATTCGCCGCTTGACTCGCCATATTCGGCATATCGGGATATACGGATGAGTTGTAAATCGTCTTCGTTGCTGGCTTCTTAGCGCCCGGAAGCTGATACTGCACCTCATAGATGCCCGGACTCGTCTCAACTTTGGAAACCACCGTACCACCTGCGTCCTGGAGGGCCGCCTCAAAGTTAGCCGCGTCGTGCCCCCCCGAAAGTTGCTTGCCCGACGGCATCGGGTTCACCAAATGATCTGCCAGATCAGACCGTACAGTGCCACGCCCAACAAAATCCGCATCCGGCAAAAGTGCATCTGCAGTGCCGAGGGCGCTCGTCGTAGATCGTGCGGCACCGACGTCGACCGCGGTGCTCGCCTCACCGGCCAAGCCAAACGGCGCAGCCATATAGCCCATCGCCTGCGCTGCCGCATTTTCATCGGGCGTCAACTTAAACTGCGGTAACTGCCCACTCTTCCCAGCATCCCCCACCGCAATGTCCAAACTGCGGTTGTACAGATCGATCCCAAGATTTCCAAGCGCCTTCAAATTGCCCGTAGCTATCGCCGACAAGCTCGGACTGGTCGGACTGAGCGTGCCCGGGATCGCCGGTCGATTAGCTGCCGCGTAAACATCCGGGCTTGTTAGCTTAGTCCCCGCGTACTTCGTCGGATCGTTGCGGTCTTGCGTTGTGGCCTGGAACAACGGCATGTGATCGTATCCTGCCGGATTCGCCGCTTGCACTTGATCCAGCCACCCCTGCGCTTGAACATCAGCCCCCGGATGCGCGGCAGCAAACTGCGTATCGACGTCACGCAATGCCTGCGATGACAACCGCTCGAGCGCATTGTCATAGCTCGTCACCCCAGCGTCGGCAAGTTGCTTCGCCTTCTTTCGGATCGCATCGATTTCCGTCTGATGCAACTGCCGATTATACAAATCCGCCCCCAACGCCCCATTCGCCCCACTCAGCGCCCCAGCCGCCCCACCCACTGCGCCACCGACGAGCGTGCCCGCCAGCCCCGACGCCAAATTCGACAGCACCTTCTCACCCGCCGTATCCCCCAGCGCATTGCTCGCCGCATTCCCCGCGATATCGCCCGCCACCGTGCCCGCTACCGCCCCCGAGATACTCCCACCACCGAGCGCCGCGCCAATGCCTGCGACGATCGCATGCGAGCCCATTCGCGCCGCGCCATCATTGCCCCACAGCGCCAGTTGCGCGTTCGCCGCATCCAAATCCGCCTGCGCCTGTGCCGCGGCTTGCGTGTCGCCCTTGTCGTTGGCGTCCTTCAGCCGCTGCTTGGCCTCATCCGCCTTGTGGCCCGCCTTGTTCTCCAACGACGTGGCGATGTCCCCCACGACACGCATCCCGACCTGCACCGTCCCCTGTTGCACGGCCATGTCGTCCTGCAGCTTCGTCGCATCGAAGTCATTCTTCAACGCGCCACTGTTCGCCGTCGTCACATCGCGGCTCAATCCCGCCGTGCTGTCCCGCCCCGTGCCCGCATCCCCGCGCACGGTGATCGCACCCGGGCTCACCGCCGCGTAGGTCGTACTCGATGCGCTCTTACTCTCGCCCGCCATGCCCAACCCCGACGGCCCCAACTGATTGGGGCTCGGGCCTGTCGCCTTCCCGCTCGCATCGACCGGCGTACTCCAACTCACCCCCTTCGGCGTGCTGCTACCCGCCGAGCCGCTGAAGCCCGCACTGAGCGTCGAACCGGACGACTCCGAGACATTCTGCAAGTTGCTGTACCCGAACGTCTGCGTCGACAGCGTGTTCTTGTCCGGCGATGCCGAGCTTGCGATCACGCCACCATCGAGCTGCGTATGGTTGCCCACTTGAATATTGAAGCCGCCGTCGCCCGCGCGGATGCCACTTTGCTCGCCCACCGAGCGGAACCGATCGCGGATCGTCTGATCGCTCGCACTCGCGCTGCCGCTCACCGTCGAGCCATAGCAGAACGGCGGCACGCATACGCTCAGGTTGAAGCCACCGCTCACCTGCTTGCTGTCGTAATTCGCCGTGTCCTGCACGCTCTGAATGTTGAGATCGCGCCCCACGTTCGCATCGACAGCATTGCCCGAGACTTCCGCCCCGCGCAGGTTCGTGTCGCGGCCGCTCGTGATCGATACGCCGTTCGTCGCGGCGATCTGTGTGTCGCGATTCGTGATGCTATCGCCGTTCGCATGGCCCTTGGCGCCGCTCGCGGCCAACTCGAGCGTGAAGCCGTTCTGCTGACCACCCAGTGCAAAGCCCACGCCGATGCTCGCGTTGCTGCTGCTGTTGCTGCTCGCCTGGTGCGTGAGGTCCTGTGCGCTGAGCAAGTTGACGTCGCGCGCAGCGTCGAGCACCACGTCCTTGCCGGTGATGCGCGCCCCGCGCGAATTGATGTCGCCGTCGCTCGCCACGCCGTTCGCATCCTTCGCGCCGCTACCGGTCGCTACCAGCTTGACCGTGCCACCGGCGTTCAGATCGCTCCCGCTGTTGATGCTCTCGCTTTGCTGCGACTCGCTGTGGCTGCTGCCCCCGCCCACGCTGACCGTGACCTTCACCAGCGCCTGATTGCTCGTGCCCTTCGCCGCGAATTGCGCGGCCGTATTGACGGTATCGTAGGCGGCGAGGGCCGCCTTCGCCTTGTCGAGCGCCGCCAACCGAGGATCGCTCGCACGGTGCGGACCCATCGCTTGGCTCAGCGCGGCGACGGCACTGCCGGCCACGCCGCCCACCGCCACCGTCACACCGTATTGGCTTGCGCTTTGGCTCATGCTGCTGCGCTGATCGTCGGTGCCCGGATCGAGGTTCAGATTCTTGCCGATCAACGTCAAATCGCCGGCGGCTGCGAGGTCGGAACCCTGCACCGTCAGGTCCTGCTTGGCGTCCAGCGTGACGTTGCCGCTCTGGCTCACGATCGCGCTACGCACGCCGCTTTGCGTTTGCGCAGCAGTATCCTGGACCATATGAGTTTTCGATACGCCGACGCTGAAGCCCGTGGACGTACCATTGCTGCCCAAGCTACCGACCTGCCGGCTGCTCGATTCTTGATGGCTCGCGTTGGTCTCGAGCCCCGCCAGCACGTTGATTGCGCCGTTTTGCGCCAATAGATCGACGCCCTGCGTGCCCGCGATGCTCGAGCCGATCACGTCGATGTTCCCCGTGTCGCTCTTCACCACGACGCTGTTGCCCGACACTACGCTCGCGGTCTGCTGCATGACCGCCTGTGTGCCGTTCGAGCTCGAGTTGCTGGCGTTATACGGCGACGAACTCGCGCCGCCCTTGTTCGCGGTCCCGGATACCCATCGCGACATATCTGCCAACGTCGGCGCCGCAAGCGAAAAACCCATGCTCGAACTGCTCGATTGCGCGCTCTGCTGCGTCGAATCCGTCGAGGCCTGAAGCACGACGTCGCGATTGGCGTGCAACGACGTCGTTCCGCCCGCGCTGATCGTCGAGCCGATTGCCGTGATGTCGCCGTCGAGCACCTTGCCGTTCTCGTCGCGTACCGCTCCGCCCGTCGCAATCACCGATACGTTGCCGCCGCCGCGGATCGCGCTGCCGCTATGCGTCGAACTCGAGAAGTCCGTCGTGCTCGTGCTTTGGCTACGGCCATATGACAACGACACGGACGGCGTATCCCCGCCGCCGAAAGCCGCCACTTCGTTCATCACGCCGTTCACTCGGCCGAATGCGTTGCCCGACGCGAGGTCCGCCCTGGCGTTGCGAACCATGTCGACCGGCGTGCCTCTGATGCCCACCGTCAGGCCGCTCGATCGCATTTCCTCTTGGTCGTGCGAAGTCAGATCGTCTCGCCCCGGATCGATGGTCACGTTCTGGCCGGCGATCCGGATGTTCCCCGTGGCGCCGGTCGTGTCGTCCGAAGCCTTGCCCGCGACGACGTCGCTGCCGCCGATGTGCACGTCCTTACCGGCCGTGATCGACACGTTGCCCGCAATGCTGCCGACGGTGCTGCGCGCATCGCTCTGCGTAATCGCCTGGCTATCGAACGTCGACTTCTGCTCGGTCGAACCGATCGTTATGCCGAGGCCGCCGCCGGCCATGATTCCCGACGTCTTCTCGTCGCGCATGCGATGCTCGGCGCTCGTATTCGTCGCCGAGACGACGTTCACGTTTCCTTGCGCCAGCAACGTCGTGCCCGCCGCCGATACGATGTTGCTGCCGATGACGTTGACGTCGTTGCCGGACTGCACGTTCGTCGTGTTGCCCGAGAACATCGTGCCTTTGTTCGTCGTGTCCGACAGCGTGTTGCGCGTGGTAATCGTCGTCGACGACAGCCATCCGCTCGTGCCCTTATGCTGATGCGCCTCGTCGACGTTGCGCGTCGATTGGGATGACGTGAGATTGACATCGTTGCCCGCCGTTGCGACGAGCGCACCTTGCTCGCTTGTCGCCGAAGCGCCGCGCGCATTCAGATCATGCCCCGCCGAGAGACGCAAATTGCCGGACGTCTGAATCGATGAGCCGACCTCCTCCGTCGCACTATCCTTGCGCCAGTTGTTGTCGTCCCACTTCAGCGACTGGCTGCTCGATGTCGCGACCGTGTTCAGATCGAGGTCATGGCCCGCGGCGATGGTGGTCGTCCCGCCGGTGCTCTCGTTGCCGATTTGAGAACCGGCAAGCGTCAGATCGTGCCCGGCGGCGGCGATGAGCGTCGCACCGGAGGGATTCGTCACGTACAGCCCCGCCACACGGCTGACGTTCGTGATCGTGCCTTGCGCGTTTGCGTTGCTGTGCGTCGTGGTGGTGCTCGTGAGGTCATGCCCCGCGATCGCGGAAAGGCTGTTCGCGGCATCGATCGTGCCGCCGAGGTTCGTCAAATCGGTATTGGCCCGTATCGCGACGTCGCCGCCCGTGATTCGGCCGCCGAGGTTCTTCACGTTCTCGGCCGTCAGCGAGACGATGTCACGCCCTGCAATCGTGCCT
The DNA here is from genome assembly GCF_051953955.1 of Trinickia sp. GTDB lineage: Bacteria > Pseudomonadota > Gammaproteobacteria > Burkholderiales > Burkholderiaceae > Trinickia. Next base: position 13,830 of record NZ_JBQCIF010000067.1, on the reverse strand, counting down.
TGATTGACGAGGTCGCCCGAGAGCTTCAGCGCGACCGTCTGCCCCGATATCAACGAGCCCGAGCCGTCGAGGTCACCCGGGTTCACGCGAACGTATACCTGCGGCACGAGCGCCTTCGTCGTTTGTCCGTTCGGCAGTGTCACGTCCTTCTCGACGAGCCAAACGATGTCGCTCGTCAATTGCGCCATTTGCGCTTGCGTCAATGCGATGCCGGGGCGCAGCCCCCACTCCTTCGCATAGGTGACACCGTTGTCGATCAGCGCGCGATACTCCGCCTCGTCGTTCGAATAGCCCTCGATGAACCGGCGCCCCGTCAGTTGCGCGACCTGCTCGCGAACGAGCTTTTGCTCATAGAAGCCGTCGCCGAGGCGCTTTTGTGTCAGCGCCGGGTCGACTTGCAATTGCGTGAGCATGTAATCCGACGACAACCACGTGCGATAGTTGGCGAAGCGCGGATCGGTCTCGATCAGAAACGAGCCGGCCGGGTTCGGGTTGAGGGTGAACAGGCTCGTGTTCGGCACCGTCGTATTGACGATCGCGCTGCGGATCACGAAGGGCTGGCCGTTACTCGCCGCGTTGACCGAGGCGATCTCTGGAACATGGTTGACGAGCTTCGCATTGCCGACCACGACGTTCGCGGCGGCAATGGGCGCGGCCGTCTGCCTCACGGCGCCGACGGTCACGGCGCTGATGCTCGCGCCGGGGCTGCCCGGCGCCGTAAATTCGGTATAGACGGTCGGCGTCAATCGAATGTCGCTGATCGCGGTGGGCGGTGCATAGCTCGACGGACTGCTCCCTGTCTCGTCCCGGCCCTTCCGATGAATGCGCCAATACGCGGTGGCCGTGCCCACGTCGGTCACGGTTTGCTGCCCCGTCACCTCGGTGTTGTTCAGGTTACCGATGTTGCCCGCGAGCGCGCCGCCCGCAATGATCTGGCTCTTGTCGTTGAGCACGTTCCAGGCATTGATCTGCATCGCGCCGCCCGAGGTGATCTTGCCTGGATCGGAGGAGGTGATGACGGTCGCCGTCGTCGTGCGGTCGTACTCGTATTGGTGCCAACTCTCGAAGTCGCCGTCGGGAGTATGCAAATGCAACGACTCGTCATCGTAGGTGTTCACGCCCGGCGTGCCAGCGCGGTAGCGGTTCGGCGACCCGTCACCCTGGTATTCGACGATGTGCTGAGGTCCGCCTTGTTGCTGAACCGCCGTCGCGAAATGCTCGTTCGTGTTGTTGACGTTGACGGCGGACAGCGTCAAATTGCCGAGCGCTTCGATCGATGCGCTATTGTTGTTGACGGTGGCCGCCGAACCGGTCGCGAACCGGCTGCCGTCGAGCGCGCCGCCGATCGCCATGTCGCCCGCACTGAAAATCAGCGCATGCTCGCGGTTCGTCACCGTCTGCGCGGCGATATCGAGCCGGCTGCGCGCGGCGATCGACGCCGCAGTGCCGTTTTCCACGTCGTTGGTCAACGTACCCGTGGAGATGGCGAGATGGTCGCCGTAGATGCGCCCGGTGCCGAGGTTAGTGACGGCACCCGACGATACGGTCGTATCCTGGCCGTCGATCAACCCTCGGTTCGTGATCGTCCCGCCCGCGCTGATCTGCGTCGTCGCGGCGCTGAGTTCGCCGGCCGCGGCGTTGTCGATGTTCCCCGCGCCGACGGTCAGCGTATTGCCGGCCCGCATCGCGGCCTGGTTCGTGAGTCGGCCCGTTGTCTGAAACGTGACGTTGCCGTTTGCCTCGACGTCACCCGTGTTGACGAAGTCGCCGTTCAGGTTCACGCTGAGGTCGCCCTGCGAAAGAACGCTGCCGTCGCCCGACAACCCAGCGCTCTTCACGCCGAGCGCACTGGCTGCGATCAGCGTGCCGCCCGTATTCGTGACTTGCTGGCGCCTGCTCGCCAGATTGCTATCCTGAATCTGGACCGATTGGCGCGACGAGATGACACCGGCGCTGTTGTCGACCGTTCCTGAACCCGTGACCGACAACGTCGTATCGGCTCGCATGGCGCCGGAATGATTGTCGAGCGTATCGGCCGTCACGCTGACGCTCTGCCCTTCGATGCCCTGATCCTTGCCCTGCGTGCCGCGATTGATCAGTTGGCCCGCGGTCACCTTCAACGCACTGCCCGAGCGCACCAAGCTGCCCGTGTTGTCGACCGTGCCGCCGCCCACGTCGAGCGTGACGTTGCCGAGCGCTTGCACGCTGCCGCCGCGGTTGTCGATACCGGTCCCCGTCAGCGAGATGGCTTTTTCCCCGGTGATCTGGCCGCCTTGCACGTTGGTGATCTGGCCGCCGTTCGCCGTGACGTCGCCCTTGGCGCCGATCACGCCCGTCGTGTTATCGAGGTCGCCCGTCGTCAGGGTCACGGTACTCTGGCCGAGGATGCCTCCCGTCGTGCTCGAATTCGTATTGGAAAGCGTTTGGCCGTGCGTGTCGATGCTCAACGTGCCGACGGCCTGCACGGTGCCCGCGTCGTTCGTCAATCGTCCGCTTCGAACGTCGAGCAAGCCGGCTGCAACGATTGCACCGCGCGTGTTCTCGAGTGCAAGCGTGCGGCTATCGACGCGCACGTCGCCGCCCGATACCACGCCATCCGTATTCGTCACGCCGTTAGCCGCGATCGTGACGGATTGCGCGGCTTCCACGCGACCGTGCACGTTGCCGAGGCTGCCCGTCGCCGCGGTCACCGTCGCCGCGCCGTGCACCGAGCCGATCTGGCCGCCCGAGTTGTCGATCGATGCGCCGCCAACCGAGACGTTCTGGTTTGCGGCGAGCAGTCCGGCGACATTGCTCAGCGTTCCGGTCGCCTGAACATCGAGCGCACCGCCCGCCGTCAGCGTGCCGCTCGCGTTCGACGCCGTTGCGGCGCGCACGGTTGCGTCACCGCCCGCGGTGACTTTTCCTTGCGCGCTGTTGTCGAGTAGGCCCGATGCGGTCAGCGTCAGCGACGACGTTCCCGTCGTCTGAATCGTGCCGCCCTGATTGCTCAAGCTGCCGGTGCTCACGGTCGTGTCGCCGTTCGAGGCGAGCGTGCCGCCGGTGTTGTCGAGCGAAGCATCGGCTAGAACCGATGCACTCCCCGTACCGGTTTGAACGAGTTGGCCGTGCCGATTCGATAGCGTCTGCGCATGGATTCGAATCGTGCCCGCGGACGTATTGCCGTTATCGAGCGTGGTTGTTTGCGACGTCATGGCCAGCGCGCCGTTCGATGCAATCGAGCCGCCTGTGCCGTTCACCGTGGTCGCATTCACCGTCAACGTACCGGTGCCGGCATGCTCGATATGGCCGCCGGCATTCGTCAGCGTCTGAGCACCGATGGACAGGTTGTCGCTGTTCGTGGCGATCCGCCCGTTCGTGTTGTCGAATTGCCCGGGCAGTTGGATCGATAGATCCGACGAGCCCGTCTGCGCGATGTTGCCCTGTACGTTGGACATATCGTGCGCGGCCAACGACACACGATCGGCCGATATCACCGCGCCATCGGTGCGCAACGTACCCGAGGCATTCATGCTCAATGCCTGCGTCGCCGACATGGTGGACCGGCTCGCATCGACGTCGCCCGCGCCGGCCGTCAGCGTGACGTTCTTCCCCCCGCTCTGGCTCCCGGCGAGACTGATCGCGGCGCCGCTTGCAGTCAGATCCGCACTCGCGAGGTTCTGCCCTTGTGCGCTGATCTGTCCGGTAGCCGTGAGCCCGAGCGTCCCGCTCCCGCCGAGGGTGCCGTCGCTGAGCAGGCCTGCCGCCAGCAACGAACCCGATTGGCTGTCGATCGTGCTCGTCGCCCCCGTGGCCGCAACGGTGGTGTTGCCTTGCGCTGCGATCGTGCCGGTGTTGACGACGCTGCCGCGCGTCGTCAGTTGCGTGTCGCCTTGCGCATAGACGGTGCCCGAGTTCGTCATGCCGGCGTTCGTGTCGGCATGCACGGCGCCGCTCGCGGTGATGCGTCCGCTGTTTTCGAGGCGCCCGTCCGCCGTCACGACGACGTCGCCCGCCGATGCCCCGATCTGTCCGGCGTTGCGCACGCCGACGCCCGCCTCGGTGCCGACCAACGTAATCCGGCCCGCGTACATGCCGCCCAGGCTTGCGACGTCGAGCCCGAAGGCCGGTGCGGCGCCGCTTGCGGCGATCGGCGTCGTCTGCGTGTGATCGGCGCTGACCTCGTTGGCGCCGGTCGTGACCTTCAGCGTGTTGGCCCAAATGCCGGCGTTCACCTGAACCGAGCGCGCGATGATGTCGGTGAAATCGGTGCGGCTTGCATCGAGGCCTGCGCCCGAAATGCTGACGGTGCCGCCTTGCACGCGGTAGCTGTCGAGATTCCCGCCGTTGATGACAGCCGAGCCCGTGGTCAGCGTCGCACGGTTGGCATTGATGAAGCCGCATCCATCGCACGAGATGCCGGCCGGATTGGCGATCACGACTTGCGCGCGATCGCCCGCCACCTCGACGTAGCCTCGCAACAGGCTCGGATTGCTCGAGTTGACTTCGTTCAAGATGACGCGTGCAGTGCCTGCCGCCAGCCACGGGTTGCCTTGCACCCAACCGCCGAGCTGCGTTTGCACGGGATTGCGCGAATTGTTGAGGACGGCACCGTTCGAATTGACGTCGAACTGGCTATACGTATTGCGCGAGACGCCGGCGGCGCTCGGCGTCTGGATGTTGACCTGCGGTAAGCCGTTGCCCGTCGTGAGCACCGTGGGCTGCTGCGTGCGAGGAGCATGCGGGTCCGCGACGATTTGCGCATGCGCGGCAATGCTCACGAGTCCCAACGCCAACAGCATCGAGTATTGCAACGGCCGGACGACGGCGACCACGCTCGCCATCGTGTGTTGCGCCTCGTGTTGCATCGCGCTTGGCCTGCGCGACGTGCCGGGCGCTTTACCGTCGCTCGCCACATCCTCGGCCACGGCCATCAGTTGGCCGCGCGTCTTGTTGAATACGATTCGGTAGAGGTATTTATTCATCGTTCGTTTTCCCCGGAATTCGGCAGCGCACGCGCGATCGGATGATCGAAGAACCACGCTTGCGCTTCTTCCTTCATCACCGCGATGCCTCGGAATTCCATCACGCGCAGCCCGCGTTCATCGCCGCGGTGATAGAGCGAGCGGAAGCTGCAGTCGGCGAACAGGCGGGCCGTGACGTGGCGCATCGCCCGGGTGTGGCCGAACGGCGCTACCCAGTCCAGTAGCCACAACCGAGCCCCGCTCGACCAATCGGCGTCGAGCATGTGCTCGGGCGAATTGCCGACATAGCGGGCTTCCGCTTCTTCGCTGAAGCTTGCCCACGAGAGGTACGACACCGGCTTTCCGGCTTCCGTCGCGAGAATGAATTGCCCGCGCTTGATCGCGGGCAACAGCAGCGTCGGCAAGACCTTCAGCGGCGCGTCGCGATGCGAGGATGAATGCAGCCAGAGCCATACGGCGCTGCCCAGCGCTTCCGCCTCGTTGCAGGCGGTGCGCAAAAGGCGCGGGGCGATGATGTCGAGTGATCCGAATTTCATGCGTCGCTCCTCAGTACGACCAACTGGCGTTGAATCCCGCCGTGGTGCTCGCGGTTTGGAACCCGCTCGGCTTGCTGATGGGACGCCCGGCAAAGAGATCCCAATAGAGATGCTTGTAGCCGCCCCGCAGGCCAATGACCGCCCCGGCCAGATGCGTGCCGGCCAACTGTTGCGCCGACGGGCCGCCCACTTCGCCGTAGTCGACGCCGAGATAAAGCTCCTGCCCCGTGCCGCCGATCGTCCAGCCGAGCTCATTGCGCAAGAGCCATCCGCGATCGCCGAGCAGCGTGTTCTCGCCGTCGTAGCCGCGCACGGTGTAGCGTCCGCCGATCTGAAAGCGATCCTGCGGCACGAGCGGCGTGCGATTCCATTGCGCACGCCACGCGGCGTTGTACCTGAAGCGTTGCTTAGCCACGACGAACGGCACGTTCAGTTGCGCATCCGCCGTCACGAGGGCCGAGCGCGACGTGCCCTCGCCGAACGTTTCCTCCGGTGCCGGCAAAGAAGACAGCATCCCCGTTCCATGCCGATATCCGACGTCGGCATCGAGCGTGGCAGCCCCGATGAACTCGCGATGCGTGAGGCCGACCTCCCAACCCGCCATGCGACGCCGCTGTACCTCGACTTCGGTGTCGTCGATGTAGTTGTGCGAGTTGCGCAGCCACAGCGAGGCATAGGCGCTCGTCTTGCGCACGGCGTCTCGGTAGAAGAGCCGAGACAGACGCAGCTCCGTGTTTTCGGTGCTGCCGCTATAGACGTAGGTTTGATTCGCACCGGCTACCGATTGGCGGTAGTCGTAGCCGCTCGTGGTGAAGCTGAGCAGCCAATAGTCGTAAGGCACTTCGTAGTGGACGGTGTACCCTTGCGTGCCCCTGCCGCCGCCATAGCCTACGAAGCCGAGGTCGTGACTGAGGCTGACGTAGAACAGATCGTTGAGCAGCAGCCAGTCGTCGTAGGAGACGGTCACGCTGCCCTGATACTTGCCCGTGTATTTGCTGCCCGAATCGTCCACCGATACGGAGATCCGAAACGGGAACGCCTGCTTCCATTTGATGACGAGGTCGCTCTCGCCCGGCTTCGCGTCGGGGCCATCGGCCGGCGTGATTTGAATGTCGGCGTCGGCCGTCGGCACGCGCTTGAAGTTCTCGAGCGCCTGCTCGATGTCGCGGACATTGAGAATGTCGCCCGGACGCGCGGGCACCGCGTTCCATTTCGTCGCGCGGCGGCTGCTGTCCTCCGAAAAGCGGATCGTGCGGATGCGGCCCGGAATGACCGTCAGCGTCAGCGTGCCCTGCTTGAGGTCTTGCGGCGCAGCCAACACGCGCGTCGTGACGAAGCCGCGCGCGATGATGGCGTTTTGCACGCGCTTCATCGTCAAGCCGATGCCTTCGCCCCCTAGGCAACGCCCCGTTGCTCGATCGTCCGATGGGTCCGCTGCCTTGAGCGCCCATTGAAAGCGGGCGGCGGCATCGCCGACGAGCACGATGCGATCGATCCGAAAGCACGGCGATTCGTGCTCGGGCAAGCGCTCGGCGCCCGCCTGGACCGGCCGCTCGAGCCGCACGTCGGGCGCCGCTTCCTGCTGCGCTCTCAGTGCGCGCTCGCGTTCTTGCTGGCGCAGTTCTTCCTGTACGTTTTTGTCCGCCGGTGCGGCCTGCGCCCACGCACCCGACATCGATACTGCCCACAAACAAAAGGCGGCGCACGTCGCACCGCCTCGGCGAATGAAATTGCCCCGTTCCATTCCTCTCGGCCCCGAAATTCTGTTCTGTTTTGTTTTGGCGTCGATCGACTTGTTATTGGTCCGACGCTTGTAACGGGCCGAAATATATCAGAATTTTCCGAAACAAATGGAAGAGGAACGCAATCTTGACAGCCGCATGCAACTAATGTAGCGCATTCGCTTTAGATCGGTCGGACGACTCGTGGAATCAAGGCCGCGCGGGCCGGCGAATCACGGTTTCGGGCAAGAGCCGTGATTCAATTCTTCCGGTGCGTCGATGTGAATTTCAGGAAATCCCTACACCGTAACGTGTGGCTTTTTCGCTGCTGCACTCGCCCGCATTCATTGCGCCATTGTGCTTGCTATAGCGCTAAGCCCGAGCCCACGGGAGCGCTGGAACCATCAGCGTTCGAATCAGGGGCAATCCCATCTAGACACCGAGGCAGCAACGACATTTCACGTTTGCGCAAGGGCTTGCTATAGAGAAACCCCTGAGCAATCGGGCAGCCGTTTCGCTCGAGAAAATTCGCTTGTTCGAGCGTCTCGACGCCTTCCGCGACGACTTGCTGACCAAAACACCGTGCGATGGAAAGAATCGCTTTGACGAGTTCCGCGTGGCGCCGATCCACCGCCACCTTTTGAACGAAGGTTCGATCGATCTTCAAGACATCGATCGGAAAGCGAGCCAAATAGCTCAACGACGAATACCCCGTGCCGAAATCATCGATGGCAATGGAAACGCCCATCTTTCTGAACCAGCCGAGCGTGGTCAGAACGGCATCGTTTTCCTCGAGCAAGATGCTCTCGGTAATTTCGAATTCGAGCCATTCGGGACGGCAGCCGGTTTCTTCGAGCACGCCCGCTATGGTCGAGCCGAAACCCACGGATTGAAATTGCCTGGCGGACAGATTGATCGCAACTTTATGCGTCGCAGCCGCATTCCGATTCCATTCGATCGCGGAAAGACAGGCCTCGTGCAGGACCCATTTGCCAAGGTCTACGATGAGACCGGACTCTTCCGCGATCGGAATGAAGGTATTCGGCATGACGAGTTCACCGCCTGGCCGATTCCACCTCAACAGCGCCTCCGAGCCGACCACCGTTCGGTCTTTCAGCGAGATTTTTGGATGGTAGTGGAGTTCGAACTCTTGGTGTTCGATCGCGCGGTGCAGTTGAGACTCGAGCCCGAGACGTGCAGCCGCATCGCGCGTGAGGTCCTTCGCGTAAAAGCGGAAACCGCGGCGCCCCGATCGCTTCGCGAGATACATCGCCGAATCCGCGTATTTGATGAGATCGTCGGCGCTAGTGCTGTCAGTCGGATGAATCGCGATGCCGATGCTGCAAGAAACGAAAACGTCGGTGCCATCGAGCACGAACCGTTGGTTGAATCGCTCGATGATGCGCTGCGCGATACGTTCGATATCGGCACGGCTTTCAGCGTTGGGAAGAAGAATGGAGAATTCGTCGCCGCCAAAGCGAGCTACCACGTCTTCGGCACGGACACACGCCCGCAAACGCCTTGCCACCTCACGCAGCATCTCGTCGCCGACAGCGTGTCCCATCGTGTCGTTGACGTCCTTGAAGCGGTCCATGTCGACCATCATGACCGCGGCGAGCGACTTCGGACCTGCCGACGGCGCGGTGACGACTTTGCGCAGGCTCTCGCTGAAGTAGGCCCGATTGCTCGCCGACGTCAACGGGTCGTGGTACGCCATCCATTCGATGTGTTTGCGCGACGCATTCAATTCGGTGATGTCGCGCGCAACGGCCAGTACGCTTTCGACGGTGCCGTCCTCGCCGAACTCGGGCGCCATTTTGACGAGGTAGCAACTGTCCGGGCTGCCATCGGCGTGCCAGCGGGACGAGGCTTCGAACTCGAGGTTCTTGCCCGTGCGAAAGACTTCATCGAGTTTCGCTTCGTACTCCATCGCGGCCACACCGCCCGAGAGAATCGCATTGGACGAAAGCGGCAATTCACGCGGCCTCTTCCCGATTAGCCCGGCCGCGCCGCCCTCCCCGCCGGCGAGCGCGGCGAATATTGGATTCACGTAGACGCGGCGTAATGCTCGGTCGTATCGAATGATGATGTCGGGCGAATGCTCGACGAGCGTTCTGAATTCTTTCTCCCGCTCGGCCAGCATCGTTTCGACATGCTTGCGCTCCGTGACGTCGCAGCCGATCGCCAGCACACTGACGACTTCGCCGCGATCGTCTCTTTCCGGAATCAGGCTTACCTCGTGCCATCGCGGTTCGCCGTCAGCCCCGAGAACCGTTTGACCGACGCAAGGCACCGGCTCTCCTGTAGCCGCGACATGAGCGACGGCTGCCGCGATCGCGGCATGCGTAGATCGAATCTCCGTGCCGATCAGTTGCGCGGCCGACTTCATCAAGGTTCGTTCGAGAACGGCGTTGACGTAAAGATACCGGCCCGTTCGATCCCACCGGGCGACGTTGGCGGGGAGGTTATCGGCCAGCGAGTGGGCCTGGCGTTCGCTCGTGAAAAGCGCTTCGCTCATTTGTGCGTATCGCGCTCGGTCTGCTTCCGCTTCCGAGACGAACGCTTCGGTGACGACGCGAAGACGCGAGGAGAGGCCCATGAGTTCAGGCCGGTATTGTCCCGGCGAGCCTGCTTGCTCATCGGTCTGCATGCGGCGGACGAGCACATCGATTTCGGCCGCAATGCCCAAGAATTGCTCAGCGAGACGCACGATATCGAACATTCCCCCATGCTCCACGTTTGTTTTCGGCGGCTGTCGGGCAGTGCTCTTTCGCCCGAATGTTCTTTGATTGGTCGCCCCTAGCGGTGCCATGGCGCAGTGCCTCTGTGTTCGGCATCTGCTTATCCGGGTAAACGGCTTTCCGCCGCGTGCGCTTTACAGCGATCGATGTAAGGGTTTCCTGAAATGGGGGTGGGGACATCCTTGGGGGCGACGAACGCCCGGGCAGCCAAGCCGGGTTAGTTGCGCTTGTTGGATGGAGGGGTCTTGCCTTCTGGCGGAGATCGTCGCTGCCCGATGACAAACGCGGAAAAAGGCCGAGAACGGGGGTCCCGCCGATCACCCCCGCTACCCAATCATGGCCGTGCATCGCGAGATAAGCCGAAAGCGTCAAAGCGAAGCAACCCATGATCAGCCCCGAGAACATGCTCCCGATCCGCTCAATTCCCACGAGCGTGTCCACGCGTTTCGTCTCGGAACGACGGAATCGACCTTCCTCGGCTGCTTGGTCGAACACCCAATCGACTTCTTAGGCAGAATTTCCTTAAGACGTTCGATCTGCGCCATCGGTAGCAATGGCGCATCTGACTCATGATGAGAGAGCGTCAGGCTACGGTCCCTCTCCTTAACTTGCGCTGTTGTTTGCCCGCCCATGCGCCCCCGTTAGTGCTCGACGTGATGTCCTTTCAACGCGAGCAGTGACGCGGCGCATGTCGGCGCCGACCACCGCAAAATCGCGCGCTTGATCACCCGCACGCGGCCGATCATATTCGGGAGCGGTGCCGAATGCGTTCAACGCGGCTCCCATGCCAGCCAACATGCTCAGCAGGTGTTTCATGGCGTGCTCCACTGAAGTCAAGACGCTATTTACGTCGATGTACGAAATTCTGGCAAGGCACCTTCGAAAATATAGGACCAAGGGTAGAGATGTACCTGGGAGGCGAGCCTATGCTCACCGTGCATTGGTATGCGATTCGCGCGTTTCGGTTACGTCGAGGTAGCCATGAAAATCGGATCTGCTGAGTGGTGGAAAGATCGTACGGCGTTGCTTGTCGTTTCGTTGATATTTGCGGCGCTGGCCTGGGGTTTTGGGCACGTAGCGGGCGAATGGAGTTCGCTGATTCTGGGCGTCGTTGTTTTTGTCGCTCTATTCACGGAGAACCGCCGACTCCGGCGGGAGGTCAAGCGCCTTACCGAAAACACCAGGCCCAGCGAGCACTGATTCCGTCACGTCGCCGCGTAGCGGCCCCGAAGGGCTTGGACTTGACGGGCATCGAAAAGAAATACGCTCGGCAGTGGGCAAGGGGCAGGCCTCACCTGCCCCTCCCTTCGAAAGAGCATCGACAAATCTTCATAATGAGCGCGAGGTTGTGCTGCTAACGCCATTTGAGAACGGCCAGCAACTACCGCCTACTGGCCGCCCGAGCTGTTCATCGCATACAAATGCTTTAGCAACTCCGGCAGCGCCGTTTGCACGGTATCCCATACAACGTCCAGGTTGATATCGAAGTAGCCAGACGCGCGGATTGACTGCCCGATACCGGCCCGCAGCTTCGCGCACTGCGCCTCGCTTCAAATCCAGCACAACAGACGGTCGCATGAGCATCCTCTGCACTTTGAACGGGGAAAGCACCAAGGAGCACGGGCTTCGCGTCACGAGCAGTTTCAGGAACCGCGCTGGACTGGAGCCCACAGACAACCGTGGCTGCTAATGTAAGCGAACCGTGCGGCCGCCGATCGGCAACGCCCGCCTCTGCCAGCCTCGATTCGCGGACCCAAAACAAAAAACCCCGCAAGCCATCGGCGTTACGGGGTTTCTGCTGGAATTCTGGCGGAAAGGGTGGGACAGCTTCCCCATCGCGCCAAATGCCATATAAAACAATCGCTTAGCCCTGTTGGCGAAATATCAGTGTACCACCAGTTGTGTACCAGTCAAGTTTGCAACGCGTTGCAAAGTGATATGCTCACGCTCGCGCCGCGTTGACCACCCGCGACGGCGCGAACACCAACTAAAACGAGAGAGAGCATATGGGCCAAACCTGCGCAGCAGGCTTCTATCCGGTATTCAAGGACAACATGGCGGCGATCGGCCTGACCGCGCCACCGAACCTCTTTTCGTCGCAGGTCAGCGCGCTACAGACCATCGGGCAACTTGCTGGCTTAATCAAAACCTTCGGCATGCGCGTAACGGTCGGCGAACTCATCGGCGCAGGCGATCTGACAGACAAGCTCGCTTTTGCCGGTGCGCTGTACGCGTCGTACTATCTGGGCGGCACTATCGGGAGTCTTATGGTTGCCGGGAACGCCTTCTACGCATGCAAGGCAGGGCCGGGCGCGGCATCACGCATGCACCAAGCGCTGTTCGCGTCGGGGATCGCACTGATTCAACCGATGCACCTTTTTCTGATGAACCATCCCGAATTGTTCGACACGTCATCGCCGAATCGGCGCATGTACGGCATTCATGCTCAGGCCGGCACGGGGTTAAAGTGATGAAAACGTGGCTTCTCGATCGCGCATTGCTCGTTCTCGCGGCGGTAGGATTCGTCGCCGCCGTCCTCGTTTCGTCGCGATGGCTAGGTAACGAAAACCTTTACTCGGCCATCACGGCGATTACGATCGTCGCGCTTTGGTTCAAAGTCGCACGCTTGACGAAACTGCTGCGCGAGCATGGTATCGATCCATATCAGAAGCGCGCGAAAGACAAGTCAGGGCCGATTTCCTAGCGTGCAGATGCAAGCCAAGCCGGCGGCTCAATGTCCTCCGGTCGACTGGACAGGACGGCGCGGACCTCGGACCACAGCGTATCGTCGTAAAGGCGCAGCCCCCCGCAGCGCGGGTCTTGGCTCTGATACACGAGTCGGTGCGCCAGCAGGACTTCGGCGTGTAACGGCTCGACGCTGTAGATCAATCGGCCGGATTCCGTGACCGGGATGCCGTTCGGGACGTTGCTGAACTGCTTGAACAGGCGGCGCGAGGACCGCTCAGCGATGGTGCTCATTTGCGCATTCTCCTTATTTTGAAACTGGTTGCAAAACCGAAGAGACCGATCGGCCACCGTTGCCGGGACGAGGGATGACAAACTGTGCTCCGGCGAACCACGGTACTGAGAAAACGAAGGGTGGTCTGTGGGACCAAGCTGATCGGTCCGGCGGACCACTCTCAACTCACGCTGACCACATAGCCACGCGTACGCAGCCGCATGATGGTCTGGCGGCTGGTACTCACCTCTCGGGCGACGGCAGACACCGAATGCCCCTCAGCAAGGCGCGCCAGTGCCAACGATTCCTGCTTGTCGCTCAACGCCTTCGGGCGGCCCAGCGCTTTCCCGGTTTCTCGCGCACGAGCGAGTCCGGCGGCGGTACGCTCTAGCAGCAAGTCGCGTTCGAACTCGGCGACCGCAGACAGCACTGTCATCGTCATCTTGCCGGCTGGGCTTGTGAGGTCTGCCCCACCCAATGCGAGGCAGTGGACGCGGACACCCAGCGTTGCCAATTCTTCTACAGTTGCGCGGACATCCATCGCATTGCGGCCCAGCCGATCCAGTTTCGTTACGACCAGCACGTCGCCCGTCTCCAGTCGGTCGAGCAGCTTTGAAAAGCCAACGCGTTGCCTCGCGGTAACGGACCCGGACACCTGCTCGGCAACTATGCGGCGCGGCTCAATGTTGAACCCCGCCGAGCGGATTTCGTGGATCTGGTTCTCTGTAGTTTGCTCGGCTGTTGATACCCTGCAATAGCAAAACACTCGGCTCACCTCACACCCCGGCATTCGAAAACGATGGCCGGAGATTAACTCCGTGGTGCCGTAGGTTCAACTATATCGAGCAAGAATCCCGACGACCACGGGCTGCCTAGCAAGGCTATTTCCCATGCCGCCATTCAATTTGA
>NZ_JBQCIF010000066.1:0-27208 GCF_051953955.1 Trinickia sp. | reverse complement strand
CTGTTGTCGGGTATCTATGACCTCCGCCCTTTGGTCAACACCAGCGTAAACGATGCGCTCCACCTCGACGAATCCACGGCGTGCGAGGTGAGTCCACAGTTCTTTGGTCTCGACGATTTCCCCAAGTCGATCGTTGCATGGGGCGCCGTCGAGACTACCGAGTTCAAACGTCAGAGCCGGGCTTTCGCGAGTGCGCTCGATTCAAAAGTGCGCCTTTTTTCACAATTCGAAGTTGCGGACCGCAACCATTTTGATCTGCCGTTCGACCTGGGTGATCGGACCACAGTGTTGGGCGAGGCAGTCCAGGCGTTGATCGATAGTACAAAAGGACCATGAAATGCCCCATTACCAGCCTCACACCCCCACGATTGTGGCTCCCGGCCGTTTCGGAAACGCCACGCTCCTGCGGGAAATGCCGATGACAACGCCGCAGACGCGGGAGCAAACAGCCGCGCGCACCAGTGGCGAACCGCTGCTTGGTCATCCGGGAGAAAGCAATCCGTACATCGATTACCAGTTCGTCGACCTTCTGCTATCGCTTCAGTGTCCGCGCAGCAGCGGATATGACGAGATGTGCTTCATCATCATGGGGCAGGTGAAAGAGCTGCTGTTCAAAGGCCTGCACTTCGAGCTATACAACGCGCGGGAACAGATCCGGAACGACAGTGTGCACGAGGCACTGGAAATACTTTCCCGCGCCCGGGAGTATGCAAGGTACATCACCGAATCCTGGGACCTACTATCCACCATCAGCACCGATGGATTCAACCAGTTCCGGGATTTTCTCGGGACCGCGTCCGGTCAGTTTTCGTTCATGTACCGTCATGTCGAATTCATCCTCGGCAACAAGAATGTGCGGCTCGCCCGCGCGCACAGCAACGTTCCGCACGTGTGGCCAGCCATGGAGCAAGCCCTGACGTCGCGCAGCCTCTACGACGAGGTGATCGCCTTGCTGTCGCGCCGCGGCTTCGACATTGCGCCTCGGGCTCTGGATCGTGACTGGAGCGAGGAATACCGGCACGACGATTCCGTGGAGAAGGCTTGGCTCGAGGTCTACGCAGATCCCGTTCCGGCGAACGAACTCTATCGCCTCGGCGAAGCGCTGTGCGCGCTGGCCGACCAGTTGTCGCAATACCGGTGGCGCCATTTCCTGTCGGTCGAGAAAATCATCGGTTTCAAACCGGGTACCGGTGGCTCCGCTGGCGTCCAGTGGCTCCGAAATGTGGTGGACCACCGGTTCTTCCCGGAACTCTGGACGATGCGAACGAAGATGTGAGGCGGCGACCCCGGGCATCGTCGGGTCCGCTTGCAGTCGATCGTCTGAATGTGAGTTGTCCTGCGCGTTCCCATGCCGTCGTTAAGGGATCCTAATTGCCATAAAGCCTCGCTGCGCCTGCTATTCCTGGCCAGAATAGCAGGCCCCGGATTTTTCATTATCCTTTTTTTTTCCGTGAACGAACAATAAAAGCATCCCACGCGGCATCGAAAAGCACGAAAGAGAAACAAAGCAGCGCGGTCACATTCCACATCTCACGAGACAAGGAGACTTAAAATGACAAGACGCCTAGATTGGCGCATTGCCATCATCACGATGGCGGCCACTTTCTGCGCGAATGTCCATGCACAGACCGTTGTCAAGCTTGGTTTTGCGGGGCCGCTGACTGGGCAGATCGCCAACCTCGGAAAAGACAACGAGCGCGGTGCGCAACTGGCGATCGAGGACATTAACGCGCAGCACCTCGTTATCGGCGGAAAGCAGGTCGTTCTTCAGCTCGACTCACAGGACGACGCAGCGGATCCTCGGACTGCGACACAGGTCGCGCAACGTCTGGTAGACGACGGGGTTGTCGCCGTCATCGGCCACATGACGTCGGGCACGTCCATCAGCGCGTCGAAGATCTACTCGGATGCGCATGTCGCGCAGATCACCCCTTCAGCCACCAACCCAGCGTACACGCAACAGGGCTTCGCCACGACCTTTCGCCTGGTTGCGACGGACGCCGTTCTTGGACCCGCGCTCGCGCAATATGCCTACGGAAACCTGCACGGAAAGACGGTTGCCGTCGTCGACGACGCTACTGCATATGGTCAGGGGCTCGCGGACGCATTTGTTGCGAGAGCCCAGAGCCTGGGCATGAAAGTTTTGTCGCATGATGAGACGAACGATAAAGCGATCGATTTCCGGGCCATCCTCACAAAGATCAAGGGGGAAGACCCCGCCCTGATCATGTACGGTGGCATGGAGGCGACGGCGGGTCCCTTCGCGAAACAGGCAAAGCAACTGGCCGTGTCAGCTCATGTCCTCGGAGGCGACGGCGTTTGCTCGGACGATCTGCCAAAGCTCGCGGGTGATGCTGCGGCCAACGTGATCTGTGCGCAAGCCGGTGCGCCGCTCGAAACCTTGTCTCAGGGGGCGGCCTTTAACGCCCGTTTCCAGAAACGATTCGGAGTACCTATCCTGCTGTACGCGCCGTCGAATTATGACGCGGTCAATGTCGTGGTCGCGGCCATGAAAAAAGCCGACTCCACGGACCCGGCGAAGATCGCGGCAGCAATTCGGAAAGTCAGCGTGACGGGAATTACCGGCCCGATACAGTTCGATGCGAAGGGAGATCTCGAGAGCGGAACGATTTCAATTTATCGCTATGAAAACGGAAAGAAGACGCTGATAAGCGTAGAAAAGCTCTGACGGGATGCAACTGGTGGGGCGGTCGCATGCCGACGATCGAGATTCCTCGTCCGGCAACGTTACCGCGAGAAGAAAATCGAGCCATGACCAGGCTCGTCGACCGGAAGATGCACGCGATGCCTTGAAAATGGGGCGTCGGTTTCGCTCGCGGCTTCGACCTGATCTTGCAGTGGAAATCGTTCGAAGCAAATGCCTGAGCGTCAGGCCGAATCATGTCTAAAAATGCTTAACGGACGTTGGAGAAGAAACAATGAAACGCATGAAACCTTTGGTGTTTTTCGGTGTGCTGACGTTCACGGCATCAGCTCATAGTGCTTTTGCCCAGAGTTCCGTTACCTTGTACGGACTCGTTGACACAAGTATCCGTTATCTCACCAATGCGAACGCGAAGAATGACGCGCAGCTTGCCATGGGTGAAGGCGTGGAAACGCCAAGTCGATTCGGTTTGCGCGGTAGCGAGGACCTGGGTGGCGGGACATCGGCGATATTCAAGCTGGAGAACCAGTTTCAGCTCTGGTCTGGCAAATTCGACAATGGCAACAACACGCTGTTCCAGCGTAACGCTTATGTTGGCGTTTCGAACACCCGTTACGGGACCCTAACGCTCGGTCGCCAGAAGACGCCCTTTTTCGACATGATGGGGAACATTTACGATCCTTTGACGGTGGGCGACTTCTGGCAGGATAGCTGGGTTTATAACCCGGTGGGGCCGTTCCTTTTCACCAACAGTTCCATCAAGTATGAGAATGACTTCGGCGGCTTACACGTCGAAGGCATTTACGGCTTGGGCGGCGTATCGGGCAGCACAGGCAAAAACAGCATGTATGGGCTCACTGCCTCGTACACACTGGGATCATTGCAGGCGATGGCGGGCTGGCAGCAAAACGATTTGGCGGGCAAGAAGTTCAACTTGGCGAACGTTGGGCTGGCCTTTGCGGTCACGCCGGGCTTGAAACTGCTGGCGGGCTGGCTGCATTCGCAGGACCAGACCGGCACGGCCGACCTCGCCGCGCAGCAGGCTGGCGCACCAGCGCTGCCGCACGTGAGCCCGAACCGCATCGACGACAACTTCTATGTCGGTTCGACGTGGCAGGCGAATGCTCCTCTGGCGCTGACCGCTGCCGGGTATTACGGCCATGCGCGCAATGCGGCAATGCTCGACGGTTCGCTAGGCTCGGGCATGAATTACTCGGCTACGCTGCTCGCCGAATACGCTCTTTCCAAGCGTACCGAGATCTACGGCACGGTGGACTTCACCCGCGGAACGGGCGCTTACCGCGCTGACTACCCAGGCCGCAACAACCAGACGGGCGTTGCTATCGGGCTACGCAACATTTTCTGATCCAGTCTGCGTTGAAAGAGCGGCCCTCAGGATCGATCCGGCCTTTGCACTCATCGAAACCCTGGCTTAAATGTCTTTTAACCCGCTGAGCAACGATTCCCTGATCCGGCGACTGCGGCTGAACCAGTTGCTGGTCTTCGAACGCGTGCTGGAAACCCGCTCTGTGATGCGTGCGGCGAATGAAATGAGCCTGACGCAGCCGGCTGTCACGAAGATCATTCAAGAACTTGAAGCGTGCTTGCAGGGCGAACTGTTTCAGCGTTCGAATCGGGGCGTTTCACCGACAGAGTTAGGGTTGCTGCTCGGCAGGCGGGTGAAGTCGCTGATGGCCGAACTGCGGTATATGACCGATGAGCTCAACGAGTTCCGCCTCGGGACGAGCGGCCACGTGATCGTCGGCACACTGATCTCGGCGTCCGCGCGCCTCCTGCCCCGAACGATTGCGACGCTCAAGGGCCGTGCCCCCGGGGTGCTGGTGACCGTCCGCGAGGGTACCCCTACGCAGCAGTTTCCAGCTTTGGCGACGGGCGACCTTGATCTCGTCGTGGGCCGCTTACCCGAGCGAGAGCTTCCGATCGCGACTGCATTTCCACTTAAACACGTCCCCTTGTTCGAGGAGTCGCTGTGCGCCGTCGTAGGGCGCGGTTATGGACCTTCTGCGCAAAGCGTTGCGCACCTTGGAGACCTATGCGGCTTTCCATGGATACTGCCAACCCCTGACTCGCCGTCGCGACTGGCTGCGGAACATTTGTTCCGGGCAGCCGGACTACCTTTGCCGGCGGACGTCGTGGAATCGCTTTCGCTGCTCACCAACATCGGCCTCCTGCTCGAAACGCCGAGCGTTGCGCTCATGCCGCGCTTGGCCGCTCAACAGTTCGTGGAAACGGGTCTTCTACGCATACTCGATCTACCCGAGACCGGCCGGTTCGGGACGGTCGGCTATTCAGTACGCTCCCTCAAGGAGCCCAGTGCGGCTTGCCGGACGTTCGTTGAATGCCTCCAGGAAGTCGCACGAGCGGACTCGTTGAGCGAGCCCCCGCTTCCCTAAGTGGTGCAGGAAGAGTGTTTGCCCCGGTATTACAGCTTCGCATAACAAGCACCGCAACTTTCATTATCCAGAATGGCTTCCGGCTTTTACACTTTTTCAACATATTAAGCAGGAGAAAGTCGTGAAACTGGAAGCAAAGGAAGTCACTGGTGCCGGGCGGCTGTTTCGTCATTATGTCGATGGCTCGTTTGTCGATACCGCGACGACGTTTGCGGATGTCAATCCGGTTGACGGAACGGTCGTCGCCCGTGTCTGCGAAGCCGACGAGCAGACGGTCGATCGCGCGGTACGTGCGGCCCGCGCCGCACAACGAGGTGAATGGGAGCGTTCAACGCCCGCGCAGCGAGCCGCCTGGCTTCATCGGATCGCAGATGGAATCGAGGCTCGTTTCGACGATTTCGTCGAAGCCGAGGTTGCCGACACCGGACGACCACTCGTTCAGGCCAGAACCCTGGATGTGACACGCGGCATTGCGAACTTTCGCACCTTCGCCAACCTGATCGTTAGTGCGGGGAGCGAATGCTTCGAGACGCACGCCGCGGATGGCGGCGAATACATGAATTACGTGATGCGCAAGCCGCTTGGCGTCGTGGGCATCATTTCGCCCTGGAATCTGCCGCTGCTGCTGCTGACGTGGAAGGTGGCACCGGCGCTCGCGATGGGCAACTGTGTCGTCGCCAAGCCTTCGGAAGAGACGCCGGGCAGCGCGACGCTCTTGGCGGAAGTCATCCATGAGGCCGGTCTCCCGCGCGGCGTTTTCAACCTCATTCACGGACATGGGCCGAATGCGGCGGGCGAATTCCTCACGCGCCATCCCGGGATTTCAGCGATCACCTTCACCGGCGAGTCGCGCACGGGCAGCACGATCATGAAGACCGTAGCCGATGGCGTGAAGGACGTCTCGTTCGAACTGGGCGGCAAGAATGCGGCCGTGGTATTCGCGGACGCGGACTTCGACGCGGCCGTGGAAGGGGTGCTCAAGTCGAGCTTTACGAACGCGGGGCAGGTATGCCTGTGCAGTGAGCGCGTGTATGTGGAGCGGCCAATCTTCGAGCGATTCGTGGCGGCGCTCAAGGCACGCAGCGAAGCGATCCGGGTAGGCGCACCCGGCGACCCGGACGCGACGATGGGCCCGCTCATCTCGCGCCGACACCGGGAGAAAGTCCTGTCGTATTTCCGGCTGGCCGTGGAAGAGGGCGCGACGGTCGTGACAGGCGGTGACGTTCCGCTATTCGGTGACGCGCGCGACGACGGCGCATTTGTCCAGCCCACCATCTGGACCGGCCTATCCGATACCGCACGCTGCGTGACCGAGGAAATCTTCGGGCCGGTGTGCCATATCGCCCCGTTCGATGGAGAGGACGAGGTGATCGGCCGCGTGAACGACAGCGCGTACGGTCTGGCGGCGAGCGTGTGGACCACCCATCTTGCACGCGGTCATCGGGTAGCGAAGCGCATACAGACCGGCATCGTGTGGCTGAACGCATGGTTCGTGCGCGATCTGCGCACGCCGTTCGGCGGCACGAAGCTGTCGGGGCTCGGCCGTGAGGGTGGAAGGCATTCGCTCGACTTCTATTCGGAGCTCACGAACGTCTGCGTGAGGATCGCATGAGTGCAATCGACATGAATGCGGCGGCAGAAATTGCGCGCCAGCTGCGCGACGCGCAGATGCACGGCGTACCGTGCGCACCGGTGCGCAACGCGATAGCGGCACTCGGCGGCGACCCGCTCGACGCCGCGTATGCGGTGCAGCGCATCAACACCGACCTTCGTCTGGCTACAGGCCGCCGGCTCGTGGGCCGCAAGATCGGGCTCACCTCGCAGGCGGTTCAGACGCAACTGGGCGTCGATCAGCCCGACTTCGGCACGCTGTTCGACGATATGGCGTTTTCCGACGGCGAGGAAATTTCACTGTCGCGAACCCAGCAGCCGAAGGTGGAGGCAGAGATCGCGCTCGTGCTCGAACGCGATCTGCCGCACGAGCGGCACACCATCGCCGACCTGCTGCGCGCGACGGCATACGCGCTTCCCGCCATCGAAGTCGTCGGAAGTCGCATTGCGAACTGGGACATCCGGCTGACCGACACCGTTGCCGATAATGCATCGAGCGGGCTTTTCGTGCTCGGCAACCGGCCGGTGAAGCTCGACGCGTTCGACGTGGTCGCCTGCGGCATGGTGATGGAGCTCAGCGGCCAGCAGGTAAGCGTTGGCGCCGGCGCAGCGTGTCTCGGCAACCCACTGTGTGCGGCGCTCTGGCTTGCCGACACGATGGTTCGCGTCGGCGCGCCGCTCGTCGCCGGCGACGTCGTACTCACGGGCGCATTGGGGCCGATGGTGCCTGCCGTGGGCGGCAATGCGTTCACTGCACGCATCCAGGGCCTCGGCAGCGTTAGTGCCGTTTTTTCACATCAAACGGGATCCTCGTCATGAGCGACAACAGCACCGACAACACAAACGCAGGCGCAAAGCTGGCCGTTGCCATCATCGGCTCCGGCAATATCGGCACCGACCTGATGGTCAAGGTGATGCGCAACGCGCGCCATCTACGCATGAGCGCGATGGCCGGCATCGATTCGGCGTCGGAGGGCTTGGCACGCGCAGCGAGGTTCGGCGTACTGACCACGGCCGGTGGCATCGAGGGGCTTGTGGGACTGCCGCAGTTCGCCGATATCGGTATCGTGTTCGATGCGACGTCGGCAGCAGCACACGCGCACCACGCAAACGTGTTGCGCCGGCACGGCGTGCAGGTCATCGATCTGACGCCCGCCGCCATCGGGCCTTTCGTCGTTCCCGTGGTTAATCTTTCCGAGCACCTGGGCGCGCCAAACATCAACATGGTGACCTGCGGTGGCCAGGCGACGATTCCCATTGTGCATGCCGTTTCGAGCGTCGCGCCGGTGCGCTACGCGGAGATCGTCGCATCGATCGCAAGTCGATCGGCAGGCCCGGGTACGCGCGCCAACATTGACGAGTTCACCGAAACTACTTCACGCGCGATTGAATCCGTCGGCGGCGCGGAGCGCGGGAAGGCGATCATCGTGCTGAACCCGGCCGAGCCGCCACTGATGATGCGCGATACCGTCTATTGCCTGACCGATGAGAGCGCGGACACCGAAGCCATTGAGTGTGCTGTCCATGCCATGGTGTCGGCCGTGGCGAGCTACGTCCCGGGCTACCGTCTCAAGCAACGTGTGCAGTTCGACCGCTACACCGTGGACAATCCGCTCGCGCTGCATGCGAACGAGCGTCGCGCCGGGCTGAAGGTCAGCGTCTTTCTGGAAGTGGAGGGTGCGGCACACTACCTGCCCGCGTATGCGGGCAACCTGGACATCATGACTTCGGCGGCGCTTGCCGCTGCGGAACAGATCGCAGCGCTTCATGTGGGTGCGTGACGGAGAATGACGATGAGCGTAGGGACAAAAAAAATTCATATCTCCGATGTGACGTTGCGTGACGGCATGCATGCGATCCGGCATCAGTATTCGACCGAGCAAGCGGTGGCGATCGCAATTGCGCTCGACGAAGCGGGCGTTGACAGCATCGAGGTCGCGCATGGCGACGGTCTTTCGGGCTCGAGCTTCAACTACGGCTTCGGCGCGCATACCGATCTGGAATGGATCCAAGCCGTGGCGGGCGTGGTAAATCGCGCTCGGGTGGCCACGCTTTTGCTGCCCGGCATCGGCACCGTGCACGACCTGCGAGCGGCCTACGACGTCGGCGTGCGCACCGTGCGCATTGCCACGCATTGCACGGAGGCCGACATTGCGAGGCAGCATATCGAATATGCGCGCCACCTTGGCATGGATACCGTGGGCTTTCTCATGATGTCCCACATGACCACGCCTGATGCAATGGCGGAGCAGGCGAAACTGATGGAAAGCTTCGGTGCTCAATGTGTCTACGTCGTGGACTCGGGCGGTGCGCTGAGTATGCGCGATGTAGCCGAGCGATTCGACGCGATGAAGCGGGTACTTGCCCCTGCGACCGAGACGGGGATGCACGCGCACCACAATCTCTCGCTTGGCGTGGCCAATTCGATCGTTGCGCTGGAGCACGGCTGCGACCGCATCGATGCTTCGCTGACCGGCATGGGAGCCGGCGCCGGCAATGCGCCGCTTGAAGTTTTCGTGGCCGCGGTGGATCGCATGAAACTCGATCACGGCTGCGACGTGAAACAACTCATCGACGCCGCTGAGGACATCGTGCGGCCACTGCAGGAACGGCCGGTGCGTGTAGACCGCGAAACGCTCGCACTGGGCTATGCCGGCGTGTATTCGAGCTTCCTGCGCCACACCGAGGCGGCCGCGGCAAAGTACGGGCTTTCTGCCTTCGACATCATGGTGGAACTGGGGCGCCGGCGCATGGTCGGCGGCCAGGAAGACATGATCGTCGACGTGGCGCTCGATCTGGTCAACGCCCATCGCGTTGCGCGCGAGGCGCAGGAGGCGGCATGAACGACCTCCACGCCATTGCCGCGCGTCTCGACGAAGCTGCGAGGCAGGCGGTCCCCATTGCTCAGCTGGCACCCGATGTTGCCTTATCGCTAGAAGAAGCGTACTTCGTGCAGCGGGCTTCGATCGAGCGACGCATTAGTCGTGGCGAACGTACGGTGGGCGTAAAGCTCGGCTTCACGAGTCGTGCGAAGATGATCCAGATGGGCGTGGACAGCCTGATATGGGGCTGGCTCACCGACGCGATGCTGGAAGAGGACGGCGCGCAGCTAGCGCTTGATCGTTTCATCCACCCGCGCGTCGAACCGGAGGTCTGCTTCCTGACGCGCCGCGACATCGACCGGCCACTCACGCTGCTCGAAGCGGCACAGTACCTCGAAGCGGTAGCACCTGCGCTCGAAATTATCGATTCGCGCTATCAGGACTTTCGCTTTTCGCTAGAAGATGTGGTTGCCGACAACTGCTCGTCAGCGGGCCTCACGATCGGACCGTGGACACGCAGCTTCGATGGTCTTGGCAACGCGGGCGTCGTCATGCGGGTGAACGGGCGCGTCGTGCAGACGGGCTCCTGCGCCGCGATTCTGGGCGATCCCCTGCGTTCGCTCGTTCAAGTCTCGCACCTTCTTTCGCAGAGCGGACTGATGTTGCCCGCGGGATCGCTGATCATGGCCGGCGCTGCCACGGCCGCTGTCTCGCTCCGGCCTGATTCGCATGTTCACTGCATTGTCAATGGCATTGGCAGTACTGAATTCATCACCCATCGAGGGTCATCATGAAGCAAGAAATCATTCATGAAGCGTGCGTCTTGGCCGACAAGGCCAGGCCCCGAGGTCGATTTCCGCATATCAAGCGGGCGGGCGACCTCCTGTTTGTATCCGGCACGAGTGCGCGGCGTCCCGACAACACGATCGCGGGCGCATCGGCTGACGAGATGGGCGCGATGACGCTCGACATTCACGAACAGACGCGGGCCGTGATCGAGAACATCCGGGATATCTTGCGCGGCGTGGGCGCGGACCTTTCGAACCTCGTCGAGATTTCGTCGTTCCTCGTCAACATGAACGATTTTCGTGGCTACAACGAAGTCTATGGCGAGTACTTTGACGAAACGGGCCCGACGCGCACGACGGTAGCCGTACACCAGCTGCCGCATCCGCACCTGCTCATCGAAATGAAGGCCGTGGCCTACGCGCCGAAACCATAACCGGGACCAGCGGTCCGCAAGCCGTTGCGGGCCGCCCTGAAGGGGCGAAAGATATGTTGACTTACGGTACGCCATTCAACTTCCAGCGATGGATCGACGAGCATGCCCACCTGCTCAAACCCCCCGTTGGCAACCAGCAGGTCTGGCAGGACAGCGACATCATCGTAACGGTTGTTGGGGGACCGAATCATCGGGCCGATTACCACGACGATCCGTACGAGGAGTTTTTCTATCAGTTGCGCGGTAACGCGTATCTGAACCTGTGGATCGATGGCCGCAAGGAGCGCCTCGACCTGCGCGAGGGCGATGTGTTCCTCCTTCCGCCGCACGTGCGCCACTCTCCGCAGCGACCCGAGACGGGCAGCGCGTGCCTTGTCATCGAACGGCAGCGGCCGCAGGGGGCGGTGGACGGCTTTGAATGGTATTGCGATGTCTGCGGCCATCTGGTGCACCGCGTGCAAGTGCAGCTCAAAAGCATCGTGACCGACCTGCCGCCGCTGTTCGACGCGTTCTACGCCTCCGAGGACCAGCGCCGCTGCCCGGCTTGCGGCCACGTTCACCCTGGTAAGGCTGCCTGAGAACCACCCGACGTTCAAAACGAACAACTGACGATGACACTTCGAATCGACATGCATTCCCATTTCTTCCCGCCCATCGGGCAGGACGAGGCGGCAGCGCTCGACGTGCAGCAAGCGCCGTGGCTGCGTATCGATGCGGATGGCCAGCGCGGCATGATCATGACCGGGAAGCGCACCTTCCGTCCCGTCTACCGCGCGCTATGGGACCCCGTCGCGCGACTGGAGGAACTGGATGCGCTCGGCGTGGATGTGCAACTGATGTGCGCGACACCGGTTATGTTCGGCTACCAGTATGGCGCGGCTGCCGCGCACGAGTGGGCGATGCGCATGAACGACCGCGCGCTCGAGCTGTGCGCGAATGCGCGCGGCCGACTCATGGTGCTCGCCCAGGTACCGCTGCAGGACATCGAGCTTGCCTGCCGCGAAGCGACGCGCGCCTTTCGTGCAGGTCATCGCGGCGTTCAGATAGGCAATCACGTTGGTCCGCGAGATCTCGACGACGAACATCTGGTCACCTTTCTTACGCACTGTGCGAACGAAGGCATTCCTGTGCTCGTGCACCCGTGGGACATGATGACCGACGGTCGTATGAGGAAGTGGATGCTCCCCTGGCTCGTTGCGATGCCGGCGGAAACGCAGCTCTCGATGCTTTCTCTGATCCTCTCGGGCGCGTTCGAGCGCATTCCGAGGTCGCTCCAGCTGTGCTTCGCGCATGGTGGCGGAAGCTTCGCCTTCCTGCTCGGGCGCGTGCAGAACGCGTGGGAGCAGCGCGACATCGTGCGGGAAAACTGTCCGAATCCGCCGGCTTCGTATGTCGACCGCTTTTACGTGGATAGTGCCGTATTCGACGCCGTCGCGCTCAGACTTCTCGTCGATACGATGGGCGAGAACCGCGTGATGCTGGGCTCCGACTATCCGTTCCCGCTAGGGGAGCAGAAGATCGGCGAACTGGTGGCGAGCCGCGCGGAGCTTTCAGTCACTGCAAAGGAAAAGATTCTCGGCGGCAACGCCCAGCGATTTTTTGGCTTGCCTGATGTCGCCGGCGTGCGAACCGCATGAGCGCCCGAAGCTGGCGCGTGCGCCTGTACCTGTTTTACACAATGGAAGACTGACCTGATGAAGAACCGGGACCACTTCGGTGCGCTCGACGCGGCTGACCCGCTCGCCCACTGCCGCGCACGTTTCCAACTGCCTGCGGATACCATATATCTGGACGGCAATTCACTCGGCGCGATGCCGGGGAACGTCCCCGCGCGCATGAAAAGGGCGCTCGAACAGGAGTGGGCACACGGCCTGATCCGCTCCTGGAACGATGCTGACTGGTATCCGGCGCCTCAACGCACCGGGGACAAGATCGCGAGGCTGATCGGCGCGGGGCAGGGCGAGGTAATCGTGGCCGATTCGACGTCGGTAAACCTCTTCAAGGTACTGGTCGCGGCGACGCGCATGCGTCCGCGCCGCGGCACGATACTGGCGGAACGTACCAACTTTCCGACCGACGTTTATGTGGCGTCGAGTGTGGCGGAAATGACGGGATGCGAATTGCGCTGCGTCGATCCCGACGATGTACTTGCCGCCATCGACGACTCGGTGGCGATTGTCTCGCTCACACAGGTGAACTACAAGACGGGCAAGCTTTACGATATGGAAGCGGTGACCCGGCGTGCGCATGAAGCCGGCGCACTGATTGTCTGGGACCTTTGTCATAGCGCGGGGGCGATGCCTGTGCATCTGAACGGCTGTGAAGTG
Organism: Trinickia sp.; assembly: GCF_051953955.1. Classification (GTDB taxonomy): domain Bacteria; phylum Pseudomonadota; class Gammaproteobacteria; order Burkholderiales; family Burkholderiaceae; genus Trinickia. The sequence goes on along the minus strand of NZ_JBQCIF010000066.1, from coordinate 14,147 downwards.
GATTTCGCCGTGGGCTGCGGCTACAAATATCTCAACGGTGGCCCGGGCGCCCCTGCGTACGTGTTTGTCGCGGCGCGTCACCTGGACGCAGTGCGCCAGCCGTTGACAGGCTGGCACGGACACGCGAAACCGTTCGATTTCACCCATGACTACGCGCCGCATCCGAGCATCGATCGCATGCTGACCGGAACGGCGCCGCAATTGGGCGTGATCGCCCTGGAAAGCGCACTGGACGCCTTCGACGGGGTCGACCTGGATGCGTTGCGTGCCAAAAGCACTGCGCTCGGCGATCTTTTCATCGAACTGACAGACCAGGAACTGGCAGGACTGGGATGCACGCTTGCCTCGCCGCGCGATGCGCGGGAGCGCGGCAGCCAGGTCTCGCTTGCTCACGAACAGGGTTACGCCATCATGCAGGCGCTGATCGCGCGCAACGTGATCGGTGACTTCCGTGCTCCCGACATCCTGCGCTTCGGGTTTGCGCCGCTTTATGTGCGCTATGTCGATATCTGGGACACGGTTGCCGCGCTCAAAGACATTATCGGCACCGGTGTATGGAATGCGGAGGAGTTTCTGACGCGCAAGTCAGTGACCTGAAGATACCGCAGACAGGCCCTTATTTCGTGGGCTATGACGAGCGGCTCCTCGGCGAAGAGTAGCGCTATAGCGCCAATGGCATTCGGCGCGATGCTCGGTCGGACCCATCAATGGGGATGGGCGTACATGTCGCTCGCCGTCGCGGGGCTCGTTGCGTTTTTCGCCGCGGTGGGGTTGCGGCAGATCAGCTCGCCGACCGATCGCCGCTTCCCTCGGGAGAAGGGACGCGTTCTCAGGACCACGCCTGCAATCCGCTCGCCACCGCTGTCGCCAGACCCAACGACGGATAAGCGCGATCGACGGACTCGAGATCCGCACGCATTTCGGCGATCAGCCAATCGCGCAGTTCGGCGACGATCGGCCGCGGCGGCCGCGTGGGCGACCACGACAGGCAGCACATCCGATTCGTGACGACGATCTCTTCCACCGCGGGCACGAGCGCCCGTTGTGCGAGCCAGTGCATCACGACATTGACCCAGCCAAGCGCGATACCCTGTCCGAGCAGGGCCGCCTGTACGACGATCGCGTAGTCGCTGAAGCTCAATACACCGGCGGCATGCCTGTTATCGTTGCTGAATGCGGAAAAGCGTGCATGCCAGCCGCGTTCTTCGTCGTCCATCACGATGACCGTATCGCCGTGTGCCGGCCAATCATCGGCGCGGGCGAGTTCCTCGTAGCGCGCATTGCAAACGGGCAGCAACACTTCGGGCATGACAGGCACGCTGCTTTCGCGCGCGTCGCCTTCGTGCAGGAAGCGCATCCCGAGATCCACATCGCCTAGCGGTCCTCCGATTCGGCCCGAGATCAATTGGAAGCGCAGATCGACCGAAGGGAACGCCTGATTGAGCCGGCTCATGCGGGGCATGAGCCAGTGCGTGGTGAAAGCCGTCGACACGGAGAGCGTGATGGGCTCGATGCCGGTTGCCCGCGCTTCGATCTCGCGGATCGCATCCTCGATTCCGTTCAGCCCCTCCGAAATCTTTCGATACAGGATCCGGCCGCTCTCGGTCAGCACGATACCGCCGTGCACGCGCTCGAACAGGCGCACGCCGATATGGTCCTCCATGCGCGACAGCATGCGGCTGACGGCCGGCTGGCTGACGTAGAGCTCCTGCGCGGCGCGCGTGAAGTTCCCGCACCGCGCGGCGGCCTCGAAGACGAAAAGCGCATTCGCGCTGGGGAGTTTTCTGCGTAGGCTAGGCATGACCTGATGTTATGCCCAATCCAACAATTAGGGAATTGCCGACAGAAATACGGACGCCTATATTTTTTTCATCGCGAGCCCACACGAGCAGGAGCCGAACGATGGATGCAAGAGCCAAGGCGGGTGTATCGATCCGGTCCGCCAGCAAACGTTATGGTCCGCTGATTGCGCTCGACGACGTGTCGATCGATGTGGCGCAGGGCGAATTCCTCTCGCTGCTCGGCCCGTCGGGCTCCGGCAAGACGACATTGCTCGGCATTCTCGGCGGTTTTGTGCAGCCGAGTTCGGGCAGCGTTTGGGTGGGGGAACGAGACATTACATTTGCGCCGCCGCACAAGCGCGATATCGGCATGGTGTTCCAGAGCTACGCGCTCTTTCCTCATATGACTGTCGGCGAGAACGTCGCATTCCCGTTGCGGGCTCGACGCCAGCCGAAGGCGAGCTGGTCCGGCAAAGTGGCGGACGCGCTCGCGATGGTCGAGTTGCGCGGCTACGAGCACCGGCGGATCAGCGAACTCTCGGGCGGTCAGCGTCAGCGTGTCGCACTCGCACGCGCGATGGTGTTCGAACCGCAATTGATCCTGATGGACGAGCCGCTTTCGGCACTCGACAAGCAATTGCGCGAAACCATGCAGATCGAACTGCGCCGGCTGCACCGCCGGCTCGGCACGACCATCGTCTACGTCACGCACGACCAACGCGAGGCGCTCACGATGAGTGATCGTGTCGCCGTCTTGAAGGACGGCAGGCTCGTGCAGGTCGATACACCGGAGCATCTCTATGACCGGCCTCGCAATTCGTTCGTCGCGAGCTTCATCGGCGAGGCGACGCTGCTGCCCGTTGCGCGGGCGGGCGAGAATGCCGTCAAGCTGGGCGACACGGTGCTGCGCACCGCCTATCCGTTGCCGCGCGAAGATCGGCTGCTGCTCGCGGTGCAGACCGAAAAACTCGTGATCGACGCGGGCGACGCGCCCGGCGATGCCAATCGGCTCAGCGCGCGTGTCACGGAGGTGCTGTACCAGGGCGAGAGTCTGCGTGTGTTCGCGGCACTCGCCGACGGCACGGTAGTGAGCCTGCGCCAGCCCGGAAACCATGCGGCCCGGCAACGCATTCCGCTGCCGGGGGCGCCGCTTTCCGTCGCGCTTTCGCCGCGCGACACCATCGTCGTGGCGGCATGAGCGGCATCGCTGTCCTTCATCGTTCTTTATGCCCGATCTCTAGGCCGCATTCGTCTGCCCCTTTCGTCTTCTTCGCCAACCGCAACGCAAACGCAATCAACCGCAATCAAGGATGAACTCATGAAGCTCACCGATTTCAAGGTGCTGACATTCGACGTCGTCGGCACGCTCATCGACTTCGAACGGGGCGTGCTCGCATCGGCGCACCGCCTCGGCGGCCCTGCCGCGAAAGACTTGACCGACGATGAGATCTTCGAGCCGTACATGCGGGGCCGCGCGGCCTTTCCGGGGCGCTCGAGTCAGGCAATGGCGAACGTCTATCTCGCGCTCGCCAAGGAATTAGGGCTGCCCGACGACGCGCAGTCGGCCGCCGCGTTCCAGCGCGACGTGCTCGATTGGCCCGCATTCCCCGATTCCGTCGAGGCGCTGAAGCGTCTGCGCAAGCACTTCCGTCTGGTCGCGATGACGAATGCGGACCGCGTTGCGTTGTCGGCGTACGCCCATACGTTGGGGGACCCGTTCGACGACACGGTATGTTGCGACGAAACCGGCGTCGCGAAACCGGACCCACAGTTTTTCGCCTACAACCGTGGGCGACAGGCCGCATTCGGCTACAAATTCGGCGAAATCCTCCATACCGCGCAAAGCCAGTACCACGACATCGGCGTTGCGATGAAGCTCGGCTATGCGACGTGCTGGATCGAGCGCCGCCGCGGGCAGAAGGGCTTCGGTGCGACGCCGGTTCCCGAGGCCGTGGCGACCCCGACGTTCTGCTTCCCGACGCTTGCCGCGCTGGCGGATGCGGTCGAGGAAGAATTCGCCGCGGTCTGATCATGCTCGCACCCCTCGCCGGCACGTCCCAGCAGCCCGATTCGTTGTGGCGTCACCTCGCCGCGCACGCCGGTACGCTCGGTCCGCCCGTAGGCGCGGGGCCGCTCGCTCGCGACTTGCACACCGACGTTGTCGTGATCGGCGCCGGCTATTCAGGTCTAGCGGCGGCCCACGCGCTCGCCAAGCGCGGCGTGCCGTGCGTCGTGCTGGACGCCAACCCGGTCGGGTGGGGCGCGAGCGGGCGCAACGGTGGCGTGGTGTCGTCGAAGTTCCGGCTTTCGTTTCCGGCGATTGCCAGCCGCTACGGGATCGACGCCGCGAAGCGGATGCATCGTCTCGCGCACGACGGTGTGCGCGTCGTGGAATCGTTCGTCGACGAATTCGCGATTTCGGGGGCGACGTTCGAACTGACGGGTTCTCTGCGTTGCGCGCATACCGACCGAGCACTCGCCGCCTGCGTGGCAGAAGCTGACTGGGTGCGCACAGCGCTGGGCGATCGCACCATGACGGCGCTGACGCGCGCGCAGGTGGAAAGGGAGACCGGCTCGGCGGGGTTCGTCGGCGGTGTACTGAGCGCCGATGCCGGTACCATCCTGCCGCTCGAGTACGTGCTTGGCATCGCGCGCGGTCTTGCGGCACGCGGCGTGCCGATTCATGAATCCACTGCCGTCGTGGCAATCGAGCCCGCGCGCGGCGCACCCGGAGTCTGCTTGCATACTCCTGCGGCTACGGTGCGCGCGAAGCAGGTGATCGTCGCGACGAACGCCTACTCCAGTCTAACCCCCGCCACGGCCGGCTTTCGCCGCGAACTCGTGCCGTTTCGCAGCGCGATGATCGCAACGGAGCGGCTGCCGGCCGAGCTCGACGCGAGGCTGATGACCACACGACGCAGCTACACTGAGACGCGTCGGATGATGAAGTGGTTTCGCCGCGCCGATGGCCGCATGCTGTTCGGGGGGCGCGATGCTTTCGGCAAGGAAGGGCAGGATACGGGTTTCGAGGCGCTGCGTCGCGCGATGATTGCGCTCTTTCCCGACCTTGCCGACGTGCGTATTGCCTTTCGCTGGTCCGGCTACGTCGGCATGACCTTCAACGCGCTGCCCCATGTCGGCCGCAGCGACGACACGACCGTGTTTTGCCTGGGATACAACGGCGCAGGCGTGGCGATGGCCAGCCTCGTCGGCCAACATGCCGCCGCGCTTGCCCTTGGCGAGACACCCGATCTCGCGCTGCTTGCGCAAGATGGACTGCGGCCAGTCCCGTTCCATTCTCTGCGCGCGCCGGGCGTGAGGCTCGTGGCGGCGTGGTATCAGTTTCTCGATGCGTTGGGGGTGTGATGACGACTGTCAGAGGAATCGTTTCGGAGTGCGAACCGAGACGGGCCGTCGCGACCGATGCGGTGCGGCGCTACCAGCGGCGCGAGGATCGCACGATGCTGCTGTTGATGGCGCCCGCGCTGGCGGTCGTGGTCATTTTGCTCGTGGTGCCGCTCGCGTGGTTGTCTTGGCAATCGATTCGCCAGGACGGCGGCTTTACGCTCGCGAACTATCGCCGCATCTTGAGCGGCACCTACCTCGATACTTTTTCGCTGACGTTCAAGCTGAGCGCCATCGTGACAGCGGCGACGCTGCTGCTCGGCTACCCCGTCGCGTATCTCGCTGCATCGGTGCGCCCCCGCTGGGCGGTGCTGATTCTCGGGATGGTGATCATGCCGTTTTGGACGAGCGTGCTCGTGCGCACTTACGCATGGCTCGTGCTGCTGCAGCGCACGGGTATCGTCAGCAAGGCACTCGTTGCATCGGGTCTCATGGATCATCCGGTGCAGCTTGCCTACAACCAGTTCGGCACGATCGTCGCGATGGTTCACATTCTCTTGCCCTTCATGGTCCTGCCGCTCTATTCGGCCATGCAGAAAATTCCGTTGAATCTCTCGCAGGCCGCGGCGGGCCTTGGCGCATCGCCCGTCCATGCGTTCGTGCGCGTCTTTCTGCCGCTGTCGATGGGCGGGGTGGCGGCCGGCGTCACGCTCGTGTTCGTGCTGTGCCTCGGCTTTTACATCACCCCCGAGCTGATGGGCGGTGGTAAGTCGATCATGGTGTCGATGGTCGTGAGCCGCAACGTCGAAATCTACAACAGCTGGGGAGCCGCGAGTTCCGTGAGCGTGGTCTTGTTGCTTTGCGTGTTTGCCATCTTCTACGCGGCGAGCCGAGTCGTGCCGCTCGATAAGACCTTGGGGGAGAAATGAAATCGAACCCGCTTGCGCGTGGGCTGCTGATCGCATCGGTGCTGCTGATCCTAGCGTTTCTGATGCTGCCTGTCCTGATCGTGGTGCCGCTGTCGTTTTCCGATACGCGCTTCATGACGTTTCCGCCGCCCGCGTTGTCGCTGAGATGGTACGAAGCGTTCTTCGGCAACCCTGATTGGCTGGCAGCCGCCCGCACGACGCTCATCGCCTCCACGTTCGCGACGGCGATCGCGACACCGATCGGGGTCGCCGCGGCCTACGCGATCGAGCACGGCACGCATGCGTGGATTCGCCGGCTGCGGACGCTGCTGATGCTGCCGCTGATGGTGCCGATCATCATCGTCGCGGTGGGCGTGTTTTTCGTCTATTCGAAGCTCGGTTACGTGAATACGCTCGGCGGCCTGATCCTCGCCGATGCCATGCTCGGATTGCCCTATGTCGTGATTTCCGTCAGCGCCGATTTACGCTCGTTCGACCATGCGCAGGAAATGGCCGCGCGCAGCCTCGGCATGAACCGGCTGCGCAGCTTCATGGCCGTCACGTTGCCGCAGATTCGCTCGAGCGTGATTTCAGGTGCGGTGTTCGTCTTCATCCAGGCGCTCGACGAAACCGTCGTCGCGTTGTTCGTCTCGGGCGGCCCGAACCAGACGCTGACGCGCCGCATGTTCGTCACGCTGCGCGACGAGATCGATCCGACGATCGCGGCGATCAGCACCATGCTGACCGCGCTTACGCTGACGCTCGTTCTCATCGTCGTCATCAGCCGCCGCGGCAGCGGCGGCATTGCGCAGACGGCGCGCGCTTGATGGCGGCATGCCCGGCGAACGGCGGCGGCCGATACGCTGCCGCTGTCCTCTGGCGCGCAAACGTTTTTCCCTCATGCGTTCCATCAGAACGGAATCCCCTATGACGAATGCCTTGAAGTTTTATATCGACGGCGCGTGGGTTGCGCCGGCCGGCGCCGCTCGGCTCGCCGTGATCGATCCTTGCACCGAAGAGCCGTTCGCGGAAATCGCGCTGGGCGATGCGCGCGACGTCGATCGCGCGGTCGCCGCCGCCAAGCGTGCGTTCGCGACGTTTTCGCTGACCGATCCCGACGAACGCATCGCACTCGTGCGTCGAATACTCGACGCCTACCTTCGGCGTTACGACGAAATCGCCGATACGATTTCACGCGAGATCGGGGCGCCGCGCCGGCTCGCGCATGAGTGGCAGGCGGCGCTCGGCCGCCGCCATCTCGAAGAATTGCTGCGCACGAGCGAAACGTTCGCCTGGCAGCGCGCAAAAGGCATCACCCTCATACGATACGAGCCCGTCGGCGTTGCGGCGTTGATTACGCCGTGGAACTGGCCGATCAATCAGATCGTCTGCAAGGTGGCACCGGCGATCGCCGCGGGCTGCACGATGGTGCTCAAGCCGAGCGAGATATCGCCGCTCAACGCGGTGCTGTTCGCCGAAGTGCTCGACGAGGCGGGCGTGCCCGCCGGCGTGTTCAACCTCGTGCACGGCGACGGCCCGACGGTCGGTGCCGCGCTGTGCGCACACCCCGACGTCGACATGGTGTCGTTTACGGGGTCGACGCGAGCGGGCGTGCAGATCGCGACGCTTGCGGCGCCGACCGTCAAGCGTGTCCATCAAGAGCTCGGCGGGAAATCCGCGAATCTGCTGCTCGACGACGCGCCATTCGAAACGGCCGTGACGAAAGGCGTGAACAGCTGCTTCAGCAATAGCGGGCAATCGTGCAATGCCCCGACGCGGATGCTCGTGCCGGCATCGCGTCACGAGGAGGCGCTCGACATTGCCCGGCGGGCGGCGGCGGCGCATCGCGTCGGCCCGGCGGATGCCCCCGGCACGACGACGGGGCCGGTGGTGAGCGACGTGCAATACGAGCGCGTGCAGCGCTTGATTGCCGCGGGGATCGAAGAGGGCGCGACACTCGTGGCCGGCGGGCTGGGGCGGCCGCCGGGGCTCGAACGGGGCTATTACGTGCAACCCACGGTGTTTGGCGGAGTTCGGCCCGATATGACGATCGCTCGCGAGGAGATCTTCGGTCCCGTGCTGGCCATTTTGCCGTACCGCGACGAGGAGCATGCGATTGCGATAGCGAACGAGAGCCCCTATGGCCTGGCCGCCTATGTTCAGTCGGGCGACCTTGCGCGGGCGCGCCGCATCGCGACCCGGTTGCGGGCCGGCAGCGTCTATCTGAACTATCCGGCGTGGGACCCCGGCGCGCCGTTCGGCGGCTACAAGCAGTCCGGCAACGGACGCGAATACGGCGAGTGGGGGCTCGAAGCGTTCTTGGAGGTCAAGGGCGTCGTCGGATACGGCGGCTAGACCCATCTGCATCGACGAGCTATGCGCGCGAGGGCGGGGGCCCCGCGCGCTCATGGCTGCTGCGCACTCACTCGCTATTGCTGCATGAACTTGAGCCAGCGCGCCTTGGCCTGGATACCGGCGTCGGACGCCCACCATTCTTCCGACAGCAGTGCTTGCTTGCTCGCGTTCTCGGGCGAGCTCGGCAACTCGCTCGCGCGTTTCGCAGATATCTTGCCCGTTTTGTATGCGGCGGGATTGCCCGGTCCGTAATCGATGTAGGTCGGCAAGTTCGCTTGCAACTCCGGCGAGACGGCCGTATCGACGAAACGCATCGCATTCGCGAGATCGGGTGCGTTTTTGAGCACGCACAACTGAGTGTTCTGCAAAATTCCGTCGTCGTAGACGAACGCGATGTCGGGATTGTCCTTCGCAACCGAACTCGCGCGGCCGTTCCAGATCATTTCCATGTCGACTTCACCGTCGTGCAGCAGTTGCGCGGACTGGCCCCCCGATGTCCACCAAACGGCGATGTCCGGTTTGATTTGCGCGAGCTTCTTGAATGCCCGATCGACGTCGAGCGGATAGAGCTTGTCGCGAGGCACGCCATCCGCGAGCAGCGCGGCTTCGAGCACGGTTTGCGGATCGTTGCGCAGTGCGCGTGTGCCGGGGAAACCTTTGACGTTCCAGAAGTCGGCCCAGCTATGCGGCACCTTCTTCACGGTCTTTTTGTTGTAGCCGATCACCGTCGAATAGAACTCGTACGGCACCGAGTACGGCGTGCGGTATTTTTCGGGAATCGCGGCTGCGTTCGGCATCTTCGAGAAGTCGAGCTTTTCGATCAGCCCCTCGCGGCCGCCGCGCAGGCAATTCGAAGTCGGCGTATCGACGACGTCCCAGATAGGCTTTCCGGTCGCGCCTTGCGCCTTGATTTGCGGCCACGCGTCGGGAATACTGTCCTGCTTGATCGTGATGCCGAGTTGCTTGGCAGCGGGGTCGAGGATCGCCTTGGTCTGCGCTTCCTGATAGGCGCCGCCTTGCGATACGAACGTAATCTGACCGGCGGCCAGCGCGGGCGCGGTGCCTGCGCACCCGAGCGAAAGTGTTATGGCAATCGGGCACAAGCGCTTCAGTTTGGTCACGGCTCTTCCTCGACGCGGTTGGGGGAGAAACAGGGGCCGGGCGGGTCGATCGGCGCAGCGGCAAGGCCGGACGGCACCAAGCCCGCACTTCGGTGCTTTGAATATAGAGAGCCAATTTCAGAGGTACAACGCCGAAATTGTTGGAGCCGGCATGACTTGATGTAATGGCCCGCTTAGCGTACATGCCGGCGCTTCTTCTCGCTTTGGCGTATCTCTCCCGAGGCCGAATACGCCGTCCCGCGTTCCCGTTTGCCTCAATTCTTGTCGGGGTGAACCGGAGTCATTCCAGTGAGGGCGGCTGCCATGGATCCTGCCAGCCGCCCGTGCTTACTGCAAAAACCCCGCTTGACGCAGCGCCTCTTCAGCCGCCTCATGGTCTTGAGCCGACGTTCCGCCCGAAATGCCGATCGCGCCCACCAGTTGCCCTTCGTGAAAGATCGGAACGCCGCCGCCGACCGGCATCAGCCGTGGATGGTGCGCCAACGGGGCAACGGCGGGCTCGGCCATGTACTGATTCCATTGATGCGTGGCCATGCCGAACGACGCAGCGGTCCATGCCTTGTCGATGGCGACGTCAACGGTCAGAAACGGGACGGTATCCGCGCGCTCGAACGCGCGCAGGTGTCCGCCCGCATCGGTAATCGCGATCGTCGCGGCGAACCCGCGCGCCGCGGACGCGCGGCGTGCTTCGGCCAGCAGTGCTTGCGCGGCTTCGAGGCTGATCGTGGCCGTGCTGATGATGGGCGATTTCATGTTGATGCTCCTTTTCAAAAGCGATTAGCGATTAGCGACGACCACCTTGCCCATCATGTTGCCCGCCTCGACCAGCGCGTGCGCCTCGATGAGACCGGCGGCATTGATGCCGTCGATGCGGCGGGTCAGGGTGTGCTCGAGGCGTCCCTGATCAACCAACTGCGCCGCGCGGCGCAGCAGGGCGTGCTGCCGGGCCATGGTATCGGTGGTGAACATCGGGCGGGTGAACATCAGCTCCCAGTGAATCGAGATGGATTTCCCCTTGAATGGTCCGATGTCCAGATTCACCGGGTCGTCGATCAGTGCGAACTGGCCTTCCGGGCGCAGCACGGCGGCGATTTGCGGTACATAGGCGGCGCTGTTGTTCAACCCGGCAACGTGGGTGACGTGCTCGATGCCGAGCGCGGCTAATTGGGGCGCCCAGGATTGACGGTGATCGATGACGTGATGCGCGCCATGAGCCAACACCCACTCCCGGGTTTCGGGCCGTGAGGCCGTGCCGATGACGGTCATGCCCGTCAACTCGCGCGCCAACTGAGTCAGAATCGAGCCGACGCCGCCTGCCGCTCCGATGACGAGCAGCACGTTGTTGTCGCTCGGGTCCGCTGCCTGAACACGCAGGCGGTCGAACAGCAGCTCCCACGCAGTGATCGTCGTCAACGGCAATGACGCAGCCTCGGCAAAGTCCAACGACGTCGGCATGGGTCCCACGATGCGCTCGTCCACGGCGTGCAGTTCGCTGTTGCTGCCGGGCCGATTGAGGTCACCGGCGTACCAGACACGGTCGCCCGGCTTGAAGCGCGAGGCTAACGCACCGGTTGCGCGGACGATTCCTGCCGCGTCCCAGCCGGCGATGCGCGCACCCCCTTCCGGGATATCTCCACCGCGGCGGATCTTGGTGTCGACCGGGTTGACCGACACTGCTTTCACTTCCACGAGCAGATCGTGCTCGCGCAGTTCCGGCGTCGGCAGCTCGATGTCCTGCAGCGCCTGCGGGTGGCTGATGGGATGGTTCTGATAGAAGGCAACGGCTTTCATGACGTGATCTCCAAGAGAAGGTGTTGAGGCTCATGTTATCTTTCGTCGATATGCTGATAAACCATTGCATCACCCAAACACTTTCGTCATTTCAATGAAAATGATTCGACTCGATGACGTCCAGATCTTCGTGCACACGGTGGACTACGGCAGCTTCTCGGAGGCGGCACGTCAGCTGAACATCGCGCCCGCGCATGCCAGTGCTTCAGTGCAGCGGCTCGAAAAGGCGCTGGACACGCGGCTATTCACGCGTTCGACGCGAAGCATGCAGCTGTCGGAGGCCGGCGAGCGTTATCTGCCGCACGCCCGGGTCATGGTTGACGCGCTGAAGCAAGGCGAGCAGGCGCTGGCGAGCGGCCGGGGGGCGCTGTCCGGGCCGCTGCGGCTGTCGGCTCCGTCCGACTTTGGGCGAAACCTGCTGTTGCCGTGGCTGGATGAATTTCAGCACCAGCATCCTGGCTTGTCGCTTCACGTGAAGATGAGCGACCGTGCGGCTGACCTCACGCGCCAACCGCTGGATGCAGTCGTGCGCTACGGAACGCTGCCCGATTCGTCTCTTCTGGCCATGAAACTCGTCGAGAACAACCGACGCGCATTGTGTGCCGCGCCGTCATACGTCGAACGGCATGGCGCACCCACCAAAGTAGACGAGCTGCGGCGACACAATTGTCTTCGGTACGTCTGGAGCGAACAGATACATGAACGCTGGCGCTTTACGCCGCCTGGCGGCGAGCGCACCGTGGCCGTCACGGGCAATCGCATCAGCGACGATGCCGATGCCGTTCGTCGCTGGGCGATAGCCGGGGAAGGCCTCGTCTACAAATCGCGACTGGACCTCATCGATGATTTGAAGGCAGGCCGGCTCGTGGAGTTGTTCCCGCCGGAGTATTGCGAGCCTGCGCCGCTGCACTTGATTTGCGCGCACCGGGCGCAACTGACGCCCGCGATCAACGCGTTGCAGGTCTTCCTGCGCGAGCGCTGCTCGACGTTGCAGGCCAGCTATCCCTCGGGAAACGCCCGTTTTGCGTAATGAGGTTCGCGCCTTCCTGCGCAGTGGGAGCGCATGAGATCGGCAGCGTTATCATGCGTGGGACAATCTCGGCGTTAGCGATCGACATCAAACATGACCATCAAGAACCTGTTCTATTACCCCAGTAACGCAAGCATGGCCCCCCACATCGTTCTGGAGGAAATCGGCCGGCCCTTTGCGTTAACGCTTGTTGATCGCACGCACGATCAACATAAGTCGGCAGACTATCTGCGACTGAACCCCAACGGATTGATCCCGGTGTTGGTCGATGGCGACATGGTGCTGTATGAGACGGCTGCCATTTGCCTCCATTTGGCAGACACACATCCGGAAAGCGGGATGGCGCCCGGATTGGCCACGCCCGAACGTGCCCAGTTTTACAAGTGGCTCATGTGGTTGACGAACACGCTGCAAGCGGCCTTGATTGTCTATTTTTACCCGGAGCGCTGGGTCGATGCCGACAACGCGCTGGGCGCGAGCCAAGTGAAAGCGCATGCTGAATCGAAGATCGGCATCTTGCTTGACCAGTTGGAGTCGCAACTTGAATCGAGCGATGGTCCTTGGTTGCTGGGGGCGCAATACACGATCCTCGATCCTTACGCGTTCATGCTCTGTCGGTGGACAAGGGGCTTCGAGAAGCCGGCGCGCGCATGGCCGCTGCTCGGTCAGTATTTGCAGCGAATGCTCGCGCGACCCGCGGTGCGGCGCGCGATTGAAACGGAAGGGCTTGCTGCGCCGTTGGTGTGAGGCGATCGCTGCCGAGAATGTTCGCTATCGGGGCTGGCGCGGGAGACCGTATCTCACGGGCCGACCGCGATGCGACTGCTGTTCGGCCTTTGCTGCTTCGCCGATAGAGATCGCAACGTCTGTCCCTCGGCCACCGCCGCACAGCTGACCCGCCGAACCGCTTCCGGGGAGCGCCGAAACGACCTGACGGATGAGCGAAGCACCGGTTCCTTATCGCCGTGGCGATGGGCGTAATTCAGTCATGAGCTGGTCGACGAAACGCCTCATGTACACGGTTCTTTCGCGAGCGAGCGCTTTTCCGCGGGCGGTCAGCATCTCTGCCTCGAGCCGGAACAGCTTTTCATGAAAATGGTGAACCACGGAACTGGTTTTGCCGTGAACAAACGCGCGGCCGACCGAGTCCTCGCCCGTTTCGACCCACATCGGCTCGCCCAGATGGCCGCCGAACATGAATGCCCTGGCGATGCCGACGGCGCCGAGCGCATCGAGCATGTCCGCGTCGCGGACGATTCGTGCTTCCAGTGTGGGAGCTAGGGCGTCTATGTCGTCACCCGCACAGCGGTAGTATTCCGTAAAGTTGATTGCTTCGCAGATCCGGTCGATATCGTCGGCAGACACGCACGCCACGGTTTCGAGCATTCGCCTCAGTGGCGGCTCGGCTTCCTCTGGCGCGACGTAATGCCCGGCATTTCTCTCCAACACGCGATGGAAATCGTGAAGCAGAGCCGCGATGCCCACGACGAACTTATCCGCACCGAGCTCAGTGACGCAGATCTCAAAAGCGTTGTCGAGGACCCGGTCCAGATGCGCCATGTCGTGCGCGACGATGTTTTCATTGAACGTCTCTTTCAGATGTTCTCGCAGTGTTTTCATCGTCGATTGAATCGAACGCTCTTGATTCATTTTTTTCCTGATATGAATTGTGAAAGTGGGAGAACCATATCTCCGCAATGAAGCGCTTCGATTCATCGCTGAGCTGAGAAATACAGTTGCGGTGAGCGGTGCGCAGTTGAGAAAGACCTAAGATCAATTCGGCTTGAACGAGCTTGATGAACGGGCCAACGACACT
>NZ_JBQCIF010000065.1:0-16287 GCF_051953955.1 Trinickia sp. | reverse complement strand
CAGCCCGTGGATGCGGTCGGTCACATGATCGCGGGCCGTCAGAAAAATAACGGGCAAATCGCGTTTCGCGCGCAGGGCGGACATGATCTGCCATCCGTCGATGCCGGGCAGCATCACGTCGAGCACGATCAATTCGTAGGGATTGGCCAAAGCCTGATGCAAACCGTCCGTGCCGTTGCGCGCGAGATCGACCTGGTAGCCGGATTCGGTCAGTCCCTTCTTGAGGTAATCGCCGGTTTTGCGGTCGTCTTCGATTACGAGGATGGTCATGCTGGCGCCGCCTTGATTGCATGGGCGACATTTTAGCGACCGCGTGATCGACACACGAAAAATGACAAAAAAGTCATCGAGAGGTCATCGATCGATCAGTACCCGCTCTCTACCATGCCAAGCGTTCAAGGTCGATCCGACGCGAGGCATGACGTGCGAAAGCAAACGCTTCAACCTGTCCAGCCGCTGTGGCTGCGCATCACACACTGGCTCAATGCGCTGGCCGTGCTCATCATGGTGACGAGCGGCTGGCAGATCTACGACGCTTCGCCGATCTTCAAGACGCTGACGTTTCCGTCCGCCGTGACGCTCGGCGGCTGGCTCGGCGGCGCCATTCAGTGGCATTTCGCGGCGATGTGGCTCCTTGCCGCGAACTTCATCGTCTATCTCGCCATGAACGTCGCGACGGGACGTTTGCGGCGCCGCATGTTTCCGCTCAGCCTCAAAAGCGTGTTCGCCGATGCCTACGCGGCGCTGCGCGGCAAGCTCGGGCATGACGATCTCACGCACTACAACGCCGTCCAAAAGTTCGCCTACCTGGCCGTGATCGTCGATCTTTCGATCGTGATTCTCTCCGGCCTCGTCGTATGGAAGTCTGTCCAATTTCCGTTGCTGCGCACGCTGATGGGCGGCTACGACAATGCCCGTGTCGTGCACTTCTTCGGCATGAGCTTTCTGGTCGTCTTCTTCGCCGTCCATCTGGCGATGGTGGCGCTCGTGCCACGCTCGCTCTTGCTGATGATCCGCGGACGCTAGCCCTAGCAAAGGTACTTTCGACCATGACGCTCAAACGCTTCAACGCCCGCCTCGACGCCGATCTCATCATCAAGGACGCAGCGACGGAATTGAAAGCACCGGCGCGCCGCTTGTTCGGCAAGCACCTCCTCTCGCTCGGCGGCCTTGCTCTGCTGTCGGGCTGCAGCATCACCGACGACAAATCGGTCAACGCCATGCTGCGCAAGATCTCGTCATTCAACGACGACGTGCAGGCGCTTTTATTCGATCCGAACAAACTCGCACCGACCTATCCCGAATCGATGATCACGCGGCCGTTCCCGTTCAATGCGTTCTATGACATCGATGAAGTCCCCGAAGTCGATCCGTCGACCTACAAGCTGACCGTAGGCGGTCTCGTGACTGGAAAGCGCACGTGGACCCTCGACGAGTTGCACGCGATGCCGCAAGAGGATCAGATCACGCGACACATCTGCATCGAAGGATGGAGCGCGATCGGCAAGTGGGGCGGCGTGCGATTCGCCCGCTTCTTGGCACACGCCGGTGCCGACACGAGCGCGAAGTACGTTGCGTTCCACTGTGCGGACAACTATTCGACGAGCATCGACATGCCGACGGCACTCCATCCGCAGACGCTGCTCACACTGACCTATGACGGCCAAATCCTGCCGCCGAAATACGGCTTCCCGATGAAGCTGCGCATGCCGACCAAACTCGGCTACAAGAATCCCAAGCACATCGTCGCGATCACCGTCACGAACGACTACCCCGGCGGCTATTGGGAGAACCAGGGCTACAACTGGTTCGGCGGATCTTGACCGTCGCGCCTCGCCTCGCCTCGCCTCCACTCACGTTCGACACAACCAGGAGCTTTCATGTCGATTCGATTCAAGCTTGCCGTCAGCGCATTCACGTTTTCTCTTGCCTCCGTGGCGCTGGCTCAAACGCCGGCCAAACCGGCACGCATCCGCGGCGACATCGTCTCGGTTTCCGCCGACACCCTCACCGTCCATCGCCGCAGCGGCGACACGGTGAAAATCGCGCTGAAGGCCGACACGCCTGTCACCGCGCTCAAGAACATCGAGCTTCACGACATCAAGCCCGGCTCGTTCGTCGGCACCGCGGCCATGACCGGCACGGACGGCAAGCTGACCGCGACCGAGGTGCTGGTGTTCCCGGAATCGGCGCGCGGCACCGGTGAAGGACATTACGCGTGGGACATGGGCCCGCGCAGCACCATGACGAACGCGAACGTCGATCAGGTCGTGCAAGGCACGAGCGGCCGCGACCTGAAGCTCTCGTACAAGGGCGGCTCCAACGCCGTGACGGTACCGGAGAACGTCCCTATCGTGACGTTCGCACCCGCCACGCGCGACGATCTGAAGCCCGGCAAGCAGGTATTCGTCGTCGCGGCCCCGGCGGGTGCAGGCTTTGCCGCACAACGCATCGTCGTGGAAAAAGACGGCGTGAAGCCGCCCATGTAAGTAATTCACGCGGCGGATGAAAGGAGCACGCCCGCCGCGTCATGCCGGCGAGCTGGCGGGCTGCCCTAGAACCTATTGATCGGAATCTTGATGTAGCTCAGACCGTTGCTCTCCGCCTCCGGCATGCGTCCGGCCCGCATGTTCACCTGAACGGACGGGAGCAGCAACGTCGGCACGTCGAGCGTTTTATCGCGTGCCGTTCGCATTTCAACGAACGTCGGCTCGTCGATCCCGTCGTGAACGTGAACGTTTTGTCGTCGCTGTTGCGCAACGGTGCTCATATACTCGAGCGCACGGCCGCCGGGCTGATAGTCATGGCACGTATAGAGCTTGGTATTGCCGGGCAAGCTCAGGACTCTTGCGATCGAACGATAAAGTGCCCCCGCGTCGCCCCCAGGAAAATCGCAACGCGCCGTGCCGTAGTCAGGAGCAAACAGCGTGTCGCCCACGAACGCGGCCGTCTCGGCGCCATCGGTCACGACGTAGGTCATGCAGGCCGGCGTATGGCCAGGCGTGTGCATCGCTCGAATCTCGAGCGTACCGAGCGCGAGCGTGCCTTCGTCGTCCAGCAGCACATCGAATTCGCTTCCATCGCAATGGAAGCCCTCGGTCAAATTGAAGACGGGCCCGAAGATTTCTTGCACCTTGACGACCTCGGCCCCGATCGCGATCCTTCCTCCGACTTTCTCTCGGAGATAGTGCGCCGCCGAGAGGTGATCGGCATGAACGTGCGTCTCGAGCAACCAGCGCACGTTCATGCCGAGCTCGCGCACACGCGCCACGAGCTTGTCCGCGCCTTCCGTCCAGACGCGTCCCGATTTCGCATCGTAGTCGAGAACGCTATCGATGATCGCGCACTCCCGGGTGCGCTCATCGCACAGGAGATAGCTGACGGTCGACGTGCGCGCGTCGAAATAGCCTTCGATCATCATAGGGAGCGCGCCTCTTGCTCGGCATGCAGGCGTTCCGTCAACCGATTCCAAAGCATCGACGATCGGTTTCCGGTTCGGCAATAAGCGAGGATGGGTTTCGGCAAGGCGTCGACCAACGCGCCGAACGCGTCGACTTCCGCCTCTCCGATGCCGCCGGGCGCGATCGGCAAATAACGCGCATCCATGCCCAGTTCAAAGGCTGCCACGGCAATCGCGTCAAAGGAAGGCTGATCGGCACCCTCGCCGTCGGGCCGGTTGCAGATGACCGAGCGGAAGCCCGCGTTGTGAATCGCTTTCAGATCACCGGGTGCAATTTGTCTCGAAGCGCAAAACCCGCTCGATAGCGTCGATCGGCACTGCTCGATGGCGCGGCGGAAACACGAGATGGCGAAGTCGATATCGTGCTCCGTCGTGAAGCGGCCAATGCTCACGCGCACGGTACGGCTCGCCGCATCGGCATCGAGACCGATTGCCGTCAGCACATGGGAAGGCGTACCGGCAGCCGAATTGCATGCCGACGTGGACGATACCGCGAGCGCCTCCCCGAGCATGAACGGAGAAAAGCCCGGGACGTGCACCGTCAAACTCAAGGTATGAGGAATGCGCCGCGCCGCCCCCGCGTTGTGGGTGATGTCTCCGAGCGCGAACAGCCCCTCCAACAACCGAGCGCTCAGCGACGAGATCCGCGCCCCATCGCGCTCCAACTCGGCCGCCGCCAATTCGCAGGCGGTGCCCATCCCGACGATCTGGTGTGTCGCAAGCGTGCCCGAGCGCAAGCCGCGCTCGTGTCCGCCGCCGTGCATCTGCGCGGCGATGCGCCCCGCTATCTCGCTGCGGACGAACAACGCGCCAATGCCTTTGGGCCCATAAACCTTATGCGCGGACATCGACAACATATCGATCCCGAGCGCGTTCACGTCGATCGGCGTTTTGCCGAGCGCCTGAGCCGCATCGACGTGCAGCAGCGCGCCTGCCGCATGCACGATGCGCGCGATGGATGCGATATCCGTCAGCGTGCCGAGCTCGTTGTTGACGAGCATCAGCGACACGAGCCCGGTATCCGGCCCCATCGCAGCGGCCACGGCGTCCGCCGTGATTTCGCCGTCGCCGTTCGGCGACAAATACGTGACCGCGAAGCCTCGCTTCGCGAGATTGGCCGTCGTATCGAGAATCGCTTTGTGCTCGATGCAACTCGTTATCAGGTGACGCTTGCCGGTTGCCGCGTCCGCATAGCCCTTCAGGGCGAGATTGTTCGATTCGGTGGCGCCCGAAGTCCAAATGATCTCATCGGCTCGCGCACCAAGGAGCACCGCCACCTCCTCCCGTGCCCGTTCCACTTTTGCCCGCGCGCGCGCGCCGGCGGCATGGGAGGTCGACGCCGGATTGCCGAATACGCCGTCGACGCCGAGGCACGTCATCATCGATTCGATCACCCGCGAATCAGCCGGTGTGGTTGCCGCATAGTCGAGGTAATGCAAGGTATCGCGTTCGCTCATGATCTTTTTCTACTAGGGATGAGCAAAATGATACGGTGGTAGGCGGGGAAAAAAACTCCAAAATCAACTAGGGATTCGATCAAACGCAGAAGTTTTTTTTACCTCCCAGGAGCACGGCGCTCCGTACCGAGCCGGTACTGCGCATCGTCACCGGCCGCCGACGCGTCTTGCTCGACGATGGAGCCCCCTCCCCGGGCGCCATGGCGCTACTGCGAGGCCATCGTGAAATCGAGCAGAATCTTGCAGCTTTCGGCGGGTTTGAGTTCCACCTGCTCGAACGCCTGCTCCACCTGCCGAAAATCGACTTTGTGCGTCACGATGTGCTCGGGCTCGATCAACCCTCGGCTGATCCAATCGATGACCTGCGGGAACATCGCGCAATTGAGCCGGGAGGCGGAGAGCGTCAACTCCTTCTTCGTGAGTTCCGCCTGGACGATCGACGACGGCTCCGAGGAGAAACCGAGGATGCCGATGCGCCCCGCGGGCGCTGCGAGCCGCACCGCTTCCTCGAGAATCGCCGGATGGCCCACCGCATCGAAAATCAGCGTCGGGCCGCCCTCGACGCCGCGCCGCTGCAGTGCCTCCGATAGGGTCTCGACGCTCGTGTTGACGATTTCGTCCTCGGCCGCGCCACAGGCACGCGCAAGCTGCAAACGTTCGCCGAGGCGGTCCGTGATGAACGTGCGCACGCCGTACACGCGCTTGAGCACCTGAAGCAGCGTCAAGCCGACGGTGCCCGCGCCGTAGATCAGCGCGGTATCGCCGGGCAGCACCCCGGTTCGCGAGGTCGCATTCGCCGCGACCGCGAACGGCTCGACGATCGCGGCGCAGGTGTCGGCGATCTCGGCGGGAATCCGGTAGGCATTGCGCGCAGGCACACAGACGTATTGACTGAAACCGCCGTCGCGATGAACGCCGATCACCGTCAAGTTTCGACACACATTGCGGCGCCCGATCGAGCATGCGTGACAGTGGCCGCAACTGATCACCGGATCGACCGCCACGGTTTCGCCGAGCCGCACGGCATCGACGCCGGGACCGACCGATTCGATGCGGCCGACGAACTCGTGACCAATGATGCGCGGGTACGAGACGAACGGGTTCTTGCCATGAAAAATGTGCAAGTCGGAACCACAGATGCCCGCGTACCTCACCTGCACGCGCACTTCTCCGGCCGCCGGCACGGGTAGCGGGACCTCGCGCACGCCCATCTTGTGCGGCGAATCGACAACGACGCTCAACATTCGGCACTCTCCTTCAGATGTTGCACTCTCACCAGCTATCACCAGCCATCACCAGTTCCACATCGAGCCATCGCGCAGTCGCGCGACCGGCAGATACGCACGCTCATACGGATACTTCGCGGCAAGCGTCTCGTCGATGTCGACTCCGAGGCCCGGCACGTCGTCCATCACGAGATAACCGTCTTCGAAGCGGTAGTTGTGCGGGAACACCTCGTCGGTCAAGGCGTTGTGCCGCATCAACTCCTGAATTCCGAAATTCGGCGCCCATAGGCCGAAATTGACTGCCGCCGCCATGCAAACCGGCGACAGGTCCGTCGCGCCGTGGAACCCCGTGCGAACTTGATACATCGCAGCGTAGTCGGCGATGCGCCGCATATGCGTGATGCCGCCCGCGTGAACGATGGTCGCGCGAATGTAATCGATCAGCTGATCTCGAATCAGGTCCTTGCAGTCCCAGATCGAATTGAATATTTCGCCGACGGCGAGCGGCGTCGTCGTGTGCTGACGAATCAGGCGGAAGGCATCCTGGTTTTCCGCCGGCGTCGGGTCCTCCAGCCAGAACAAGCGATACGGCTCGAGATCGCGGCCGAGCCGTGCCGCTTCGATCGGCGTCAGCCGGTGGTGCGCATCGTGCAACAGGTGCGGCGCATCACCCACCGCCTCACGCACTTTTCGAAACAGCTCCGGCGTATGGCGCAGATAGAGCGAGGTGTCCCACGGCTCCTCCGGCGGCAAGCCCTTTTCGGCGGGCTCGTACGCCCCCGTGGTCTTTCCGACGCCGTACACCTTAGCCAGGCCCGGCACGCCCGACTGAACGCGGATCGCCCGAAAGCCCGCCTCGATGTGCTCGTGCACGGCATCGACCGCTTCGTCGTGATCGCGCCCGTTCGCATGGCCGTACACCATCAGCCCGTCACGGCTCTTGCCGCCGAGCAATCGATAAACGGGCATGCCCGCGAGCTTGCCCACGATGTCCCAAAGCGCCATGTCGATCGCCGCGATGGCGGTCATCGTCACCGGCCCGCGCCGCCAATACGCCCCGCGATACAGGTATTGCCAAATATCCTCGATATTGCGCGGGTCGCGACCCACGAGGCACGGAAACAGGTGCTCCTCCAAATACGCACGCACCGCAAGCTCGCGCCCGTTGAGCGTCGCATCCCCTAGTCCGCACACCCCTTCGTCGGTGACGATCTTGACCGTCACGAAGTTTCGGCCCGGACACGTGACGATGGTTTGCAAGCGTTCGATTTTCACTGCGTTTCCCCTTTCGCGAGCGACTCAGTCGACGAAGAACTCGGGCGCGCGGCTACGCACGGCCGGCAAATGCGTGCCGATACGGTCGACGTGTGCGGCAACGGATGCGCCGAGCAACGCGAAATTGCGCGACGCGATGTGCGCGAGGATCTGCTCGTGCTCGTGCAGCGCACGACGCGCATGATCCTCGACTCGATCCAAAAGCAGCCAGCGCACGCGATCGAACTGGCGCTTCATCGGCTGCAACATTTCCCAGACGTGCGGGCGCCCGGCGAACTCGAACATCCTGCCGTGCATCGTTTCGTCCCACACGAAGAACGCATCGACGTCGCCCGCGGCGACGGCCTCGCGCTGCGCGTCCACGAGGCGCCCGATCTCGGCCAACTGCGCCGGCGTGATTTTCTGGGCGAGCTCGACGTGATTCGCGCATTCCAAGGTGCTGCGCGCGAAGCGCCCTTCTTCCAATACCGAGACGGAAATCGGCGCCACGAGGGTACCGACCTTACGGTAAATCAGCACCAGCCGTTCGTCGGCAAGCTGCGCAAGCGCCTCGCGCACCGGTGTGCGACTGACCTTGATGGTCGCCGAAATGACAGCCTCCGATAGCGCGGTGCGAGGCGGCAATGCACCGCGCACGATCGCGTCGCGCAACAGCGCGTGCACTTGCTGCGCGTACGAGCGAGTTTCGTCCAACGTAAATGCCCGCAACGCCGCGACGACGACGTCGTCCATCAATGCTATGTCGCTCATCCGTCCAGTGATCCTGCCAAGATTTGATTTCGTACCATGGTACACCATGACTAGTTTTTCTGGTTCATCGCGTTTACACCAATAACACCGCGCCTTAAGCGCCGCTACGCTGCGTCTATTCGTCGATCTACCATGGTACATAAGCAGATTGCGTTCTATGTCTCTCCTCTCAGCAGACCTTTTGCAGACGCTGCCGTCGAACGTGGACCGCCCGACCTACGACCGGCGCTGCGTTCGCACCGGCATCGTTCATCTAGGCCTCGGCGCATTTCATCGAGCACACCAAGCGATCTATACGGACGCCGCGCTCGAACGCGGCGACATGCGCTGGGGGACCGTCGGTGTCGAATTGCGGCGGCGGCATACCGTCGACCTGCTCGCCGCGCAGGATCACCTGTACACGGTGACGGAACGAGATGGCGACACCGCTCGCACGCGGCTCGTAGGCGCAGTTCACGGTGCGCTTTTTGCGCCGGAATCGCTGCCCGCGCTACTGCAGCTCATCGCCGACCCGGCGGTGTCCATCGTCAGCCTGACCGTCACGGAAAAAGGCTACTACCGCGGCGCCGACGGCCGCCTCGATGCAAACGCCCCCGAGATGCGCCAAGACCTGGCGACGCCGGGCTCGCCCCGCACTGCCCTCGGGGTCATTGCGGCGGGGCTCGCGCTGCGGCCAGCCGATGCTCCGCTGACGGTCCTCAGTTGCGACAACATGCCGTCGAACGGCGACGCGCTGCGCGCGCTGCTGGTCGATTACACGGAACGGTTCAACGGGGCCCTTGCACGCCGCGTTCGCGACGACGTGGGCTTTCCGAACAGCATGGTCGACCGCATCGTGCCGGCCGCGACGCCCGAGTCGCTCGATTGGGCGCAAGCACGTTTGGGCGCGCGCGATCGTGCCGCCATCGTCTGCGAACCGTTTTCCCAGTGGGTCGTCGAGGACCGGTTCGCGGGCCCGCGTCCGCGCTGGGAAGAAGCCGGCGCGCTCGTGACCAACGACGTTCGCCCCTACGAGACCATGAAGCTGCGCCTGCTGAACGGATCGCACTCGGCCATCGCCTACCTAGGGCAACTTCGAGGACGGCCCACGGTAGCCGACGCAATGGCCGATCCCGTGATCGCCACGTTCGTCGACGGCGTGATGACACGGGACTTGCTCGCGACCATCGACGTCCCGCGCGGCTATGACGCGCGAGGATACTGCGGAACCCTCATGCGGCGCTTTCGCAATCCGACGCTCGCGCATCGCACCGAACAGATCGCGATGGACGGCACGCAGAAGGTGCCGCTGCGCTGGTTGCCGGCGCTCGCCGAAAGCGCGGCGGCCAACGTCGAGCGCCCATACCTCGAGCGCGCGCTCGCGATTTGGCTGCACTACCTCACGACCGCGCGCGACGAGCAAGGCCGGGCGTTGACGATCAGCGATCCCGGCGCGCCGTCGCTGACGGCACGAATCCGGGGCGCAGGCAGTCCCGCCGATGCAGTCGAAGCAGTGTTTGCCGCGCCGGCATTCGCTCAGGCGGGCGCTTGGCCGGATGCCCTCATTCGCCGCATCGGCATGCATCTGTCGATGCTGCGCGAAGGCGGCACCGACGGATTGCTCGGCACGCGCATCGCAGCCTGAGCACCGCATCGGCCGGCTCGTTTCCTAGACCCTCGGCAGCGGCCTGCCGGCCGACCGCTCGAACGGATGCAAACGGACGACACCTACACATCACGGCCGGACCACCGGCATGAAGGAGACAGGCATGAATCAAAGAGCGAAGGGATGGACGATGGTGTTCCTGTTGTTCATCGTCTATGGCATCAACTACCTCGACCGTGTCGCACTGTCGGTCACCGCGCCGCTGGTGCAGTCCGACCTCGGCCTTAGTCCCGCGCAGATGGGCGTCGTCTTCA
Organism: Trinickia sp.; assembly: GCF_051953955.1. Taxonomy (GTDB): domain Bacteria; phylum Pseudomonadota; class Gammaproteobacteria; order Burkholderiales; family Burkholderiaceae; genus Trinickia. The sequence goes on along the minus strand of NZ_JBQCIF010000065.1, from coordinate 6,220 downwards.
GCATATTTTTCGTCGGCTATGCGCTGTTCAATTTCTTGGGCGGCCTCGCTTCGGACCGGCTCGGCCCGAAGCTCGTCTACGTGCTCGCCGTCGGGTTCTGGTCGATTTTTTGCGGCATGACCGCCGTGGCGATCGGCTTCGTCAGCCTCCTGATCGTCCGTCTGTTGTTCGGCATGGCGGAAGGCCCGCTCTGCGCGGCCGCGAACAAGATGGTCAACAACTGGCTCCCGCGCGAGAAAGCTGCGACGGCCATGGGCTTGCTGAGCGCGGGGTCTCCGCTTGGTGGCGCCATCGCCGGCCCGATCGTCGGGTTGCTCGCCATCCGATTCGGCTGGCGCACGTCGTTTTGGATCGTGTGCGCGATCGGGCTCGCCTGGGTGACGGTCTGGATGCTCACGACGACCGACCGGCCCGACGCCGCGAACGCGAACGCGAACGCGCCCGGTGCCGGCGTTCGCGCCTCTTCGGCGCGCGGCTCGACGGCCGCGGCCGCCCCATCGCTGTCGCAATACATTCGGCAACCGCGCATCCTCGCCACGGCCTTCGCGTTCTTCAGCTACAACTACGTCCTGTTCTTCTTCCTGACCTGGTTCCCCAGCTACCTCGTGAAGGCGCACCATCTCAACATTCGCGAAATGAGCATCGCGACCGTCGTGCCATGGCTCGTCGGCACGGTTGGCCTCGCGTGCGGCGGCGCAATCTCGGATGCGATTTACAAATTCACCGGCAATTTGCTGCTGTCCCGACGCATCGTGCTCGTGACCTGCCTGCTGGGCGCCGGCGCGTGCGTCGCCATCGCGGGAACGGTGCAATCGACGCAAAGCGCCGTCGCGCTGATGTCGGTATCGCTGTTCTTTCTCTACGTCACAGGCGCCATCTATTGGGCAATCGTGCAGGACGTCGTGCACGCCGAGCGTGTCGGCGGCGTAAGCGGGTTCCTGCATTGCATGGGCAGCCTCTCGGGCATCGTCGGGCCCGCCATCACCGGGCTCATCGTCGAGCGCAGCGGCGCATTCGCGTCGGCGTTCTTGCTGGCGGGCGCCATTGCTCTGGCCGGTGCCGTACTCTCCGGGCTGTTCGTTAGGAATGCGCGCCGCGGCGAGGTGTTGCGCGAACAAGCCGTGCATTGAAGACGGTACCCCGATACCGTTCCCGTTCTGGTTTTGGTGAGCCGGTCGCCACGACCGGCGGCAAGCGCGCCTAGGCGCGCTGCCGCTCATGAGGCTTCGCGATGACGCCGTCCATCACGGGCGCGCCTTGCTCGATCAGAAAGTCCCGAAAGAGCGCGGTGACCTGCGAGATGCGCCGATCGGCAAGGGTGACCACATACCATTCGCGTTCGATCGGGTTGCCGGGAAAGGGCAGTTGGCCGAGCAGGCCGGTCCGCAATTCGAGCGCGCAGGCATGCAGCGATAGGAACGCGACGCCGAGGCCCGCCTCCGCCATCTGCTTGATCGCTTCGTTGCTCGACAGCTCAGATCCGATATGAAACTTATGGCCCGAAGCCTTGAACAGATTCTCGACCGTCGTTCGCGTGCCGGCGCCCCGCTCGCGCACGAGTAGATGCGCCGCCTCGAGGTCTTTCAAATTGACCCGCTTGCGCCGCATGAGCGGATGCGAGGGCGCGGCGACGAACACCATCGGATGCTTCGCGAACTCGACGGCGTGGGTGCGCAACTCCTTCGGCGCGCTTCCCATCACGGCCAAATCGATTTCGTGCGCGGCCAGCATGCGGATGATCTCGTCGCGATTGCCCACCTTGAAGTAGTTCTTGACGTGAGGACGCGTGGCCGTGAATTTCACGAGCAGCGGCGGAATCAAGTACTCGGCCGTCGTAATCGCGCCGATGCGCAGCGTGCCGCCGAGATCGCCCGTCAGCGCCGCCACTTCATCGCCCGCTTCGCTCCATAAATGCAGAATCTCGCGCGCATAGCGGCCGACGATCTCCCCGGCGGCCGTCGGCTGCACGCCGCGCCCCACACGCTGCAGCAAAGCCGCGCCCACGGCCTCCTCCAATAGTCTGATCTGCAGCGAAACGGCGGGCTGCGTCAGATTGAGCTCCTCGGCGGCACGCGAAACGCTCCCGAGCCGCGCGACCATATCCAAGGCCCTCAGTTGTCGGAACGTCGCGGTCTTACCTATTAGCGAATACATATGAGTCGCCCATAAATATTAAATTGTCCTTGCGTATGGGGAACTATATCTTCGTATCTCGAAAGCTGTCATCCCCTAGCGTCAACGACGGAGCCCCATCATGGACACGACCTCGTTCACCCCCACGGCCGAATGCAGTCCGCGCACCGCGCGCATTCCCCGCATCGTGATCGTCGGCGGCGGTGCCGGCGGCATGCAGTTGGCGACGCGCCTCGCGGGCACGGCCGGACGGCGAGCGCTCGCCGAAATCGTGCTCGTGGATCGCTACCCGACGCACTTCTGGAAGCCGCTGTTGCACGAAGCCGCATCGGGCCATTGTGATCCGGCCACGCATACGATCGAGTATGCGGCGCAGGCCCGGCACCACGGCTTTCGTTTCGTCCAAGGCGAGCTGCTACGCGTCGACCGAACCGCGCATCTCGCCACGATCGGCGCCGTGTTCGACGCGGATGGCGAGCACATCTTGCCGGAGCGGCAGTTGCACTATGACGAACTCGTTCTCGCGCTCGGCAGCGTCACGAATTTCTTCAACGTGCCGGGTGCGGCCGAGCATGCGCTTCCGCTCGAAAACCTCGAGCAGGCCGAACACTTTCGTCGGAGGTTTCTGGCCGCTTGCACGAAGGCCAATCACCTCGCGCAAGAACAGCCCGCGCGGGCGGCGCCACCGATCTGCATCAATGTCATCGGCGCGGGCGCCACCGGCGTGGAGCTAGCCGCCGCGCTCAGGCATGCGGTGGGGCCGTTGACGGCCTACCGGTTCAAGTCGCTGATCGCCGATCGGCACGTCTGCATCCGCTTGATCGAAGGTGCGCCGCGCATCCTGCCGACGCTCGACGAGCGCGTATCCGCGCGCACGCATGCTCAGTTGCGCGATCTGAACGTCGAAGTGCTGACGGGTATTCGCGTATCGGAGGTCACGCGCGATGCGATTCTCACGGCAGCGGGCCAACGGCTCGCCAGCGACATCACGATCTGGGCCGCGGGCGTCGCGGGGCCGGCGATGCTCGCGCAAATCGGCGACGTCGCGCTCAATGCTTCGAACCAAGTGATCGTCAACGATACGTTGCAGACGCCCGACGATCCCCATGTCTTCGCATTCGGCGATTGCGCGGCCTGCCCGTCGCAGGGCAGCCGCGGCTATCTGCCCCCCCGCGCCCAAGTTGCCTACCAGCAGGCGCGCTATCTCGGGCAAGCATTCATGCAACGCCTGTCGGGCAAGCGCGTTCGCGGCTTCGCGTTTCACGATGCCGGGACCGTCGTATCGTTGGGCAAGACCGGGGCGGTCTTCCAGACCGAGCTTGGGCGCTCGCGGTCGCTGATCATCGACGGACTCGCCGCGATCGGGCTCTATGAATTCATCTACCGAAAGCATTTGCTCGGCCTGCATGGAACGAAGCGAACCCTGCTTCAATCGCTGAGCCACTGGCTGCAGAGCCACAATCGGCCGTCCATCAGGTTGCACTGACTACGCGGGTCGCGCTAGCTAGGGAGTTTTCCGTAAGGTGTTTTGCGGGGCACGCGCCGGCGTGCCCACCGCGCGCCCTCGCGCCCCAGCCTACTTGCGAAGGCGTCCCCCCGGCGCTCAAGGTTCAGTCGCCCGTGCCGATATGCAGAGGTCGATTCGTTCGCATTCTCTGCAGCCATGGATACCCTCACGCACCTGGCACCACGCCGGCGTTTGCCGATCGCAGGCACTGCCACGCCGCCGGCGATTCGGTACGATTTCACTTCGAATCGGGGGTGAAGTGCGATCGGCCGCCCTCGCCCTCCTGCGCTTCGGAGCCATCGCCGCACTGCTGCTGGCATGCCTGAGCGGCTGCCATCGGCATGATCGCACGGCCGCCCCGCAAGCCGCAGCCGCGGCGCAACCCCGCACGACCATCACCGCGCTGATTTGGGCACCCGACTGGCCTGAGCAGATGCTGCAAATAGCGAAGGAATTCGGCGAGCTCAACCCCGATATCCACGTGAACGTGCAGTTCATGATCGGCAATTCGGTCGAAGAGAACATCAAGCCGCGTGTCGCGTCCGGTAAGTTGCCCGATCTCGTCAGCGTGAATCCCAACGCGTATGCGGCCGAACTGGCCGATCAAGGCATTCTTGCGGATGTCGGCGAGACCGCGGCCTGGCACAACATGCTCGACGCGCTGAAGCGCGATTGGACGAGCCGCCGCTCGAGGAAATTCGGCATTTCCGGAGGCGTGGCCACGACGTTGATCTATTACAACGAAGCGATCTTCGCGAAGGCGGGCATCAAGACGCTGCCGACCAACTTCCGCGATTTTCTGCGCGTTTGCGAACGGTTGAAACGGGCGGGATTCGTGCCGATCATGTGGAGCGGCGGCTTTCCGAACATGCTCGGGAACGGGCCGTTCGCATCCGGCTTCGCCAATGACATCGTGGCGGTTGAGCCGGACTGGAAGCGAAAGATCGGCGACGGATCGCTGAATCTCGACACGCCCGCAGGGGCCGATATCTTCGAGAAGATCGCCCTGATCCCGGAACGCGGATACGCGCAGAAGGGCTACATGACGACCGACTACGACGGCGGCATCCAGCTGTTCAAGGACGGCAAGGTCGCCATGGCCTTCCACGGCAGTTGGGCGGCCGGGCTTTTGCTGCACGGCAACCCCTTCGAAGTCGGCGTCTTCGTTCCGCCTTGGAATGCGCCTGGCCGGCAAGCCGTGCCCGTCGTCGGCAGCGAAACGGGTTTCGCGGTATGCGAGACGCCGAACAAGGCAGCGGCCACGCGCTTTCTGGAATTCATCGCCGGCAAAGGCTTCCCGATTCTCCAGCACAAGCGCCGCAACATTCCGCCCTTCAAGCACGTCGAGGGAACCGTGCTCATGGATCAAGCGATGGTCGACTACACGAACGCCGTCAGTCGTTATCGCGTCACATCAAGCCCCTACTATTCGGTGCTGCCTTCCAACACGATCGAGCAATTGCACCGATTGATGCAAGACGTGCTGCTGCAGAAGATCTCGCCCCGGAAGGCGGCGCAGCGCCTCGATGAATCGGTCAAGAACCAAGCCACGATGCACTACAAATGAGCGCCATCATCGGCCCCGCGCAACGGCTGTTCGCCTACCTTTCGCTCGATGTCCTGCGCCGCGTCGAGATCCGCCACCGGTTGATGACGGCGTTCGCCTTGCTGTCGCTGCTGCCGCTCGTGATTTCCGGGTGCATCGCCTATGTGAAATCGACGGACGCGATCAAGGAAAAGGCAGAGGTATTTTCGAGGGGGGCCGTCAGGCAAGTGTCGCGCAGCATCGTGCTGCGGATGGAGCAGATCCAGACCGACGCCGGCCTGCTGGCCCTGTCCGATCGCGTGCAACGCGATCTCACGCAAGTCGCGAACGGCAACCCGAAGGAAAGGATCGAGGCACGCGAGGACATGACGCGATTGCTGCTCGATCACTATGGATCGATCGATTTCGTCAACCAGAAGTATCTGCTCGACCGCGGCAACCGCATCATGGACACCCAGGCGTTCGCGCGGTTGACGAACGGCGTGGTCCGCCTCGTCGAGCATGCGCACCGCCAAGACGGCCGGCCCTACTGGGGCAGTTACGACAGCGGCTTCGGCCAGCGCGATCTGGGCATGGTCCGCGCCATCATCGACAAGAGCGACAACCGGCGAATCGGCAGCCTCGTGCTCGTCGTTCGGCCCGAGCATTTCTCCACGGCCTTCCGTGATTTCGCCTGGGGCAGCGGCTCCGATATCTACGTGCTCGATGCCGATACGCATCAGGTCATCGTGCGCGCGAACGGCACGGCGCTCGACGCGGACGCCGCCGCCGAACCTCGGCTCATCGAAAAGGTCTCGGCCGCCGAGACCACGGAAGAAGCGCCAGGCATCGTCGAATTCGAAGGCCGGCATGGCGGACGTTATCTCGCGGCGTACAACCGGATTCCCGGCACCGCGTGGTTCGTCGTGAGCACGACGTCCGAACGGACGCTCACGGCGCAGGCGCAATCCGTCCGAAACCAAATCGTCCTCGTGGGCATTGCCGGTTTCCTGCTGTCGATTTTTTTCGCCTACTTCATCGCGCACAGCATTACC
>NZ_JBQCIF010000064.1:0-37756 GCF_051953955.1 Trinickia sp. | reverse complement strand
GCCATCGTCGACAAGCTGTTGTCCGTGATGACCGAGGCGCGCAAGAAGGAAGTGTCGTGGGTCATGCGGCGCGACCTGAAGATCGATCAAGCCGAAGTGGACGACATCGAGCAGCGCTTTCTCCAAACGATTCGTGACCTGAAGGCCGCGAGCGGCCGCGCGCCCGAGCGCGTGAGCCGCGAAGCGTGAGGCCGGCCGCGGGCGCACCGAAGGCTGTGCCTGCGATACGGCGAGTCAATGAGCGCATCGCTCGAAATCGGAATCGTTGGGAGCACACATGGATCTGCTTACGATCATCGGGGCGCTGTTCGGTGCGGCGGCCATCGGCGTAGGTTTTTGGCTTGAAGGCGGTCACTTCACGACGCTGCTGCAGGGTGAGGCGTTCGTGATCGTGCTGGGCGGCACGCTGAGCGCCGTCATGATTCAAAACACCTGGGCGCGCTTCTTCGACGGCATCAAGCAACTGCATCTCGCCTTCATGAAAGCGCGCCAAGTCGATCGCGAGAGCTTGTCGATGCTGCTCGAGTGGGGCGATCAGGCCAAGCTGAACGGCATGCTAGCCTTCGAATCGATCGACGCGACGGGAATCAGCGCGTTCGCGAAGCGCGGCCTCGAACTGCTCGCCAACGGCGTATCGACGGCCGTGCTCGAGGATTCGCTGCATCGCGAAATCGCGGCATACGAACGCAATCGGATGGCTGCCGCGCGCATTTGGCAACAGGCCGGCGGCTATGCACCGACGTTCGGCATCCTGGGTGCCGTGCTGGGATTGATTCACGTGACCGGGCATGTTCTCGAGCCGGCACAACTGGGCAGCGGCATCGCTACGGCATTCACGGCTACGTTGTATGGCCTCGCGCTGGCCAATCTCGTATTCCTGCCGCTGTACGGCAAGATCAAGGCGCAGGTGGACAGCGAACTGCGCTTCCGCCGGCTCTACATGGACGGGCTGCTCGCGATTTCGCGCAAGGAATCGCCGCAGACGATCGAGACGCGCTTGGCGGCGGAAGTGCGCGAGCGCGCCGCCGAGTCGCTGGCCTGAGCGGCGACGGCAGATGATCCGACACATTGAATGGAGCGCATGCCGATGAGCACGCTTGCGGACGGCAAACGCCTGATCTCTTCCGGCGAGGCGGGACACGATGAGCATGATGCGGCCGAGGAGCATTCGGAGCGGTGGCTCATTTCGTACGCGGATCTCATCACGACGCTGATGGTGTTCTTCCTCGCGCTGTACGTGCTCGAGCTCGCCAAGGACCGCGACTTGCAGACGAAGACGATCGAAGCGCAGGCGGCGAGCGCTCACGTGCAAGCCGCAACGAACGCGACGAAGGCCGCGGATGCGGCGGCCGATGCACGCAAGGCGGCGGCGCAGGCCGCGCTCGTCGCGCTGCTCAAGCCGCTCAGCGATGCGCACGCGATCACCGTGGCCCCGTCGCCGCAAGGCGTGGAGATCGCGATCAATGCCAAGATTCTGTTCAATTCGGGCGATGCACGGTTGCTGCCCGATTCGCTCGGCGTGCTCGATCGCGTGGCGAAGGTGCTGGCAACGCATTCGGCGAAGAACATCCTCGTGGAAGGCCATAGCGACAGCGTGCCGATTTCCAACGCGCAATACGCGTCCAATTGGGAGCTCTCGGCCGCGCGTGCGGGCGCTGTCGTCCGATTCTTCGTCGACAAGGGCGTCGAGCCCCATCGGCTTTCGGCGATCGGCCGCGCGGACAACGTGCCGCTCGTACTGGGCGACGACGCGGCCGCCCGCGCAGCCAACCGCCGCGTGACGATTCTCGTGCAGGAGTAGTGCCGCGGCCCTGCTATGTCCGCACGGGGTGAGCGCGGCTTTGCGTCATGCCGCGCCGTTCAATCTTTCATTGACCTTCGTGACCTGTCGCCATAGCGTGAACCAGTCCACCACGACGTTCGCACAGAGCCAGAAGGCCGCAATGAGCCACGCGTGCCGCAGAAAATCCGCCCCAGGGGCTTTCGAGGGCAAGGCAAGCGCCAGCACGACGATGAGCAGCGCAATGCCGTAGCGCCAGAGCCAAGATTTGTATTTGCCCAGGTAAATCTGCTGCAGACCGAGCCCGCCGATGAACAAGGCGAAGATATACGCGTGCGGAATCGACTTAGGGCCGAAGTTCTTTTTGGCCAATTGCCCTTTGAAATCTTGCAAGTTCATTTCCCACTCCCCAGGTAGGTGACGGACGGCAATCTTTCGCAAATCTCTCGTATTGCGGGGACATATCCTACACGATCCCGTGTGTCGCACATTGCGCCTTTAGGCAGCGAGCATGCCCTTGAGCCAGCGATAGAACTGCAGGATGGCTGGCTCGCGCGGGTGGCCGTCGCGCCAGGTGAAGAAATAATCGAGCGATGCCGGAATCCGCACCTGGCCCACTTGCACGAGTTCTCCGCGAGCGAGGTAATCCTGTGCCAACTGCAGCCGAGCCGTTGCGACGCCTTGCCCGTTGACGGTCGCTTGCAGCAGCATGCCCGCATCGTTGAAGACGGGGCCGCGCTCCGGCTCCGCGGCTTGCAGGCCGGCGGCTTCGAAAAAGTCGTGCCAAGATCGCCGGGAAAAATGCAGCAGCGGCATTCGCGGAAGATGCTCGATCGTGAAGTCCGGATAGCGTGCAAGCAGAGCGGGCGCGCATACCGCGATCACCTGATCGTCGAGCAGCTTGCGGATCTGGAAGCCCGGCTCGTCGACGCGGCGGTGCCAGATACCGATGTCGACCGAATAAGGATCGGGCGGCGCGACGTCGGCGTGCATATGCAGCGACAGATCGATCAGCGGGTGGCGGTCGTAGAAATCGCCTAGCCGCGGGATCAGCCAGATCGACAGAAAGTCGGACATGGCGCTCAGTTCGAGCCGGGTCGCGCCATGGCTGCCCGGCGCGCCGCGCCGAGCGGCATCGAGAGCATCGCGCAGATCGTCCAGGCTGTGGCGGACGCGTTCGGCCAACTGGGCGCCGGCCGCCGTCGGGATCATGCGCGCGCCCGCGCGGCGAAACAGCTCGACGCCGAGTTGTTCCTCGAGCCCGCGCAAATGATGGCTCACGGCGCTGTGCGTCAAATGCAGTTCTTCGGCGGCACGGCTGAAGCTGCGCCGGCGGGCAGCGGCTTCAAGGGCACGCAGTGCTTGGAGCGGAGGCAGGGAGGTCGTCATGCCGTCAAATTTTACTCACAATGTTCGGCAAATATCTCTCGTTGGCGCGCGCGTCGATCGTCGCGAATAATTGAGCCAACTTACGAACTCGATACATCGCTCCTGTCATGAGGCTGACGCAGTTACGCTTGCTCATCGTCTTTTCGCTCGGGTATTTCATTTCTTACCTGTTTCGCGGCGTCAATCTAGGATTCGCGCCGTTCCTCATTCATGACCTCGGGCTGTCGCCGGCCGATTTGGGCACGCTCACTAGCCTTTATTTTCTTGGCTTTGCGGGTGCCCAGATCCCGGTGGGGGTCTTGCTCGATCGCTTCGGCGCGCGCCGCGTGACGGCGTGCGTGATGTTGATCGCGGCAGCCGGCGCGCTGGCGTTCAGCCGGGCCGACGACCTCGGCGCGATGATGGTGGGGCGGTTCTTGATCGGGGTAGGCGTATCGGCCTGCCTCGGCGGCGCGTTCAAGGCCACGGCGCAGCATTTCGCCGTCGGACAGCTCACGTTCGTCAACGGCATCGTGATGGCGGCAGGGGGGATGGGCGGCGTCGCCGTGGGCGCCCCGCTTTCGTGGCTGCTGTCGGTCACGGGCTGGCGCTCGGTGGGGACCGGCATCGCCGTGTTGACGGCCGCCGCCGCGGCAGCGATCTGGGTCGGTGCGCCATCGAAGCAGGAGGCGCATCCGCACACGAGCCTGATCGATCAATTCAAGGGGACGTGGCACGTACTGAGCAGCCGTGCGTTTTGGAAGCTCGGCGCGTTTTCCGGGCTCACGCAGAGCGTCTTTTATGCAATGCAGTCGCTTTGGGTCGGGCCATATTTGCGCGACGTCGCGCTGGCGGGCGTGCCGGGCGCGGCTGCACGCGCCGCAACGCTCGTGTCGGTGCTGGGTGCCGCGTTCATCGCGGGCAACCTGGGATTCGGCGCGCTGGCGCGCGCGTTGGAGCGCCGAGGCGTCAGCGTCTATTTGTCTTCGGGTGTGACGATGCTCTCGTTCGTCGTCGTGCAGGCGATGATCGCAGCGCGCGTGCCGCTTCCTGAAACGGTGCTGTGGGCGGCGTACGGCGCGTTGGGAGGGATGGGCATCCTGACATACGCCGTATTGGCCGAGCATTTTCCGGCACGGCTGCTCGGGCGAGTCAATACGTCTTTCACGCTCGTGATATTCCTCGCAATCTTCGCGCTGCAAGTCGCTATCGGGGCCGCGCTCGGGCGTTGGCCGATGCACGATGGTCACTACGCGAGCGCGGCGCATCGAACGGTATGGGCCGTCCTGGTGGCGATGCAAGTCGCCGCGGCTATCTGGTATTTCGCGCCCAAGGGGCGGGTGCGAGCGGCCGAGGCGGCTGCCGATGTGAAGGCGTAGGGTAGGGCGTGGCGGAACGGAACGGGAGCGCGGCGGTGCCTCGTTCGCCAGCGCCGAGCGCTAGTTGCGTGCCCGGTTCTCGCGATGATCAGGATCGATCGTCCGGAACGCGAATGCCACCTCGCGTTCGTACAGCGCGATGAGCGGCTTCCATACGTAGGCGGCGAAGGGGTGGCCGTAGAGCTCTGGTATCGTCGTCATCGTATCGCGGGGGATCGGTACAGCGGGTGATCAAATACCGCTTCGCAGCGCACGCGCGAAGCAACGGGCCGATTGATGCGTATTGATCGCGTTGACGGCGTCGGTGAGGAACCAGGGCAGGTTCAGCTTCGTATTGGGATCGCTGACACCCACGCTGAGCACCGGCGGTTTCGACGCGGAGCCGGTCGGAATGATCGAAGGATCGGCGCTCACCGCACATTCGTTGGCCGCGGTGCCTGCCGGTCGAGGCGTTTGGGTGTGGGCGTAGCCGAGCGTCGAGAACGACGCGGCGGCCATGAAAATCGACGCCGCGAGGTACGGAAAAGCCTTCATGTGGAGCCTCCAGGGACGCTACTTTCGACTATGGCGGCGCCAGCGAGTTTCGGCAGGTCCGCTGCCGTTCCCGTTGCCCGTTCTCTTAAGAGTGGCTTAAGGGGCCTGGGCCATATTTTCGGAAGCTGGCGGGTGCTTTATCCTGCCGGGGCTTCCAACACGAGAGTTCAACGAACGCATCATGCCTTATTTCTTTGGGATTGGTCTTCACGTCATCGTTGCGATTTGTTTCGCGGTGCATGCCGTGCGTCACCAACAGAGCATCTACTGGCTGTTCTTGCTTTTCGCCTTCCCGATGATCGGCAGCCTCGTGTATTGCTTCGCGGTCTACTTGCCGAGCCTGCGTCAGTCGCGTGGGGCGTATGTGGCTGCGCGGGCCATTACGCAGTTCGTCGATCCGAATCGCGCCGTGCGCGAAAGCCAGGCCGAATTCGACCGTGCGCCAACGGTGGCGAATCGGATGCGCCTCGGCGCGGCGCTGCTGGAAGCCGGCAATCCGCAGGAAGCGATCGAACATTACGAGGCCGCTGCGAACGGGCCGTTCGCCGATGATCCGGCGCTGCTCGCAGGCTTGGCGCGCGCGCAGTTCGAATTGAGTCGTTACGAGTCAGCGGAGAGTACGTTGACGCAGCTGTTCAAGGCTGATCCGCAGTCGCGCAACAAGGCCGAACCTGCCTTGCTGTATGCGCGCGTATCGGCGGCGCTGGGCTCGGCGCACACGCGTGCCGCGTTCGAAGCGGCGTTGTCGTGCGCGAGCGATGCGGCTCCTCGGTGCTTGTTCGCCGATTGGCTGGCGGCGCAGCCGAGCGAGGCGGATCGCCGGCGCGCCACCGCCTTGTTCGAAGATATCGTGCAAGACGGCAAGCATTGGCCGCGCTACGCACGCGAGCACAACCGCGAATGGCTGCAGCGCGCGCAGTCGGCGTTGGCTGCGGGCCGGTGACGCTCATCCGTGTAAAAACGGCTTCGCATATCCGTCTTTCGAATTTGACTCGGTTGCGGGTGCGCAATCCGCGGATAACGCCGGAACTTCGCGAACAAGTTATCGCCGACGCGCCAAAAACGAGCGGGGGTGGCGCATGTATGAAATATTATACTCTGTATCCTCGATGTATGATATTCCATACAGCGCCTCCTGATTCGCAGCGGCTGGGCGTATAATTTTCCATAACTTGACTGCCCGGCGTATGAAATGTCATTCGTGGACCAAATTAGGGCGCTTCTTTCGCGCCGCGGCATGTCCCTCACTGAGTTGGGCGAACTGACGGGCATCGCTCGCCCTAATTTATCCGCGACCTTGGCGGGCCGGCACGACGCCCGGAGCAACACGCTAGATGCGCTCGCGGCAGGTTTGGACGCGCAATGGGTGCTCGTGCCGAAAGAGCAACTCGCAGCGGTCCGCCAGGTCCTGGCCGGGAAGGGTACCGGGCCGGATCTCGAGGCGCCCAGTGCGGCAGAGATGTTTCTGAAGGAGCGCCGATGACCGACGCAATCCATCCGCGCTACCTGGAGGTGCGGCTTTACGGCGAGCTCTGTGGCTACCTTTGCGAACTTGCCGGACACTGCCGCTTCGTGCCGTCCGAGTCGTTCAAGGCTGCCAATGGCGCGCCGACGCTCAGCTTGTCGATGGCGATCCCAGGCACTCCCGCGATCGCGGCGGACATTTTTTCGAACGCTTTCCACCCGGCGCTCTACAACACGGGCGGCAAGCTTCCGCCATTCTTTGCCGGGCTTCTCCCAGAAAGCGATCTGCGCAAGCGGCTAGAAGCGACTCGCCACAATCCGGACGATCGGGATGACTTCGGCGTACTGGCAGCCGCCGGTGAAGACCTGCCCGGCGCGGTTGTCGTTCAGCCTCCCGCCGACGCGCACAGCATCCCAGCCTATGCGCGAACGTTCGGTGCCACCGGCGGTGCCGACAATCTCGAAATGAGCGTAACAGAGGGGGCCACCGAAGGCGCCGCTTCCATTTCGGGCGTGCAGAACAAGCTCGCGCTTTCGACCGTGAACAAGGGCAAGCGGTACACGATGCCGGGACACGGCAAGCTTTCCGATGTCATCGCCAAGCTTCCCGCCAAAAACGACGACTCGCAGATCTTCAACGAGTACGTCGCGATGCAACTTGCCAAAGCGGCCGGGGTCAACGTTGCGTCGTGCGAGCCGATGAATCTTTCCGCCATCGACATCGAGGGACTGCAGGCCATTGCAGGAACGGCGACGTCGTTTCTCGCAGTCGAGCGCTACGATCGACCAGGCAACGAGCGCATCCACGCAGAAGATGCTTGCCAGATGCTGGGACGCATGCCGGCTGCCAAGTATGGGAAAGAGGAGCAGTTCCGTCTGCTGCTGAGTTTGCTCAACGCGCTGAGCCCGCGCGGCGTGAGGGACGTCCGCGAATTCTTTGTGCGGCAAGCGGTCAACACGCTTATCGGCAACAGCGATGCGCACCTCAAGAATTTTTCGGTCCTCTACGCGGACAAGGTCCACCCGGAGCTGAGCCCAGCGTACGACATCGTTTGCGTCGCCGCGTTGCCGGGGTTCTCCACGTATGGGACGAACGTCGCCGTCGATCGCATGCAGCGCGCACAGACGCTCGATACCTACGCGGAACTGGCTAAGGCCGCAGGCATCGCCCAGCGCATCGCGACCGCCGCGGTGAAAGCAGCGGTAACCGCCGCTCGGGACACGTGGCCGAAGATGCTCGACGCGCTTCCGACGCCGCAAGGCATGAAAGAGGTGATCCTTGATCGGCTTGAAACGTTGCCGTTGGCGGCGGTGTGAGCGTCTTTTCGGCTGGGAATTGAAAGCGGGCGATGAGGCTGTGCGACGCGCAATGCAGCGCCACGCTGCCGAGAAAAATTGAAACGCATGGTCCCGGACGCACCAAGCCGGTCTTGAGGACCGGCCGAGCACGAGTGAGTGGTCAGTTGGCCTTCAAGAATCCGGCAATCAGTTCGGCGATCTCTTGCGGCGCATCCTCGAAGCAGTAATGGCCGACGCCCGCGAGGCGATGAATCGGCGCCATCGGAAAGATTTCGCTGAACAGCGGCAGAAAGTGTTCAGCTGCCAGCGTGCGATCGGCCTCCCCCCAGATGGCGAGCGCTGGCTTTGAGCGGATGGCGTCGAGTGCTGCCGGGTCCGGCACTTCAAAACGATGCGCCCCTATCGCGAAGCCCTTTGCCCAGCCAATGGCGCCGGCACTGTCGGTTGGCACAGCGAAACGCGAGCCATAGGCACGCAGCCACGTATCGTCGATACGAGTGTGGTTTTCGAAGCCGTTGAGCTTCAAGGTACTCAGGATATTGAAGCCGAGTTCCTCCAGCACGGGTTCGAGACGGCCTTGCGAATTGGCGCGGACGATCCACTGGAACCATGGCGAGACCGCGGCATTCGCGTTCAGCCGGTCGAATAACGTGCTTTGCCCGGACGGCGTCGGGCCGTTCGTGCTGACGATTCGGCGAATGCGGCCGGGATGCCGTGCGGCGAGCCCCATGCCGACGGGGCCGCCGAAGTCGTGCATGATGAGCGTGATGTCGTCCAAATCCAGGGCAAGCACGAGCTTTTCTAGGTTGTCGATATGATCCTGTAGCCAGTACGTGCGATGTCCCGGCGTCTCGCTCTTGCCGAATCCCATGTGGTCGGGTGCAATCACACGGTAGTTGCCCGCGAGTGCTTCGATCAGATCACGAAACAGATAACCCCACGTCGGTTCCCCGTGAAGGCAGATGACGACCTCGCCATCTGCGGGTCCTTCATCGACGTAGTGCATGCGAAAGCCGGCAGCATCGCTGAAGCGCGGCGCAAACGGAAACGTTCCGTCGAACGTGTCATCGGATGGTGTCATATGGGGTTCCTCGACGAATGGAGCGGCGGGCAATCCGGCCGGTCGAAAGAGGTTAGACTTTGACAGCGCTGTCAAGGTCAAGCGTATCTTTCGGGAGATCTCATGCGTATCGGAGAACTGGCTCGCCGGACCGGCATCAGTGAGAGGATGCTGCGGTATTACGAACACGAAGGCCTGCTCAATCCCAAGAGGACCGATTCGGGCTACCGCGATTACGGTTTCGACGAAGTGGACGCCGCCCAGCGCATCCGGATGCTCAGCGCAGCAGGATTGAAGATCAGCAGTATTCGGCTGTTGCTGCCTTGCGTACTCGGCGAGAAACCTGTGTTTCATCCATGCGTTCAAGCGCGTGCGTTGCTGCGCGGCGAAGTCGAAAAGCTCGACGTTCGGCTGCGCGAACTCAGTGAAACGCGAGAAGTCGTTGTGAGACTGCTCAACGCGATCGACGCCAACGAGACGTTGCAGCTCTAAGGATTGCGTGCGTTTGAGGTTTGAGTATTGATGTACTGACACCGGGCGAGGCACGGCAAGTTGGCGTGTGGTGCTATCGGAAACGTCATGGAACGTCGCTCGCGAATTAAGCACCCACTGGCGACCGCATGTCGCACTGCACACACGGGTAAAAGCCTTATAGTAATTGGGCTTGGGTCGCCCGATTTTTGCAGTGCGGTCCAGATCGAGAGGCGCGATCGGACCCCGTGTGCGGCCTTGTCGGTTGTCGACAGAAGGGCGCCGACGTGATTCGGCCCCCTGTCAGCTTCGCCAGTTTCTGCCTACACCTCAAAAGGAAGTCCCTGTGAAATACATTCCCCGCATCGCCGCATCTGCTGCACTCGTCGTCGTCGCTTTCGCTGCTGTCACGTTTGCCCAGATCAAGTTCGCTCCGGCTTCCGCCGACAACAACCCGGTCGCCCGGATCGTCCTCAACGTCGAGTCGCAACTGAACGGCTGATCCCCGCCGTCAAAGACAGGCGTCGCCGTCCTCGGCGCTCTCGCGCCAGTTGCCACCGCGTACCGCGGCACCACGTACGGATCCTTCAATGCTTCGCGCGCTAGATCGGATTGCGGTGGTGGCAGTCGCGCATCAAAATGGGGGATCGCGGCACCGGCAGGAGGCGAATAAGCGTGGGTATCAATCTGCATCGCAAGCACGTTGCGCGACCAGCCGTGCTCGATCGACTGGGCCGCATACCCATTGCGTGCGCCCGGCTCCTTGAGCTTGTCCAGCAAGGTCACGATATGAGGCCAAGGCAATCGTGCAACGGCCTGTTGCACGATTTAAAGAGTGACGAGTTCGCGATTCGCGCGTGCCGTGCGCGAACACATCGGCACAAGCCGGAACATATCCCTGGTGCCCGGGACCGGACTCGAACCGGCAAGCCGTGAGGCGGCGGATTTTCGTCACACTACATCTTTCGATGCCGGCGCTGCGCGCTATGCGCAGCGCCGTTCGTGCGCTGGACTATGCCTTCGCCATCGCGACGCCCACGATCATCTCGCGCGCATCGCCGCATTAGGCGCCCCCCGTCTAGTCTCTACACCTTCCGCGAAACAGCCTTGCGGCATCATTTTCGGGCTTGGCTCGGCGTTGCCTCGGCTGGACTGCCGCGCTTGCGCGGGGACAGGGGCCAGGGGGTTCACCGAATTTGAAGGGTTCTGCACCAACCGTTTCCGGCTGGGCACTCAATTGCTTAAGTCCGCTATGTTTACCAATTTCATCACCCGGGCAGGGCGGACGCGATTCTACCACCGGTCGCATCGAATTCCGCCAGCGCGGGGTCGTCAAGAGTGGGATTGGCGGATGGCCGAGCGCGTCCTAGGCTAAAATGGCGCCCCTTTGGGAAATGAGGACCGCCGATGAACAAGCCTGCGTTTTCGCTGGCCGCGCTGCTCGCTATCGCGCCGCTCCTGACCGGCGGCTGCACGCTGTACTCGAATCCCAGCGCTTGCAAGGCGCAAATGCGCGAAGCCGCCGGCAAGGCCGCGCCGCTCGAAACACTGTCGATCTCGCATGTCGGCGTCGGCATCGGCGGTTCGCGTGTCGTGCTCGAAGGTACGCTCAAAGCATCGGCAGCATCGGCAGCATCGGCAGCATCAGGCGCAAGCGCCCCGCACGGCGCAGCCAAGCCCATCGTCAAAGCCGCCGCGGCCGAATGCACGTTCAATGGCGACAAGCTCGAGGCCTTCCGCTGGCTAGCGCCGTCGGAACTGGCCAACCCGCCCGCGCTGGCCGATACGGAGCGTTGATCGAGGCGCTGCGAACCTCGCGCGCGCCGGTGCTAGCATGTCCGTGTCCGTCCGTCCGTTCGCAAGCAGTGAGGAGGTAGCCATGGATGGCTTCATGCGGCATCAACTGGAAGGCGTGTCGGTCGACATCCAAGTCGTGCCGGCGCAGCCGAGCGGCTACGCGGCGCGCTTCCGCGTGTCGGGCGACCCCGGCGACGAAGCCGATTGGCCGGTCGTCCACGTCGCTCGCGGCCCGTTCGACACGGCGCAGCAGGCCGAGGAGGCCGCAAAGTCCGCAGCCCTGCAGCATATCCTCGAGCAAGGCGGCTCGCTCGGGTCTTGATGCGCTGGGCGCCATGTCTTGCCGCGTGGTCGAAGCGGTAGAGACGCGAACGATGCAGCGGCGAAGCGGCGGCCCGCGCCTCGATCGATCAGCTACTCTCCGGGGCCCGGGGCTGTGTTTCTACACATGCCCCGCCGCGTCCGGTAAAATGCTCGGCTGATCCATTCACACACTGGCGGCGAAGGCGCAAGGATTTCCCGAACATGACCGATCTTCGTTTTACCTCGCGGTTCGCCGCTTTGGTTTTGGCCGGCTGCCTCGTTGCCGGTTGCAGCTCCCCGTCTCCCACCCAGATCGATTACAAGAGCGATTCGAAGTCGAAGCAGGCTTCGCTCGCCGTGCCGCCGAACCTGCTCGACGAAACCGCCGATCAGCGTTCGCTGCCGCCTGAAGGCGGTGAAACGTCGGCTTCGGCGCTCGCTCGAGTGCAAAAAACCGCGCCGTCCGAAACGGCAGTGATGCCCCCGGTCCAAGGGATGCACATCCAGCGCGACGGCACGGAAAGCTGGCTCGTCATCGATAATCGCACGCCGGATCAAGTATGGCCGCGCATTCGCCGCTTCTGGCAGGAGCAGGGCTTCCTGCTCGTCGTCGATCAACGCGATAAGCACGTGCTCGAGACGGATTGGAACGAAACGCGTCCACAAATCAATCTGGGGCTCATCCGCAACACGATCTCGAAGGCGATGGGCAACGCCTACGTCGCCGCCGAGCGTAACAAGTTCCGCACGCGTCTCGAATCGGCACCGAACGGCGGCACGTATGTGTTCATTAGCCAAAAGGGCATGCGCGAGGCGCTGGAAGGCTTGAACAACGACACGACGACGTGGGTGCCGAAGCCCAACGATCCGGCGCTCGAACTCGAATACCTGAAGCGCTTGATGGCAGGGCTCGCGGTGGCCGATGCGCGCGGCGATGCGGCAGGGCCGGTTGCGGCGGACATCGCGCCCGTTGCGGCAAGTGCCGCGGCCGGCACGAAGGGTGGTAAGCCCAACGCCGACGAGGCCGCCATCGCGGCCCGCAATGCGCAGTTCGTGGCTCAGGGCCAAGGAACGGCGGAGAGCGCGGCAACGAACGGGCAATATACGTCGACTGAAGTGACGCTGAACGAATCCTACGAGCAGGCTTGGGCGCGCGTGGGGCTTGCGCTCGACCGCTCGAACTTCACCGTCGACGACCGCGATCGCACGAAGGGGCTTTATCAGATTCGCTACGTCGATCCGCAGGACAAGAGCTCGGACGAGCAGGGTTTCTGGAGCCAGGTGTTTCACGGCCGCAAGGAGAAGGTCGCGAAGCAGTATCTCGTGAACGTGAAGGCCGTGACCGAAAACCAGACGCGCGTGGCGGTCGTGGACGACAAGGGCAACGTCGAGAGTTCGCGGCCAGCCAAGGAAATCATGTCGATGCTCGTCGATCAACTGCGCTGATCGACACGACACCCGCCGTTCACCGGCCGAACGTTGACGAAAACCCGCCGCATCCCGGCGGGTTTTTTCATGTGCGGCGTCAATCATGCGTCAATCGCACCGCCCGGTCCGCGTTCGCACACTCGACGCCGAATGTCACGCGACGTTACGGGGTAACGTCGCGATGTTACGTTTCGCCCGCGAAACGATTCGGCGTGCCGACGATGTTCCTTTTTTCTTTCCTATCAATGGTTTGTGCGCCCATCTTGGCATGGCACGTAAGCTGCTTTTAGCGTGCCGTAGGGCAAAATGCAGGGAGGCCGAGGCGGGCTCCGATCTATAAATCACTGCTGCAGAATGTTGTGGGAACGCGCTCGCATTCGATTGCGGTCGCAACCAAACCCCAACCCAACCGCAGCCGAATCCATTCGGCGCACCGCCTCGAAAAAGATGGGAAAAGACGCGGTTCGCGCGTGTTCGCGCGAGCGACGGTGGCCCCGTCGCCTATCCTCGTAGGGCGACGGTTTTACCCGCGTTCCACGGAACGCGGGTATTTTTTTATGCTTGCGATCGCCGGGTTCGTTAGGACAACGAACGAATCGCCGCCTTTCAGTGGCTGGCTTGGGGCACGTCCAGAATCAGGATGATCGTCCAATCGGCATCGCCGTCGTGATGGTACTGCCGCTCGACGACGATGAACGGCTGCTGCTTGCCGGCCGGCCCGAGAAACAAGACGTCGCCCTCCATCGGCAGGCATTCGACGGGCGGCAATGCCAGAAACGCTTCTTGCGAGCCGCGCGGCATCAACTTCTCGATCTTGCGCGATGCCGCTTCGGTCCATTCGATATCCAACTGGATGTTGCTCATGCTGTCCTCTCCGCCCAGGGTGCGCGCGGTTTGCGAAATGTTCGGTGCGCGACTTTAGCATACCGCCCGCGCAGTTTTGCGGACATGAAAAAGCCGAAGCCGGCAGGACCGGCTTCGGCTCGTCACGGACTCGCGGCGTTTAGCCGCGGGCGTTTATTGGCTCGCGCCGCTGGCCGCCTCGGCTTTGTCGGCCTTGGCCTTGCCCTTTGCGGCATGCTTGTGCATGGGGTGGTGATGCATCATCTTCTTGGACATGTGCTCGTGCTCTTGCATCGGCATCTGCTGCATCTGCTCTTGCTGCTGCGCGAGCGCCTGGGCCCGCTGCTCGACGTCGGCGGCTTTGGCCGGATCGGTGCTCATCATGACACCGCCCTCGTCGGTTTGCGCGTAAGCGGCGCCGGCCAGCAGCGACAGGGAAAACATGACAGTCAGGGACGCTTTCTTCATTATTGCCTCCGTGCGAAAAGTGGATGGATGGTTGGTCCAGATACTGCCCGTCCGGCTGGACATTGTAAATTCTAGCCAGCATAAGCCCAACGACGAGATTCGTGTGGAGCAAATGCGACGGTCCGTTACGTCTCGTTACATGTCGGGACTTCCGCCTCAGAACCAGCCCAACGCACGATAAACATGGAACTGGGCCAAGCCGATCAATTCATGTAGCGCCACGTTGGCCGCCGACAAATTCGGCCGGCGCGGCAGCAAGCCGCAGCGGACGACGCGGCCGGGTGCCGCCACCGGCTGTGGGGCGAGCCCGAACCGATGAAAATCGAGCAGCGCGCGCGGCATATGGTAAGCCGACGTCACCAGCATCAACGAATCGTAATGTTCATTGCGCAAAATACGTGCGACGTACTTCGCGTTCTCATACGTCGTTAGGCTTTCGTTTTCGAGCACGAGATCGTCGCGTGCGACATGCGCTTCGAGTAGATACGGCGCATACGTATCCGCTTCCGATGCTTCGTATCTCTCCGGATTGCCGCCGCTGACGATGACTTCGCAATGCCGGTTTGCCTGCTTGCATTGCGCATACATCGAGGCTGTCGTCGCGATTCGCGGGAAAACGTCCGGCATCGGCACCAGCCTGCCCTGCGAATCGTGGCGCGTGCCGGCGCCGAGCATGACGATGACGGTGCGGGGGCCGAACTTCGGCGGCAGGTAGTGCGCTGCATCGCCTTGGACGGCGGCGAGCAGCGGCGCCGTCAGCCATCCGGCCGACAGCAGCCAAAATAGAGCGAGGGCTGCGACGATGATCGCCTTCCTCGCTCGGCGCCATAGCACGAAAACCGCTGAAAAAAGCGCGAATAAAGTGAATATGATCAATTGAGATAGGGTAACGTATGGTTTCGGCTGGCGCTCACCGGCGTCGGACGCCGTAAGATATGCGCCGTCACTCACGACGGTGGCCGCACTTTAAGAAAGAGTCGAGATGACCACGTATTCCAACGAAGCGGTGCTCGAAGCGCTTAGGCGAGTGCAATATCGTCAGGTTCCGTGGGCCAAGCGCCCCGGTGTATTCGAATATCTGCGAGGACTCGGCTTGATGGAAACCGTCCGCCAGCGCACGGTGGCGCCGGGCGCGGGCTTTCATGCTCCTGTCGATATCGCGGTTCTGACGGATAAGGGGCGAGCCGAATTCAACCGCCTTGCCCGCGAAGAGCGCGCGCTGACTTGGACGGATGCGAAAGCGGGCGAGTACGCACCGAGCGAAGCCGCCGCCGCGATCGAGCGATCATAAGCCACTTTTTGCGTTTCCCCGTCCGTCCATCGAGCTTTCGCCACGAAATATCATTAAAAAAACCCGTATCGCGAGGATACGGGTACCGGATATTTCTGCTGCCACGCTGTGCTCATGGCAATCACTCCGACTAGCCACGAGGCCAGTGGTTCCCTTGATTTTCACCCGGATCGCGTGAGCGCCGCGCGGACGCCGCAATCAACGTTTGGGCGGCGAGTGAGGGCGCGCGCCGTTATCGCTCCAGCGGGCGTTGTTTTCGATGTCGCCGCGCAAATTGCCGCGTGGCGCCGGGGCGGATGCAGCCGGGGGCGCGTTTGGGCGCGGCGCGTGCCAGTCGGCCGGAATCTCCGGCGGACGCGGCATGGGCGCGCGTGGGGGTTGCGCATGGACGAGCGCGGCATGCGCCACTGCGATGCTGCACATCAACGCTCCCGCTGCGCGAATCGCTGCCTTCATTCGGAACTATCCGGCGCAAAGGGGCCGGCTGCATATCGGCATGTCGACACGATAGGCGTGCCGGCGAAAGGGCGCTGTAAATATTAGTAAATGGATGTTTCGGAACTGAGGCGCTCGAGCACGCACCCGACTGGGGGCGGGGAAGAAGAGCCATGCATGCGGAGATCGTACCGCGCCCGTTGGCGCCCCGTGCCTGCTCCGCGCGGTTCCGCGAGCGGTGCCCGCGCGGTGGTCTATTCGGCCGAGGAGGAAGTGACGTTCAGGCCATTTTGGCGGGCGCGCGCCACGATTCCGGATTGGTCCAGAATGCGCCGCGTAGGCGGTCCGGGCTGCGGGGGGCGGGCGGCTTGACGGAGGCGGTGCCGATGCGTCCGCGCAGCGAGATCTGGCGTCCGCAAGTCCCCAGGCGCTGGACGATTTCAACGAGCGTGCCGTCGGCTTGCCATTCGTCGAAGCGGCGGCGGCAAGTCGGCGGCGACGGGTAGCGGCCCGGCAGCTTCGACCATCCCTCGCCCGTGGACAACACCCACAACACCGCATTGACGACGGCACGCGCTTCGACGCGCGGGCGGCCGCGTCGCTCGCTTCGAGCAGGCTCGGCGCAGAACAGCGCTTCGACCAGTGCCCATTCGTTATCTCTCAAATCGTCGAACACCATATGTCCTCACCTCAGCGAAACTGACCCCGGTGCGTTGCCCCGTGCCGCGCACCCCGATGACACCTTTGCGGATGTCGAGCGAGCCGGCGGGCGCCGCGAACGATATCGGCCGTCCAGCAGCGCGCCGTCTTGCTGTGCGCCGTGCAACGCATGAAGCGTGCCATGTGGGTGGCGAATGCCTGGAAGCCCCGTCGCAACGGCCTTGCGGGGACGTCAGCTAGGGGCGTATAAGACGCCAAAACGCCGGGGTCGAAAATCAGGGCAATCACCAATCTTGTGCAGCCTGGCGCATAGGGAGTGCGGCGGCGCCCGCTTATTGCGATGCGATAAATGAGCATCCTCGGAACCGAAGCACATGCTCGCGAGTCGCTTGTGGCGGGCGCATGCCGTGCACGCGGATTGCTTTGCGATTGCAGCATGACTCACTGATTCGTCGATTCCGAGGGGGCGCAACCGATGTTCAATATTTGAGCCGCAGTGCGCTTTACGCCACGCAAGAGGCGCGCGATTCGCTGTTTACGCTCCCGGGCTTTTTGCGTAAGATGGCGTTCAGTCACGCGGCGCCTTCTCC
The DNA here is from genome assembly GCF_051953955.1 of Trinickia sp. GTDB lineage: Bacteria > Pseudomonadota > Gammaproteobacteria > Burkholderiales > Burkholderiaceae > Trinickia. The sequence goes on along the minus strand of NZ_JBQCIF010000064.1, from coordinate 20,586 downwards.
GGAAAACCGCTGCTTCGTCCGGCTGGGCCTGGCTCGAGCGCTGCTCGATTCGCCGTCCCCCCGGTCCGTGCTCCCATCAATATGACCGATCAAAATCGGGCGAGCGCGTCTTCAGTTCCATATCGTCTGTTTGATCCGGTTCGTTGACCACAGGGTCTGACCTAGCTGCATGAATACCCAAGAGGCGAAGATCGTCCTCGAGACTGCTTTGATTTGCGCGCAAGAGCCGCTCAAGGTCGGCGACTTGCGTAAGCTCTTCGCCGATGCGATCTCGGCGGATACAGTCCGTGCGTTACTTGAGGATCTGAGAAGCGAATGGTCCGGGCGAGGCGTCGAACTCGTCGGGCTCGCGTCCGGCTGGCGTTTTCAAAGCAAGCCGGCCATGCGTGGTTATCTCGATCGCTTGCACCCGGAAAAGCCGCCGAAGTATTCGCGCGCTGTCTTGGAGACGCTCGCGATCATCGCGTACCGGCAACCGGTCACGCGCGGCGATATCGAAGAAATCCGCGGGGTCACCGTGAACACGCAGGTGATCAAGCAGCTCGAGGACCGCAGTTGGGTCGAGGTGATCGGCCATCGCGACGTGCCGGGCCGCCCGGCGCTCTACGCCACGACGAAGCAGTTTCTCGACGATCTGGGGCTGAAGGCGCTCGACGAACTCCCGCCGCTCGAGGATCCGACGACGCAGAACGCGGCGGAGCTGCTCGCGCAGCACGCGATCGAGTTTCCCGAGGATGCGTCGCTCGTCGAAGCGGCGAACGACAGCGGTGCCGAGGGTCGGGGCGCGGATGCGGATGTGGATTCGGCCCGCGATGCCGATGCCGAGCCGCCAGCGAGCACGCAAGACGGTGCGCCGTCGCCGGCCGACGTGCAGCAATCGGCGGACGCGTCCGGCGAATCGGCGCACGAATCGGAGCGCGGCGAGTCGGCCGACGATGCCGACACGGACACTTATACCGACGACGAACCGGCTTCTCGACGGGCCTGACGTAATCGAACGCACGCAGCACCTGCAACGGGTGCGCGCAATTGACATTTGAGGTTGTTTTGACGAATACCCACGACACCGATTGGTCCGCATCAGGGCCTGCCGCTGACGCCGCGGGCCGCGACGACGCGCAGCGCGCGCCGGCAAGCGAGTCCGAGCAGGGCGCCCACATCGCGGAAGCGGGCGATCAAGAGCGTCCGCGCCGCGGCTTGCGCCGAGGTCCACGCAGCTTGATCGCGCGGCGCCGCGCGGCGGCCAAGACCAAGAGCGAGGCCGGCGAGCAGGCGCCGAGTCAAGGCGGCTCCGAAGGGGGCGATGCGCAGGCGCCGGCCGAGGCTTCCGCGATGGAGCCCGGCTCCGCCGCGCCGGCACGCGGGCCGCGCAAAGGCGGGCAAAAGGGTGGGCGTGCCCAGGCCGGCCGCCGTGCGGACGCGGGTGCGTCCGGTGGTCAAGACAAGGAAAAGGGCAAAGGCCGGCAAGCGAAACGGAGCGAGCCCGCCGCCGCGGCGCAGGACGACTTGTTCGACTATGTGACGTCGCCTGCATTCGATGCCGACAACAGCGCAACGGGCGGCGTCCGCGCGCCGATGCTTCGACGCGGCCGTCAAGCGCCGCAAAAGCGCGTGCTGGCGCCCGACGACGACGCACCGAAGCTCCATAAGGTCTTGGCCGAAGCGGGCATGGGCTCGCGCCGCGAGATGGAAGAGTTGATCGTGGCGGGGCGCGTCTCGGTCAACGGCGAGCCGGCGCATATCGGGCAGCGGATCATGCCGACCGACCAGGTGCGGATCAACGGCAAGCCCGTCAAGCGGCGCGTGCAGACGAAGCCGCCGCGCGTGCTGCTCTATCACAAGCCGACCGGCGAGATCGTCAGCCATGCCGACCCGGAAGGGCGGCCGTCCGTGTTCGATAAGCTGCCGCCGATGAAGACGGCGAAATGGCTCGCCGTCGGCCGGCTCGACTTCAATACCGAGGGCTTGCTGATGCTGACGACCTCGGGCGATTTGGCGAACCGCTTCATGCATCCGCGCTACAGCGTGGAGCGAGAGTATGCGGTGCGCGTCGTGGGCGAGTTGTCGGAAAGCGCGCGGCAAAAGCTGCTGCACGGCATCGAGCTCGACGACGGCCCGGCGAACTTCCTGCGCATCCGCGACGGCGGCGGCGAGGGAACGAATCACTGGTATCACGTCGCGCTCGCAGAAGGGCGCAATCGCGAGGTGCGCCGCATGTTCGAGGCGGTCGGCCTGATGGTCAGCCGGCTCATTCGCACGCGCCACGGCCCGATCTCACTGCCGCGCGGCTTGCACCGAGGGCGCTGGGAAGAGCTCGAGGAAAGCCAGGTGCGCAGCCTCATGGCGGCCGTTGGGCTCAAAGCGCCCACCGAGGAGAAGGGCGCTCGCCGCCAGGATCAAGAGCGGCGCCAGCCTGATCCGATGCAGACGTCGATGGGTTTCATCAACCGCGAGCCGGTGCTCACCGCGCATGGGCGCTTCGAGCAGCCCGGCCGGGGTGCGGGACGCCGCGGTGCCGGTGGGTTCGGTGGCGGTGCCGGCGGTTTCGGCGATCCGTTGGGCGGCGGCTACGGCAACCGTGGCGGCGGGAGCGGCGGCCAGAAGGGCCGGGGTCCGCGCGACGTCGACGGCAATCGTGCTCCGTCGGGCGCGGGCGGCGGCAAGCGTGCGTTCGGCGGCGGGAACGCGAACGGCAATCGCGCATCGGGCGGCAATCGCTCGGGGGGCGGTGGTGGCGGTGGCGGCAATCGCGGCGGCGGACAGGGTCCGGCGGCGCGCGGTCGTTCGCGCGGCCGCTGATACCGGCTCGCGCGGCGCGGCGGTCCTCCGATGCCGCGGTGCGATTGATTGATTGATTGACCGGCCGAGCCGACCGGTCCGGCTGTCGCGAAAAGGCCTCGTTGCGAGGCTTCGCACGGCGCGCTGCTTTGCAACGCGCCGTGAAAAATGCTAAACTTACAAAGTCGCTGGGCGTGCGGCTTTCTGTGCGGCTCAGGTGCGACCACCGGTAAGAAGATGATGGGCGTTTCGCCCATTTTTTTTTTGGCGGTAACGGTTCGGCATCTCGGGTAACGCATCTTCTCGCGCGCCGGCATGGCGCGGCGCGCGGCCCCGTGGGTGAAACGCGCGAGCGCGAACACCTTAGAGGGCACTGTGCAACTGACGGAACTGATAGAAACCACGGTCTCGGGCATGGGCTACGAGCTCGTGGACCTCGAGCGCACCGGTCGTGGAATGCTGTGCGTCTACATCGACCAGAGCGCCGGCATTGCGATCGAGGATTGCGAAAAAGTCACGCGTCAGCTCCAGCACGTTCTGACGGTTGAGAACATCGACTACGAACGGCTCGAAGTGTCGTCGCCGGGGCTCGATCGTCCGCTCAAGAAATTGGCGGATTTCGCGCGCTTCGCGGGCAGCGAGGCGGTCGTGACATTGAAAAAGCCGTTGGACGGGCGCAAGACGTTCCGGGGCATCCTGCATGCGCCGAACGGCGAAACGATCGGTTTGGAATTTGAAGGGAAGGAAGGCGCCGCGATGCTCGATTTCACGCTCGCGGACATGGACCGCGCACGCCTGGTCCCGCAGGTTGACTTTAGGAGCCGGAAACAATGAGTCGCGAAGTACTGATGCTGGTCGATGCGCTGGCGCGCGAAAAGAACGTCAATAAAGATGTGGTGTTCGCTGCGCTCGAAGCCGCACTTGCTTCGGCCACCAAGAAGCTCTTCGAGGAAGACGTCGACATTCGCGTGCATATCGATCGGGAATCGGGCGAGCACGAAACCTATCGCCGGTGGCGCGTCGTGCCGGACGAAGCCGGCCTGCAAGAGCCGGATCAGGAAATCCTGCTGTTCGAGGCGCGCGAGCAACAGCCCGACATCGAGCTCGATCAATTCATCGAAGAGCCGATTCCGTCGATCGAATTCGGCCGCATCGGTGCACAGGCCGCCAAGCAAGTCATCTTGCAGAAAGTGCGCGACGCCGAGCGCGAGCAGATCCTCAACGATTTCCTCGAGCGCGGCGAAAAGATCATGACCGGTACGGTCAAGCGTTTGGACAAGGGTAACTTCGTCGTCGAATCGGGCCGCGTCGAGGCGCTGCTGCGCCGCGATCAGCTTATTCCGAAGGAAAATCTGCGCGTCGGCGACCGCGTGCGTGCCTATATCGGCAAGGTCGACCGCACGGCGCGCGGCCCGCAGATCGAACTCTCGCGCACGGCGCCCGAGTTCCTGATGAAGCTGTTCGAAATGGAAGTGCCCGAAATCGAGCAGGGCCTGCTCGAGATCAAGGCGGCAGCGCGCGACCCCGGCGTGCGAGCGAAGATCGGCGTCGTGGCCTACGATAAGCGCATCGATCCGATCGGCACCTGCGTCGGCATCCGCGGTTCGCGCGTTCAGGCCGTGCGCAACGAGCTCGGCGGCGAGAACGTCGATATCGTGCTCTGGTCGGAAGATCCGGCTCAGTTCGTGATCGGCGCGCTCGCTCCGGCTGCGGTTCAGTCGATCGTCGTCGATGAAGAGAAGCACTCGATGGACGTCGTCGTGGACGAAAGCGAGCTTGCGGTCGCGATCGGCCGCAGCGGTCAGAACGTGCGTCTCGCCAGCGAGCTGACGGGCTGGCAGATCAACATCATGACGCCCGACGAGTCGGCGCAGAAGGAGAACCAGGAGCGCGGCGTTCTGCGTGACTTGTTCATGGCGCGGCTCGACGTCGACGAGGAAGTGGCCGACATCCTCATCGACGAGGGTTTCACGAGCCTCGAAGAGATCGCCTATGTGCCGCTCAACGAGATGCTCGAAATCGAGGCGTTCGACGAAGACACCGTCCACGAGTTGCGCAATCGTGCGCGCGACGCGTTGCTGACGATGGCGATCGCCAACGAAGAGAAGGTCGAAGGTGTTGCGCTCGACCTCAAGAGCTTGGAAGGAATGGATGCCGAGCTGCTGGCCAAGCTTGCCGAGCATCAGATCCAGACGCGCGACGAGCTAGCGGAGCTCGCCGTCGACGAATTGGTCGAAATGACCGCAATGCAAGAGGAAGCCGCGAAGGCGTTGATCATGAAAGCACGTGAACACTGGTTCCAGTGAGTGAATGACCATGGCGCACTGATTAGATAGCGATCATTCGATCGCATGACCCGATGCTAACCGCAAGGAATCGGTCCTTGCACTAAGAGGAATGAATGGCGAGTAACAACGTAGCCCAATTTGCCGCGGAACTGAAAATGCCGGCCGGGGTGCTGCTCGAGCAGCTCCAGGCGGCGGGTGTCCAGAAAGCGAGCGAGGACGATGCGCTGTCCGAATCGGACAAGGCGCGTCTGCTCGATCATTTGCGCAAGTCGCACGGCTCGGCCGATACCGACAAGCGCAAGATCACGCTGACTCGCCGGCACACGTCGGAGATCAAGCAATCCGACGCGACGGGCAAGGCTCGCACCATTCAGGTCGAAGTGCGCAAGAAACGCGTATTCGTGAAGCGCGATGAAGCCGCGGACGGCGCGGCTGCGGCAGAGGCGGCGGACGCGCAAGCGGCCGAAGCCGTCGATGAAAGCGCCGAGCTGCAGCGTCGCGAGGAAGAAGCGCGCCGCGAAGCGGAACTGCTCGAGAAGCAAGCTCAAGAGTTGCGCGAGCGCCAAGAACGGCTCGAGCGCGAGGAAGCCGAGCGCCAAGCGCGCGAGAAGGCTGCCGAGGCCGAGCGTCAGCGCGCCGAGGAAGAGTCGGCGAAAAAACACGCGGAGGCCGCGGCCGAGCACGCCGAGGCTGCCGCCCGCGAGCAGGCCGAGCGCAGCACGGCCGAGGACGACGAGCGTGCGGCCGCCGAACGCGCGGCACAACGCGAAGCGGCCAAGAAGGCCGAGGATGCCGCACGCGAAGCCGCCGAGAAGGCGCGTGCCGAACAGGAAGAAATTCGCAAGCGCCGTGAGAAGGCCGAGGCCGAGGCACGCGCGATCCGCGAGATGATGAACACGCCGCGCAAGGCACAGGTGAAGGCGCCGGAGCCGGCGCCGGTAGCGAAGCCCGCCGAAGCCGCGAAGGCGGCGGAAGCGAAGGGCACGCTGCACAAGCCCGTGCGTCCGGCCGGCGAATCGCCGCGTCCCGCCGCCGCGCGCAAGCCGGCCGCGGGCGGCACGGCTGCGCCTTCGTCGGCTCAGCCTTCCAGTGCGCCCGGTTCGGCGGACAAGAAGAAGCAAGGCGGCAAGGGCGGCTGGCAGGACGACGCAGCCAAGCGCCGCGGCATCAAGACGCGCGGCGATACGAGCGGCGGCGTCGACCGCGGCTGGCGCGGCGGCCCGAAGGGGCGCGGCCGGCATCAGGAAGCTACGTCGTTCCAAGCGCCGACCGAACCGATCGTGCGTGAAGTGCACGTGCCTGAGACGATCACGGTGGCCGACCTCGCTCACAAGATGTCCGTGAAGGCTTCGGAAGTCATCAAGGTGATGATGAAGATGGGGCAGATGGTCACGATCAACCAGATGCTCGATCAGGAAACGGCGATGATCATCGTCGAGGAACTGGGCCATCACGCGGTTGCGGCCAAGCTCGACGATCCGGAAGCGCTGCTCGTCGAGGGTGAAGCGACGGATGCCGAGCAGTTGCCGCGTCCGCCGGTCGTGACCGTGATGGGCCACGTCGACCACGGCAAGACGTCGCTGCTCGACTACATCCGCCGTGCGAAGGTGGCGGCGGGCGAAGCGGGCGGCATTACGCAGCATATCGGCGCTTACCACGTCGAAACGCCGCGTGGCGTCATCACGTTCCTCGATACGCCGGGTCACGAAGCGTTTACGGCGATGCGTGCCCGCGGTGCGAAAGCAACCGACATCGTGATTCTCGTGGTGGCGGCCGACGATGGCGTGATGCCGCAGACGAAGGAAGCGATTGCCCACGCGAAGGCGGGCGGCGTGCCGATCGTCGTGGCGATCAACAAGATCGACAAGCCCGAGGCGAACCCCGAGCGCGTCAAGCAGGAACTCGTCGCCGAAGGCGTCGTGCCGGAAGAGTACGGCGGCGATTCGCCGTTCGTCCCCGTTTCGGCGAAGACGGGCGCGGGCATCGACGATCTGCTCGAGAACGTGCTGCTGCAAGCCGAAGTGCTCGAACTGACGGCTCCGGTTGCGGCGCCTGCCAAGGGTCTCGTCATCGAAGCGAAGCTCGATAAGGGTAAGGGCCCGGTGGCGACGATTCTCGTGCAGTCGGGTACGCTCGCGCGCGGCGACGTCGTGCTGGCGGGCAGCGCCTACGGCCGCGTGCGTGCGATGCTGGACGAGACGGGCAAGGCGACGAAGGAAGCCGGTCCGTCGATTCCGGTCGAGATCCAGGGTCTGTCGGAAGTGCCGGCCGCCGGTGAAGAAGTCATCGTTTTGCCGGACGAGCGCAAGGCGCGCGAAATCGCGCTGTTCCGCCAAGGCAAGTTCCGCGACGTCAAGCTGGCGAAGCAGCAGGCCGCCAAGCTCGAAAGCATGCTCGAGCAGATGGGCGAGGGCGAAGTGCAGACGCTGCCGCTCATCGTCAAGGCCGACGTCCAAGGTTCGCAGGAAGCGTTGGTCCAATCGCTGCAGAAGCTGTCGACCGACGAAGTGCGCGTGCAGATCGTGCACGGTGCCGTCGGCGGCATCAGCGAGTCGGATGTCAATCTGGCGACGGCGTCGAAGGCGGTCATCATCGGCTTCAACACGCGAGCCGATGCTCAGGCGCGCAAGCTGGCCGAGACGAACGGCATCGACATCCGCTACTACAACATCATCTACGACGCCGTGGATGAGGTGAAGGCGGCGATGTCGGGCATGCTGGCGCCTGAGAAGCGCGAAGTCGTCACCGGCATGGTCGAAGTGCGCCAAGTCTTCAAGGTACCGAAGGTCGGCGCGGTGGCGGGCTGTATGGTCACGGACGGCGTGGTCAAGCGTTCCTCGTCGGTGCGCGTGCTGCGCAACAACGTCGTCATCTTCACGGGCGAACTCGATTCGCTCAAGCGCTTCAAGGATGACGTGAAGGAAGTGAAGCAAGGCTTCGAGTGCGGTATGTCGATCAAGAACTTCAACGATATCGTCGAAGGCGATCAGTTCGAGGTGTTCGAAGTCACGGAAGTCGCGCGTACGCTCTGAACGTCAAGCGCGCGGCTCGGGGCGGAGCAGGCAGCAAGCCTCCTCCGCCCCGTTGTTTTTTGCGCCCCATCCGCTAGGCGGGTTCATCATGTCGAAGAAACGCACATCTCCCAACCGCAATGTCCAGATCGCCGATCAAATTCAGCGCGATCTGTCCGAGCTCATCGCTCGTGAAGTGAAAGATCCGCGCATCGGGCTCGTCACGATTCAAAGCGTCGAGCTCACGCCCGATTACGCGCATGCGAAGGTCTTCTTCACGACGCTGACCGGCGATCCTCAGGCTACGCAGGTTGCGCTCAACCACGCGGCCGGGCATCTCCACAATCTGTTGTTCAAGCGCTTGCACATCCATACGGTGCCGACGCTGCATTTCCACTACGACAAAACGATCGAGAAGGCCGTCGAGATGTCGCGCTTGATCGATGAAGCGAACGCGACGCGCGCGAAAGACGATTGATTGATCGATGAAACAACCTCAACGTCCGCGCGTGCCGCGCCGCGCGCTCGATGGCGTTTTGCTGCTCGACAAGGGGCTGGGGCTTTCGAGCAACGATGCTCTCGTGCGGGCAAAGCGTCTTTTTCTTGCTCAGAAAGCGGGCCATACCGGTACGCTCGATCCGCTCGCGTCGGGTTTGTTGCCGCTTTGTTTTGGCGAAGCGACGAAATTCTCGCAAGATCTGCTCGAAGCCGATAAGACGTACGAGGCGACGATGCGGCTTGGCGAGCGCACAACCACGGGCGATGCAGAGGGTGAAGTGTTGGAGACGCGTCCGGTCGCGGCCGGCTTGCCCGACGTCGAAGCGACGTTGGCGCGCTTTCGTGGGCCGATTTCGCAGGTGCCGCCGATGCATTCGGCGCTCAAGCGCGACGGCAAGCCGCTCTATGAATACGCGCGTGCGGGGCAAGTCGTCGAACGCGCGGCGCGCGACGTCACGATCCACCGGCTCGAATTGCTCGGTGCGGCGTTGCCGGACGTGACCTTTCGCGTCATCTGCAGCAAAGGTACCTATGTCCGCACGCTGGCTGAAGATATTGGTGAAGCGCTCGGCTGCGGCGCGCATCTCGTCGCGCTGAGGCGCACGGGAGTGGGGGCGCTGACCCTCGAGCATGCGGTGACGCTCGAGGCGCTCGAAGCCATGGACAGCGGTGCCCGCGATGCTTGCTTGCGTCCTGTCGATGCGCTGCTTTCGACGTTCCCCGCCATGCGTCTCGGTGCCGTCGAAGCGAAGCGCTTTCTGCAGGGCCAGCGGCTGCGCTTGGCCGATCTGCCGCCGGTGCACGTCGAACGGCAGGCCAACGAGCTAGCCGCCGAAAACGAACGTACGGATACGCGCGTGCGGGTCTATCGCGATGAAGACGGTGCATTGCTCGGCGTGGCAAGAGCCGAAAGCGGGGTGCTTGCTCCCGAACGGCTGGTCGTAACGGCGCCGGCATCGGCCTAGCCCGTCCTATCGGGATCAACGATCAACGACCGGTTTTCCAGCGATGCAATGTAAAACGCCCGGCATACCGGGCGTTTCTTCACATGCAACTCGTCGTGGCGACGGGTACTGTTGCGCCCCGCGTGCCTAGTGCGCCGCCGATGCCGCCGCGCTCGAATCCCCGCCTCCGCTGCGCTCGGGCTTCGTGATCCAAATCAGCGCGATCAGCACGACGAAGATGACCGACGAGATGTAGAACAGGTCGTTCACGCCGAGCTGCGCTGCTTGCTGCGTCACGAGACGATCGAACAGGCCATAGCCTTGCGACCTGTCCAATCCCAGCGAGCCCAGTTGCGTCATCGATTGACCGAAGGTCGGATCGAACGTGCTGGCACGCTCGGTCAACTGCGCGTGATGCAAGCTCGTGCGGTGATCCCACGCTGTCGTGAAGATCGATGTGCCGATACCCCCGCACATGATCCGCACGAAGTTCGAGAGCCCCGATGCCGCCGCGATCCGGTTGCCGGGCAGCCCCGACAACGTGATCGAAACGAGTGGGATGAAGAACCCCGCCATCGCAATCCCTTGCACGAGCGTGGGCAGCGCGAGCGACCACGTATCGACGCCCGTCGTATAACGCGAGCGCATCCAGAAGCACAAAGCGAACACGATGAAGGCGGCGGTCGCGATCTTGCGCGGATCCGTGCGCGGGAGGAATTTGCCGGTGACGGGCGAGAGCAGAATCGCGAACACGCCGACGGGCGCCATGACGAGGCCCGCGTCCGTCGCCGTGTAGCCGATGTCGGTTTGCAGCCACAGCGGCAGCAGCACGAGATTGCCGAAGTAGAGCCCATAGCCGACCGACAGCGCGATGGTTCCGCCCGTGAAGTTGCGCTTCTTGAACAGCGACAAATCGACGACGGGGTGATCGGCCGTCAACTCCCACACGACGAAGAACGCAAAGCCGATCAACGCCGTGAGCCCGAGCACGACGACCGTCGGCGACGAGAACCAATCGAGATCCTTGCCCTTGTCGAGCATCACCTGCAGCGAGCCGACCCAGATCACGAGCAGCCCGAGGCCGACCGAATCGATCGGCGCTTTCCTGATCGCGGAGTCGCGCGTTCGGAAAATGGCCCAGGTCGCGATCGCCGCCACGATGCCGACGGGAATGTTGACGTAGAAGATCCACGGCCATGAGATGTTGTCCGAGATCCATCCGCCGAGAATCGGTCCCGCGACAGGCGCGATCAACGTCGTCATCGACCACATCGATAGCGCGAGCGGCGCTTTCGCGCGCGGATAGCTCGCGAGCAGCAGCGTTTGCGAGAGCGGAATCATCGGACCTGCCACGGCGCCTTGAATCACGCGCGACAGCAGCAGGAACGGCAGGGATGGCGAGAGCCCGCACATCCACGACGAGATCACGAATAGAACGATCGATGCAAGGAACAGGCGGACCTGCCCGAGCCGCTCCGTGAGCCAGCCCGTCAGCGGCACCGAGATCGCGTTCGCGACGGCGAACGACGTGATGACCCAGGTGCCTTGATCGGACGACACACCGAGGTCGCCCGAGATGGTCGGAATCGACACGTTCGCGATCGACGTGTCGAGCACGTTCATGAACACCGCGAGCGACACGGCGATCGTGCCGATCACGAGCGAAGCGCCTTTGAGCGGCGGATGCGAAGCGTGGGGCTGAGCCATTATCGTTGCGCGAGGCGTGGGGGGGAACCGGCGTTCTCGGCGATGATGCGCGCGATCTCCGCATTCGCCTCGTCGCCGTACTTATCGAACACGTTCGTCTGATAGACCGTGTTCTGCGCGTTGCCGAGCTGGTTGCCCGAGTCGTTCTTGATGTCGACGTCGGCCTGCATCGACAGCCCGATGCGCAGCGGATGCGTGCGCAGCTCGGCCGGATCGAGCGCGATCCGCACGGGCAGGCGCTGGACGACCTTGATCCAGTTGCCCGTCGCATTTTGCGCGGGCAGCAGCGAGAACGCGGAACCGGTCCCGGCGGAGAACCCGACGACCTTGCCGTGATAGACGACCGATGAACCGTAGATGTCGGCGGTCAGTTCCACGGGTTGGCCGATCCGCATGTGCTTGAGTTGCACTTCCTTGAAGTTCGCGTCGACCCAGACCGATTCGAGCGGAACGATCGCCATCAACGGCGTGCCCGGCGAGACGCGCTGGCCGACCTGCACCGAACGCTTCGCGACGTAGCCGGTAACGGGGGCGGGCAGGACGTTGCGCGCGTTGTTCAGGTAGGCGTCGCGCACTTTGGCGGCGGCGGCGAGCACGTTCGGGTGTGTGGCGATGGTCGTGTTCGCCGTCAGCGCACGGTTCGATGCGAGCTGTTGCTGTGCGGCGTCGAGCGCGGCTTGGGCGGCCTTCACCGTGTCGCGAGCGTGCGAGATCTCTTCTTGCGACACCGCGCCCGTTTGAGCGACGGCCAGGCGCCGGCGCAAATCGTCTTGCGCGCGCGACAGATCGGCTTGACGCTGGGCGATTTGCGCTTGGTACTGGTCGTTGTTGACGAACAGGCCGCGCACTTGCCGCACCGTTTGGGCGAGGTTCGCTTCGGCTTGTTGTAGCGCGACTTTCGCATCAGCGCCGTCGAGCACCACGAGAGAATCGCCGGACTTCACCGTTTGCGTGTCGTCGGCGTTCACGGCGATGACGGTACCCGTCACTTGCGGCGTGATCTGCACGACGTTGCCATTCACGTAGGCATCGTCGGTGCTTTCGTGAAAGCGCGCGTCGAGGAAGTAGTACAAGCCGTAGGCGACGGCAGCGACGAGAATCACGCCGACGAGCAGCGTCATCAAGCGCTTGCGCCTGCTGTTGTTGTTCTGCGACTGCACGCTCGCGGCGGTTTGTTGAGTGTCGCTCATGGAAATGCTCTCCGTTTCTCGAGCCTCGAGTTTTGTCCGCTCGAAGCTCTATCGTTGAATCTTGCGTAGGTCTCGGTTCTTCGTCGTTGCGTCACATCGCGTCATGCAACATGCAACGCGGTGCCGCTTGCGGTTCGGCTCAGCCCTTCGGCGCGGCGGCCGCTATCCCGCCCGATGCCGGCACGGCGACGCCCGCGGTCTGCGCGTCGAAGCCGCCGCCGAGCGCGCGAATCAGCGCGAACTGCAGATCGCGGCGCTTCATCTTCAGGTTCGTCACCGTCTGCTCGGATGCGAGCCGGTTGTCGTCGGCCGTGAGCACCTGCAGTTGCGGCGACAGCCCGGCCTTGTAGCGAATCACGGCCAAGCGGTACGCCTCCGTCGACGCATCGAGCGCGCGCTGCGCATCGCCCATTTCGGTATCGATGGCGCGAATCGATGCCACTTGCGTGGCGACGTCGGACATCGCATTGATGAGCGCCTGGTTGTAGTTCGCCACGTCGAGGTCGAAGTCGGCGTAGCGGCCCTTCAACTGAGCACGCAGTGCGCCGGCGTCGAAGATCGGCAGGTGAATCGCCGGCCCCGCCGTGATCTGCCGGCTCGCGGCCATCAGGAAGTGGCCCCAGCCGAACGCATCCAAGCCGATTCCCGCGGCGAGGTTGATGTCGGGGAAGAACTCGGCCTTCGCTTCCTTGACGTTCTCGAGCGCCGCTTCGATCTGCCAGCGCGCCGCGATGATGTCGGGCCGGCGCGAGACGAGATCGGCCGGCAGGTTCGACGGCAGCGTCACGGCCCCGCCCGGGGCGAGCACGGGGTCATGGATCGCGAGCCCGCGGTCGGGGCCTTTGCCGAGCAGCGCGGCCAACTGGAAACGCACCGACTTGATTTGCCCGTCGAGATCGGAGAGCGTCGCCTGGCTCGTTGCCGTATTGCCGCGCGCCGTTTCCTTTTCTACGTTCGTGTCGAGCCCCGCCGCAACGCGGCCGTTCGTGATCGAGCCGACTTCCTGACGATTGCGGATCTCGCGCGCCGCGATGTCGCGCAGCGCGTAGAGTTGGGCCAGTTGGTTATAGGTGCGCGCGACCGATGACGCGAGCGTGATCCGCGCTTCCTGCAGGTCGGCTTCGGCCGCCTTTTCCTGCGAGAGCGACGCGTTCACGCGTGCACGATTCTTGCCCCAGAGATCGAGATCCCATGACGCGCTGGCCAGTGCATTGTTCTCGGTGAACCAGCCGCCGCCGAACGGCGGCGGGTACAAACCGTTGGCCGAAAACCGCTCGCGCGTCACCGAATAGCTGCCGTTGACCTTCGGCATCAGACCCGAGCGCGCGCTTTCGATGTACGACTGCGCCTGCGCGATACGTGCCTGCGCTTGCGCGATCGACGGATTGCCTTGAAGCGCTTCGTCGATGAGCTGAGGCAACTGCGGATCACCGAACTGACTCGCCCAGTCGAGCGACGGCCATTGGCCCCCTTCGCCGGGCAGGCTCTGCGCCGACTCGAGCGCACTGGCTTGCGTGATCTGCTTGTCGCTCTTGATGCCCGCGTAGTTGGCGCATCCGGCCATCGCGACGATGACGGCGGCCGCGGCGGCTGCGAGGGCGCCGCGGCCCGCAGGGATGCGGGCCGCGGTGGGAGAAGAGGGCATCGCACGGCCTTTCGAGGTGAATGTGATCATGGACTCTGCAACTTATTTTTTGCGATTGAACGTCGAAACTCGTTGCCGTGGCAGCCAACGGGCGCCAGCGGAAAACCCAACGCGGCTAACTCGCCGCCGGATCGGCGGTGTTGGCGAGAATGCGCCGGAGCATGCTCTTCAAGAATCCGACTTCCTCGGGCGTGAAGCCCGCGAGCGCCTTGTCAACGACGCCGCCGAAGATCTCCGGCATGCGCGCGGCCAACTCGCGCCCTTCCTCGGTCACGGCCAATCGAACGGCGCGGCGATCCTCCGAACTGCGAACGCGCGAAAGCAGATTACGCTTTTCCAGCCGATCGATCAGCCGAGTGACCGCGCTTGCGTCAATTCCGTAGTCGCGCGCGAGTTCCGCCGCCAGCGAGCAGCGGCCGCTCGCGATCATGAACAGCATGCTCGCCTGGGTGCTCGTGATGCCCAGCTCGCCCAGCGTGCGTTGCGTGACGAGATTCGACAGGCTCGACTTCGCGCGCGCGATCAGGTAGCCGACGCTTTCGTCCATCTGGTAGCTGCACGCCTCGGGCGGCAGCGGCGAGGGCGGTTTGCTCATGGCGATTTCCGTGCGATTGCAATAGTTGACTAGGCATGATTATAGGCGCGCGTTGGCCCATCCGGCAAGCATCGACCCTTCCGTCGACCGTGGTTTTAAGCGGTCCCTTAATGCAAGCCGCCCATTATGAGGCTTTCCGTGGAACGCTGCTTGCAACCGCTCAGTTGCATCCGGCAGTCGGACGTCACGTCCGCGTGCTACAATTTCAAGTTACCCAGAAAGTGCGCGCACCCGTTTTTGGCCTTTCGTCGCATCCTGTTTCGCGCACGCAACCGCCCCTTATTTCTATGACTCGCGCTATCCGCAACATCGCCATCATTGCCCACGTCGACCACGGCAAGACGACGCTCGTCGACCAACTGCTTCGCCAGTCGGGCACGTTCCGAGAAAACCAGCAGATCGCGGAACGCGTGATGGACTCGAACGACATCGAAAAAGAGCGCGGCATCACGATTTTGGCGAAGAACTGCGCGGTCGAGTACGAAGGCACGCACATCAATATCGTCGACACCCCGGGCCACGCCGATTTCGGCGGCGAGGTGGAGCGCGTGCTGTCGATGGTCGATTCGGTGCTGCTGCTCGTCGACGCCGTCGAGGGCCCGATGCCGCAAACGCGCTTCGTGACGAAAAAGGCGCTCGCGCTCGGCCTGAAGCCGATCGTCGTCGTCAACAAGATCGATCGCCCCGGCGCGCGCATCGACTGGGTCATCAATCAGACGTTCGACTTGTTCGACAAGCTCGGCGCAACGGAAGAGCAGCTCGATTTTCCGATCATCTACGCGTCGGGCCTGAACGGCTATGCGTCGCTCGACGCGAGCGCGCGCGAGGGCGACATGCGCCCGCTGTTCGAGGCCATCCTCCAGCACGTGCCCGTGCGCGACGCCGATCCGGACGGTCCTTTGCAGCTGCAGATCACCTCGCTCGACTATTCGACCTACGTCGGCCGCATCGGCGTGGGCCGCATCGCGCGGGGCCGGATCAAGCCCGGCCAGCCGGTTGCGCTGCGCTTCGGGCCCGAGGGTGAAGTCTTCAACCGCAAGATCAACCAAGTGCTGTCGTTCCATGGGCTCGACCGTGTGCAGGTGGATGAGGCCCAAGCGGGCGACATCGTCCTCATCAACGGCATCGAAGACATCGGCATCGGCGCGACGATCTGTGCGCCGGATACGCCCGAAGCCTTGCCGATGATCACTGTCGACGAGCCGACGCTGACGATGAACTTCCTCGTGAATTCGTCGCCGCTCGCGGGTAAGGAAGGCAAATTCGTCACGAGCCGCCAAATTCGCGATCGCCTGACGCGCGAGCTCAATCACAACGTGGCGTTGCGCGTGCGCGACACCGGCGACGAAACGGTGTTCGAAGTGTCGGGCCGCGGCGAGCTGCATCTGACGATCCTGATCGAGAACATGCGCCGCGAAGGCTACGAGCTCGCGGTGTCGCGCCCGCGCGTGGTCTTGCATGAAGTCGACGGCGTGAAGCACGAGCCGTACGAACTGCTGACGGTCGACGTCGAAGACGGCCATCAAGGCGGCGTCATGGAAGAGCTGGGCCGCCGCAAGGGCGAATTGCTCGACATGGCGTCCGACGGCCGCGGCCGCACGCGCCTCGAGTACAAGATTCCGGCACGCGGGCTGATTGGCTTCCAGGGCGAATTCATGACGCTCACGCGCGGCACGGGCCTCATGAGCCACGTGTTCGACGAATATGCGCCCGTCAAGGAAGGCACGCTCGGCGAGCGCCGCAACGGGGTGCTGATCTCGCAGGACGACGGCGCGGCCGTCGCCTACGCGCTGTGGAAGCTGCAGGACCGCGGCCGCATGTTCGTCAAGCCGGGCGACGCGCTGTACGAGGGCATGATCATCGGTATCCACAGCCGCGACAACGATCTCGTCGTGAACCCGATCAAAGGCAAGCAACTGACGAACGTGCGTGCGTCGGGCACCGACGAAGCCGTGCGCCTCGTTCCGCCGATTCAAATGTCGCTGGAATATGCGGTGGAATTCATCGACGACGACGAACTCGTCGAGGTCACCCCCCAATCGATTCGTCTGCGTAAGCGCCATCTGAAGGAGCATGAGCGCCGCCGCGCGAGCCGCGAGGCCTCGATCGACTGACGCAAACGATCGGGCGCGCGGCGCGTTGCCGGTCGCCGCTCGTTTAGCGCTCGCTTGCCGCATCGCGGGCGAGCATCCGAAAAGCCACCCTCCGAGGTGGCTTTTTCTTTATCGGACGGGCGCTTGCAGTGATTCAGTCCGATCGGGACCATGCGTTCTGTGATATGCTGCGCGATGCTAGTTTTAGGTCCTTCCAAGCAAGACTTGATTCGCGCAATCCGCTAAACGGTCAGGCCGTGTCGCGGAAGGTTGAGTAACCCGCTATTTCTCGAGAAGCTCGAAGAAAGGTGAGCGTAAACATGATGAAGCAATTCCAGCTGAACTCGTACTTGTTCGGCGGCAATGCTCCGTACGTTGAAGAACTGTACGAGCAATACCTAGATAACCCGGCGTCCGTCCCCGATAACTGGCGCGGATACTTCGATGCGTTGCAGAACGTGCCTGCCTCGGACGGCAGCGCGGCCAGCGACGTGGCCCACGGCCCCATCGTCGAATCGTTCGCCCAGCGCGCGAAGGCCAATGCCTTCATCCCGCGCGGCGCCGGCGAGAATCTCTCCACCGCGCGCAAGCAGGTTCACGTCCAGTCGCTCATCAGCGCTTACCGCTTCCTCGGTTCGCAGTGGGCCAATCTCGATCCGCTGAAGCGCCGCGAGCGTCCCGCCATCCCCGAGCTCGAGCCTGCGTTCTACGACTTCACCGAAGCCGACATGGACCAGACGTTCAGCGCGAGCAACCTGTACTTGGGGTTCGAGCAAGCTTCGCTGCGCGACATCGTGAAGGGCCTGCGCGACACCTACTGCGGCACGATCGGCGCCGAGTTCATGTACATCAGCGATCCCGAGCAAAAGCGCTGGTGGCAAGAGCGCCTCGAATCGACGCGCGCCACGCCGAACTTCTCGGCGGACAAAAAGAAGCACATCCTGAACCGCCTGACGGCCGCTGAAGGCCTCGAGCGCTATCTGCACACGAAGTACGTCGGCCAGAAGCGCTTCTCGCTCGAAGGCGGCGAAAGCTTCATCGCCTCGATGGACGAAGTCGTTCGTCACGCGGGTGCCAAGGGCGTACAGGAAATCGTGATCGGCATGGCCCACCGTGGCCGTCTGAACGTGCTCGTGAACACGCTGGGCAAGATGCCGTCCGACCTCTTCGCCGAATTCGAGGGCAAGCACGTCGACGATCTGCCGGCCGGCGACGTCAAGTACCACAAGGGCTTCTCATCGGACGTCGCCACCGATGGCGGCCCCGTGCACCTCTCGCTCGCGTTCAACCCCTCGCACCTCGAAATCGTCAATCCCGTGGTGGAAGGCTCGGCGAAGGCGCGGATGGACCGCCGCGGCGACGACTCCGGCTTGCAAGTGCTGCCCGTGCAGATCCACGGCGATGCGGCATTCGCGGGTCAAGGCGTCGTGATGGAAACGCTGAACCTCGCGCAAACGCGCGGCTACGGCACGCACGGCACGCTGCACATCGTCATCAACAACCAGATCGGCTTCACGACGTCCGATCCGCGCGATGCGCGTTCGACGCTGTACTGCTCGGACGTCGTCAAGATGATCGAAGCGCCGGTGCTGCACGTGAACGGGGATGACCCCGAAGCCGTCGTGCTCGCCACGCAGATCGCGATCGACTTCCGGATGCAGTTCCACAAGGATGTCGTGCTCGACATCGTCTGCTTCCGCAAGCTCGGCCACAACGAGCAGGACACGCCGGCCGTCACGCAGCCGCTGATGTACAAGAAGATCGCCCAGCATCCCGGCACGCGGGCGCTCTACGCGGAGAAACTCGCGCAGCAGGGCGTCATCGCGGCCGAGGACGCGGAAAGCTTCATCAAGGCGTTCCGTCAAGCGATGGACGAAGGCCACCACACGATCGACCCGGTGCTCTCGAACTACAAGAGCAAGTACGCCGTCGACTGGATGCCGTTCCTGAACCGCAAGTGGACGGATGCGGCCGACACGGCCGTGCCGCTGGCGGAACTGAAGCGTTTGGCCGAGCGCATCACGACGGTACCCGAGAATTTCAAGGTGCACCCGCTCGTCGAGCGCGTCGTGAACGACCGCCGTGCGATGGGCCGCGGCGACGCGCCGCTCGATTGGGGCATGGGCGAGCACTTGGCCTTCGCCTCGCTCGTCGCCTCCGGCTACGCCGTGCGTCTGACGGGCCAGGATTCGGGCCGTGGCACGTTCACGCACCGTCACGCAGTGCTGCACGATCAAAACCGTGAGCGCTGGAACGACGGCACCTACATTCCGCTGCAAAACGTGGCCGACGGTCAAGCGAAGTTCACGGTGATCGATTCGGTGCTGTCCGAAGAAGCCGTGCTCGGCTTCGAATACGGCTACTCGACGGCCGAGCCGAACACGCTCGTCGCCTGGGAAGCGCAGTTCGGCGATTTCGTCAACGGCGCCCAAGTCGTGATCGACCAGTTCATCTCGTCGGGTGAAGTGAAGTGGGGCCGCGTCTCGGGCCTGACGATGCTGCTGCCGCACGGCTACGAGGGGCAGGGCCCCGAGCACTCGTCGGCGCGTATCGAGCGCTTCTTGCAGCTGTGCGCCGAGCACAACATGCAAGTCGTTCAGCCCACGACGCCCGCGCAGATCTTCCATCTGCTGCGCCGCCAGATGATCCGCTTGTTCCGCAAGCCGCTCATCGTCTTCACGCCGAAGTCGCTGCTGCGCCACAAGGAAGCGGTGTCGGACCTGTCCGAACTCGCCAGCGGCACGTTCCAGCCCGTGCTCGGTGAAGTCGACGGCACGATCGATGCGAAGAAGGTCAAGCGCGTCGTCGTATGCTCGGGCCGCGTCTACTACGATCTCACCGCCCACCGCCGCGAGGCCAAGGCGAACGACGTCGCGATCGTTCGGATCGAGCAGCTCTATCCGTTCGCGCACAAGCAGTTCGAAGCCGAGATCAAGAAGTACGACAACGCGACCGAGGTGGTGTGGGTGCAGGACGAGCCGCAAAACCAAGGCCCGTGGTTCTACGTCGAGCACCACTTGAAGGAAGGCATGAAGGAAGGGCAGAAGCTGGCATACAGCGGCCGTCCGGCTTCGGCCTCCCCGGCGGTCGGCTACTACGCGAAGCACTACGAGCAGCAAAAGGCGCTGATCGAAGGCGCGTTCGGCCGGCTCAAGAGCGCGCAGATCGCTAAATAACTAGATCGAGGGCGAACCGGGAAAGCACGGCTGTCGTTCATGAAGCGTGCTTTCCCGCAGCTCGTCGAGCGCGCTAGGCGCGCATCGCGGCGCGAGGCCCGGTTCGCCTCCCACACCAGATTAAAGAGTTCAGGAAAGATCAAATGGCTATTGTTGAGGTCAAGGTTCCGCAGTTTTCGGAGTCGGTTTCGGAAGGCACGATGCTTCAGTGGAAGAAGAAGCCGGGCGAGGCCGTGACGCGCGACGAGATTCTCGTCGAGATCGAAACGGACAAGGTCGTGCTCGAAGTGCCGGCGCCCGATTCGGGCGTGCTGGCTGAAGTCATCGTCGCCGACGGCGCAACGGTCGAATCGGAGCAACTGCTCGCGAAGATCGATACGGAAGGCAAGGCGGCTGCCGCCGCCGCTCCGGCTGCCGCAGCCGCTCCGGCCGCCGCGCCCGCCGCAGCCGCTGCTGCGCCCGCCGCCACCGCGACGGCCGGTGCCGCCGCTTCGCCGGCTGCCGGCAAGCTGATGGCCGAGAAGAATCTCTCGGCCGGCGACGTCGCAGGCACGGGCCGCGACGGCCGCATCACGAAGGGCGACGTGCTCGCCGCCGGCGCTCCCGCCGCGCGGGCACCGGCTGCCGCGCCGGCGGCGAAGCCGGCCAAGCCGTCGCTGCC
>NZ_JBQCIF010000063.1:0-10624 GCF_051953955.1 Trinickia sp. | reverse complement strand
GGCGGAAATCGGCTGACGGTCGGCAAAGGCAACCCGCTGCAATGCCTCAATTCCATCGTCAACCCCATCAACGTCGCGTTCTTCTATAACACGACGCAAGCGGCGCAGGATGTGCCGATCGATCTGACCGGCTCCAACCAGTTTTATACTCAATTGAAAGTCCCGCAAACGACGGGCAACGCAGGCTCCGCCGCACTGTTGACGTTTTCCGGGCCCGGTAGCCTGGCGCCGAACGTCGGCGGCTCGACGAGCCTCACGGCCACGCTCGACCCTGGCGCCGGCGGCGGCGCACAAGCGGAAGGCTGGTTGGGTAGCCAGGCCATGCCGACCAATACGTCGGGCCTGAATAACCAAAATCTGCCGGCAAACGGCGAATCCTATCCGTTCAACAAATACTCGCGCTTCTATTTCGTGCCGAGTGCTCAGCGTTATATCCTCAACGTATCATCGGGCATCAACGCATTCTACTTCGCGGTATTCAACTCATCCGGCCAAGTGTCCGTTTATGTACTGAACGCCCCCGACCCGACCTATAAGCCGATCGTCCAGCAATTCCCGGGTGACACATACGCCGCCAACAATACCGTCGTCCAAGCGAGCACGGCGAGCTCGATATCGATCCCGCTCTTCGGCGCCAACCAGCAGTGGGTCGTAATGAATGCCGACAGTGTCAACGATTCGACGAATGCGAGCATATCGCTGACACCGCTTGGTTGATTGCGTTTGCTGTTGCATTGCCGGGTGAAGCATTCGGCGGCCGGGTCACCGCGTGTCGGTCCACCCGCCGCCGAGCGCCTTCACGAGCGCGACTGAAAGCGCCATCTGCTGACCGTGAATCTGCACCTCCGTGCGCTGGCTCGTCAGCAGCGACTGCTGCGCATCGATGACGTTCAGATAAGCCACGAGACCACCCGAGTAGCGATCGTTCGCGAGCGACAACAGCCGCTGCGCATCGACCACCGCCGCATGTGCCTGCTTCGATGCGGCATCGAGGACGGAAAGACCGGTCACCCCATCTTGTACCTGTTGAAAGGCGCCGAGCACGGCCTGACGATAGTTCGCTTCTGCCTGCACGTACCCGGCGTTCGCATACTTCAGATTGGCCTTGCGCCGCCCGCCGTCGAACACCGCCTGGCTGAGTTGGGCGCCGAGCGTCCACATCAAGCTCGGCGCCGTCAGTAGACTCGCGAACGACGTCGATTCCCAGCCGATCCCCGGAGTCAGGACGAGGCTCGGAAAGAACGCGGCCTTCGCCACGCCGATTTGCGCATTGGCCGCCGCCATGGCGCGCTCGGCCGACGCGATGTCGGGGCGCCGTTGCAGCAAGTCGCTCGGCACGCCGATCGCAATGGTCGGAGGCCGCATCTGCGCGACCTTCGGCGCGATCGCGAACTGCGGCGCCGGCACCCCGACGAGCGCCGCAATCGCGTGCTCGTACTGCGCACGTTGCTTGACGAGCAGCGTCGCCTGGACCTGCGTGGCATCGCGTTGGGCCTGCTGCTGATATAAGTCCAAACCCGACACCGAACCCAAGTCATGCTCGGCTTTCACGTAATCGAGTGCCTTCGCCTGCAGACGCACCGATTGATCGAGCACGTCGATTTCGGCGTCGAGTTCTCGCAATGCGTAGTAGTCGGTGGCGAGGTCCGTCGTCAACACGAGCCGGGCGTTGGCCAAATCATCGGCCGCCTGCTGCGCCGAGGCGCCGGCCCCCTCGACTTCCCGCCGGATGCGCCCGAATAGATCGAGGTCATAGGTGATCGTCGGCTCGAGCACCAGTTCGTTTTGCACCGTCGATTGAGTCGGCGTCGAATAACTCGTCAACGGCCGATTCTTCGAAATCTTCAGGCGGTCGGCCTGAGCCCCGAGATCGAGCTCGGGAAAGCGCTGTGCGCCCGTGGACGCGAGCGTCGCCCTAGCCTGCTCGTAATGCGCGCTCGCCGCGGCCAGCGTCTGGTTTTGCTCGAGCGCCTGCCGCTCGAGCGTATCGAGTTGTGCCTCACCGAAGGCGCTCCACCAATCGAGTGCGAGCGGCGCATGCGAGGGCGCTGCGAGGCGCCAATACGAATCGGTGCGCCAAGCTTGCGGCGCCTCGACGGCGGGCCGCTCGTAATCGGGACCGACGGTGCAGGCGCCCAGCAGCACGGCCGCGGCGGCAGCCGCCAGCGTAGCCGCGGGCCGTAGCGAAACGAAGCAACGCCGTCGCATCAGGACAGCCCCTTGTCGGCACTGCGCTGCATGACTTGTACGTGATCGCCGTCGGCGATCGAGTCGCTCGGATTCACGATGATCTTGTCGTCCGCTGAAATCCCGCTGTCGATTTCGAGCACTTGGCCGAGGTCCTGCGCGATCGACACCGCATGCAGATGTACGACGCCGTCCTTATCGACGACGGCAAGCTGCGGCCCTTCCGCCCGGAACAGCAACGTATTGCCGGGCACGAGTAAATGCGAGCGCAACGTGTTCGGCACGGCCACCTGCACATACGCGCCCGGCCTGAGCTTGTTGTTCGGGTTCGGCAACGTGACTTCGATCTGCAGCGAGCGGGTGGGTACGTCGATCGCACCCGACTCGTGCGTGATGGTGCCGCGGAACGATTGTCCCGGCAGTTCCGCTTGCGTCACGGCAACGGGCATCCCAACCTTGACGTTTTCCGAATAGGCTTGCGGCAATTGCACGTACACGCGCAACGGATTCGCCTGCGCGAGTGCGAACAGTGCGCGGCTCGTGCCGCTGCCGGCGTCGATGAGATCGCCGATGTCGACGTTGCGCTGCGTGATGATGCCGTCGAATGGTGCGACGATGCGCTTGAACGACTCCAGTTGCTGCAGCCGTTTCACGTTGGCGTCGGCCGCGGCCAGATTGGCAACGTCCTGGTTGTACGTGCCTTGGCGGTCATCGAGTTCCTGCTGCGAAACCGCATCGCGCTGGCGCAACTGCGACCAACGCGCGAGCGTGGTCTTCGCGAGTGCGAGGCTCGCGCTCGCCTGCGCCCGCTGCGCGATCGCCTGCGCGAGCTCCTGATCGATCTCGGGCGTATCGAGATCGGCCAGCAATTGGCCACGCTTCACGTGCGTGCCGATATCCGCGTACCAGTGCAGCAGATAGCCCGTCGCGCGCGCGTAGATCGGCGATTCGACGAATCCGCGCAACGTGCCCGGCAGCACCATGTCGCCGCCGCTGCTCGTCGTTTTCGGCATGACGACGTTCACGTACTGCTTCGCATTGCGCTCGGTGGCCCGCTCGACGGCGTGCCGATTGACGACGTTTGCGACGACCGTTCGCAGCGCACCGATCGCGAGCAGGACCAGCGCGACGACGAGCGCGATCTTCGCGCGCCGCCAGACGCGCTCGCGCGGCGGCAGCATCGGACCCTCCCCGTCGTCGCGGGGAGCCATGGCCAAGGAGGCGTGGGATTCTTCCGTCATTTCAATCAACCGGACAAAAAAGGGGCGGCACGTTCATTCGGCATCGGCTTGCGCCGCATCATCATCACGCACGCGCGCGTGGCGCGCATGCCGTCTCGCCAACCGGCCATGGATGCCCCCGAATAAAAGCGGCACGAACAGCAGCGTCGAAACGGTCGCGAACAGCAGCCCGCCGATCACCGCGCGGCCCAGGGGCGCATTCTGCTCCGCGCCTTCGCCAAGGCCGAGCGCCATCGGCACCATGCCGATGATCATCGCGCAAGCCGTCATCAGCACCGGGCGAATCCGGCTTGCGCCGGCTTCGAGCGCGGCCGTGAGCGGCGGCGCGCCCGCGGCGAGCCGCTGGCGTGCGAACGACACCACCAGAATGCTGTTCGCGGTGGCTACGCCCATCGTCATGATGGCGCCCGTCAACGCCGGCACGGACATGTGCGTGCCAGTCAGGAACAACATCCAGACGATGCCGGCCAACGCGGCCGGCAATGCGCTGACGATGATGAGCGGATCGAGCCACGACTGGAAGTTGACGACGATCAGCAGATAGACGAGCACGATCGCCATGGCCACGCCGACACCCAGCCCGAGGTAGGAACGCCGCATCGTCTCGACTTGGCCGCGGACGGTGATCTGGCTGCCGCGCGGCAGCGTCGCGCGCGTTTGCGTCACGAGCTTGTCGATCTGCTTGGCGACGCTGCCGAGATCGCGTCCCTCGACGCTCACGAGCAGATCGACGACGGGCCGAATGTTGTAATGCGTCACCGAGGCGAATTGATTCGCGGGCTGCACGCGCACGAGATTGCCGAGCAATTGAGGCGTCCCCGACCGGGCACTCGCGCCGCCGGGGGCGGGGGCGGCGACGGGCGTGCGCAGCAGCGAATCGACCGACGTCACGTCGTATTGCGGCGAGCGCACCGAAACCTGGTACTCGACACCGTTGCGCGGATTGAACCAGAAACCGGGCGAGGTTTCGGTGCTGCCCGACAGCGAAATCAGCACGTTCTGCGCGACGTCGTTGGCGGAGAGATTGAGCTGCTGCAGCCGCGTGCGATCCATTTCCAGGTGAATCGTGGGCTCGTTGAATTTTTGCTGAATGTGCGTATCGACGGTGCCGGCAATGAGGCGCACTTGTTTCATCAGCTTGCTCGCGACCTGGAAATTCGCCGTTTGATCGGCGCCCGCGATTTGCACGTCGATCGCCGCCGGCAATCCGAAGTTCAAGATCTGCGTGACGATGTCCGCCGGTTGAAAGTAGAACTCGACGCCCGGAAAGCGCTGCGGCAGCAACGCGCGCAGTTCGTCGACGTACGTCTGTGTCGGCGCATGGCCTTCGTTCAGCGAAATTTGGATCTCGCCGTCGAGCGTGCCGATCGTTCCCGAGTTGCTGTACGAGAGATTGATGCCGCTGTACGGAAGCCCCAGGTTGTCGAGAATCGTCCCGAGGTCGCCCGCCGGCACCACGGTGCGGATCGCCTTTTCGACGTCGTCGGCCAGCCGTGCCGTTTCCTCGATCCGTGTCCCGGTCGGTGCGCGCATGTGTAGGCGGATGTCGCCCGCATCGACGCTTGGGAAGAAATCGGCGCCGAGGAAGAACGCGAGCCCGAGCGACGCCAGGCAAAATCCGAGGAACGATGCGGCGAACGCCCGCCGGCGCACGAGTAGCGTGCTGAGCAATACGATGTAGGCCGCACGCATGCGCTCGAAGGCCGCTTCGAAGCGATGATGGAGCCGCATGAACGGATTGGGCTTCGCTCCATTGCTCGGCTGATGCGCGTGGCCCATCAGCAACATCGCCATGGTCGGCACGAGCGTTCGCGAAAGGATGTACGAAGCCAGCATGGCGAACACGACGGCCTCTGCGAGCGGCACGAACAAATAGCGCGCCACGCCCGTTAGGAAAAACATCGGCACGAACACGATACAAATGCAAAGCGTCGAAACGAATGCGGGCACCGCGATCTCGCCCGCACCTTCGAGAATCGCGTCGTGCAGATTCGTCCCGAGATGCAGGTGACGCTCGATGTTTTCGATCGTGACCGTGGCATCGTCGACGAGAATCCCGACCGCGAGGGCGAGCCCGCCGAGCGTCATGATGTTGATCGTCTGCCCCAATGCGTGCAGCGCGAGCAGCGACGAAAGAATCGACAGCGGAATCGAGATCGCGATGATGCAGGTGCTGCGCCAATTGCCCAAGAAGAGCAGGATCATCGCCGCCGTCAACGCGGCGGCAATGACGGCTTCGCGCACGACGCCCGTGATCGACGCTTTGACGAACACCGATTGGTCGAACAGCGCATGGATTTGGATGTCGCGCGGCAGCGTCGTTTCCACGGTGGGCAGCAGCCGATGGATCGCGTCGACGACGGAGAGCGTGGACGCATTGCCCGCCTTCAGGATCGAGAGCAGCACACCGCGCCGGCCATCCTGCCGCACGACATTCGTCTGCGGCGCGTAGCCGTCGCGCACGTGGGCCACTTCGCGCAGGTAGGTCGTCGCACCGCCCACCGTCCGCACCGGTATGTCGTTGAGCCCGGCGATGGTCGTGGGCGAGCCGTTCATGTCGACCGTGTACTCGCGCGGGCCGATCTTCGCCGTGCCCGTGGGAAGAATCAGGTTCTGCGCGCTGAGCGCATTGACGACGTCGATAGGCGTGAGCCCCTTGGCGAGAAGCGCACGCGTGTCGATATCGATGGAGACCAGCCGGGATTTTCCCCCATAGGGATAAGGCACCTGCGCACCGGGAATCGTGACGATCTGCGGGCGCAGAAAATTGAGCGCCGTATCGTTCAGATCCTGCTCGGACATCGTCGCACTCGACAAGCCGAGCTGGATCACGGGAATCGACGAAGCCGAATAGCTGATCACGAGCGGCGGAGTCGCACCGCGCGGCATTTGCCGCAGTTGCGCCTGCTCGACGGCCACCGTTTGCGCGATCGCCGTTTGAATGCTCGCGTTAGGCTGCAAAAACAGCTTGATGACGGCAATGCCGGGCAGCGACTGCGACTCGATGTGCTCGATGTCGTTGACGGTGGTGGTGAGGCTGCGCTCGTTCACCGACGTGATGCGATTGGCGATTTCCTGCGCCGAAAGGCCCGTGTAATTCCAAATGATGCTGACGACCGGAATATCGATGTTCGGCAGGACGTCGATCGGCGTGCTCATCAAGGAAAACGGGGTCGCCAGCAAGATGAGGATGGCCATCACGATGAACGTGTAAGGCCGCTTGAGGGCAACGTTGACGATCCACATGCGAATGCGCGCCGGAAATGCGGTGAGAAAGGGGGAATGTAGTCGAGTTGGAGGAGAAAGTTAATTGGTTCGCCCGGCAATTCGGGCCGGTCACGCAAGAAATGATTACCGATTGTTACGATTGCGCGTCTATTCGGGGAATTCCTAGGAACGCCGGGCCGGGCGAGGCCCGGCGCCGTCATCATCGTCTCGTCGTCGTCATCAGAGCGACGATTCGCTCGCGATCTGCCGCGCCCGTTCGAGCAACTGGTCGACGTCCTCGGGCGTCGTCGCGAACGACGTCACGAGGCGAACGATGCCCGGGCCCCAGCGATCGTGATACAGCCCGAAGCCCTCGGCCAGCAACGCCTCGATCAATGCGCGCGGAAACCGGCAAAAGATGATGTTTGCCTGCGGCTCGCCTTGCACCTCGATGCACGAGATCCGCTTCAGGCCCTGCGCGAGCCGCTCGGTCATCGCGTTGGCATGTCGCGCGTTGCGCAGCCAGAGATCGTCCTCGAGATAGGCTTCGATCTGCGCCGAGAGAAATCGCATCTTCGAGAACAAATGTCCGGCTCGCTTGCGCCGGAAGGCCAACTCGCGCGCCAGCGTCTTATCGAACGAAACGATCGCCTCGGCCGCCGGCACGCCGTTCTTCGTCGCGCCGAACGACAAGACGTCCACCCCCGCCTTCCATGTCATCTCGGCCGGAGAGCACCGAAGCGCCACGAGTGCATTGGCAAAGCGCGAGCCGTCCATGTGCAGCCGCAAGCCCGATGAGCGGCAGGCCTCGCCGATCGCGCCGATTTCGTCTTGCGAATACAAGCTGCCGACTTCCGTGGCTTGCGTGATGGTGACGCACGAGGGCTGCACCGAATGCACGTCGCCCACTTTGGTGCACGCTGCGACACGCAGCGCATCGACGTCGATCTTCGCCGCGGGCCCGTCCACGGTAACGAGCTTCGCACCGCCCGTGAAAAACTCCGGCGCGCCGCATTCGTCGTTGTTGACGTGGCTGTCGCGATGACAGAGCACGCTGCCCCAGGGCGGCGTCAGCGCAGCCAGCGACAACGCATTGGCAGCCGTGCCCGTGGGCACGAGCAAAACGCTGACGTCTCGCTCGAATAGTTCGCTGAACGTGCGCTCCACGGCAGCCGTCGCCTCGTCCGCGCCGTAGGGCCGCGCGTGCCCGAAGCTGCACGCGGCCAGTGCTTCGATGATTTCGGGCGACGCGCCGGCGATGTTGTCGCTCCAAAACGCCGGCCTCGTTGCCGGAGAGGGTTGATTACGAGTCGTCATCGATTCCGTTGGCTCCTTTATCGAACAGGGGCATGCACCCCAACCGTGGCGGAATCGTACCGACGCTCGGCCGGCCCGGATTGTAAAAAATTGACGAGCGGGCGCTTACCGGATGTCGACCCGACCGGGCGCGTCGACGGCGGCCCATCGCAATGGCTTCAATACGCCGATGGCGACACGCCGAAAGCCTGCCGAAACGCCCGGTTGAAATGGCTTTGATCGTAGAAGCCCACGCCTTGCGCGACGTCGGCAATGCTCTGCGCGCCGCGCGACAGCAGCGCGCAGGCGTGCTCGAGCCGCAGCCGCAGCAACCACGCGTGCGGCGTCATCCCGACCGTCTGCTTGAACTGCCTAAGGAATTGAAAGCGCCCGAGATCGCAGAGCGCCGCGAGCGCATCGAGCGTGATTTTTTCGCTCAAATGCGCGGAGCAATAATCCCGCACGCGCTGCCATTGCCGAGGCGAAAGCGCGCCGCCAGGCGGCTGCGCCGTGATGGCATGCGAGCGCGTGAGCAATGCGTTCATCAAACGCAGCCACTCGGATTGCGCGGCCAACGTCTCACGCTGCTCCGTCGCTTGCATGACGTCGAACAACCGCACGAGCCGGGTAGCGAGCACCGGGTCTTCCAACGTCGCGGCGGTCGGTTCCGGTTCGCGCACCGAGCCGGTCAGGTCCTCGGCGATGCCGTTCAGCAGTTCGCGGGAAAGGCGAAACGTCCTGAGCATGTAGCCGTGCTCGCCGACACCCGTGCCATCGTGGATTTCCCCGGGCGGCATCAGCGACACCGTGCCGGGCCCGGCCAGCACCGTCTTGCCGCCATACCCCAGCCGTTGCACACCCTCGGTGACGAGGCCGATGTGGTAATCGAGGTGAAAATGGCGATCGAAGCTGAACGTCGAAAACCGCGCGGCACCGAGCACGAGGCCAGGCATGTCGGCAAGGTGTCGGTAATGAACGCGATCGGACATGGGCAAGGAAAGCGAAGCGCGGTGAGGCGCGTTAAGGCGCGATCGAAGCGATCTAGGAGCGGCGCGGCGAAGGGCGTCAGTATAACGCCACCGGCGGACGGGACTGCTACGTAGCGGACCTCGCACGGACGCGATCGTCCTCGCCATGTCCGCCGTCGAGCGGCCATGCCCGGAACTCGGCAGCACGATCGCCGCCGGCATTCAGCCGAACTAAACACTGACGTAACCGGCTTTTAACCGCCGCGAACCCTCGCGCACGTAGAATCGACCCATCCCAGCCCCTTGTATGCGGAGGTTCGCAGCGATGTCGGACGTTTCCTCGCCCTCTTGCACCGCTTATCCCTCTTCCTACCCCAAAGCCGTTCTTTTCGACCTGCTTACAGCGCTGCTCGATTCGTGGACACTTTGGAATCGCACGGCCGGCTCCGAGGCGCTGGGCCGCGCGTGGCGCGCCGCCTATTTGCGTTTGACCTACGGCTGCGGCGACTACGTGGCCTACGAAACGCTCGTCAAACGCGCGGCCGAGCAAGTGGGGCTGCCTGCGTCGACGGGCGATGCGCTCGAAGCGGCCTGGCTCGAACTCGCGCCGTGGCATGGCGCCGCGGCGGCGTTGGATGCATTGCGCCCGCACTGCAAGCTCGCGGTAGTGACGAACTGCTCGGAGCGACTCGGCCGGCTCGCGGCATCGATCCTGCCCGTTCGCTGGGATGCCGTCGTCACCGCGGAGCAAGCCGGCGCGTACAAACCCGATCCGCGCCCCTACGCGTTGGCGTTGGACCAACTCGGCGTGAGTGCCGACGATGCATGTTTCGTCGCGGGATCGAGTTATGACCTGTTCGGCACCGCTCAGTGCGGCCTGCGGACGTACTGGCATAACCGCATCGGCCTTCAGCGGGCCACGGGCGCGCCCGCTCCCGACCTCGAATCGCCGACGCTCGATGCGCTAGCCGATTGGGCGGGCCGCTTCCGCACGGCCATGCGCGCGTGATCGGGCGATCCCCGCGCGAGAGTTGGTTCGCCTTTCGCTTTGGCTCGATCGCGCCGTCGAAGGGGGAGGCATCACCGTGGTCACGTTCGACGCACTGCTCGGGACGATCGCGCGGTATGTGGAGCGGATGCTTGGGGCGTCTCAGGATGGCTATAAGCCGTTGAAGTAATTCAGTTTTCTGCGAATCGACTGTCTACTGGCGTATCGCCAAATCTCGCTAGATCTCCGGTTTGGTGACGGTATTTCTGACGGTATACCGTCATTTTCTGTGGTTTGTATACCGTCACGCCTCCAGAAACAGCATTCCTTGCGAGCCCTGTCGAGCAGTCTCCCGGAACCATTCGGGATCCAATGCATCGGGTAATCCGGCCGGGAGCGGCGGCCTTAACTTCTACAGTAGTCGTACGCTTGCTCCCGAGACAATAGCTTCCGAACGACGGTGCCATCGAATCATGCGAGAGAAGAAAGCTGAAGGTCGATTCGCACACGGCCAGATTAGCCGCACCCTCCGTCTATTGCGCCCGCAGGCGTGCCCCGGCTCACGTCAAACGAAGCCCCTGCTCATCCCCAACATTTAAGGTAACGTACTAGGCGCCTTTCGACTCACAGTGCCACGGCACCCGAACGATATTCAATCGCGAGCGCCCAAGCGCTCACCGAATGTTCCCGTTTGACCGAAAGATTCCAAATCGGAGTGCGGACATCGCGAACATGAC
>NZ_JBQCIF010000062.1:0-11482 GCF_051953955.1 Trinickia sp. | reverse complement strand
GATTATCGAGGCGCCGCCGTCGACCAAGAACGCCCAGAACAGCCGCGATCCCGAGATGCATCAAACGAAGAAGGGCAACGAGTGGCACTTCGGTATGAAGGCTCATATCGGCGTGGATGCTGACTCGGGCTTGGTGCATAGCCTGGTGGGCACCTCGGCTAACGTCTCGGATGTCTCAAGCCCACGCGCTGCTGCACGGGCATGAAGTGGAAGCGTTTGGCGACGCGGCCTCGGCCGCAAAGGCGCTGTACACCGGCCGGACGCAACGTCGCCCGGGCCGAGCATGCAGCCAGGAACCGCACATGACCTCGTCCAAGCGCGTGACCGACGGCATAAACGACAGATGACAGCAAAGTGCTACAGTTGACGTCACTGAGGGCACGAATGGAGATTTGACAATGGCTATTCTGACTGTACGCAACGTGCCGGACGAAGTGCATCGTGCCCTAAGGCTTCGTGCTGCGCAGCACGGACATAGCACCGAGGCCGAGGTTCGAGAGATTCTTTCAAGCGCGGTGAAGCCAGAAAAGCGTGTGCGCTTGGGCGATGCTTTGGCGGCCTTAGGTCGCAATGTCGGTCTAACAAATGAGGACTTGGCGATCTTGGACCAAACACGGGACAAGACACCGGCTGAACCGATGAGGTTTGAATGATCGTTCTGGATACCAACGTGGTTTCCGAAGCGATGAAGCCCGTGCCGGACGCAACCGTTCGAGCATGGCTCAACGAGCAGATCGCCGAAACCCTATACTTGTCGAGCGTGACGTTAGCCGAGCTGCGGTTTGATATCGCGGTGCTCGCGACCGGTAAGCGTAAAAGCGCCCTTACTCATTCAGTGGATGGCTTGTTCGGGCTATTCGAGGGACGTGTGCTGCCGTTCGACGTCGACGCTGCACAGCACTATGCCGAACTGGCAGCGAAGGCAAGAAAGAGCGGGCGCGGCTTCCCGACGCCGGACGGCTATATCGCCGCCATTGCCGCCTCGCGAGGATTCATCGTCGCGTCCCGCGATACCTCGCCCTACGAAGCGGGTGGACTGCAGGTGATTAATCCCTGGATCCCTGCTGCCTGATCGGCCCGATCAGTCGAAGCGCGGTGTACACGTCCCGTGTACCGGCGGAATTTTTGTACGGCTGCGAGGCAGCTGCCCGCCTAGGTCAGCTCAACAAGCCCGCTATTCGCAATCGACGAGACGTGACTCGAGCAGGCGCGCGAGCGCCAGACCACCTTCGCGCATGATTGAATCGTGATTCCAGCGAAATGCTAGCCGCGCGAACGGCGCGAGCGCGACCGCGTTCATCCAGGCACTGGCCGTCCTGACGTGCCAGTCGTAGCGCACCACAGTGCGGCTGCCGTCGGCCGTGAAATGCCAGCGTCCCACGCCTTCCAGCGCCCCGCTGGCCTCTCCCTCCAGCGCAACGAGGGGCGCGACGCGGGTGACGCGCACATCGATGATCACACGATAGGGCAGCACGCCCTTCCAAGTGTAACGATGCATGGCGCCCAGACCGTCGGTCCGGCCTGCTTGCAACTCGCGCACCGCTTCGACATTCTTCCACCACCTCGGCCAACTGATCGAATCGTGGACCGCGTCCCACACCGATTGCACCGGCGCCTCGATGCACCACACGGTGGCCAAACGGAATTCCGCCATCGTTCTTTTCCTCCTTGTTCGCGATACGGCTACCCGTCTTGACAGACCAGCCCCCGCACATGCCGGCGTATTCGCGCGAGCATTGCGTGGGGCGAAGCCGTGCTCCAAAATCACCCATCGTCCATCACCCACGGCCGAGTACGTTCGAGTATAGGAGGCGGCAATGCGCAGCCGGGATTTCGTTGTCGATGCGCAGGCACGCTTCGATGCGCTCACAAACTATCAGGTCACGCTGAAATCGACATCGGCGGGAGAAGAACCCGTCGAGGTGCTCTACGGCTACCGCAAGCCGGGCTTCGTTCGGATGGACTTCATCCGTCCGCATGCCGGCGCGACACTCATCTACAGCCCCGATACGGGAAAGGTCAAGCTTTGGCCATTCGGTTTCGACACGTTTCCTAGGCTCTTGCTGAGCCCCGACAGTCGCATGATCCAGAGCCCGCAGGGTCATCGCGTCGACCAATCCGACATCGGCGCGCTGCTCGCCAATGTCCGTGAGCTTCAGCGGCATGGCGACACGCAGGTCGTCGGCGACGAGACTATCGGCATACGCCGAGCGTCGCATGTGGTGGTGACGTCCAGGCCCGGTCATGCAGTGACCGGCGTGTTCCGCTATGAATTGTGGTTCGACGTGAGCCACGGGCTGCCCGTCAAGGTCGCAAGCGAGGGCGCGTCACGCGAGCCAATCGAAACGGTGCTGATGGAGGACCTGGGCATCGACGTGCCAGAGTCGCAGCTCAGGCCGTTTGGCTAGCTGCGCCAGTGCAGCGGAGGCTTGAACGGCTGCAAGGACGCGCCGACGAATGGCGGGATTCGTGAGCACTCGAAGGGCTGCGCGGGCAAACGCAGCCGGGGTCGCGCTCGTGTGACGGATCAGCACAGATACCCGGGACGACCAGCGCCCTGCGCAAGCCGACTCCATCCCCGCAATCTATTCGAGTGGTGCAAGAGAGGCACCTGCAATGCGATGACGTTCAAGCGCTTCCGCCACAAAGCCGTTTCGCTTCATCGCTTCGACGAAGTCACGCAACGTCGCAGCAGCTGTTTCCCCTCGGCTCCTAGCGACTCCCATCGCTTGCCGGATGACCATGAAGCGTTCGTCGAGCAAGCGCAGCCCGCTAGTCTTCGCGGCATCGGCCTCGAGCTGTTGCTTGACGCCCGCGGCCACTTCCAGTTCCTGCTCGAGGAATGTCGGCACGACCGCCGGCGAAGTCGGCGCACGCACGATCGTCGCCGTCTTCAACTCTCGCGTCAGAAATAGATCGTAGGCACTGCCCTTGCCTACCGCTACGCGGTGATGCGGCCGATCGACGTCGGCATTGTTGCGGATCGGCGATGCATCGCGCACCAGATAAAACCCTTCGATCAGCACATAGGGCGCCGTGAATGCGATAGTCTCGCCGCGCTTCGGGTCGACCGCAAAAAAACCGAAGTCCGCACGCCCATCGCTCACGGCTTCAACGGATTTGCCTGCCGCATCGAACACCACGAGCTCGAGCGGCACACCAACGCATTGCGCGAATGCATGCGCGAGGTCGACCGATACGCCAATCGGCTCGCCCGACTGCGCATCCCGATTCGCGAGAATGGGATTGCCGAGATTGATGGATGCGCGAAGCGTACCGGTGGGCGCGAATGCCTCGACGGTGGCAGAATCGATAGTCATGAGGTAGTTCAAGTTTAAACGGTGCGTTGACCGTCCGGTCCGGAATCGAGGATTTCGCGGATGCGTGCCAACGCATCCAGCGTGTGCAAAACGGCGCGCAAGATGCGCCCTGGCACCGCGCAGCGTCGCACGATCGTGTCGATGTCCGCGTCGAATTCGAGCATATCACTGGGCCGAGCACGAGTGTATCCGGGTAGGGGTCGCCAACCGAATAGCGAGCGGGACGTTGGGCAATCCGTTTGCCGATAAGCCGTTTACCGCAACTGCGTCCGCCGCCCCTTTTGCCTAAGCGCGGCTTCAACTCGAGGCCCGCTCCAGGCCCCAGGCTTGACTAATGTGAGCCGTGACGCGCTGACCGATCGCCACAGGGCCGGCATGATGAGCCAACAGTTGCTGCTGGTCTGACAAACCGATCAGCACCTCGTAGTGCTCGCCGCGAAAGACGCAGTCGCGCACTTCGCCCGCCACTCCGCTCTCGTGCAATCGAACGTGTTGCGGGCGAACCAGTACCGGCCCACGCGGCCCCTGCGTGTGATCGAGCGCTCCCATCAACGCGTGCCCGTCGATATGCCCCAAAGGCTGCCCGACGACCTCGAGCACGCTTCCCTTCCCGATGAATCCCGCGAGCCAGTCGGTGCGCGGACGTCGGTAGAGCTCCTCAGGCGTCGCCCATTGGACCAACCGCCCCCGGTGCATCACGGCCACCCGAT
This sequence comes from Trinickia sp., assembly GCF_051953955.1. Taxonomy (GTDB): domain Bacteria; phylum Pseudomonadota; class Gammaproteobacteria; order Burkholderiales; family Burkholderiaceae; genus Trinickia. The sequence continues at coordinate 7,452 of NZ_JBQCIF010000062.1, read as the reverse complement.
CGGCAAGTGCCATCGCTTCGGCCTGGTCATGGGTGACATAGACGAAAGTGGCACCGGTGCGTCGGTGAAGGTCCCGAAAAGCCTGTTCCATCGATGCGCGCAAATGACGATCGAGGTTTGCGAGCGGCTCGTCGAGCAGTACGACTTTCGCTTCGCTGGCCAGACAGCGCGCCAATGCGACGCGCTGACGCTGGCCGCCCGAAAGGTCTTGCGGTGCCGCGTCGGCGTATGCGCCAAGGTGCACCGATTCCAGTGCCGCGCGCACGCGCCGCTCCTGTTCCGCTGCGCGCATGCCTCGTAGCTTCAACGCATAGCCGACGTTTTGCGCCACGCTCATATGCGGCCAGAGCGCATACGACTGAAAGACCATCCCCATCTCGCGATGCTCGGGCGGCACGTGCGTGTCCGGGCTCGACAGCACGCGAGCGCCGTGCGTGATCTGCCCTGCATCGACCCTCTCGAAGCCGGCGAGCATGCGCAGCGTCGTCGTCTTGCCGCAACCGCTCGGCCCGAGCAAGGCAACGAAGGCGCCGGCGGGTATGGCCAAGTCCAGGTCATCCACCGCTTTTGCGTCGGCATAACGCTTGCCGACGCGTCGCAACATCAAGTCCGCCACGGAATCACCCCTCTCGGCAGACGGTCCGCAAAGAGACCCAGCAGCCCCATCAGCGCCGCGACCAACAAGACGATGACGACGGCGACCGCGGAGGCAAGTGCATTCTCGCCGCTTTCGTTCAAGTTGAAGATCAGCACCCCCAGCGTTTCGTTGCCGGCGCTCCATAGCAGCGCCGACACGGTGAGTTCGTTGACCGCCATGAGAAATACCAGCAGTGCTCCCGCCAGTGCCGACGGCGCGGCCAGCGGTAAAATGATGTCGCACAGCCGCTGCCTATGATTGGCGCCGGCAAGCTGCGCCGCCTCCTCGAGCGCGGGCTCGATCTGCGCGATGCTCGTTTGGACCGGCTTGAGCGCGACGACCATGAAGCGCGCCAGATACGCGAGGAGAATGATGGCCAGGCTGCCGTAGAGACTGATTCCGATAAACGGCAACGGACGAGCGAAAAGCAAAATGCAAGCGATCGCCAACACGACGCCCGGCACGGCGTACGGAATTTCGACGGCTGCCGCGAGCCACGCGCCGACCCAACCCGGACGGCGCACCAGGCGCCACGCCACGGGCAGGATCAACAGCGGCAGTACGACCGCGGCCGTACCGGCGAGCGCCGTGCTGTTGCGAAGCGCACGCAATGTGACGCCCTGCTGGCCGAGCATCTCGCCATAGGCTTGTAGGGTGAACGTGCGCGTGTTGAGCACGACACCCATTGCAGGCACCAGCGAACTGATGGCCAGCCCCAGCAGTGGCGCAAACAAAATCACGGCGAGCATCAATGCCATGACCGCCTCAACGAGCCCACGCGCACGCCCCAGACGGAGCATTACGCGACCGCCGTGGCCTGAGAGCCGATGCGCGGGGCGCGCCAGTAGCCGAGACTGCAACCAGACACCGGCCAGCGCGACGACCCCGATCAGCACCGATAGCACCGCAACCTTCGGCAACACGGCATTGCCGAAGCTCGCCATCTCCTGATAGATCAGGGTGGGCAGGACATAAAAGCCGGCGGGAATACCGAGCAGTGCGGGGATACCGAAGTTGCCCAGCGCCGACACGAACGCGAGGGCAGCCGCGGCAATGAGACCCGGGCGCACGAGGGGGACGATGATGTCGCGCCATACTCGTGTTTGACTGGCACCGGCGAGCAGCGCCGCCTCGATCAGGTCCGCGGGCAATGCCACGAGGCTCGCCCGCAACGACAGGAACACCATCGGCGCATACTGGACGCCCAACAACAATCCGATACCGCCGGCGGAATACAGCGGTTGCGAACTGCCGAGCGGCGGAGCAAGCCCCAGCGTCTTCAACAGCGGGCTGGCCGGCCCCGTGAGTTGCAGCCATGCGAGCGCCGTCACTTGCGGCGGGATCATCATCGGAAGCACGAAGCAGAAGGAGAAAACGCCCTTCGCGCGCAAGTCGGTCAACGTCAGCGCGAATGCAACGAAACTGCCCAGCAGTAATCCTATGATCGTGCCCAACCCGCACGTATAAATACTGTGACCCAGCGCCAGCCATGTTGACGGCTCTGCCAGGACGTCGAATCCCGCCGCATGCGAGTGAGTCGTCCATTGCCGCACGCTCAGCGCTTCCCATAGCAGCCGTGCGGCTGGGGCGACGGTGAGCATCGCCACGGCCAGTATCGGCAGCACGAACGCTCGATCACCCGTTTGCGCGGTGCCCGCTACGCGGGCCGCACGGGTGCTCGTCATTTGGCGGCGCCGAACAGCGCGTTGAAACGAGCCTTGTCGGTCTGCGCAGCCGCAAGCGCCTGAGCGGGATCGACCGGCAGCGGCTTGATCTGATCGCGACTCGGAAAACCGGGGGGAACCGGAAGCGAAGCGAGCGCAGGAATATAGCCTTGCGACAACACGAGCTTCTGACCGTCCTTGGACAGCAGAAAATCGACGAATGCGCGCGCCGCCGCTACGTGCCGTGCCTGCTTGAGGATCGCGACCGGCTCGGTCACGACGCTCACGCCTTCCTTCGGGAATACGAATTCGATCGGGGCGCCTTTGGCCTTTTCGCGTATCGCCATGAAGTCCACGAGCATCCCGTAGGTTTTCGTGCCGGCAGTGATCGCGCTGAGCACGCCGCCATTGCCGCCCTGGGCGCTTGCCCCGTTGGCTTTCAGCTTCTCGTAATAGGTCCAGCCAAGTTGCCGGTTCGCGGTCAACGCAGCGAGGTGAATCATCGCCGCGCCCGAATAGAGCGGGCTTGGCATCGTGACTTGGTTCTTCACTTCCGGCCGCGTCAAGTCGTTCCAGCTCGAGGGTTTGAACGCAACACCCGTGTTGTACGCAATGCCGGTCGTGATCAGCTTCGTTCCGTAGTAGTAACCGTCTTTGTCGTACAGACTTGCGGCGTACTGCCCGCGCTCGCTGCTCAGATAGGGTTGTAGCAGGCCCTTGCTCTTCAGCGCCTGCATCGTGAGGCTGTCCGCGATCAAGAGCACGTCGGGCTTGGTGACGCCCGCGGCCATTTCAGCCTCGAGCCGGGTCATCAACTGTGACGTGCCATCGCGCACCCACTCGACTTGCACCTCCGGATGGACTTTTCGGAAGGCATTCACCGTCGCTTGCGCATCGGCGTTCGGCTGACTCGTATAGAGCACTAGCGTATCGTCGGCGGCCTGGGCAACGCCGGCACCGAACGTCGACAAAAGCCATCCAAGCGTGATGGACGCGAAAAAGTTTTTCGTGCGCATAGTCAAGGTTGCGGTCAGAGGTGTCAGCGGTCGCTGAGCGGATGGTACAGTCAAATCCCGCGAGGATGCAGGATATGTGTGACGCGGATGTGAAGTGGCTGACGCGATCCTGGTCGATTACCAGGACTATCATTAAGGTGATTGTTATGACGATGATGCACAATCCGGCGCACCCGGGCGAGGTGCTGCGGGAATGGATCCCTGACGATATGACCGTGGGGCAGGCAGCGCAAGCGCTGCAGATCAACCGGGTTACGCCATCTAACATACTGAACGGTAAATCAGGCGTGACGGCCAGCTTTGCACTCCGGCTTGCCGCATGGCGGGGCACGTCGCCGGAAATGTGGGTCGGCATGCAGGCGCAATGGGACTTGTGGCAGGCGCAACAGCAGCCTATGCCGAAGATCAAACCGCTTCCTCGGCACGCCGCTTGATGCAATACCCGCGCGGTTTCGCACGCGATGAAACGTGATCCGCCCGCGCGCGTATCCGGTAGCGAGTCGCCAGTATGTCCGCTTCAGCGGAGCCGCGCGGATGCGAAACTAAATTGTCTACGCAACATATGGGAAGCGGCACGCTCCCCTGGCGATTGCCCCCATGTGGGCGCGTCATCGGCAGCCATTCTGCGCTAAGGTTCCGAGGCGCCGAGCGATCGTCTCGACAGCAAAACCCAACGCCTTCCCACCCGCATACGACATCGAGAGAGGGGCCAAGTGTCAGCGAGAATCGTGACCGACGGCGACACCGTCAACTTCAAGTTTTACTCGACGCCACTAGCGGCCAATCAGTTCTCGCCGGATCCCACCCAACAGGAGATCAGAGGAAGCGGGTTGGCGACCATCAACGGAAAGAAGGTTTGCACGGTGCAAGACGCCAACAAGTTCGTCTACGCGTTCACGTACACCACGGGCGCTTTCACCACACCGGGCAACGGGACCATTACCCTCACCAAAGCTAGCGAAGTGTCGTATATCGCAAGCCCAAGCGCCTCGGATGTGCTACTCGTGGATGCGCCGAGCTTCCAGGCGCAAGTGCAATTCCAGGCGCCCGCGACGAATCCTGCAACAGGCGCTACCGATCCGAACGCCGTTCCTACGCCGGTTCAGGGAGACTTCGTCAAGCAAAAGTCCGATGCAGTGAACGACTTTGTCTCGGCCGAATAGCGGGTCGACCAACATCGCACCACTGCGCCCTGGGGCGTCGGCGACGTTGCGGGCTAGTCCGCCCCAAGATCGTCACGCACGAGGCGGTACCGCTCGTATCGCATTCCATCGCTCGTGTCGGAGCCAACCCATTTCATGCCGAGCTTTTGCGCGACGCGCAGCGACGCGTGGTTCTCGGCAGCGATGTCGGCAATCACGCGCGGCAACCGCACCGTATCGAACGCATGCGTAACGAGCGCCCTCGCCGCCTCGCTTGCAATACCCCGCCCCCAGGCGGAGCGAACGAGGCGCCAGCCGATCTCGACATCGGGGCCCGTGCCGTGATCCGGGATCAGCAAAACCCATCCGATGAAGCAATCGGGTTCGGCACGTTCTCGTATCGTCCAGTAGCCGAGGCCCGGCGGGTACGGCCGCGTGATGCGGTATTCGACGAACTGCCGATGCGCCACGGGATCATGCCAAGGACCGGCAACGTACCGCGTCACCGCCGCATCGCGGTCCATCTCCAGGCAGGATTGAAGGTCGGCGAGCGTGCGCTCGCGAAGCAGCAGCCGGGGCGTATCGAGTGCAGGAAGCATGTCGAACAAAGCGGCAATCGTTGAACCGCCATTATGCCTATGCCGCCGTGGCGACAGCTACCCCGCCGGACAACCGTGCACGGCAACCTCAGAAATCCGCTTCCGAAAACAGCTTCCCGACTTTGTCATATTCGCGCCGGATGGCTTTCACGAGATGCGCCATCTTCACCGACGTACCATCGCGCGCTGCAAGAAAAGCCGCGCTAACAGCCGCGTTGCGGATCGCGCCGCCCGCGAGCGCGCCCTTTTGCGCCAACAACTCGAGATCGACGTCGGCATCCAACTGAACCTGCGGCGGAAAAATCTTGCGCCACAATTGCAGACGCTCCTCGCTCGTTGGAAACGGAAACTCGATCATGTACCGAAAGCGGCGATGGAACGCCTTATCCATATTGCCCAACAGGTTCGTGGATAGAATCACGAGGCCCGGGTACGACTCGATCCGCTGCAGCATGAAGCCGATTTGCAGATTGCCGTGACGATCGTGCGAGTCCTTCGTCTCCGTTCGCTTGCTGAACAACCCCTCCGCCTCGTCGAAGAGCAGGACGACGTTCATCAACTCGGCGCGATCGAACAAGCGCGCGATGTTCTGCTCCGTCTCGCCGATGTATTTGCTGAGCACCGTCGAAATATCCACTCGGTACAACGGCAACGAGAGCTCATTGGCGAGAATCGACGACGCCATCGTCTTGCCCGTGCCGGACGGCCCATGAAACAGCACGCAAAGATTAGCGACGCCCGGATACTTGGCGCCGAACCCCCATTCATCGATCACCTTCGAGCGGTGACGCATCTGCCCCAGCGCTTCGTGCAGTAGTTCCAGCGTAGGCTCGGGCGCGACGAGATCGTGCATCCGATAAGGCGTATCGACGCGCTTGGCGACACCGATCGGCTCGTCTTCCGCTTCGCGGCGGCATGCGTCCCATAGCAGCGGCTCGACGTTGTCATCGCCGCTGAGCAGTTGCTGGCCGGCCACGGCGTCCACTACCGCGGCAATGCGTGTCTCGGTGAAGGTATGGGCGCCCGCGAGCTTCGTCAGCAACGCATCGTCGACCCGCAAACCGTCATATGTCGCATGCCTTCGCCAGGCTTGCTTGCGCAAATCCGGCGTGAGTGTTGGAACGCGTACCTGAAACAACCGAGCGCCTTGCGAACGCATGAGAGAAACGGCATCGGACAGGCGCCGCGTCGGCCCGTTGACGACGACGATGTAGGCCGCCGCATCGAGCAGCAACTGAAACGTGCTGTCGAACAAGTCGATTTCGTCTCGCTCTTCGTTGCCGAGCAGCGCGTCGCAGTTCGTCAGCATCAAGACCTGCGTGCAGAGCGCGGCATCGCGGCATGCCAGCCGTAATTGCTGCAGCAACGTGGCCAACCGTTGATCGGCGGCCAGATAGGCCCAACGAATATGCCTCGCATCGAGTTGTGCGATGCCGTAGCCAAGGCTCGAGAAGGCGGCCGCAGCCAAGGCGCCGGCGAGCGCGGTGTCGTCGGCCACGATTTCTAGGGCGACCGTTCCGAAATGAGTGTGTGGTGCGCAGCAGACATCGGCGAAGCGCTGGAGCTGCTGTTTTATGCCTGGGTCGACGATGATGTCGTCTAGGCCCTCTGCCGGTGTGACGTCGATCGTTAGGTGGTCGCCGATTCTCGGCTGAGGGGCCGCCAGGCCAACGAGGTAAGCACCCAAGGATTGGGCCAAGCGGTAGCCACCGCCGAGCGTCGAGACGTTGATGTCGACGAGCTCGATCAAATTGCAGCGAACCAACGGGCCGTCGGAGAACAGGCTTGCGCGGATATCGCCTAGTAGGTCGGTGACGATGCTAAGGGGTAGTGGCGGGGAATGCGCGCGTGGCGGGCGGGGATGGGTTTGTTGTTCTTCGGGATCGCGCTCATCGTCAACCAGTTGAGCTATGGCATCCGCGATCGATCGGTCGGTCTCCCATAGGAGCGCAAGCGCCAACAGTTGCAAGTCGCGTGCATCGAGTTGGAAAACCAACGCTACGTGAGCGAAGGGGATGAAGATTTCGGCTTTGACCGTGGCCGCCATGCGGGCGGCGATGGTGCGCCAGGCTAGCGCGGCGTTGGGGTGGTGGGGGAATGACGAAGCGCTGACTTCGCTGTAATCGCTCAGGCCTAGGCGCGACTGGGCGATCAACGCTGCGGCGAAACGGCGAAGGTCTTCTAGGAAATCGCTGTTGTTCGCGTAGGCGGCGTCGGCGGCAACGGTTTGGAATTGGTCGTTCGTCGTTCGGGTCATGGGGCCTCGCCGCAGTCTGTGATCTGTTAAGGAAAATCCCCGCTTAGTTAGCGTTGAGGCGGGCTGCCGCTCGCGCAAAGTCGAAAGCCTCGCCGGTTCTAAAGTAGAAAAAGCGTTGCCGAATGGCGACGCCGCTC
>NZ_JBQCIF010000061.1:0-158194 GCF_051953955.1 Trinickia sp. | reverse complement strand
TCTCGCGCGCGGGAGCGTTCGGCCGCCGTGATACCGCTGTGATACATTTCGTCGTCCGAGACGCCAAACTACCACATCCCCGATTCGCCGCAGTATGTCCGACAGCAAGGAATCCGCCGAAACCGCCGTTGCCGGACACGCGCGTCACGACCATCGGCGGCTGCGCCGCATTCTGAAATTCGCGCTCGCCGTCGCGTTCTTCGTCTACCTGGCGGCTGCCGCCCTGTTCATCGGGTTTCGCTACGTCCTGCTGCCCCGAATCGACGATTTTCGTCCGCGCATCGAGGCGCTCGCCGCACAGCGGCTGCATGCGGACGTCCGAATCGGCAAGCTGGCGCCCTACTGGTCCGGCCTCGAGCCCGGGGTGGACGTGACGGGGCTCGTCATCCGCGACGAGCAAGGCAACCCTGTGCTGTCGGTCCCGCATGCCACGGCCAACTTGTCGTGGGGCTCCCTGCTGCGCGGCAAGCCGGCCCTCTCGAGCCTCGTCATCGAGCAACCCGACGTGGTCGCCGCCCGCAAGCGCGACGGCTCGCTGTGGATCGGCGGCGTGCAAGTGCCCACGACCCATACGGGCAACGACACGTTCTCGAGCTGGCTTCTTTCGCAGCAGGCGATCGTCCTGCGCGGCGGCACGCTGCACTGGCGCGATGGCTTGCGCAACGCGCCCGAACTCGCGCTGCACGACGTGCGCCTCGCCATCTTGAACGACGGCCTCGTCCACCGCGTCGCACTGCAGGCCCCAGCCGACGGCACGCTGCTGAAGGGTCCACTCGATTTCCGCGCGCGTTTTCGCCATACCCCGCTGATGTCCGTCGGCAAGCCGCAGAATTGGACCGGCAACGCGTACCTATCGACGGGCCTCGTCGAGTTGCCGATGCTCGCGCGCTACGTCAAGCTGCCTCTCGCCACCTACGCGGGCCGCGTCGAGAACGCGATCTGGGCGCATTTCACCGGCGGACACATCCGCTCGGCGCACGGCACGCTCGATGGCGCGGACATCGCGCTGCGCGTACGTCCGACGCAGCCGCAGCTCGACATGCCCGTCGCCCGCTTCGGCTGGACCCTCGACATCGACCCGCAGCGCGACTACCGCTTGCAGCTCACGAATCTGCGCGCCGAGCTCGGCCAGCCGCCGCTCGCTGACGGCACCCCCGTTTCGCGCACGCTGACGCTTTCGACGCTCACGGGCCGCTACCGCGTGCCAACCGTCGAACACGGGCAATTGATGAGCGTGACAGGCGATCGCGTCGATCTGGGCATCCTCGCCGAATTCACGCGTGCGCTGCCCGTGCCGCGCCGCTTCCTCGACGAACTCGTGCGCTTCGACCCGCGCGGCATGGTCACGAACTACACGATCGCCATCGAGCGCGCCCGTCCGACGTCCGCCCTCGCCGCGAGCGAGGAGCGCGTCGGCGGCACGGCACCGATCGTGCGCTACCGCTTCAAGGCCGATCTGGAAGGCATCAGCTTGGCCGCGCAGGAACCGCCGCCCGGCCTGTCCGCGGCCGGCCATCCGCGGGCCGGTTTGCCGGGGTTCGAGAATCTCTGGGGCAGCATCGATGCCGACGAGCGCCACGGCTCGCTCGCGCTCGACACCGTCAACGCGGCCGTCACGATCCCCGGCGAATTCGACGATCCGCGGCTCACTTTCGACCGCCTGCGCATGCGCGGAAGTTGGACGGTCAGCGCGACGCGCGCGCCGGGCGATGCGCACAAGGCGTTCTCGGTCTCCGTGCCCGAGCTCAGCCTCGCCAATGCCGACACGGCCGGCTCGCTCGCGGCGACCTATACGAATCCGGGCCACGGGCGCGGCGCGCTCGACCTCGAAGCGAAGATCGCACGTGTCAAGGTGCCGTCGATCCCGCGCTATCTGCCGACGAGCATCGGCGAGCATCTGCGCCACTATTTGGGCCATGGCCTGCAGGACGGCATCGCGCGCGACGCGACGATCGAGGTGCACGGCGGCCTCGATAAATTCCCCTACTCGCGCGAGCCCAATGCCGGCATTTTCCGCATCGTCGCACCGTTCACGGGCGGCAAGTACGATCCTTCGCCGTACCCGCCGCGGACGCTGAAGAACGGCACGCCGGACGTCTGGCCGGCACTCGAGGGCATCGACGGCGTCTTCACGCTGAAGGAAAACGTGCTGCGCTTCGACATCGCGCGCGCTCACTACAAACGCGTCGCGCTGGCCCATGTCGCGGGACGCATCGACGACCTCGGCAACCACGGCTCGCCGCTCGTCGTCGACGGCGAAGCGCGGGGCCCGCTCGCCGATCTGCTCGATTACGTCAACCGAAGCGCCATCGCCGGCGCGACGGGGCATGCGGGCGACGCACTGCGCGCGAGCGGCCCCGCCGGACTCGCGCTGACGCTGACGGTGCCGCGCACGCACGAGCCGCAAGTCGGCGTCGCAGGCACGGTCTCGCTCGAAGGCAACACGTTGTCCGCGCCGCAGTTGCCGCCGCTCGAAGCGCTCGCAGGCCAGGTGCATTTCACGAAAAGCTCGCTGTCCCTCGAGCGCGTCGCGGGGCGCTGGCTCGGCGGCGACGTGCGTGCCGAGGGCGCGCTGCAGGAAAACGGCAGCTACGCGTTCGGCGTCAGCGGGCGCGTCGCGGCCGACAGCGCGCGCCGGCTCGATCTCGAGGGGCCGGCCGCCAAAGTGCTCGGCCACCTATCCGGCGACGCACCGTATTCGGTCCGCGTGCGCGGCAAGAAGGGGGGGTGGCCGACGATCTCGGCGACCTCGGATCTGACCGGTCTCGCCCTCGATCTGCCCGCGCCGCTCGGCAAACCGCTCGGCACCCCCATGCCGTTTTCGCTCGAGCTGCGGCCGCTCGCATCGAGCGAACGGTCGGGCGCGGCCGAGAACGAAGGCACGCGGGCGCGCGCCGACGTGCGGCTCGGCCCGCTGCAAGCCGCCTATGTCGTCGAGCGCGGCAGCAGCCCTGCGGATGACGGCGCCTTGTCCGTCGTGCGCGGGGCGATCGGCTTGAACGAACCCGCGCAGCTTCCGCAGCAAGGCGTCACCGCGAGCGTGAGCGCGGACGCGTTCGACGCCGATGCTTGGCGCGCGCTCGCCGGCGAGCTGCGCCAGCCGCCACAGCCGCCACAGCAGACGCAACGCGGGGCAGGCGCGCCGGGGCAGTCGCGGCCGGACTCGAATCCGCCCTCGCAGGCCATGCAGTTTTTGCCGAGCCGTATTGCCGCACGGTTCCGAACGCTGACGCTCATGAATCGCCAGTGGTCGAACGTCGTTCTCGACGTGACTCACGAGGCACCGAACTGGCACGCCGACGTCGGCTCGGACGAAGTAGCGGGCAACCTGTCCTGGCAGCCCGGCACGGCGGCAACGCCCGGCGGTCAGTTGCGCGCACGGCTGACGAAGGCGTCGATTCCGGTGGCCGTCGGCCACGATCTGCTCGGGCAGCTCACGCCGAACGAGAACGCGCCGATGCCAGCCATCGATCTCGTCATCGACGATTTGACGATGCGCGGGCACGACGTCGGCCGCCTCGCCGTCAATGCCCGCAATTTCGAGGAAGACGGCGTGCCGGTCTGGCAGGTCGACAAGCTCGAGGTCACGAATCCGGCCGCGCACCTCGTCGCGACAGCCAATTGGCGGACTTCGCGCCGTCTGGGCAGCGCGGCCGACGCCGGTACGCCGCGCCGCACTATCGTCGATTTCACGCTCGACGTCACCGATGCGGGCGCCCTGCTCGATCGCTTCGGCCTGCCGCGTACCGTGAAGGGCGGATCGGGCTCGCTCGCGGGCAAGGCCGTCTGGCTCGGCGGCCCAACCGCCATCGACTATCCGACGCTCGACGGCCATCTGACGATGGATCTGCATCACGGCCAAATCCTGAAAGTCGATCCGGCCGTCGCCAAACTGCTCGGCGTGCTGAGCCTGCAGAGCATCACGCGCGTGCTCGCGCTGAACTTTCGAGACGTCATCGGCGGCGAAGGGCTGCCGTTCAAGAGCGTGACGGGCACCGCGCGCGTGCGTAGCGGCATTGCCCGCACCGACGATTTCAGGGTCGTGACGGCGCCGATGCGGGCCGACTTGTCGGGCAGCGTCGACCTCGCGCACGAGACGCAGGATCTCCACGTGGTGCTCACGCCGACGCTCTCCGCGGGCTCGGCCGTGATCGCTGCCACGGTCGTCAATCCGCTGCTCGGCCTCGGCGCCCTCGTCGCGAACGTGGCCCTCTCGCAATCGATCTCGCGCGCCTTCGCGCACGACTACGCGGTGACGGGATCGTGGGCGCATCCGCTCGTCGAGCGGGTCGCGTCCGATCGGGGTAAGATGGCTGCTCCAGCCGAGGCAACCGACAAGTAGCCCGGGCTGGGCCCAGCGCCCGGCTAGGCACTCGGCAGCATCCGACACCGAATTCATGAGCGATCGACCTGCCCACACGACGCCGTTTCGCGTCGCCGCGCTTCAGATGGTCAGCACGCCCGAGCGCGAACGCAACCTCGCTGAGGCCGAGCGGCTCATCGGCGAAGCCGCGGCCGACGGCGCGCAACTCGTCCTGCTACCCGAGTATTTTTGCTTCATGGGCTACAAGGACGCGGATAAGCTCACCGTTCGCGAAGCCTATGGCGACGGCCCGATTCAGCGGTTTCTGGCCGATAGCGCGCGCCGTTACGGGGTCTGGGTAATCGGCGGCACGTTGCCTTTGGCCGTGACCGATCCCGCGGATGGGGCGCGCGTGCTCAACACGACGCTCGTGTTCGACCCGAGCGGCGCCGAGCGAGCGCGCTACGACAAAATCCACCTGTTCAATTTCGAAAAGGGTGCCGAATCGTTCGACGAGGCGCGCACGATCCGTCCGGGCAGCGAGGTCCGCACGTTCGATGCGCCGTTCGGCCGCGTGGGCCTGTCCGTCTGCTACGATTTGCGCTTCCCGGAGCTGTACCGGCGCATGGGCGATTGCGCGTTGATCGTCGTGCCGTCGGCGTTCACGTACACGACGGGCCGCGCGCATTGGGAGATGCTGCTGCGTGCCCGCGCCGTCGAAAATCAATGCTACGTGCTGGCCGCGGCGCAAGGCGGCTCGCACGAAAACGGCCGCCGCACGTGGGGCCACAGTATGCTGATCGACCCGTGGGGCGAGATCGTGGCCGTGCTGGACGAGGGCCCCGGCGTCGTCGCCGGCGACATCGACCGCGCGCGCATCGACGAAGTGCGGCGCAGCCTGCCGGCGTGGCGCCACCGCGTGCTTGCGTAATGTCCGTTTAACCCTTTTGCATCGAAGAACCGACCGCATGAATCTGATCGAACCTGGCATCCGCAATCTCGCGACCGCGAAAGACGTCCTGCTCACGCCCTACGGGCTCGACGAAGCGCGCTTGACCCGCACGCTCGCCGACATCTTCACGCATCGCGTCGACTACGCGGATCTGTACTTTCAAGCGACGCGCAGCGAAGCGTGGAGCCTCGAGGAAGGCATCGTGAAGTCGGGCAGCTTCAGCATCGACAAGGGTGTCGGCGTCCGTGCGGGCGCCGGCGACCGCACGGCCTTCGCCTATTCCGACGACCTCTCCGTCGAAGCGCTGACGCAAGCCGCGCAAGCCACGCGCTCGATCGCGAAGGCGGGCGGCGGCAAGCAAAAGATCAAGGTGGCCAGCGCACTGAAAGGCGTGGCGGGACGCGATCTCTATCTGGCCGCCGATCCGCTGGCCTCGCTCGACGCCACGGAAAAGGTCAAGCTGCTCGAGCGCATCGAGCAGATGGCGCGCAGCCGCGACACGCGCATCACCCAGGTCATGGCCGGGCTCGCGGGCGAATACGACGTCGTGCTCGTTGCCCGCAGCGACGGCGTACTCGCGGCGGACGTTCGCCCGCTCGTGCGCGTCTCGGTCACGGTCATCGCCGAGCAAGGCGGCCGGCGCGAGATCGGCAGCGGCGGCGGCGGCGGACGTTTCGATTACGGCTACTTCACCGACGACATCTTGGCCCGCTACGTGGACGATGCCGTCAAGGCGGCGCTCGTCAACCTCGAAGCGCGGCCCGCGCCCGCTGGTGCAATGACGGTCGTGCTCGGCCCGGGCTGGCCCGGCGTGCTGCTGCACGAAGCGATCGGGCATGGGCTCGAAGGCGACTTCAACCGCAAGGGATCATCGGCGTTCGCGGGCCGCATGGGCGAGCGCGTCGCGGCCAAGGGCGTGACCGTGGTGGACGACGGCACGCTGCCGAACCGACGCGGTTCGCTGAACATCGACGACGAAGGCAACCCGACCCAATGCACGACGCTGATCGAGGACGGCGTGCTCAAGGGCTACATTCAGGACACGCTGAACGCGCGGCTGATGAAGATGCCCGTCACGGGCAACGCACGACGCGAGTCGTACGCGGCCCTGCCGATGCCGCGCATGACGAACACCTACATGCTCGCCGGCGACAAGGCCCCGCAGGAAATCATCGAATCGGTCAAGCACGGCCTTTACGCCGTCAACTTCGGCGGCGGCCAAGTCGACATCACGAACGGCAAGTTCGTGTTCTCGGCGTCCGAGGCCTACATGATCGAGAACGGCAAGGTGACCTACCCGGTCAAGGGCGCCACGCTGATCGGCAGCGGCCCCGAGTCGCTGAAGTACGTCAGCATGATCGGCAACGACATGGCGCTCGATACGGGTGTGGGCGTATGCGGCAAGGAAGGCCAGAGCGTGCCGGTCGGCGTCGGCCAGCCGACGCTGCGCATCGATAATTTGACCGTTGGCGGAACGGTCTGATCGGCGAGTTGATGCAGTTTTTCTGCACGGATCATCGGTTCGGCGCGGATTGTCCGCATTGTAAAGGCGCCTCGCTTGCGGGCCGCGCTTAACCGGCGTATAAAGTGGAACGCACTTTTTTGACGAGCCTCACCCCGATCATGTCGACGAAGTTTTACTTTTACTTCTTTTGGCATCTCAGTCCGCTGGCGGATCGAGAGGGGTGTTAGCGCGCAAGCGAACCCGAATTCCCGAAAAACCGCCGGCTAGCCTGGCGGTTTTTTTTCGCCTCGGCCACCGCAAGTCGATCGTTCGCCGGCGAGACCCGTACCCGATGAGGAGAAGCGCAACATGCCCCCGCACAATACCGATGACGTCCGTATCCGCGAGTTGAAGGAACTCACGCCGCCCGCGCACTTGATTCGCGAATTCGCCTGCAGCGAAGCAGCGTCCGATCTGATCTTCCGCACGCGCAGCGCGCTGCATCGGATTCTGCACGGCATGGACGATCGCCTCATCGTCATCATCGGCCCCTGCTCGATTCACGACCCGAAGGCTGCGCTCGAATATGCGGGCCGGCTCCTCGAACAACGCAAGCGCTTCGCCGGCGAGCTCGAGATCGTCATGCGCGTCTATTTCGAAAAGCCGCGGACGACCGTGGGCTGGAAGGGACTCATCAACGATCCGTATCTCGACAACAGCTTCAAGATCAACGATGGCCTGCGCGCCGCACGCGAGCTGCTCGTCGGCATCAATGAGCTCGGCCTGCCGGCCGGCACCGAATACCTCGACATGATCAGCCCGCAGTACATCGCGGATCTCGTCTCGTGGGGCGCGATCGGCGCGCGCACGACCGAATCGCAGGTGCACCGTGAGCTGGCCTCGGGGCTGTCGTGCCCCGTGGGCTTCAAGAACGGCACCGACGGCAACGTCAAGATCGCCGTCGATGCGATCAAGGCCGCCTCGCAACCGCACCACTTCCTCTCGGTCACGAAGGGCGGCCACTCGGCCATCGTCTCGACGGCCGGCAACGAGGATTGCCACGTCATCCTGCGCGGCGGCAAGACGCCGAACTACGATGCGGCGAGCGTCGATGCGGCCTGCGCGGACATCGGCCGCGCAGGCCTCGCCGCACGGCTGATGATCGACGCGAGCCACGCGAACAGTTCGAAGAAGCACGAGAACCAGATTCCCGTCTGCGCGGACATCGGCCGTCAAGTGGCCGGCGGCGACGAGCGCATCGTCGGCGTCATGGTCGAATCGCATCTCGTCGCGGGCCGCCAAGACCTGCAACCCGGATGCGCGCTCACATACGGCCAAAGCATCACGGACGCATGCATCGGCTGGGACGAAAGCATTGCCGTTCTCGAAGGGCTGGCCGAGAGCGTCAAGCAGCGGCGCATTGCACGCGGCAGCGGTAATTGAGCGTGTAGGCGATCGGTGCCGGCGGCCGCTGCAAGTCGGCTGCCGCACGGCGGCCTACGCAGCGGCTCCCCGCGTAGCCGCAAGAACGAACGAAAACGGGCCGCCCGGCCTCGGAGCATCGCTTCCGAGGCCGGGCGGCCCGTTGCGGCTTGCGCGCAG
Source organism: Trinickia sp. (assembly GCF_051953955.1). Classification (GTDB taxonomy): domain Bacteria; phylum Pseudomonadota; class Gammaproteobacteria; order Burkholderiales; family Burkholderiaceae; genus Trinickia. The sequence goes on along the minus strand of NZ_JBQCIF010000061.1, from coordinate 149,893 downwards.
GTAGCGGGTTACGCCAACGCGCCCGTTCCGAATACTTCGCTGTGAATACGCGCCGGGGCCACGCCGAGCGCCACGAGTGCGTCGCGCTGCGCTTGCATGAAGGCCATCGGCCCGCACAGGTAGTAGTCGGCATCGGGCAGCACGGCTTGCTCGGCGATACGCGAGAAATCGATGCGGCCTTCGAAATCGTAATCGACGCCTTGCCGGTCGGCCGCGCCCACTTCTTCGTAGAACACCGCACGCGACACGTTGGCGTGCGTCGCCACCGTTTCGGCGAGCCATTCCTTGAACGCGTGCACGTTGCCGTTGCGGCAGGCGTGGACGAACGCGACGCGACGCGCGCTGCCTTCGGCGGCCAACGTCGAGAGCATCGAGACCATCGGCGTGATGCCCACGCCGCCCGACACGAGCACGACCGGCGAAGACTTCGTTCGATCAAGGCGGAAATCGCCCATCGGCGCGGTCACTTCGACGACGACGCCCTCTTCCACGCCATCGTGCAACAGCGTCGAGAGGCGTCCCGCGGGCACTGCCTCGTTCCCGCCTTCGCGCTTGACCGAGATGCGCAGCCATTGGCCGTGCGGCGCGTCCGACATGCTGTACTGCCGCGGCTGATCGACCCCGAGTTCGCCGACGTAGCGCTTCACCGTGACGAACTGGCCCGGCTCGAACGCGGCGACCGACGCACCGTCGGCCGGCGTCAGGTAGAACGAAGTGATTTCATCGCTTTCGATGACTTTGCGCGAGACGATGAAGGGGCGATAGCCGCTCCACGCCGCGCCGTCATAGAGCTTCGCTTCCGCGCCGATCATGATCTGCGCGAGTTGCGCATAGGCCGCGCGCCAGGCCTCGAGCGTCGCCTCGTCGACGGCATCGCCGAGCACTTCGACCACCGAAGCAAGCAGGTTTTCGCCGACGATCGGGTAGTGCTCGGGGCGAATGTTCAAACTCGCGTGCTTGTGAGAAATCCGGCCGACCGCCGAGCCGAGCGCACCCAGATTGTCGATATTGGCGGCGTAGGCATAAACGGCACGTGCGAGGACGTCCGCTTGGCTACCGCTCGTCTGGTGCGTCTGGTTGAAGAGGTTCTTCAACTCGGGACGATTGGCGAACATCCGGCGGTAAAAATGCTTCGTAATCGTCGCACCATGCTGAGCAAACACAGGAGCGGTCGCTTTGACTCGGGAAATTTGGTCGGGCGTGAGAGCGGAGGTCATCGTTTTTGCGTTCCTCGTTAAGATGCATAAAGAATACATGTTAACGGGATGCGCATTCCATACGGCAATTTGTCGCATGGCAACATGACGGAAAAGCGCGAGTTCCCTTCGGTTCAGCGCCTAACGGGGCCGCCTGCATGCTGCGGCTGCGCGAGCGATGCGTCAGCCGCTATTCGACGCGGCGACGCGGCTGCCAGAGGACGTCGTTGCCGCCGCCGGCCCGGTTGAGCACCCGTGCAAGCACGAACAAAAGATCGGACAGACGGTTGACGTATCGCCGGGGCGCATCGGCGAGGACTTGCCCGGCGCCGAGCGTGACGATTGCGCGCTCGGCACGCCGGCAAACGGTGCGACCCACGTGCGCGAGCGCCGCCGCGCGCGTGCCGCCGGGCAGGATGAATTCCTTGAGGGGCGGCAGATCGGCGTTGTAGCGCGTAAGCCAGCCGTCGAGCCGCGCCAGATGTGCATCGCCGATCACGCTGTGCCCCGGGATGCAGATTTCGCCGCCAAGATCGAACAAGTCGTGCTGAATGGCCGTCAGCGCTTCCTGAACGTCCGCCGGCAGCGATTCGGCGAGCAGCAGGCCGATCTGCGAATTCAGTTCGTCGACGTCGCCCATCGCGGCGATGCGCGCGTCGTCCTTGCGCACGCGGCTGCCGTCGCCGAGGCCCGTCGTGCCGTCGTCGCCCGTGCGCGTGGCGATCTTGCTCAATCGATGGCCCATCTTTGCTGCTCCTTTCCTCGTTGGCGGCGCTCGACTGCAGGGTACTGGCCTTGACCTGCCGAGCCGCTCGCGCGTGCCGGGCCGAAACGCGAGCCAGCCCATTATAGGCGGGCCTGCCGCCCTCGCCGCACGGCCCAGGGGTCGGCCTTGCCGCCGATGCTGGCGGCCCGGCGATCGGCGTAGAATGAGGCGACCTATGAACTGAACGTTGCGTGCCGCAGCCGCCGAGCGGTCAACGCGCCCGTTCGATCACACGGACGCGCAGTGCCCGCCGAGGCGATTCGCGCGCCAGGAGACGAATTCGTGAACCATCCCGCGCCCCCGGCCGCCCTGCAACCGCGCCGGCCGTTCCCGGCCGATCTGCTCGGTGCGCTGCAAGCCGAGTTCGGCGAACGCGTATCGACGTCGGAGGCCGTACGTACGCACCATGGCCGCGACGAGTCCCCGTTCGATCCGCAATTGCCCGATGCCGTCGTCTTCGCGCAAAGCACCGAAGAAGTCCGTACGGCCGTCGAGTTGTGCGCCCGCTACGACGTGCCGATCATTCCCTATGGCACCGGTTCGTCGCTCGAGGGCCAACTGCTCGCGGTCGAAGGCGGCGTCAGCATCGATTTGTCGGGCATGGACCGCATCGTTTCGATCGCGGCCGAGGACATGACGGCCACGGTGCAGGCCGGCGTGTCGCGCAAGACCTTGAACGAAGCGCTGCGCGACACGGGGCTCTTTTTCCCGATCGACCCGGGCGCCGATGCCAGCCTCGGCGGCATGTCGGCCACGAGAGCCTCCGGCACGAACGCCGTGCGCTACGGCACGATGCGCGAGAACGTGCTCGGCCTCACCGTCGTGCTGGCCGACGGCCGCATCATCAAAACTGGCACGCGGGCGCGCAAATCGTCGGCCGGTTACGATCTGACGCGGCTCTTCGTCGGTTCCGAAGGCACGCTCGGCGTCATCACCGAGGTCACGGTGCGGCTCTATCCGCAGCCCGAGGCCGTTTCGGCGGCCGTCTGCGCCTTTCCGTCGATGGGCGAAGCCGTGCGCACCGTCATCGAAACGATTCAGCTCGGCGTGCCGATCGCGCGCGTCGAATTCGTCGACAAGCTGGCCATTCGAGCGATCAACCGGCATTCGAATCTCACGCTGACCGAATCGCCGACGCTGTTCTTCGAATTCCACGGGACCGAGGCGAGCGTCAAGGAACAGGCCGAGCGTGTCGAAAGCCTCGCCGCGGAACACGGTGGCAGCGGCTTTGCCTGGGCCACGCGGCCCGAGGAGCGCAGCCGCCTCTGGAACGCGCGCCACACGGCGTATTTCGCGATGCTGCAACTGAAGCCCGGATGCCGCGCGGTGACGACCGACGTCTGCGTCCCGATCTCGAGGCTGGCCGATTGCGTCGTCGAAACCGAGCAGGACCTCGCCGGCACGCCGCTGCCGTGCCCGATCGTCGGCCATGTAGGCGACGGCAATTTTCACGTGGCGATGCTGATCGACCCCGGCAAGCCGGAGGAGCTCGCCGAGGCCGAGCGGCTGAACCGGCGCGTCGTTGCGCGTGCGCTTGCGATGGGCGGCACCTGCACGGGCGAACATGGCATCGGCCTGCATAAGATGGACTTCCTGCTCGAGGAGCACGGCCTTGCGGCCGTCGATGCGATGCGCGCGATCAAGCATGCATTCGATCCGCGCAATCTCATGAACCCGGGCAAGATTTTTTCATATACGGCCTGAAGCGGCCGACGGGGGGAACCTATGGAAGCCGTTGCCTTGCCGGCAGCCGAAATGCGGGCCGAGCGCCAGCGCGAAGTCGTGCAAGCGCTGATGGCCACGCTGCCCGCGCACTGCCTGCTCTATCGCGACGAGGACACCGCGCCGTATGAATGCGATGGCCTGAGCGTCTATCGCCAATTGCCGCTTGCCGTCGCGCTGCCGGAAACCGAGGCGCAGGTGCAGCGCGTCCTGCAGATCTGCCGGCGGCTCGGCGCGCCCGTCGTGCCGCGCGGGGCAGGCACGGGCCTATCGGGCGGCGCCACGCCGATCGCTCACGGCGTCGTGCTGTCGCTCTCGCGCTTCACGAAAATCATCGAGGTCGATCCGTACGCGCGCACGGCCACGGTGCAGCCCGGGGTGCGCAACCTCGCCGTGTCCGAGGCCGCCGCGCCGTACGGCCTTTATTACGCCCCCGATCCCTCCTCGCAGATCGCCTGCACGATCGGCGGCAACGTCAGCGAGAACTCGGGCGGCGTCCATTGCCTGAAATACGGACTGACCGTCCATAACGTGCTGCGCGTGCGCGCCGTGACGATGGACGGCGAAATCATCGAGCTCGGTTCGCTCGCACCCGATGCGCCGGGGCTCGACCTGCTCGCCGTCATGATCGGCAGCGAAGGGATGTTCGCCGTCGTGACGGAAGTGACGGTCAAGCTCATTCCCAAGCCGCAAACGGCGCAAGTCGTCATGGCGAGCTTCGACGACGTCGTCAAGGGCGGCGAGGCCGTTGCGGCGATCATCGCGGCGGGCATCATCCCGGCCGGCCTCGAAATGATGGACAAGCCCGCGACGCGTGCCGTGGAAGGGTTCGTCGGCGCCGGATACGACCTCGATGCCGCCGCGATCCTGCTGTGCGAATCGGACGGCACGCCCGAGGAAGTGGCCGACGAAGTCGTCCGGATGACGGCCGTGCTGCGCGAGCATGGCGCGACTCGCTTGCAGATCTCGCGCACGGAGGCCGAACGGCTGCGCTTCTGGTCGGGCCGCAAGAACGCGTTTCCGGCGGCGGGCCGCATCTCGCCCGATTACTACTGCATGGACGGCACCGTCCCCCGCCGCAGCATCGGACCGCTGCTCGCCCGCATCGAGGCCATGGAGGACAAATACGGGCTGCGCTGCATCAACGTCTTCCATGCGGGCGACGGCAACATGCATCCGCTGATCCTATTCAACGGCAACGATTCCGACGAGTTGCGCCGTGCCGAGGCATACGGCGCGGAGATCCTCGAAACCTGCGTCGAGTTCGGCGGCACGATCACGGGGGAGCATGGTGTCGGCCTCGAGAAGATCAACTCGATGTGCGTACAGTTTTCCGCGGCGGAACGCGACGCCTTCTTCGCCGTCAAGCGCGCGTTCGATCCGGCCACGCTGCTGAACCCGACGAAAGGCATCCCTACCCGCGCGCGCTGCGCAGAATACGGCAAGATGCACGTGCGCGGCGGCTTGCTGCCCCACCCGGAGCTGCCGCGGTTTTGAGGCGTCGACGCGGCACTATCCCACGGCGCTGCCGGGGCACGCGGAATTACCCCTAGGCGAGGCCGCCGCGGCTTGTCTCGCGGCGCTCGGCCGGTACAATCTGGAACGAATGCAACCACGGCATGACTTGCCACCGGATGAACGACACGACGAAGCGGGAAGCCATGCAGGAAGAGGAGCTCGTGGCCTACTGGTCCGACCGGATCAGGCAGGCCACGGCCGACGCGCGCCCGCTGCGTTTGCGCGGCGCCGGCACGAAGGACTGGTACGGCCAGCAGTTGCAAGGCGAAATCCTCGATACGCGCGCGTACCGCGGCATCCTCTCGTACGATCCCGCGGAGCTCGTCATCACCGCGCGCTGCGGCACGCCGCTCGCGGAAATCGAAGCCGCGCTCGCCGAGCGCGATCAGATGCTGCCGTTCGAACCGCCCCACTTCGGCCGCGCCTCGACGCTCGGCGGCTGCATCGCGGCCGGCATTTCGGGGCCGCGCCGGGCGCAAGCGGGCGCGGCGCGCGACTTCATCCTCGGCGTCACGCTGATGAACGGCGCGGGCGAGGTCCTGCGCTTCGGCGGCCAGGTCGTCAAGAACGTCGCCGGCTACGACGTCGCTCGGCTCATGGCCGGCTCGCTGGGCACACTGGGCCTGATGCTCGATCTGTCGATCAAGGTGCTGCCCCGGCCGCCCGTCGAGGCAACGCTGAAGTTCGACATGAACGGGACCGACGCGGTGCGCAAGCTCAACGAATGGGGCGGACGCCCGTTGCCGATCACGGCCAGCGCCTGGCGCAACGGCACGCTCGCCGTTCGCCTGTCGGGGGCGGAAACCGCCGTGAAGACGGCCCGCAATACGATCGGCGGCGAAGTCGTCGATGCCGTGGAGGCCGAGCGGTTCTGGGAAGGGCTGCGCGAACAGACGGACCCGTTCTTCGCTTCGATTCCGCCCGACGCGGCGCTATGGCGCCTCGCGTTGCCCTCGATCACCGAGCCGCTGCAACTGCCGGGCGCTCAACTGATGGAATGGGGCGGCGCGCAGCGGTGGTGGATCACCGATACCGATGCACAGACGGTGCGCATCAGCGCGAAGCAAGCAGGCGGGCACGCGACGATCTTTCGCGCGGGCCGGAATTTCGACCGCAGCGTGGGCGTTTTCACGCTGCTGCCGATGCCGCTCATGAAGATCCATCGCGGCTTGAAAGCGGCATTCGATCCGGCGCGCATCTTCAACCGCGCGCGCATGTATCCCGATTTCTGACGCAGGCATCGATGTCACGAACGAACGCACTGCCATTGCAACCAAGAATCACGCGACCGGGCAAGCAATAAAGGCGACGCGATGCAGACCCAACTCGCAGACTTCATCCGCAATACGGCCGATGGCGAAGAGGCCGATGCGATCTTGCGCAAATGCGTGCATTGCGGCTTTTGCACGGCTACCTGCCCCACCTATCAATTGCTCGGAGACGAGTTGGACGGCCCGCGCGGACGCATCTATCTGATCAAGCAGATGCTCGAAGGCGGCAGCGTCACGCGCAGCACGCAAGTGCATCTCGACCGCTGCCTGACGTGCCGCAGTTGCGAGACGACGTGCCCCTCTGGCGTGCAATACGGGCGGCTCGTGGAGATCGGACGCCAGCATGTCGAAGCGACGGTGCCTCGGCCGCTGCGTCAGCAACTGCTGCGCAGAGTGCTGGCAAGCGTGCTGCCGAACATCGCGGTGTTCGCGCCCGCGATGCGCCTCGGCCAACTCGTTCGGCCGTTCCTGCCGCGCCGGCTGCGCGACAAGATCCCGCCGCGCCAACGCCTGCTCGAATGGCCGACGCAACCGGCGCAACCGGCATTGGCCGAAGGAGCGGCCGGCGCCCCCCCCGCCGCGGTGCGCCGCATGTTGCTGCTGGCGGGCTGCGTGCAACCGGCGATGCTGCCGAACATCAACATCGCCACGGCACGCGTGCTGCATGCGCTCGGCATCGAGACGCTGATCGCACCCGAGGCCGGCTGCTGCGGAGCCATTCGCTTGCACCTCGGCTACCGCGACGAAGCGCTCGACGACGTCCGGCGCAACATCGATGCGTGGTGGCCGCACGTCGAGGCGGGCGTCGAAGCCATCGTCATCAACGCCTCGGGCTGCGGTGCGACGGTGAAGGAATACGGCCATCTGTTGCGCAACGATCCCGTCTACGCCGAGAAGGCACAGCGGATCGCCGATCTATCGCGCGACGTCGCTCAAGTGCTGGAGGGCTTCGAAGCGGAGCTGGTCGGCCTCGCGCGCCGGCGCGGCGTGCACACGGTCGCCTATCATCCGCCCTGCACGCTGCAGCATGGGCAGCAGATTCGCGGGGTGGTCGAGCATCTGCTCGGCTCGCTCGGCGTCGAAGTGCGGCTGCCGGCCGACAGCCATTTATGTTGCGGCTCGGCGGGAACGTATTCGGTCACGCAACCGTCGATGTCCTACACGCTGCGCGATCGAAAGGTGAAGAACCTCGAAGCGCTCGAGCCGCAGATGGTCGTCTCGGCCAACGTCGGCTGCATCGCTCACCTGCAAAGCGGCACGTCGATACCGGTCGCCCATTGGGTGGAACTAGTCGAGCATTTGATTTATGGGTAGGCTAGAGCGCTCGGCTTGCCCTCTCACGCACACCCATGTCTCACATCGTCGACAACCTGGCAGCAGTCCACGCCCGCATCGCTGAAGCAGCCCGCAGCGCGGGGCGCGCGCCCGACTCGGTCCGCCTGCTCGCCGTCTCCAAGACCTTCCCCGCCGAAGACGTCCGCGCCGCGTTCGCCGCGGGTCAACGCGCCTTCGGCGAAAACTACGTGCAGGAATCGCTCTCGAAGATCGAAGCGCTGGCGGATCTGCGTAGCGCGCTCGAATGGCATTTCATCGGGCCGCTGCAATCGAACAAGACCCGGCCCGTGGCCGAGCATTTCGATTGGGTTCACTCGGTCGATCGGCTGAAAATTGCACAGCGTCTGTCCGAGCAGCGGCCCGATGGGCTGCCGCCACTGAACGTCTGCCTGCAGATCAACGTGAGCGGCGAAGCCTCGAAAAGCGGTGTCGCCCCAGCCGAGGCGCCGGCCCTCGCCCGCGCGATCGCCGCGCTGCCGAGGCTGCGCCTGCGCGGCCTCATGTCCATCCCCGAACCGGCAGGCGACTTGCAAGCGCAACGCGCACCGCATCGCACGCTGCGGACGCTGTTCGAGACGCTCGTGGCCGAGGGCCTCGATGAGGGCGTCGAACTGGATACGCTGTCGATGGGCATGTCGAGCGATCTCGAAGCGGCCGTGCTGGAAGGCGCGACGATCGTGCGCATCGGCACGGCCATCTTCGGCAAACGCGATTACTCGCATTAACGGAAGCGCAACGGCCGAGCCTCGCTGAACCGCCCGAGGGCAGCGGTCTATAATCAGCCGCTGCTCCCACTCGCACATTCATCATGAAGATCGCATTCATCGGCGGCGGCAACATGGCCGCGGCCTTGATCGGCGGCTTGATCAAGCGCGGCGTCGCACCCGCCGATCTTTTCGCCATCGACGTCAACGAAGACGCCCGCGCTCGCACGCACGCGCAGTTCGGCATCGCCACGGCCGCCGCGGCCGACGAAGCCCTGCGCGGCTATGACGCCGTTGTCCTCGCCGTGAAGCCGCAAGTGCTCAAAGCCGTATCGGCATCGCTCGCGCCGTATTTGTCGACACAGCTCGTCGTCAGCATCGCGGCCGGCATTCGCGGTCGGGACTTGTCGCGCTGGCTAGGCGGCTACACGCGCGTCGTGCGCGCGATGCCGAACACGCCGGCACTGATCGGGCAAGGCGTGACCGGACTCGTCGCACTCGGCGGCGTCGACGAGGCGGGCCGCACGCTTGCGTCAGACGTGCTCGGTGCCGTCGGCACCACGGTTTGGTTCGACGACGAAGCGAAGATCGACGCCGTCACGGCCATCTCGGGCAGCGGCCCGGCCTACATCTTCTATTTCATCGAAGCGATGCAAGAGGCCGCGCGCCGCCTCGGCTTGAGCGACGACGAAGCTCGTGCGCTCGCGCTAGGTACGTTCGCGGGCGCGGCGCAATTGGCCGTGCAATCGGACGAAAGCGCCTCGGTCTTGCGCGAACGCGTGACCTCGAAGGGCGGTACGACGGCGGCCGCGCTCGCGGCGTTCGATGCCCAAGGCATCAAGGAAGCGATCATCAAAGGTGTGCTCGCCGCCGATGCGCGCGCGAAGGAAATGGGCGACGAGCTCGGGAATCAGTGACGTTCGGCGTAAGGGAGGGCAGGAGGGCGCGACCTGGGCCGGCCAGGATGCCACGCGCAGCAGCGCTTCAACTCTGCCGTGCCGCGCGCAGGCGCATGGGCATCAAAGCCCCGCCACCGCGTAATGCGCGGCAATGCCGGCAAAGAGCGCGCCGCCGAGCCAGTTGTTGTGGAGGAATGCCTTGAAGCAAGGCATCCGCTCACGTCCGCGGATCAGCCCGTAGTGATAGAGCGCGCAGCCGAGCGCACCGGCCCAGCCGGCCCAGAACAGCCAGCCGAAGTGCAACGCTGCGCCCAGTACCGCGTATATGCCGAGCGTCGCCGCATAGCAAAGCATCACGGCCGCCACGTCGAAACGGCCGAACGTCAGCGCCGACGTGCGAATCCCGATCTTGACGTCGTCATCGCGATCGACCATCGCGTATTCCGTGTCGTATGCCACCGACCAAAACACGTTTGCCGCGAGCATCACCCAGGCAATCGTCGGTACGTGATCCTGCACGGCCGCGAATGCCATCGGAATGCCGAAACCGAACGCGATGCCGAGATAGGCTTGCGGGATCGCAAAGAAACGCTTCGTGAACGGATAGCTGCCTGCGACGAACAGCGCCACCACGGAGAGTTCCTTCGTCAGCTCATTGAGCGGCAGAATCAGGAGGAACGACACGATCGACAGCCCAGCGGCGATCGCGAGCGCTTCCCACGCGCGGATCTTGCCGGAGGTGATCGGCCGCGATTCGGTGCGCTTCACGTAGCGGTCGAAGTCACGGTCGGCATAGTCGTTGATCGCACAGCCCGCCGAGCGCATGAGAATCGTACCGATCACGAAGATGACGAGCAGCGACGGCGCCGGCCGCCCGTTCGACGCGATCCACAGCGCGTTCAGCGTAGGCCACAGCAGCAGCAGGCTGCCGATCGGCTTGTCCATGCGGATCAAGCGCAAATAAAGCGGAAGACGGGCGAACAAGGGCGCGTACATGGGAGAAGCGGCCGAAAGCAAAGAGAACGGCCGTATTGTAGAGCCGAAACGAGGAAGGCCTCCTCGATGCGGGTGCCCGAGCGGGCTGCCCTCATCGAGGAGGCCTTCGTCATGATCGAGCGCGCCTAACGCGCGGCGATGGCAGCTGCACGATGACCGCGCGATGACCGCACGATGCGCTCGTCAAGCCAGCATCGAGCGCAGCATCCAAGCGGTCTTTTCGTGCGTTTGCAAACGCTGGGTCAGCAGATCAGCCGTCGGCTGATCGTTGGCGGCATCGGCCGCCGTGAAGACGTCGCGCGCCGTCCGCGCAACGGCTTCCTGGCCTTGCACGAGCTGGCGAATCATCTCCTCCGCCGCGGGCACGCCGTCGGCCTCCGGAATCGACGACAGCTTCGCGAAGTCCTTGTAGCTGCCCGGCGCATGCACGCCGAGCGCGCGGATGCGTTCGGCGATCGCATCGACGGCCAGCGCGAGTTCGTTGTACTGGCCTTCGAACATCAGGTGCAGCGTGTTGAACATCGGGCCCGTCACGTTCCAGTGGAAGTTGTGGGTCTTCAAGTAGAGCGTGTAGGTGTCGGCCAGCAGCCGCGACAAACCGTCCGCGATCTTCTTGCGGTCTTTGTCGCTGATGCCGATGTCGATTTGCGTTGCGGTGTTTTTCTTTGCCATGGCGATTCCTTGCAGGGATGAAGCGAAAAAGTCCTTCAGTTCAACACGGCCGGCATATCGAGCTTGCTGACGCCCGGCAGCTCGCATGACGAAATGGCCTCGCTGATCGCGTCGATGGCCGGCATCCGCGTAAAGCTCTTGCGCCAGGCAAGCACGACGCGCCGGTCGGGCACCGGATCCTCGAACGGCACGTAGCTTAGCAGCCCCGCGTCGGGCCCGCCCGCATGAGCCCTGACTTCCGGCACGGACATGCGCGGCAGCACCGTGATGCCGACGCCGCTCGCGACCATATGGCGAATCGTCTCGAGCGACGAGCCTTCGAACGTCTTTTGGATGCCGTCCGCCGTCTGCGAAAAGCGCATGAGCTCGGGGCACACGCCGAGCACGTGATCGCGGAAGCAATGGCCGTTGCCGAGCAGCAGCATCGTTTCCTGCTTCAGATCGTTCGCATCGATCTTCTTGCGCGCCTCCCACGCGTGGCCCGCGGGCAACGCGACGACGAACGGCTCGTCGTAGAGCGGGCGCACCATGAGGCCCGTTTCGGGAAACGGCAACGCCATGATCGCGACGTCGATCTCGCCTTGCTTGAGCAACTCGATCAGCTTGAGCGTGTAATTCTCTTGCAGCATCAAGGGCATCTGCGGCACGCCCTTGATCATCTGCTTCACGAGCGTGGGCAGCAAATACGGGCCGATCGTATAGATGACGCCAAGGCGCAAAGGCCCGACGAGCGGGTCCTTGCCCTGCTTCGCGATTTCCTTGATGGCGAGCGTCTGCTCGAGCACGCGCTGCGCCTGCGTGACGATCTGCTCGCCGATCGGCGTCACGCTGACCTCGCTCGTGCCGCGCTCGAAGATCTGGACGTTCAGTTCGTCCTCCAACTTCTTGATGGCGACCGACAGCGTGGGCTGGCTGACGAAGCACGCCTCGGCGGCGCGGCCGAAATGCCGCTCGCGCGCCACCGCCACGATGTATTTCAGTTCAGTGAGCGTCATTGGGGGACCAATCAGGACGTTAAAGTCGATAGGTTTATCTTATACACCGGCTGCGGCGATTCGCCAACAGGGCAGGACCCTCTCGGCCGGACGGCGCCGTCGGCCATGGCCCCGTTTTTACGCCTTCAAGCCTTCAAGCCTTCAAGAATTGCTCGCGCCCGCCGAGCCAGCGCGCCAGATGTTGCAGGACCACGTCGGGATGCTCGGCGATGAGCCGTGCCGCGGCTTCGCGCGCCGGCTCGATGAGCCAGGCGTCGTTCTCGAGGCTCGCGAAGCGCAGCATCGCCGCACCCGACTGACGCGCGCCGAGGAACTCGCCGGGGCCGCGGATTTCCAGATCGCGCCGGGCGATCTCGAAGCCGTCGGTCGTCTCGCGCATCGTCCTCAAGCGTTCGCGCGCCGTCAGCGAGAGCGGGTTGCCGTAGAGCAGCACGCAGATGGAAGCCGCGCTGCCGCGCCCCACCCGGCCGCGCAGCTGGTGCAGCTGTGCGAGGCCGAAGCGCTCGGCATGCTCGATCACCATCAGCGAGGCGTTCGGCACGTCCACGCCGACCTCGATGACGGTCGTAGCGACGAGCAGTTGAACCTCGTTGCGCGAGAAGGCATCCATGACTGCGGCTTTTTCGGCCGTCGGCAACCGCCCGTGCACGAGGCCGACGCGCAACTCGGGCAACGCTTGCACGAGCGTTTCGTAGGTTTCGATCGCCGTCTGCAATTGCAGCGTCTCGCTTTCTTCGATGAGCGGACAGACCCAATAGACCTGCCGTCCCTTCAACGCGGCATCGCGCACGCGGGCGATCACTTCGTCGCGCCGCGCGTCGGAGATCAGTTTCGTGACGATCGGCGTGCGCCCCGGGGGCAGCTCGTCGATCGTCGAGACGTCCAGATCGGCGTAGTACGTCATGGCGAGCGTGCGCGGGATCGGCGTGGCCGACATCATCAGCTGGTGCGGCTGAAACGCCGCCCCGCCCGCCTCGGTGCGGTCGGCCTTGGCACGCAGCGCGAGCCGCTGCGCGACGCCGAATCGGTGCTGCTCGTCGACGATGACGAGCCCGAGCCGCGCGAACCGCACCGTGTCCTGGATGATCGCGTGCGTGCCGATGACGAGCTGCGCCGCGCCCGAGGCCGCCGCCTCGACGGCCGCGCGTTTTTCCTTCGCCTTCAGGCTGCCCGCGAGCCAGGCCACGGTGACGCCGAGCGGCTCGAGCCAGCCGCGCAGCTTGCGCGCGTGCTGCTCCGCCAATATTTCGGTCGGAGCCATGAGCGCCGCCTGGTAGCCGCAATCGATCGCCTGAGCGGCCGCGAGCGCGGCAACGACCGTTTTGCCGCTGCCGACGTCGCCTTGCAAGAGCCGCTGCATCGGATGCGGCGCGCTCAAATCGGCGGCAATCTCGGCGACGACGCGCGTTTGCGCGCCCGTGAGCCGAAACGGCAACGCGGCCGAAAGCTTGGTCAAGAGCGTGTCGGCACCGCCATGGCGTGGCATGCTGGGCGCCAAGCGGGCGCGCCTTTCCTCGTGTGCGCGCTTGAGCGAAAGCTGCTGCGCGAGCAGTTCGTCGAATTTGATGCGCGTCCAGGCGGGATGCGTGCCGTCGATCAGCGACGTTTCGTCGGCGCCGGCATCGGGGTGGTGAAGCACGCGCACGGCCTGGGCGAGCGGCGGCAGCGAAAGGGGCCTGCAATACTGATCGGCCACGCGCTCGGGCAGGATCTCCGGCAGCGGCGTACGCGCGAGGGCGTTGTCGATCGCCTTGCGCAAATACGCCTGCGAGACCCCGGCCGTGCTCGGGTAGACGGGCGTGAGCGCCTGCGGCAACGGGGTGTCTTCGTCGACGGGGCGCACCGTCGGGTGCACCATCTCGAGCCCGAAGAAGCCGCCGCGGACGTCGCCGCGCACGCGCAGCCGCACGCCGGGCGCCATCTGCTTGACCTGCGAGCCGTAGAAGTTCAGGAATCGCAGCGAGAGCTCGCTGCCTTCGGCGTCGCGCAGCTTGACGACGAGCTGCCGCCGCGGCCGGTAGGCGATCTCGTTGTCGACGACCACCCCTTCCGTCTGCGCCGTCTCGCCGGGCAGCAACTCGCCGATGGGGGTGAGCGTCGTCTCGTCCTCGTAGCGCATCGGCAGATGCAAGACGAGATCGATGTCGCGCGCGAGGCCGAGCTTGGCGAGCTTGTCGGCCGTCTTCGCGGGCTTGGCCGCGGGTTTGCTCGCCGGTTTGGCCGCCGGTTTCCGGGCCGCCTTGGCCGCGGGCTTGGCGCGCTCGTCCACGGCGCCGCCGAGCGGCTCGGCCGGTGCGCCGCCCGCCGCTGGCGTGCCGGCCGAGCTTTGCGCGAGCGCCTCAGGCGCGGCACGGCGCCGCTTCGCGGCAGGCGCGGGCGGCGTCGCCTCGTCGGCGGAATCGGTCGGACGCAATCGGGACAACGGCATGAGTCTGCTGGCAAGTACAATAGCGGTTTATTCAGAACGAACGGCAGCGCGGCCGCACGAGCATCGCGCTTCGCGATCATAACGGCTCGCGAGCCGTCTCGCCGCGCCCGCCGTCGATCAACGCAGCATGTTCACGCTTTCCGATTTCGATTTCAATCTACCGCCCGAGCTGATCGCGCAAACGGCGCTGCCCGAGCGTAGTGCCAGCCGCCTGCTGGACGTAGACACCGCGGCCGCGCCCGCACGCCTCGTCGACCGGCGCTTCGCCGAGCTCCCCGAGTGCCTGGCACCGGGCGATCTGCTCGTCTTCAACGATACCAAAGTGCTCAAGGCCCGCTTCTTCGGCCAAAAGGCCAGCGGCGGCAGGATCGAGGTGCTGATCGAGCGGCTGACCGGCGAGCGCACCGCCCTCGCGCAGATACGGGCGAGCAAGAGCCCCGCGCCGGGCACGGCATTGCGGCTGGCCGATGCATTCGACGTCACGGTCGGCGAGCGCGTCGAGCCGTTCTACACGCTGCACTTTCCCGACGACTGCCTCGCGCTGATCGAGCGCTACGGCCGCCTGCCGCTCCCGCCTTATATCGAGCACGACCCCGATGCGAGCGACGAAACGCGCTATCAGACGGTCTTCGCGCAAAATCCAGGTGCGGTGGCGGCGCCGACGGCCGGCTTGCATTTCGATGAAGCGCTGCTCGCACGGCTCGAGGCGCGCGGCATCGAACGCGCCACCCTCACGTTGCACGTCGGCGCGGGCACGTTCCAGCCCGTGCGCGTCGAGAACATCGCCGAGCACAAGATGCATAGCGAGTGGTATCAGCTGCCGCAAGCGCTCGTCGGCCAAATCGCCGCCGCGCGCGCGCGGGGCGGCCGTGTCGTCGCGGTCGGCACGACATCGATGCGCGCGCTCGAAGCGGCCGCGCGCGATGCCGAGGCCGCGGGACGGCCGCTCGCCGCCACGTCCGCCGAAACCGATATCTTCATCACGCCGGGCTACCGTTTTCGCGTCGTCGATCGGCTCGTGACCAATTTCCATCTGCCGAAGTCGACGCTGCTCATGCTCGTCAGCGCGTTCGCCGGCGTGGAGACGATCCGCGAGGCTTATCGGCATGCGATCGACGCGCGCTACCGCTTCTTCAGCTACGGTGACGCCATGTTGCTGACTAGAAGCGAGCGCTAGGGCGGTGTTCGGGCGCGGCAACGCGGTCTCGGTCCAGCGCGCCCGAATCTCGATTACACGGCCCGGCCGATCCGGGCGCCGTTTCTTCCCCTGCGCCGGCGTTGCTTGCGATCCACGCCCGCAGTTGGCGCTTTCCCGCTTACTGTGGTCTCATGCAGAGCTTTCTCCGGTGGCACTAGGAGCCTATCGATGACCGAAGGTCATACTCCCGACCAACCGCTTGCACCCGTGCCGGGTGGACGCGGCCTCAAATTCGAGCTGCTCAAGACCGACGGCCGCGCCCGGCGCGGCCGCCTGACGCTCAATCACGGCGTCGTCGAAACGCCGATCTTCATGCCGGTCGGCACCTACGGCACGGTCAAGGCGATCCAGCCGCGCGAGCTCGAGGAGATTCGCGCGCAGATCATCCTCGGCAATACGTTTCACCTATGGCTGCGCCCGGGGCTCGAGACCGTCGCCGCGCACGGGGGCCTGCACGGCTTCATGGGCTGGCGGCGGCCGATCCTGACCGACTCGGGCGGCTTCCAAGTCTTTTCGCTCGGCGATCTGCGCAAGATCACCGAGGACGGCGTCACGTTCGCTTCACCCGTGAACGGCGACAAGCTCTTCCTCTCGCCCGAAGTCTCGATGCAGATTCAGAAGGTGCTGAACTCCGACATCGTCATGCAATTCGACGAGTGCACGCCCTACGCGACCGACGGCGTGCCCACGTCGCACGAGGACGCCGCCGCCTCGATGCGCATGTCGCTGCGCTGGGCCAAGCGCTCGATCGCCGAATTCGACCGGCTCGGCAATCCGAACGCGCTGTTCGGCATCGTCCAAGGCGGGATGTTCGAGGATCTGCGCGACGAATCGCTGGCGGCCCTCGCCGACCTCGGGTTTCACGGTTTGGCCGTGGGCGGGCTGTCCGTCGGCGAGCCGAAGGAAGAGATGATGCGCGTGCTCGAGCACGTCGGGCCCAAGCTGCCGCCCGACAAGCCGCACTACCTGATGGGCGTCGGCACGCCCGAGGACCTCGTGGCCGGCGTGGCCGCGGGCATCGACATGTTCGACTGCGTCATGCCGACGCGCAATGCGCGCAACGGCTGGCTCTTCACGCGCTTCGGCGACGTCAAGATCCGCAACGCGACGCACAAGAACTCTCTGCGCCCGCTCGACGAATCGTGCGGCTGCTATACCTGCCGCCATTTCACGCGCGGCTATCTGCATCACTTGCACCGCGTGGGCGAAATTCTCGGCGCCCAGCTCAACACGATCCACAACCTGCATTACTACCTGGAGCTGATGAGCGAGATCCGCGAAGCCATCGAAACGGGCACGTTCGAGGCATTTCGTCTGCGTTTTCGAGACGAGCGAGCGCGCGGCGTCGATTAGCGCACGCTGCTCCGCCGCCTGCTCGGCACCACCGGCGCGGGTCGCGGCGCGCGGCAACCGGCAGGTGAGGAAACCACCCAGCCGGCGCGCGATGCGCCGGTGGTAAAATACACGGCTATTTTTCGATCGCCTGCGATCTTCACGGTCTTTACGATCGTCATTTACGGAGAAACCAACGTGTCGCTGATTTCCAACGCATTCGCACAAGGCGCAGCCGGCGGCGGCGCCGAGTCGAATCTGATGAGCTTCTTGCCGCTCATCCTCATGTTCGCGGTGCTGTATTTCATCATGATTCGTCCGCAAATGAAGCGTCAGAAGGAGCATCGCAACATGCTCTCCGCGATGGCCAAGGGCGATGAAGTCGTGACGAACGGCGGCATGGTCGGCAAGATCACGAAGGTCGGCGAAGCGTATGTCGGCATCGAAATCGCCGAGGGCACGGAAATCACCGTGCAGAAGGGCTCGGTCACGACGATCCTCCCGAAAGGCACGATCAAATCGCTCTGACGCGGCCCGCCCGGCCG
Organism: Trinickia sp.; assembly: GCF_051953955.1. Lineage (GTDB taxonomy): Bacteria > Pseudomonadota > Gammaproteobacteria > Burkholderiales > Burkholderiaceae > Trinickia. The sequence goes on along the minus strand of NZ_JBQCIF010000061.1, from coordinate 132,316 downwards.
CACCCGGCTCGTGGCGGCGCGCCTGACGCGCGGCGCCACACCGGCCGCCCGGCAGGCAAGCGCACGGCACCGCCCCCACGCCAACCCACCCGTTCGGCTCCCCCATGAATCGCTACCCCCTTTGGAAATATGTCGTGATGGCCGTGGCGCTCGCCATCGGCCTTCTGTACACATTGCCCAACTTCTACGGCGAAGCGCCGGCCGTGCAGGTGCTGAGCGGCAAGGCCACGGTCAAGCTCGACGAGTCGACGCTCTCGCAAGTCGAGTCCACGCTCGCCGCGAACCAGATCAAGCCCGACGACGTGACGTTCGACAACGCCACGACCAACGCCAACATCCGTGTCCGCGTGAAGGACACCGATACGCAGCTGCACGTCAAGGACCTGCTGCAAAAGGCGCTGAATCCCGATCCGAACGATCCCCAATACGTCGTCGCGCTCAATCTCGAAAGCGCGTCGCCGCGCTGGCTCACCGCCCTGCACGCGTTGCCGATGTATCTCGGCCTCGACTTGCGCGGCGGCGTCCACTTCCTGATGCAGATCGACATGGCGGGCGCGCTGAGCAAGCGCCTCGATTCCGATGCTTCCGATGCGCGCACGTTCTTGCGCGACAACGAAATCCGCGAAGGCGGCGTCAACCGCGTCGGCCAATCGGTCGTCATCGATTTCGCCGATCAAGCGACGGCCGACAAAGCGCGCACGCAGCTCTCGCGCAGCGTCACCGAACTGCAATGGGCCACGCGGGCCGCGCCCACGGGCGGCGTGCAGGTGGTAGGCACGTTCGCACCCGCGCAGCTGAGCGCGGTCGAGGAAGCCGCCGTCAAGCAGAACATCCAAACGCTGCACAACCGCGTGAACGAACTCGGCGTGAGCGAGCCCGTGATCCAGCAGCAAGGCGCCGATCGCATCGTCGTCGAGCTCCCGGGCGTGCAGGATACGGCCAAGGCGAAGGAAATCATCGGCCGCACGGCCACGCTGGAAGCGCGCCTGGCCGACCCGGTCAACACGCATCCGGCGCCCGGCGAACCCGTGCCGCCCGGCGACGAGCTCTTCACCGAAGGCAACCAGACGCCGGTGCTGCTGCGCAAGCAGGTGATCTTCACGGGCGACAGCATCATCGATGCCTCGGCCGGCTTCGACGAGCACCAGCGCCCGTCCGTCAACATTCGCTTGAACTCGTCGGCCGGCCGCGCCGTGGCCAGCGTCTCGCGCGACAACATCGGCAAGCCGATGGCGATGGTGCTGTTCGAGAAGGGCAAGGGGCAGGTGCTGACGGTCGCGACGATCCAGTCCGAGCTCGGCGATCGCTTCCAGATCACGGGCCAGCCGACGCCGCAAGCGGCTTCCGATCTCGCGCTGCTGCTGCGCGCGGGCTCGCTGGCCGCGCCGATGGAAATCATCGAAGAGCGCACGATCGGCCCGAGCCTGGGTGCCGACAACATCAAGAAGGGCTTCGATTCGGTCATCTACGGCTTTGCCGCGATCACCGTGTTCATGATCGCCTACTACCTACTGTTCGGCCTCGTCTCGGTCATCGGGCTCTCCGTCAACCTGCTGCTGCTCATTGCCGTGCTGTCGATGCTGCAGGCCACGCTGACGCTGCCCGGCATCGCCGCCATCGCGCTGGCGCTCGGCATGGCGATCGACTCGAACGTGCTGATCAACGAGCGCGTGCGAGAGGAACTGCGCCACGGCGCGCCGCCTCAGCTCGCGATCCAGAACGGGTATGCGCATGCCTGGGCGACGATTCTCGACTCGAACGTGACGACCCTGATCGCCGGCCTGGCACTGCTCGCCTTTGGTTCGGGCCCCGTGCGCGGCTTCGCGATCGTTCACTGTATCGGCATCTTGACCTCGATGTTCTCGGCCGTGTTCTTCTCACGCGGCATCGTCAACGCGTGGTACGGCGGCAAGAAGAAGCTCAAGACGCTCGCGATCGGCCAAGTCTGGCGCCCGCAAGCGGCCGAAGGCGTCGCGTATCAGCAAGTCGCGAGCGATGCCGACGAAAGCACGGACACGATGCGCGCGGCCAAGGCCATCAGCGCGCCGCCGAAGGGCAAGGGCGGACACGGCGGCGCAAAGCCGGTTCTACGCAACCGCGCGCGCGAAGGCGCCGCGGCGCGCAAACCAGGCTCGCGCTAGGCGCCCCCGCTAATCGGTTCGCGAGAACCCGGAGACCAATCCATGGAATTTTTCCGCATCCGCAAGGACATTCCGTTCATGCAGCGCGCGTTGATCTTCAACGCGATCTCGTTCTTGACGTTCTTCGCGGCGGTGTTCTTCCTAATCCACCGCGGGCTGCACCTGTCGGTGGAATTCACGGGCGGCACCGTCATCGAAGTGCAGTATCCGCAGGCCGTCCAGCTCGACCCGGTGCGCACGACGCTCGACAAGCTAGGCTACGGCGACGCTCAGGTGCAGACGTTCGGCACCTCGCGCGACGTCATGATCCGGCTGCCGCTGAAGCAAGGGCTTTCGTCGTCGCAGCAGAGCGAGCAGGTGATGGCGGGCCTGAAGCAGCAGGACGCCGGCGCGCAACTGCAGCGCGTCGAGTTCGTCGGGCCGCAGGTGGGCAAGGAGCTGGCCACGAACGGCCTGCTGGCGCTCGCGTGCGTCGTCGCGGGCATCGTCATCTATCTGTCGTTCCGCTTCGAGTGGAAATACGCCGTCGCCGGCATCATCGCGAACTTGCACGACGTCGTGATCATTCTCGGCTTCTTCGCGTTCTTCCAGTGGGAGTTCTCGCTGTCGGTGCTCGCCGCCGTGCTGGCCGTCCTCGGCTACTCGGTGAACGAATCGGTGGTCATCTTCGACCGGATTCGCGAGACGTTCCGCCGCGAGCGCAAGATGACGGTGATGGAAGTCATCAACCACGCGATCACTAGCACGATGTCGCGCACGATCATCACGCACGGCTGTACGCAGATGATGGTGCTCTCGATGTTCATCTTCGGCGGGCCGACGCTGCACTACTTCGCCCTCGCACTGACGATCGGCATCTGCTTCGGTATCTACTCGTCGGTGTTCGTCGCGGCTGCGTTGGCGATGTGGCTCGGCGTGAAGCGAGAAGATCTGCTCAAGGACAAGAAGGCGAAACACGATCCGAGCGATCCGAACGCAGGCGCACAAGTTTGACCGGTTCGTTGCTCGAGAGAGGCTCCGAACGGTTAGGCGCAGTTAGCGGCGACTAGGAACGATTCAACCGTCCGAACGACGGCGCGCATGCGGGTGAGCCCGCTGCGCGCCGTTTTTGTTTGCCGTCCGCCGCATCGGCGCGCGGGCGGTTTCTACGAGGCTGCACGGAGCAGCCGGCGGGGAACGCTTACTGCTTGATGCCTTCGGCCTGAATTTCGAGCTTCGTGTCCATGTTGAAGCCGTACGTCTTGCCGAAGTCGAGACCGAATTCGTCGCGCGGGAAATCGGCATCCGCCTCGACGCCGCACACTTCGCGCTTCAGCATCGGGTGGGGCATGCACTTGAACGATTTGATCTTCAGATCGACGGGCTTGGTCACGCCATGCAGCGTCAACGTGCCGATCACCTCGACGGGCTTATCGCCGTCGAATTTGATCTGCGTGCCTTTGTAGGTGGCCGTCGGATATTTCGACACGTCGAAGAATTTGTCGTCTTTCAGATGGTCGTTGAGTGTGGCATTGCCCGTATCGATCGAAGCCGGATCGATCGTCACGTCGACCGTGCCGGTCTTGTTCTGACGGTCGAGCGTCACGGTGCCCGTCGTCTTCGTGAACTTGCCCCGCCATACCGAGAGGCCGCCGAAGTGATCGGCAGCGAAGCTCGGATACGTATGGTTCGGATCGAGTTGATACGTGTCGGCCGCGAACGCCGGCGTGAGCGAAACGATCGATGCGGCCGCGACGGCGGCGGCAATGAGAGTGCGCGTCTTCAATGGATTCTCCTTGTATCTTCGAAGATTACGATTTCTTCGGAACGACGATGTGGAATTTGATCGTGACTTCATCGGCGACCGTCGACGTGTCCTTCCACTCGCCGGTACCGATGTCGAATTTCAGGCGGCTGATCGGCAAGCTACCGTCGAACGTCTGTTCCGCGCCTTGCTGGCCCACCGTCATCGGGAACGAGACGGTCTGCGCCTTGCCCTTGATGGTCAGCGTGCCCGTCACGGTGTACTTGCCGGCACCCGCCGGCGCGATCGCCGACGAAATGAAAGTGGCTTTCGGATAGGTCTTGGTGTCGAACCATTCCTTGCCGCGTACCTGCTCGTTGTAGCTGTCGTCGCCGAGGTCGTAGCTACCGACGTCGACGGTCAATTGCGCGCTGCCGGCGGACGGCTTGGCCGGATCGAAGCTCACTTTGGCGTCGAATTTCTTGAACTTGCCCTCGACCGGCACGTTCATTTGCTTGGAGGTGGCGGTCACCATGCTCTTCGCCGCATCGACTTGCGCGAAGGCGATGCCCGACGCTGCCATCGAGGCCGCCGTGAACGCGGCGAGCATGTAACGATAAAACGATGCTTTCATTTCGATCCTTCCTGGTTGACGTCTTTCATCTTTCACTTCTCTTCCAATTGCCGCAAACCGGGCTTTTTTCGTTTCCGCTTCAGCCACGGGATCATGCGGGCGAGCACGCCGTCGCGGTCGATCCACTGATGCTTGAGCACGGCGCCGACGTGGGCCAGCACGAGCGCGGCCAAGCCCCAATTGAGGACGAGGTGGGCCGTCTTGAAGACGACCTTGAGCGTCGGGTCCGGCGCGATCAGCCGCGGCAGCGGCACGATGCCCAGGTAGACGACGGGGACGTTCGATGCCGAGCTGAATAGGTATCCGGTGATGGGGATCGCAATCATCGCCACGTACAAAAGCGCATGCACGAGATGCGCGCCGGCACGCTGCCAAGCGGGCATGCCCGCCGGCAACGGCGGTGCGCGATGCGTCGCGCGCCAAAGAATGCGCAGCGTCGCGAGCGCGAACACCGTCACGCCGATCCACTTGTGCCAGGACACATAGCGCAGCTTGGCCGGCGTGAACCCCGGGATGCTCGTCATCACCCAACCGAGCGAAAAGCCGCACACCATCAATGCGGCAATCAGCCAATGCAGGCCGATCGCCGTGGATGTGTAAGCCTCGTCGGAAACGGAAAACGAATTGCGCTTTGTCATGGCCGTGCTGCAAAAATGGATCGACGCAATGCTAACCCAAGCCGCTTTTCCATGTGGCCCCCGATTCGACGCCGCCCACCACTGGTGCGGCCCGGCGGCGTGGCGCGAAAGTTGCCGTACCCAGTCGCCGCACGGCGCTTCGGGCGTACGTCCGGTTGCGTCGATCGATGAGCGCGGAGCGTCCTTTTGGTAAGATGGGCGCGGGTTTGCGAGGCATCGGCCGTCATTTTCGCACCGGCTCGTCCGCCCTGCTCAACGGAGTCGACACGCAACGCCTATGAACGGAAACGACCTTATTGCATGTCATGACTGCGACGCACTGTTGCGAAAACCGCGTCATTCCGTGAAGGGCAGCGCACGGTGCCCGCGCTGCGGTGCGATGCTCCATCGCACGAGCGCGGTGCAACTCGAGCGGATCACCGCGCTCACGCTCGGCGCGCTCTTCACGTTTCTCATCGCACAAGCGTTTCCGATCGTCGAGCTCGAGATCAACGGCGTGACGTCGCAAACGACGCTGATCGGCGCACTCGTCGCGCTGTGGAACGAAGGGATGCAACTCGTCGCCATCGCCGTCTTTTGCTCGACGTTCCTGTTTCCGCTGATCGAGCTGCTCGCCCTGCTCTACGTGCTCGTGCCGATCCGTGCCGGCACCGTGCCGCCAGGCTTCAACCTCGTGCTGCGCGCGATCCAATTCGTGCGGCCTTGGGGCATGATCGAAGTCCTCATGCTAGGCATCCTCGTTACGATCGTCAAAATGACGAGCCTCGCGCGCGTGGTTCCCGAAGCCGCCCTGTTCGCGTTCGGCGCCTTGACGCTGATGCTGGCCGTCGTCGTCCTGTTCGACCCACGCGCGCTGTGGGACATCGCCGACGCGATCAGGGCACGACGCACGCGCGGCAAGCGCGCCCGGCAACCGGCTCCGCCAGCCTCGGGCGGTAGCGCGCATATTCGATGAAATACCTCAGCGCCGCCCGCGCGGGCCTGATCGGTTGTCACGCCTGCGGACACGTGCAGGCACGCGCCGCGTCCACGTCGCCTCATCGCAGTGCCGCCCCCGCGCGGCCACGGCACTGCGAACGCTGCGGCGCAACGCTCCATCTGCGCACCCCTGACAGCATCTCGCGGACGTGGGCGCTCCTGATCGCGGCCGCCATTCTCTACATCCCGGCCAATCTGCTGCCCGTACTGCACACCACCTCCTTGTTCGGCAACGAGGACGACACCATCATGAGCGGCGTCGTCTATTTCTGGGTATCCGGCGACTGGCCGCTAGCCGTGATCGTCTTCGTCGCCAGCATCCTCGTGCCGATGCTCAAACTGAGCGTCCTCGCGCTACTCGCCTGGACGACGCAGCGGCGCTCCGACTGGCGGCCGCTCGAGCGCACCAAGCTCTACCGCATCGTCGAGCGCATCGGCCGATGGTCGATGCTCGACGTCTTCGTGATCACCTTGACCGTCGCGCTCGTGCGCTTCAAGTCCCTGGCCGTCATCACGGCCGGCTGGGGCGCGCTCGCGTTCGCCTGCGTCGTCGTGCTGACGATGCTCGCGGCCCTTCAATTCGATCCGCGCCTGATTTGGGACTGCGCGGACGCCCGTGCCCCACGCGCGCCAAACTCCGGACGACACCATGACTAGCCCGCAAGGACAGCCTCCCTCCTCGAACGGCGGCCCGCCGCCGGACCCGGAACTGCCGCCCGACCTGCCCGAGCTCGAGCAAGTGCGCCGCGCGGGCTGGCTGCCTTCGCTCGTCTGGCTCGTGCCGCTCATCGCCGCACTCGTCGGCATCGCGCTCGTCGCCAAGTCGGTCATCGATCGCGGGCCGCTCATCACGATCAGCTTCTCGACGGCCGAGGGGCTCGAGCCCGGCAAAACGAAGGTCAAGTACAAGGACGTCGACATCGGCGCGGTGAAGACGATCCGGCTCTCGCGCGATCACTCGCGCGTCATCGTATCGGTCCAACTCACGAAGGAAGCCCGCGACTTCGCCGTCGACGACACGCGCTTTTGGATCGTGCGCCCTCGCATCGGCACGACGGGCGTGACCGGGCTCGGCACGCTGCTCTCGGGTTCGTACATCGGCGTCGATGCCGGCCGCTCGCATGAATCGCAAACGGACTTCGTCGGACTCGAGAAGCCGCCGGCCGTCACCGGGGATCAGAAGGGGCGGCGCTTCTCGCTGCACGGCACCTCGCTCGGCTCGATCGACATCGGCTCGCCGATCTACTACCGGCGCGTGCAAGTGGGGCAAGTGGTCGGCTTTTCGCTCGATCGCGACGGCACCGGCGTGTCGATCGACGTCTTCATCGATGCCCCCTACGATCAGTACGTCGGCCTGAACTCGCGCTGGTGGCATGCGAGCGGCGTCGATCTGCGCATCGACTCGGGCGGGCTGAAGCTGAACACGCAGTCGCTCGCGACCGTCATCGTCGGCGGGCTCGCGTTCCAGTCCCCGCCCGGCGAAGCAGTCGGCGCCGAGGCGCCCGACGACACGGTCTTCAACCTGGCGGCGAATGAGAGCGACGCGATGCGCGCGCCCGACGGCCCGCCGATCACCGTCGTCATGAACTTCAATCAGTCACTGCGCGGGCTGTCCGTCGGCGCGACCGTCGATTTCCGCGGCATCGAACTCGGGGAAGTCACCGGGATCGGCATTCAGTACGACCCGAAGGCGCGCGACTTCACGATGCCGGTCACGATGAACCTCTACCCCGACCGCCTCGGCCGGCGATTCCGCGAGTCGATCGAGCAAGGCGGCGAATCGGCGGGCAAGCAATTATTGCGCACGCTCGTCAAGCATGGGCTGCGCGGCCAACTGCGCACGGGCAACTTGCTGACGAACCAGTTGTATGTGGCGCTCGATATGTTCCCGAAGGCCGCGCCGGTCTCGTTCGACGAGAACCGCACGCCGCTCGAGCTGCCGACCGTGCCGAACGCGCTCGAGGAGCTGCAGGTGCAGGTGGCCGACATCGCGCGCAAGGTCGATCAGATTCCGTTCGACAAGATCAGCAAGAACCTGAACGGCACGCTCGAAAGCGCGAACGGGCTCTTCAAGCAATTGGACACGCAGCTCGCGCCGCAGGCGCGCGATACGCTCGCCGCGGCGCAGCGCACGTTCGGCGCGGCGCAATCGACGCTGCAGCAGGACTCGCCGCTGCAATCGGACATGCATCAGGCGCTTACCCAGCTCACGCAGACGCTGCAAACGCTCAATGCACTCGCCGACTACCTCGAGCGACACCCCGAATCGCTCTTGCGCGGCAAAGCCAAGGACAACGACGGGACGAAACCATGAAGCGTGAACGATTCGATCGCCACGGGCGGGTGCCGCGCCTGCTCGCCGCCTTTACCGTGCTAGTGGGCGCAGCCGTGCTCTCCGGCTGCGCCTCGTCGCCGCCCGCCCGTTTCTACACGCTCGGCGGCGAGAGCCCTTCCGGCCAGGCAGGGGCCGCCGGCGCGGCCAAGTCGCCCCCGTTCCTCATCGAAGTGCCGACGCTCGACGTGCCTTCGCAAGTCGCGCGCAATCAGATCGTCGTGCGCGACAGCGCGACGCGCGTGACCGTGCTCGAGCAGGAGCGCTGGGCGTCGCCTCCGGCCGATGAACTGCGCCGCGCGCTCTCGGGCGACCTCGCGTCCAAGCTCGGCACGTTCGACGTCTACGGCTCGCCGCATCCCGAGAACGTGCCCGTCTATCGCATCGCCGTGAACGTGCGCCGGTTCGAGTCATGGCCCGGCTCGCGCGCCGTGCTCGATGCGGTATGGAGCGTGCGTGCGCTGCGCGCCCAGACCGTCGTGACGTGCCGAACCGTCGAAACCGAAGCAGTCGGGCCGGGCTTCGATGCGCTCGTGGACGGCCACCGGCGCGCCGTCGGCGCGTTGTCGGACACGATCGCGTCGGTCGTGCAGGCGATGGCGTCCGCCGCACGCCCGTCCGCGCTGCACGTCGACGCCGGCGATTGCACGACCGGCAGCACGGACAGCGCTCGCGGCACCGGCGCGCCATGACGGGCTGACCTTCGCACCCGCGTACAATGACGCCTTTGCACGCTCGGTCGTCCTCCATGTCTTCGCCCACGCCGTTCGAATTTTTTGCCCCTTGCCCGCGCGGGCTCGAAGCCGCGCTCGCCGCCGAGCTCGCCGAGATCGCTCAACGCCTGCCGAGTACCGCGCCCGCCGCGCCGTTCGAGGCGGGCGCCCAAGTACCGGGCGGCGTCCATTTCCGCGGCGGCTGGGCAGCGGGCATGGCGGCGAACCTGCATTCGCGCATCGCGAGCCGCGTGCTCCTCAAGATCGCCGAGCGCCCCTACCGCGGCGAACAGGACATCTACGCCCTGGCCGCCGAGCAGCAATGGGAACGCTGGTTTTCGGCGAACGAAACGCTGCGCGTCGACCTCACCGCGATCAAATCACCGCTGCGCAGCCTGGAGTTCGCCACGCTGCGCGTGAAGGACGCCGTCTGCGATCGGCTGCGCAGCGTGAGCGGCGCTCGCCCGAGCGTCGATACGGCCCAGCCGGACGTGCGCGTGTTCGCGTTCCTGACGGCGACGGTCTGCACGCTCTACCTCGATACGTCGGGCGAGCCGCTGTTCAAGCGCGGCTGGCGCCTCGACAAGGGCGCCGCGCCGCTGCGCGAGAACCTCGCGGCGGGCATTCTGCGCCTGGCGGGATGGACGCCCGGCACGCCCATTTACGACCCGATGTGCGGCAGCGGCACGTTCATCGCCGAAGCCGCCCAGATTTCGCTGGGCATCGCACCCGGCGTCGAGCGGCGCTTCGGCTTCGAAAAGCTCAAGCAATACGACGTGTCGGCCTGGCAAACGATGAAGGTCGCAGCCCTCGACGCCAAGCGCGCAGCCGGCGCCAAGAAAGCCGATTTGCCGATCTTCGCCAGCGACATTTCGGGCGACATGCTCGAGAAGGCCCGCGCGAACCTGGCACGTGCGGGCGTGCCCTCTGTGTGGCTCAAGCAACTCGACGCACGCGCGATCGTGCCGCCGATCGAGCAGCCGGGGATCATCATCGCGAACCCGCCGTATGGCGAACGGATCGCCGTGCGCGGCCGCGGCCCGCGCGGCGAAGTGCGCGAGCCGCGCCACGCGAGCCGCGACGACGGTGCCGAGGCGTTCAGCCGTGCTCAGCCCGATGCGGCCGACGCTGAGTTCTTCCGCGCCTTCGGCGATGCGCTCAAGCAGCGTTTCACCGGCTGGCGCGCATTCGTCCTAACAGCCGACCGCTCACTGCCAGGGCAAATGCGCTTGCGCGAATCGGCGAAAACGCCGCTGTTCAACGGGGCGCTCGAATGCCGGCTGTTCCGCTTCGATTTGGTTGCGGGCAGCGTGAAATCGCGGCCGGGGTCGTCCGCACCCTGCGGCTGAATTCGCCCTCTTTCCCCTCTTCGCTTACTTCTCCGTCGAAAGGCCAGGCTCCGTCGGCTCGCAGCCGAACGGGCCTCAGCGCCATCCTCCGCCGCCCCGGGTCTCGGCGTGCCGGCCATCCCTCGAAATGGGGACAACCTGCTGACAGAACGGTGTCAGCAGCGCTGTCGCACACTCTGTCTCACGCGCTATCCGGCGCCTTACCCAGCCTGCCTGCCCACCTCGACGGAGACTGTCATGACCGCTACTGCCACTGCCACGCGCACGATTTCCTGGTTCGAAATTCCCGCCATCGATTTCGAGCGTGCCGTGCGCTTCTACGAAGCCGCGTTCGACCAGCCGATGCGCCGCGAAGTCTTCGGCGGCGTCCCGATGGCCGTCTTCTCGCATGAGGAAGAGGCGACCGGCGGGGCCATCGTCTGCAATCCGCGCGACATGCGGCCGTCGGTGACGGGCGACGGCGTCACCGTCTACCTCGCCGCCGAACCGACGTTGCAGGCCACGCTCGACCGAGTCGCGCCGGCCGGCGGCAAGATCGACGGCTCGATCGTCGAACTGCCGAACGACATCGGCTACATCGCCTTCTTCATCGACCCGGAAGGCAATCGCATCGGCCTGCATTCGCGCCATCTGCGTTGATACACTTCGGCCATGACCCGACGTGCGGACCGCCTCTTTCAGATTGCCGAACTGCTGCGCGGCCGGCGGCTGACCACCGCGCAGCAGTTGGCCGAGTGGCTGCACGTCTCGCAGCGCACGGTCTATCGCGACGTGCGCGATCTGCAGCTGTCGGGCGTGCCGATCGAAGGTGAAGCCGGCATCGGTTATCGGCTGAGCCGCTCGGCGAGCCTGCCGCCGCTGACGTTCACGGCCGAAGAATTGGCGGCACTCGCGGCCGGCGCCAGAATGATCGAAACCTGGGGCGGCGCCGCGCTCGCCGGCGGCGCCCGCAGCGCATTGGCGAAAGTGGCCTCGGCGATGCCGGCCGACAAACGTGCGACGCTCGAGCGGCTGGCCGTCTTCGCGCCTTCGTTTCATATCGACCGGGCGTTTTCGGAAAAGGTGGATACGCTGCACCGGGCCGTCGATACGCGCCACGTCGTGAGCTTCGCATACCGCGATCGCCTGGGCGCGCAAACCGAGCGGCGCATCTGGCCGCTGAGCCTCGTCTACTGGGGCGGGCGCTGGACCGTCGGTGCCTGGTGCGAACTGCGCGGCGATTTCCGCAACTTCGACATCGCGAACATGACGAACGTAGCCGAGCACGAGCCCTTTCCCGATATGGAAGGGCGGCGCCTCGCCGATTACTTGCGCCGCGTCGAAGCCCCCTCCGATCGAAAGACCCCGGCCGCTGGCCGATAGGTCACGCTTCTCTTAGTCTGGTTTTTAAGCCATCCGATCCGCTCGCAAATGAACGGCGGTACGCTGGATCTCCCTGGACTACTATACGGCGAAGCCGTATGCTGTCGATGTATACCGTTGTCGAAACTGAGACGTTCGTGCAATACACAGATGGCATGTGGCGCGAAAACGAACGTGAAGCATTGATATCGTGGCTCGCACGCAATCCACTCGCGGGCGACGTCATCCCTGGCAGCGGCGGCTTGCGCAAGCTTCGATGGAGTCGCAACAGTCTGGGCAAGCGCGGCGGTGCCCGCGTCATTTATTACAACGTGCTGGAAGACGGGCGAGTATGGCTGTTGATCGCTTATACGAAATCGAAGTTCGATTATTTGCCCAATGCATTCCTGCGCACGCTACGTGAAGAGGTCGAAAGATGGACACGGAACTAGAGCAATTTCAAGCCGACCTTCTGAAGTCGGTTCGCGACATGAAAGCGGGCCGCGCCGCCCGCTCCACCCAGGTCGAGCCTACGGTGGCAGCACTGGCTCGTGCGAAAGTGGGGCTTTCCCAGAGCGCATTCGCTGCCATGCTGGGCGTATCGGTAAGAACGTTGCAAGATTGGGAGCAAGGCCGCCGCGAACCCACGGGAGCGGCCCGCACGCTTCTGCGCGTGGCGGTCACCCATCCGGACGCGTTGCGCGACTTGCAAACGGCTTGACGGCGCCAATAGCGCAACCGAGCCACCACGCCACCACACTGAAGCAGGCTGCTGCCCCGTCGGCAGCAGCCTGTTACCCATCACTCCACGGCCTTCACCATATCCTCGATCACCTTCTTCGCATCGCCGAACACCATCATCGTCTTGTCCATGTAGAACAGTTCGTTGTCGAGCCCGGCATACCCGGCGGCCATCGATCGCTTGTTGACGATGATCGTGCGCGCCTTGTAGGCCTCGATGATCGGCATCCCCGCGATCGGCGATTTCGGATCGTTCTTCGCCGCAGGGTTCACCACGTCGTTCGCGCCGAGTACGAGCACGACGTCCGTTTGCCCGAACTCGTTGTTGATGTCCTCCATTTCGTAGACGAGGTCGTACGGCACCTCGGCCTCCGCGAGCAACACGTTCATATGCCCCGGCATCCGCCCTGCCACGGGGTGAATCGCGTAGCGCACGTCCACGCCTTTTTCGATGAGCTTATCGGTCAGCTCCTTCAATGCATGCTGCGCGCGCGCCACGGCCAAGCCGTAGCCCGGGACGATCACGACCGATTCCGCATTGCCGAGCATGAACGAAGCGTCGTCGGCCGAGCCCGACTTCACGGGCCGCTGCTCCGCGGCTCCGCCCGCCGCTGCCGCACCGGGCTCCGCGCCGAACCCGCCCAGCAGCACGTTGAAGAACGAGCGGTTCATCGCATGGCACATGATGTACGACAGGATTGCACCGGAAGAGCCAACCAATGAGCCGGCAATGATCAGCATCGCGTTGTTCAGCGAAAAGCCGATGCCGGCCGCCGCCCAGCCCGAATACGAGTTCAGCATCGAGACGACGACGGGCATGTCGGCCCCGCCGATCGGAATGATGATCAGCACCCCGAGCGCAAACGCGATGACGGTCATGATGATGAACGGCAGCCACGATTGCGTCAGGAAAAAGATGATCCCGAAGCCGATCATGCCCAGCGCCAGCATCAGATTGATCAGGTGTTGCCCCGGATAAACGACCGGTGCGCCCTGAAACAGCCGGAACTTGTACTTGCCCGATAGTTTGCCGAAGGCGATCACCGAACCGCTGAACGTGATGGCGCCAACGAACGTGCCGATGAACAGCTCGATCCGATTGCCGTAGGGCAGGAACCCGGCATCGGGTGCGTCCGGGGGCACGAGGCCGAATGCCGCCGGCTCGCTGACCACCGCATAAGCGATCGCCACGGCCGCGAGACCGATCAGCGAGTGCATCGCCGCAACGAGCTCGGGCATCTTCGTCATCTCGACGCGAGCGGCGACATACGCCCCGATAGCCCCACCCACGACGAGCGCCCCGAACAGCAGAGCGAGCCCGAGGGCGAGGTTCGAGCCGAGCAGCGCCGCTTGCTTGACGATCAGCGCGACCGTGGTGAGGATCGCGATCGCCATCCCTACCATGCCGAACACGTTGCCGGCACGCGCGCTTTTGGGATTCGAGAGCCCCTTGAGCGCCTGAATGAAGCAAACCGAGGCCAGGAGATAAAGCAGCGTAACGACATTCATGCTCATTTACGCACCCTCCTTCTTCGCCGCTTTCTTGGGTTCCTTCTTCTTGAACATCTCCAGCATGCGCCGCGTCACGAGAAAGCCACCGAACACGTTCACCGCCGCCAGCAGCACCGCGAAGGTGCCGAAGAACTTGCCCGGCGTGCCCACGGTCAGGCCCGCCGCGAGCATCGCGCCCACGATGACGATGGCAGAGATGGCATTGGTCACGGCCATCAGCGGGGTATGCAGCGCCGGCGTGACGTTCCAAACGACGTGGTAGCCGACGTACACGGCCAGCACGAAGATGATCAGATTGATGACGGTGTGATTGATGATTTCCATCGCCTCGCTCCTGTTCGTTATGCCGCCTTGCGGGCGACGGCGCCGTCGCGGGCAAGCAGCGTTTGCGCGACGATGTCGTCGTTCATGTCGATGTTGAGCGCCCCTTCCTTCGTGACGATCAGCTTCAGGAAGTCGAACAGGTTGCGCGCATAGAGTGAGGAAGCATCGGCGGCGACCATCGCGGGCAGATTCGTATGGCCTACGATCGTCACGCCGTGCTTGGTCACGACCTTGTCCGGTTCGGTCAGCGGGCAATTGCCGCCGCGCACGCCGGGCAGCCCCGCGAGTTCGGGCCCGCGCCCCGCGGCCAGATCGACGATGACCGAGCCGGGCCGCATCGCCTGGACCGTCTCGGCGGATAGCAGCGTCGGCGCATCGCGGCCGGGGATCAAGGCCGTGGTGATGACGATGTCGGCGGCCTTGGCGCGCTCGTGCACGGCAGCCGCTTGACGAGCGAGCCACGAAGGCGGCATCGGACGCGCATAGCCGCCGACACCCTCCGCCGCGTCGCGCTCCTCTTGCGTTTCGTAGGGCACGTCGAGGAACTTCGCGCCGAGCGATTCGATCTGCTCTTTCACCGCGGGGCGAACATCGGACGCTTCGATCACCGCACCGAGACGCTTCCCCGTGGCAATGGCCTGCAAGCCGGCGACGCCCGCGCCGAGAATCAGCACGCGCGCGGCCTTGACCGTGCCGGCCGCCGTCATCAGCATCGGCATGAAGCGGGGGTACAGATCGGCGGCGAGCAATACGGCCTTGTAGCCGGCGATGTTCGCCTGCGAGGAGAGCACATCCAAGCTTTGCGCGCGCGTGGTACGCGGTGCGGCTTCGAGCGCGAAAGCGGTGACGCCCGTATCGGCGAGGCGCGCCGCGTTCTGCGCGTTGAACGGCTCGAGCATGCCCACGAGGACGGCGCCGCGCTTGATCAGCGCGAGCTCGGTCTCGCTCGGCGATTGCACCTTCAGGACGAGATCGGCGGAAAACGCCGCGTCGGCCTCGGCAAGCTCTGCTCCGACGGCGGCATAGGCATCGTCCGTGAAACTCGCGGCCGCGCCCGCGCCGCGCTCGATCGTAACGCGATGCCCCGCTTGGACGTACTTCTTCACCGTCTCGGGCGTCGCGGCGACGCGCGCTTCGTGCGCGCGCGTCTCGGCTGGCACTCCGATGTGCATCGTCAAATCCTCCTCTCCTGCTCGTCATGACACGAAGACGGACCCGACGACGCTGCGCCGGCTCCATCGTTTGAATACGTTGACACGGCTCAATCGGTGCTGCGGCTGCGCAGGCGCGCGAAATCGACTCACGAGGCGGCGCCGAGTGCCACTTTAACCGAAGTCCGCTCCGATCGAGAAAAATCGGTGCCATACGGGAACAGAAGAGAACAGAAGCGAAGAAGAGAAGCGGCGGCTCTCTTCGAGGACGAGGCGCAACGCCGCCGCGCCTTCCCGGCTGTATCCCGGGCGGGGCGGCGCGAGCACGCCGTCGGCATCGAGCGCCGCCCACCGGTAAAATGGCGGCCATGAAAGAGGAACAGGAACGCTGGACGCCCCGCGTCACCGTGGCCGCCGTCGTCGAGCACGAGGGCCGCTTTCTGCTCGTCGAGGAGCAAACGTCGGAAGGTTTGCGGATCAATCAGCCCGCCGGGCACTTGGAATCGGGCGAGACGCTCGTGGACGCCGTCGTGCGCGAAACGCTCGAAGAGACGGCGCTCGCATTCGTGCCGGACGCGCTCGTCGGCGTCTACATGACGCACATCGATCGCCCGGACGGCCAAGCCGCCACGTTTTTGCGGTTTACGTTCCGCGGCCGGCACGAGGCGCTGGACGCGCCGCGCGCGCTCGATACGGGCATCGTCCGCACGCTGTGGCTGACGCCCGGCGAGTTGCGTTCCTGCCGCGCGCGCCATCGCACGCCGCTCGTCATGCGCTCGGTCGAGGATTACCTTGCGGGCCGGCGCTTCCCGCTCGACGTCGTGCACACGCACTCGGTCGGGCCCCGTAACGGCAAGTAAAAGCAGTCGGTCATTGGCACACATGGGTAAGCAAAGAGTCGTGGTGGGGATGTCGGGCGGCGTCGATTCGTCGGTGACGGCATGGCTCCTCAAGGAAGCGGGTTACGACGTCGTCGGCCTGTTCATGAAGAATTGGGAAGACGACGACGACATCGAGTACTGCTCGACGCGGCAGGACTGGATCGACGTCGTTTCCGTGGCCGATCTGATCGGCATCGACGTCGAAGCCGTGAATTTCGCCGCCGAGTACAAAGAGCGCGTGTTCGCCGAATTCCTGCGGGAATACTCCGCAGGCCGCACGCCGAACCCCGACGTCCTGTGCAACGCCGAAATCAAGTTCAAGGCGTTCCTCGATCATGCGATGGCACTGGGCGCCGGGACGATCGCCACCGGTCATTACGCGCGCGTGCGCGAGACCGACGGCCGCTTCGAATTGCTCAAAGCCAAGGATTCCACGAAAGACCAATCGTATTTCCTGCACCGGCTCAATCAGGCGCAATTGTCGAAGACGCTGTTTCCGCTCGGGGAAATTCCGAAGACGGAGGTGCGCGCCATCGCCGCATCGATCGGCCTGCCCAACGCAAAGAAGAAAGATTCGACCGGCATTTGCTTCATCGGCGAACGGCCGTTCCGTGAATTCCTCAATCGTTACTTGCCGACCAAGCCGGGGCCGATGAAGACGCCGGACGGCAAGGTCGTGGGGGAGCACGTCGGGCTCGCGTTCTACACGCTCGGACAGCGCAAAGGGATCGGCATCGGCGGCAGCAAGTCGGGCAGCGGCGAGCCCTGGTTCGTCGCGAGCAAGGACATGGCGGCGAACACGCTTTATGTCGTGCAAGGGCACGACCACGCTTGGCTGCTCTCGCGCACGCTCGTCGCCGGCAACACGAGCTGGGTGGCAGGGGCCGCGCCCGAGCCGGGCGCGCGGTTCGGGGCAAAAACCCGCTACCGGCAGGCCGACGCGGCTTGCGCGTTCGGCGCGTTCGGCGCGCTCGGCGCGCTCGGCACTCGCGATGCCGGTGCCGACCGCGAACGCTTCACGCTCACGTTCGACGCGCCGCAATGGGCCGTGACACCGGGGCAATCGGCGGTGCTTTACGACGGTGACGTCTGCCTTGGCGGCGGCATCATCGAATCGGCTCATGCTCACGATTTGCCGATGGAGCAGCCGGTGCCCGCTCCGCTGCCGATCGTTCCCGATTAAACTGGCGCATCTTTTCGGTCACGGCAGCGGCTGCCCAGCGGCGGCGTTCGCCGTTCAGGAGCTTGCCCCATGTTTTCCCGACGGTATTTCGCGATCTGGTGCGCCTGGCTCGCCGCGGCCGCCTGCGCCGCGCTCGCAGCACGACACGCGCTTTCCTGGCTATGGCTGCTCGTGCCGGCGGTCCTGATCGCCGTCGGCGTTTTCGATCTGCGCCAAGCCCGGCACAGCATTTTGCGCAACTACCCCATCGTCGGCCATCTGCGGTTCTTCTTCGAATTCATTCGCCCGGAAATCCGCCAATACTTCGTCGAAGACGACACCGAGGAAAAACCGTTCTCGCGCGCTCAGCGCAGCATCGTCTATCAACGCGCCAAGAACGAGCCCGATAGCCGCCCTTACGGCACCGAACTCGACGTCAAAGCGGTAGCCCACGAATGGATCAGCCATTCGCTCGCCCCCACCAAGCTCGCCTCGCACGATTTTCGTATCGTCGTCGGGCCGGATCGCGCACAGCCGTATTCGATGTCGATCTTCAATATTTCGGCGATGAGCTTCGGCTCGCTGTCGGCGAATGCGATCCGCGCCCTTAACCTCGGTGCGAAGCGAGGCGGGTTCGCGCACGACACGGGCGAAGGCTCGCTCTCGAAGTACCACCGGGAGCACGGCGGCGACATCATCTGGGAAATCGCCTCGGGCTACTTCGGCTGCCGCAACGACGACGGCACGTTCAGCGCGGAGAAGTTCGCTCGCCAGGCGATCGATCCGCAAGTCAAGATGATCGAAGTCAAGCTGTCGCAAGGCGCAAAGCCCGGACACGGCGGCGTGCTACCGGCGGCCAAGATCACGCCGGAAATCTCGGAGGCGCGCGGCGTGCCGATGGGCCGGGACTGCATCTCGCCGGCCACGCACAGCCAGTTCTCGACACCGCGCGGCCTGCTCGAATTCGTCGACCGGCTGCGCACGCTGTCCGGCGGCAAGCCGACCGGCTTCAAGCTTTGCATCGGCCATCCATGGGAGTTTTTCGGGATCGCGAAAGCAATGCTCGAGACGGGCATCGTGCCCGACTTCATCGTCGTCGACGGTGCCGAGGGCGGCACCGGTGCCGCTCCGCTCGAGTTCACCGATCATATCGGTGTGCCGCTGCAAGAAGGGCTGCTGCTCGTGCACAACACGCTGGTGGGCATCGGCTTGCGCGAGAAGATCCGTCTCGGCGCGAGCGGCAAGATGATCACCGCATTCGACATCGCGCGCACGCTAGCGATCGGCGCCGATTGGGTCAACTCGGCGCGCGGCTTCATGTTCGCGGTCGGCTGCATTCAAGCGCAAACGTGCCACACGGGCCGCTGCCCCACGGGTGTCGCGACCCAGGATCCCGTGCGCCAGCGCGCGCTCGTCGTGCCCGACAAATCGGACCGCGTCTTCAATTTCCATCGCAACACGCTGCACGCGCTGCAAGAGATCGTTCAGGCCGCGGGGCTCGAGCATCCGTCGCAACTGCGGGCCCACCATATCGTGCGCCGCGTTTCGTCGCACGAGGTGCGGCTGATGTCGGAACTGCTCAAGTATCTCGAGCCGAACGACTTGGTCAACGGCAACTACCGCTATTCGCTCTACGAAAAATGGTGGCCCCTCGCCGATAGCGAATCGTTCTCGCCGAAGCTGCTCGCGCCGCTGGCGACGGCTTGAGCGAGGCGGCACGCCCGGCTCTCGAGCGCCTTCATCGAATGCCTCGAGCCGGGTGGCCCATCAACTGGGGAGGGTGTCGACGAACGACTGGCGCTGCGACAGCTTGGCGAAATGCTTCTCCAGATTCGGATATTTCTCGCGCCAATTGAGATCCGGCATCCGGAAATCGAGGTAGCCGAGCGCGCAGCCGACGGCGACGTCCGCCAGGGTGTAATGATTGTTTGCGCACCAGGGCTTGCCGGCCAAGCCCTGCGACATCGCCACGAGCCCCTCGTCGATCTTGCGCCGCTGGCGCGCAAGCCAGCCCTCGCTGCGCTGCGCCTCGTCGCGCTGCGTCGCCTCGAGGCGGATCAGCACGGCCGCATCGAGCATGCCGTCCGCGAGCGCTTCCCAGCAGCGCACTTCGACCCGCTCGCGGCCCGACTGCGGAATCAGTTTGCCGACCGGGGAAAGCGTATCGACATACTCGCAAATGACACGAGAATCGAATACGGCCTCCCCGTCCTCCATGACGAGGCACGGCACCTTGCCGATCGGATTGAAGGTATGAATGGTCGTATCGGGCGACCAGACGTCTTCGAGCACGAATTGATAGTCGATCTTCTTTTCGGCGAGCACGACCCGCGCTTTACGGACGTAGGGGCTCGCGAGCGAACCGATTAATTTCATCATCTGCCTTTCTCTCATGAAAACGCCCGGCCTCTCGAGACGGGTTGCCGCGTCGTGCGCGCGGCATGCCCACGGGGCGCCCGCCATGGCTTCGCGCGCGCCGCCGCCTCGAGGGGCTTTGGGTGGAGTGCGAGAAAGAGTATAACGTCGCCGGGGCCGGAAACGGCGAGCGCGAGCGCCGTCATGTCGACGGGACAAGCCGCGCCCGCCGAGCCGGCCCGATCGAGCACGATTGAGCAGTACAATCGCACGATGAATACCGCGACCGAATTTCCCATCGCCGTCTCCGTCCATCAAGCCCGGCGCGAGCGCCTGCTTGCCGCCATGCGCGCCGCGGGCGGAGGCGTCGCGCTCGTGCCGACGGCCCCCGAGGCGCTGCGCAATCGCGATACCGACTACCCGTATCGCCACGACAGCTATTTCTACTATTTGAGCGGCTTTGACGAACCGCAGTCCTTCATCGTCCTCGACGCAACGGCGCAGGCTGGCGAGCCGGCCTCGATCCTGTTTTGCCGGACGAAGGATGCCGAGCGCGAAACGTGGGAGGGATTCCACTACGGTCCCGAGGCGGCGCGCGAAGCATTCGGTTTCGACGCCGCGTTTCCGATCGAAGAGCTCGACGCTCAGATGCCGCGCCTCATCGCCGACGCGCCGGCCCTGTTCTACGGCTTCGGCCGTTCGGCCGAGCTCGATGCGCAGGTGCGGCGCTGGCTCGACGGCGTGCGCGCTCAGGGCCGCACGGGCGTCGCCGCGCCCGTGCGGCTCGTCGACCCGACGCCGATCCTCGACGACATGCGCCTGTTCAAGGACGAGCACGAACTGGCGATCATGCGTCAGGCCGCGCGGATTTCCGCCGAGGCGCACCGCCGTGCGATGCAGGTCTGCCGTCCCGGCATGCGGGAGTACGAGCTCGAAGCCGAATTGCTCTACACGTTCCGCCGCCACGGCGCTCAAGCGCCGGCATACGGATCGATCGTGGCGGCCGGCGCGAACGCCTGCGTGTTGCACTATCCGGCCGGCAACGCGATCGCCCGCGACGGCGACCTGATCCTCATCGACGCCGCCTGCGAACTCGACGGCTATGCCTCCGACATCACGCGCACGTTTCCCGCGAACGGGCGCTTCTCGCCGGCTCAGCGCGAGCTCTACGAGATCGTGCTCGCCGCCCAGCAGGCGGCGATCGACGCCACCCGCCCCGGCGTGAGCTTCGAGGCGCCTCACGATGCGGCCGTGCGCGTGCTCGCGCAGGGGCTGCTCGATACGGGCATCGTCGATCGCACGAAATATGCATCGGTCGACGACGTCGTCGCCGAGCGCGCCTATTCGCGGTTCTACATGCATCGCACGGGCCATTGGATCGGCATGGACGTCCACGACTGCGGCGATTATCGAGAACGCAGCGCGGCGCCCGACGCCTCCGGCGCATTGCCGTGGCGCACGTTGCGCGCGTCGATGGCGCTCACGATCGAACCGGGCCTGTACGTGCGCGCCGCGCCGGACGTGCCCGAGCAGTACTGGAACATCGGCATCCGCATCGAAGACGATGCGATCGTCACCGAGGACGGCTGCGTGCTCATCACGCGCGACGTGCCCGTCGAAGCCGGCGCGATCGAGGCGCTCATGAGCGAGGCCCGCGAATCGTCGAGCGCCGCGTGAATTCATGAGCGAGATTCGTCCTTTGCATGCGCCGCACGAATTCGACGTCGCGATCGTCGGCGCGGGACCCGTCGGTCTCGCGCTGGCCGCCTGGCTCGCCCGGCGCAGCGCCAGCGCCGCACTCTCGGTCGCGCTCGTCGATGCGCGCGATCCGGAAGCAGCGGCGGGAGATCCGCGCGCGATAGCCGTCTCGGAGGGCAGCCGCATGCTGCTCGAGCCTTTCGGTGCGTGGCCGGCCGACGCCAACGCGATCGAACGCATCCACGTCTCGCAGCGCGGCCACTTCGGGCGCACGCTGATCGAACGTGGCGAGCATGGCCTCCCGGCGCTCGGCTACGTCGTGCGCTACGGTTCGATCGTCCACGCGCTAGCCGGCGCCGTTCGCCGCACGCACACGCATTGGTTCACGTCGTGCCGCGCGCTCCCGCCGCAGGTCGAGCCCGGCTCCGAGTTCGTCACGCTGCCCGTCGAAAGCGCGCACGTCCAGCGCACTTTGCGCGCGCGCGTGCTCGTCAATGCGGAAGGCGGGCTCTACGGCGAAGCACGAACGAATCGGCCCAACGATGCGCGCGAGCCTGCCGAGCAGGAAAATACGGCCGATGGCGCTCGGGCGACGGCCAGCGATGCCGCACCCGCTCTCATGGCCGCTAAACGCGAAACGCGCGACTATGGGCAAACGGCCATCGTCGGCACCGTCACCGTATCGGCGCCGCAGCCTCACGTCGCCTGGGAGCGCTTCACCGATGAGGGCCCGATCGCCCTGTTGCCGCTCGGCGGCGTGCGCGGGGCCGACTACGCGCTCGTCTGGTGCATGCGGCCGGCGCAGGCGGCACGCCGCGCCGCGCTTTCCGATGCGGCGCTGCTCGCGGAACTGGCCGGCGCCTTCGGCGAGCGCATGGGCCGCATCGAATCGATCAAGGGCCGCGCGGCTTTTCCGCTCGGGCTCGTCGCGGCGCAGTCACTCGTCGACGGCCGCATCGCGTCGATCGGCAACGCGGCCCAAACGCTGCACCCGGTAGCCGGCCAGGGGTTGAATCTCGGCCTGCGCGACGCGCACGCGCTCGCCGATGCACTCGCCGGCGCGGGTGCGACGCCCGAGGCGCTCGCGCATTTCGCGCGGCGGCGCGCGCTCGATCGCCGCCTGACGATCGGCGCGACCGACATGCTCGCGCGGCTGTTCACGATCGATTTCGGCCCGCTGGCCATGCTGCGGGGCCTCGCGCTGACGGCGCTCGAGTGCGTGCCGCCAGCGAAGACGGCACTTGCGCGCCAGATGATGTTCGGCCAACGCCGTTGAGGCGGCAGCCGCCGCCCCGGACGGCCCTTGCCGCCCGAGTATGTCGTTCATACCGATCGCGCGCGCTGGCCGCCGGCGGTTAACGGTAAAATGCGCGTTTCCCTGGTCGCCTACCCGCGCCCGTGCCCGTTCGGCGCGGGCAGCCGCCCCATTCTTATGCCAACGCTCGGCTCGCACACTCTGCGCAACAATCTGTTCGTCGCCCCAATGGCCGGCGTGACGGATCGGCCGTTCCGCCAGCTTTGCAAGCGGCTCGGGGCCGGCTACGCCGTGTCCGAGATGGTCGCGTCTAACGCGCAGCTCTGGAAGAGCGAGAAGACGATGCGCCGCGCGAACCATGCCGGCGAGGTCGAGCCGATCGCGGTGCAGATCGCGGGGGCGGACCCGGCGATGATGGCCGAAGCGGCGCGCTACAACGTCGATAACGGCGCGCAAATCATCGACATCAACATGGGATGCCCGGCCAAGAAGGTATGCAATGTCGCGGCCGGCTCCGCGCTGCTGCAAAACGAGCCGCTCGTCGTACGCATCGTGCAGGCCGTCGTCGAGGCCGTCGGTACGGGGCCCAGCGCGGTGCCGGTCACGCTGAAGATCCGTACGGGCTGGAACCGCGAAAATCGCAATGCGGTGCGCATCGCGCGGCTGGCCGAGGCGGCCGGCATTTCGATGCTGACGGTCCATGGCCGCACGCGCGCCGATCTCTATCATGGCGAAGCGGAGTACGACACGATCGCGGCCGTGAAGGCGGCCGTGCGCATCCCGGTCGTTGCGAACGGCGATATCGATTCGCCGGCCAAGGCGCGCGCCGTGCTGGCAGCCACGGGGGCCGACGCGATCATGATCGGCCGCGCGGCGCAGGGGCGGCCGTGGCTGTTCCGCGAAATCGCGCATTTCCTGGCGACGGGCGAGGTGTTGCCGCCGCCGCGCATCGCCGAGATTCGGCAGGTCATGAACGAGCACCTCGAGGATCACTACGCGTTTTACGGGGAATATACGGGCGTGCGCACGGCACGCAAGCACATCGGCTGGTACACTCGCGGCCTTTCCGGCGCCAATGCGTTCCGGCACCGGATGAACACGCTCGATACCACACGGGAGCAGCTCCTCGCCGTCAATGCGTTCTTCGACGAGCAGCAGGCGCTGTCGGACCGGCTCGTCTACGTCGACGACGACATGGCTGGGCACGGCGAGCCGAACCGCAACGAACCTTTAGCAGCATGAGCAAGCACAACATCGAACAATGCGTCCGCGACAGCCTGGGCAATTACTTCCAGGACCTCGACGGTGCCAATCCGCACGACGTTTATGACATGGTGATGTCGTGCGTCGAAAAACCGATGCTCGAGGTGGTGCTCGAGCAGGCCGGCGGCAATCAGTCGCTGGCCGCCGAATATCTCGGCATCAACCGCAATACGTTGCGCAAGAAGCTACAGCAGCACGGCCTGCTGTAACGCGCCACCCTCGTTTTCCTTTCGGCCATCGTTCCCATCATGATCAAGCAAGCGCTCATTTCAGTTTCCGACAAGTCCGGCATCGTCGACTTCGCTCGTTCGTTGTCGGCGCTCGGCGTCAAGATCCTGTCGACGGGCGGCACGGCGAAGCTGCTCGCCGACGCCGGCCTTCCGGTCACCGAAGTGGCCGACTACACGGGCTTTCCCGAAATGCTCGACGGCCGCGTGAAGACGCTGCATCCGAAGGTGCACGGCGGCATTCTCGCGCGACGCGATTTGCCCGAGCACATGGCTGCGCTCCAAGCGCACGACATTCCGACGATCGATCTGCTCGTCGTGAACCTATACCCGTTCGTCGCCACGGTTGCAAAGGACGACTGCACGCTCGAGGACGCGATCGAGAACATCGACATCGGCGGCCCGACGATGCTGCGCTCCGCGGCCAAGAATCACCGCGACGTCACGGTCATCGTCGATCCGGCCGATTATGCGGGGGTGCTCGATGAAATGCGCGCGAACGGCAACGCGGTCAGCTACAAGACGAATTTCCGGCTTGCCACGAAGGTGTATGCGCACACGGCGCAATACGACGGCGCGATCACGAACTATCTGACGAGCCTCACGGAGGCGCTACAGCACTCGTCGCGCAACACGTATCCGGACACCTTGAACTTGGCGTTCGAGAAAGTGCAGGATTTGCGCTACGGCGAGAACCCGCACCAAAGCGCCGCGTTCTACCGCGACATCGCCGTGCCGGCGGGCGCGCTGGCCGGCTATCGGCAGCTGCAGGGCAAGGAGCTCTCGTACAACAACATCGCCGACGCCGACGCGGCCTGGGAATGCGTCAAGACGTTCGACGTCCCCGCCTGCGTCATCATCAAGCACGCCAATCCGTGCGGCGTGGCGATTGCAGCGACTCCCGCCGAAGCTTATGCGAAGGCATTCCAAACCGATCCGACGTCGGCCTTCGGCGGCATCATCGCGTTCAATCGCGAAGTGGACGAAGCGGCGGCTCAGGCCGTCAGCAAGCAATTCGTCGAAGTGCTGATTGCGCCGTCGCTGACCGACGCCGCGAAACAAGTGCTCGCCGCGAAGCAGAACGTGCGTGTGCTCGAGATCGCGCTGGGCGCGGGACAGAACGCGTTCGATTTCAAGCGTGTCGGCGGCGGCCTGCTCGTGCAGTCGCCCGATGCGAAGAATGTGCTGCCGCGCGATCTGCGCGTCGTGACGAAGCGTCATCCTACGCCGCAGGAAATGGACGATCTGATGTTCGCTTGGCGCGTGGCCAAGTTCGTGAAGTCGAACGCGATCGTCTTCTGCGGCAAGGGCATGACGCTCGGCGTGGGTGCGGGGCAAATGAGCCGCGTGGATTCGGCGCGCATCGCGAGCATCAAGGCGCAAAACGCCGGGCTCTCGCTGCAGGGCTCGACCGTGGCGTCGGACGCGTTCTTCCCGTTCCGCGACGGCCTCGACGTCGTCGTGGCGGCGGGCGCAACTTGCGTGATTCAGCCGGGCGGCTCGATGCGCGACGATGAAGTCATCGCGGCGGCCGATGAACACAACATCGCGATGGTCGTGACGGGCGTGCGGCATTTCCGTCATTGAACGCATCGAAGCGGATGGTTGGGCGGCTCGGGCCGCCAGTGCAAGAACCCGGCTGCGGCCGGGTTTTTTAATGATGGGCGCGGCCGACGACGCGGCCGGAACGAGCCGCCAACGTTTCATTCGCACCTATCTCAGCCCGCGTCTGCCATCATATTTTCCTTTCCGTCGGTCTGATTTTTTCAACCAACACGAAATAACGCTCGCACGCTAGCCATGCTGGATGCCCACCCCATTATCGAGGGCGCATCCATGTCCTATTCTCTTGTCGACCCAGAGCGTTTTACCGACGAACATCGGTTGTTCATTGAACGATTCGGGCGAACCATCGACGTGGCCTCATCCGCGAGCGGCGCCATCGCAGGTGCGAAGGACGTGCATTCGCGCCACCTGACGGCCAACGACGCTTACGGGCGCATTGTCGGTCTGCCGCGCGGCGGAGATGTTGCCGGCCGCATGGATCGCGATATGCCCTGTGACGGCACCGCGGCGTTCGCCGATTGCTTCGTCCGGGAAGACCGACGCTTGCTGGACAGCGGCGACATTGGCGCGTTGAAGTCAGTCCTAAATATTCATGAGTACGATACCGGGCTCGGCGCACTCGTGTTCGATAAGTTTTTGTTGAAGCATCATCCCTCCAAGTCGGTGCTCGGCCTCATCTATTGTGCTTACCACGCGAACCTCGAGCGATTTGCCGCCCTATTTCCCAGCTATTGGTCGCAGTTCGGTAGCGGTTGCAGCATCGAGCGAACCGAATGCGGCGTGATCGATGGCGTTGGGCAATTTTCCACGATCGAGTACGAGGTCGCCTTCTTGCTTACGCTAGGCTACGATGCCACAGCCATCCCCGGCTTTTTGCGCCGATCGCACTTTGTCCCTGACGCCAGCGTCGACGCGGCACTTCGCGCGATCGGCGATAAAATGGCCATCGTGGGAATTCCCATTACAAGTGTGCGCGATCGCCTGATCGAGGCGCGCGTTCATCAACGTATGCCGACGTCACTATTCGACACTGTGATCGGACCGCGCACCTAGGAGCCTTCGTGTCACATTCCCCTACCCTAGGCCCGAACGGTTACCTCGTCGGCATTGCCGGCAGCCGCAACGAACTCGACACTCCGGCGCTATTGCTGGATCGCACGGCGTTGGCAGGCAACATCGCGAAGATGGCTATCATGGCCGAGCGCTGCGGCATCGGCTTGCGTCCGCACGTTAAAAGCCATAAGTCGGCGCGGATCGCTCAAATGCAGATCGAAGCGGGCGCGCTAGGCGTAAGCTGCGCGACGCTCGGCGAGGCTGAGGTGATGGTCCAAGCCGGCATCCCGGGCGTCCTGGTGACGTCACCGGTCGTCAGCACCAACAAGCTGCGCCGCCTCGTTGCACTAGCCGACAAAGCTGGCCCGCGGCAGTTGATGGTCGTCGTCGACGATCCACGCAATGTTGCGGAACTCGCCTTGCACGCAGCCCGGCTCGCCCACCCGCTCGATGTGCTTATCGACTACCACGCGGGATACCACCGCACGGGTGTCATCGATGAAGATGCAGCCGTGGCTCTCGCAAGCGCCATAGCGGAAACAGGCATGCTGACGCTGCGTGGGGTGCAGGCTTACGGCGGCCATCTCCAGCATATCGAACCGCGTTCTGAGCGCGATCACGCGGCTGCGCAATTGCGCAAGGCCGTTGCGTCTCTCGTCGATAAGCTCGAGTCGGCCGGCATGCCCATCGAAATCGTCACGGGTGTGGGCACTGGTACGCACGAGGCGGACGCACCCGCCGGCGTGTTCACCGAAATGCAACCGGGCTCGTATGTCTTCATGGACGTTGAATACAACCAAGTACTGGCCGACATGGAATGGAGCCCGCCGTTCGATACGTCGCTATTCGTTCAAAGCACCGTCGTCAGCACACAGGCACCGCAGTGGGTCACGCTCGATGCGGGCACGAAGAGCTTCGCCACCGACAGCGTCGTGCCGCGCGTTGCTCGCGGCATCGAGGGGCCTTCAGACTACGCGTTCTTCGGGGACGAGCACGGCAAGCTGATCGTCGATCCGGCACATCGACCGCCGCTCGGCGCGCGCGTCGAATTCATGACGCCGCATTGCGATCCCACGGTCAATCTGTACGATCGCTACCACGTAGTCGACGGCGATACACTCGTCGATATCTGGCCGATCGAGGCCCGTGGCAGACTTTGACTGATGCAAGCAGTCCCGGCGGCGGGAAGACCTCCCGCCGGCTGCTTGCCGAATCTTGCCCATCATCTTCGACGGGGTCTCTTCGCTGATTACCGCTGAGGCGCGCGTTCGGCAAGCCAGATTGCGATCGACATCGCCGCAATGCCCGTCAGTTGCAAGGGGCTCAAATGCTGGCCGAAAAAAATCCGATCGATGACGATCGCGACCGCCGGATACACGAATTGAAGCAACGCAATGCGGCCAGTATCCAGGCGCGCCATGCCGCTGTAGATCAACGTGTAGGCGAGACCGGTATGAACGATGCCGAGCCCGGCAAGCCACAGCCATGACGCACCCCACGCGGGCCAACCGTGCTGCATCGGCCAGATCCATAGCGTCAGCGTGCCGATCGCGCATTGCCACCAGGCAAGGATGCCCGCGGGCAAGTCGCGCAAACGCCGCGCGATGATCGTGACGCACGCCATGCAGAATGCGCCCAAGAGACACAAAGCAACATCGAGCCAATAACTTTGCCGGCCGTCGCCGCCTGTTCGGTGCTCGGCGATGCCCGTCGCCAGCACGAGGCCGACCATCGCCACCGAGACCGCGCCCACCCGCCGCCTGCCGATCGATTCCTTCAGGCACAGGGCGCCGAGGACCAGCACCCACAACGGCTGAACGTGAAACAGCACGATCGCCACGCCCACCGGCACCCGTTCAATGGCGGTGAAGAACAAGCTCCAGCTCAAAACCATCAAGGAGCCGGCGACGACGATCCAAGGGCCGGTCGTTCGCTTGAGCCGTAGAAATCGCACCTGGCGACGCCATGCGACCCAGCACGTCAGGCCTAGCAGGCCGAGCGCGCAACGAAACCACGTTGCCGTCAACGGCGCGGCGTGGGCTTCCCTCGCAAAGACGCCGATCGTGCCGAGCAGCGCGCAGCCGAGAATGAACGGCCACGCGCCGTCGTTCGACGGGCGGTGCGACGCCAAGGCGGAGGCCGCGTCTTGAATGTGCTGATCCGTATGCATTCACCGAGTGTGTCTCCGCGACGACCGAACGAAAAGCGCATAATTCGAAGATCATCCATTCGAAATTCGAAAGCCGGTGACAGCAATGAAACAACGCGATCTGCAGACGGACTGGCTCAGATGCTTCGTCGCCGTCGTCGATGCCGGTTCGCTATCGAGCGCGGCGGGCGAAGTGCATCGGTCGCAGTCGGCAGTGAGCATGCAGCTCAAGAAGCTGGAAAGCGCGCTGGGGCTGCGGCTCATCGAGCGCGGCTCACGAGCGCTCGCCCTCACTCACGAGGGCGAGACGCTGCTCGGCTATGCGCGCCGCATTCTCGACCTGCACGCGCAAGCCCAGATCGCGTTGCACGGTGAGCAACTCACCGGGCGCGTGCGGCTCGGCGTGCCCGACGACTACGCGGAAAAATACCTGACGCCGGTACTCAAACGGTTCGCGCCGCGGCACAGCGGTGTCGAAATCGAGTTGATCTGCGAGCAATCGACGTCGCTCATCCCGCGCGTGGCGAGCGGCGAGTTGGACCTCGCGCTGGTGTCACGCGATCGGGCGCGGCGTGGCACGCTGCTGTTTCACGAGCCGATGGTATGGGTCGGCGCGGCGCAGTTCGAATTATGGCGACGCGATCCGATGCCGATCGCCGTCTATGAAAGCGCGAGTCTCGCCCGGCGCAGCGCGATCCATTCACTGGCGCAGCAAGGGCGTCGCTATAAGGTGGTGTACAACAGTTCGAGCCTGGCCGGGCAGATCGCAGCCGTCGAAAGCGGGTTGGCCGTGGCGGCGCTGACGCAATGCAGTGCGCCCGGGCATCTGCGGATTCTCAGCCGCGAAGAGGGTCTGGGCCCGCTCGAGCCGATGGAGGTCGCGGTATATCGAAGCCGGGATTCGCGTGGCTCGAAAGCCGTTGATACCCTCTACGGCCTGCTGGTTAAGACGCTACGTCAGTCAGTGCCCGCATGAAGCGTTTCGCGAGGGCTTGCAAGCGTCGTGTTTGGGCTTCCATGCGTCCGGTTTTACCGTCTCCATGCATGGCATTTGCGCGTGCCGCCGTTCGTTGTAGTATCTCGGGCACTTCGTCCGGTTTTAGTTCATGAGAATCCTCGGCATCGACCCAGGCTTGCGCGTCACGGGCTTTGGCGTCATCGAGCAGACAGGCCAGCGGCTCGCCTACGTGACGAGCGGCGTCATCCGCACGAGCGACGGCGATCTGCCCTCCCGCCTCGGCACGATCTTCGACGGCGTCTCGGCGCTGATTCGCGAGCACGCGCCCGATCAGTCGGCCATCGAAAAGGTATTCGTCAACGTCAACCCGCAATCGACGCTGCTGCTGGGCCAAGCGCGCGGGGCAGCGATCTGCGGGCTCGTCGCCGGCGGCGTGCCCGTGGCGGAGTACACGGCGCTGCAACTGAAGCAGGCCGTCGTGGGCTACGGGCGTGCAACGAAAGAGCAAATGCAGCAAATGGTCGTGCGTTTGCTGAGCCTATCGGGCGTGCCCGGCACCGATGCGGCCGACGCACTCGGTATGGCGATTTGCCATGCGCACGGCGGCAACACGCTCGACACGCTCGGTGGCCTCGCGCCGGCGCTGGCGAAAAAGGGCCTGCGTGTGCGGCGCGGACGGCTCATTGGATAGCTTTTCGATCAGCCGATACCGGCGAAGCTGACTCGGTCCTGCCATTCGGCCGCCCCAATATTTCGGAATGGTCGACGTCAGATGAAACGCCCAATGCTACAGTTCATGATCGCCATCGGCCTCGCGGCACCGATGTTTCTGATCCTGACCAGCATCGACCCGTTGCTTGCTTGGATCCATGGGGACGCGGGCTGGAAGCTCTTGACACCCGCGTTTCACGCGTACGGTGCCGTAGGAGTCGAAGGCGAAGACGAGGTCATTGCCGGGTTGCTGCTCGTTGGAATCTTCACGCTGGCAATATCCCTTGTCTGGTTCATATGGCACGTTCCAACCCACCGTCACGTTAAGACCACCGCCCCATGATCGGTCGCATCGCCGGCATTCTGCTCGAAAAAAATCCGCCCCATCTGCTCGTCGATTGCAACGGCGTCGGCTATGAAGTCGACGTGCCGATGAGCACCTTCTACAACCTCCCGTCGACAGGCGAAAAAGTCGTCCTCCTGACGCAGCTCATCGTCCGCGAGGATGCGCACCTGCTCTACGGTTTCGGCACGACGCAGGAGCGCGCGACGTTTCGCGAGCTGCTGAAGATCAGCGGAATCGGCGCACGCATGGCGTTGGCCGTGCTGTCGGGCATGAGCGTGCAGGACCTCGCGCAGGCCGTCACGCTGCAGGACGCCGCGCGCCTCACGCGCGTGCCGGGCATCGGCAAGAAAACCGCCGAGCGGCTGCTGCTCGAACTGAAAGGCAAGCTCGGGGCCGATATCGGCGCCGCCGCGGCTGCCGCATCGCCGTCGGACCATGCTTCGGACATCCTGAACGCCCTACTGGCGCTCGGCTATTCGGAGAAAGAAGCGCTCGCCGCGATCAAGAACGTGCCGGCCGGCGCGGGTGTCTCCGAAGGGATCAAACTGGCGCTCAAGGCCTTGTCGAAGGCTTGACCGGGCGGGCCTCGCGCCCCTGGCATCGTCCGGCGTGAGCAGCCGGCGCGCGCGGTACAATGGCACGCATGATCGAAACCGATAAGCTCGCTAGCGAGCGCATCATCTCCGCCACGCCCGCGTCGTCGCACGAAGAGGTGTTCGAGCGTGCGCTGCGTCCACGCCAGCTCGACGAATACGTCGGGCAGGAAAAAGTGCGCGGCCAGCTCGAAATCTTCATCGAAGCGGCGAAGCGCCGCTCCGAAGCGCTCGACCACGTACTGCTGTTCGGGCCGCCCGGCCTCGGCAAGACGACGCTTGCCCACATCATCGCGCGCGAAATGGGCGTCAATCTGCGCCAAACCTCAGGGCCCGTGCTAGAGCGCGCAGGCGATCTGGCCGCCCTGCTGACGAACCTCGAAGCGAACGACGTCCTGTTCATCGACGAAATCCACCGGCTTTCTCCCGTCGTCGAGGAAATCCTGTATCCGGCGCTCGAGGATTACCAGATCGACATCATGATCGGCGAAGGCCCCGCCGCGCGCAGCGTGAAGCTCGATCTCCAGCCGTTCACGCTCGTCGGTGCGACCACGCGCGCCGGGATGTTGACGAATCCGCTGCGCGATCGTTTCGGTATCGTCGCTCGGCTCGAGTTCTACGATGCCGAGCAGCTCTCGCGCATCGTGCGCCGCTCGGCCGCGCTGCTCGGCGCGCAGATCCATCCCGACGGTGCGTTCGAAATCGCCAAGCGCTCGCGCGGCACGCCTCGGATCGCCAACCGCCTGCTGCGGCGCGTGCGCGACTATGCGGAAGTCAAAGCCGACGGCGCGATCACGGCGCGGGTGGCCGATGCGGCACTGGCCATGCTCGATGTCGATCCGGTCGGCTTCGACCTGATGGACCGCAAGCTGTTGGAAGCGATCTTGCACAAATTCGATGGCGGGCCGGTCGGCGTCGACAACCTTGCCGCGGCCATCGGCGAGGAGCGCGACACGATCGAAGACGTCCTCGAGCCCTATCTGATTCAGCAAGGCTATTTGCAGCGCACGCCGCGCGGCCGCGTGGCGACGCTCGCGGCCTACCGCCATTTCGGCCTTGCCGCGCCCGACGCGCAAAGCACCGTGCGTACCTTGTGGGACGACGCGGGCGGCGCCTAGACGCACCCGTCGATCTTTCTCCACTCGTTAGCGAGGCTGCGATGTCCGAACCGGCTCGTCGACAAGACAGCGGGCTGGATACTTCCGATCCCGCGTTCGTCATGCGCCTGCGGCAGCGGATTTCACAAGGCGTGCTCAGCATGACGAGCGGCAGCGGCCCGACGCTGGACTACGCGCAGCCGCCCGGCGACCCGGGGCTCTTCGGCCCCGACGCGATCTGCTGGCAAGTGCATGCCGATTTCACGTCGATGATGATCGGCGGCATCAGTGCGTTGATGCTGCAATCGCTGCATCCGTTGGCGCTCGCCGGCGTTTGGGATCACTCGACGTTCCGCACCGACATGCGAGGGCGCTTGCGTCGCACGGCGACATTCATCGCGGGGACGACGTATGGCGCGCGCGACGATGCGCTGGCGCTGATCGAGCGCGTCAAGCGAATTCACCTTGCGGTGACGGGTATCGCGCCCGACGGCCGCCCCTATCGGGCGAGCGACCCGGCACTGCTGACATGGGTGCACGTGGCAGAGGTGTCCAGCTTTCTAGCGGCGCATCTGCGCTATGTGAACCCCTCGCTGCCGCCGGCTGAACAAGACCGCTACTACGCGGAAGTCGCATTGATCGCGAGAGCGCTGGGCGCGAGCGACGTGCCCGAGACACGCTCGAAGGTGGCCGAGTACTTGTCGTCGATGAGGCCCCAGCTGGAGGCCGGGCCGCGCACGCATGAAGTCGTGCGCATCTTGCGTCGCGCAGCGCCGCCCGATCGTCCGCTCATGCGGCCCGCCGTGCATCTGATGCTGAATGCGGGCGCCGATCTCTTGCCCGATTGGGCGCAGCGAATGCTGGGGTTCACGACGCTCGCGCGCATGCGGGCGGCACTCGCGAGACCGGGTGTTAGGCTCGTCGTGCCGGTCATTCGATGGGCGCACGTGAACGCGGTTTCGAAGCGCGCCCGACAGCGGGCTGCGGCTGTGCCGGATGCCTAGAACGAAGCGCTCTGCTTCACCAACCCGTCGTCGTCGCTCGCGCCGCTCAGATGGGCGACATCGGCCCATTCGATTACCGTCGCCGCCCCATCCCCGTCAAACGCTACGGTATTGATGCTCGTATTGAGCAACGGGTAGTCGCGCGGCGCATCGAGCGCAAGGCCGCGTGCATACCGGTACACGCAATCGAGCACGCCGCCATGCGTGACGCACGCGATGCGGCCGCCCGGATGCTCGGCGATGATCGCAGTCACCGCGTGAACGACGCGATGATAGAACGCACGCACCGATTCACCACCTGCCGGCACAAACCCGGGATCGCGCGTTTGCCAGCGCGCATATTCGTCAGGATAGCGCTGCGCAATCTCGGCACTGTCGTGCCCCTGAAAAATACCGTAGGCCCGCTCGCGCAAGCCTTCGACGAGACGCGGCACCATGGCTAGCGCTGCGGCCGTCGGCTGCGCCGTTTGCCGCGCGCGCTGCAGATCGCTCGAATAGATCGCATCGAGCCGCCGTCCATCACGCACTTCGCGCGCCAACCGCTCGCCAAGGCGCTGCGCCTGCTCAATGCCCGTCTCAGCCAGCGGAATGTCGATGTGCCCTTGGATGCGCTTCACGCGATTCCAAGCCGTCTCGCCATGTCGGATGAAAAGAACTTGCGTCGGCATCGGCTGCAACTCAAAGGAAGGATTACGGGCGGGTTTGGAGCCAGAACGTCACCGGCCCGTCATTGACGAGGGACACCTGCATCATCGCGCCGAACTCTCCCGTCTCGACGAGGGAATGGCGGGCACGAGCCAGCGCAACAAAGTGCTCGAACAATCGCTTGCCATCTTCGGGCGCCGCCGCGGGCGTGAAGCTCGGCCGCGAGCCGCTGTTCGTATCGGCCGCGAGCGTGAATTGGGAGACGAGCAGCAAGCCGCCCGCCAGCCCCGCTCCATCGATGTTCGTCACGGGCAGATTCATCTTGCCGGCGGCGTCGCTGAACACGCGATACCCGAGCATCTTCGTGAGCAGCTTCTCGGCGCTTGCCTCGGTGTCGCCTCGCTCGGCGCATACGAGCGCCAGTAGTCCAGGCCCAATTTCACCCGCGACGCGTTCGCCGACACGTACGCTCGCCTGCGTCACGCGCTGGATCAGCGCGATCATCGGCGGACTCCGTCGCATGACGCACCAATGCTCGACTCATGGACGCTGGTGAACACGCTCGCCCTTTACGCCGTCAGCGTCACGCGCGCAAAGCGGCGTTTGCCCACTTGCACGACGTATTCGCCGGCCTCGATCTTG
This sequence comes from Trinickia sp., assembly GCF_051953955.1. Classification (GTDB taxonomy): domain Bacteria; phylum Pseudomonadota; class Gammaproteobacteria; order Burkholderiales; family Burkholderiaceae; genus Trinickia. Next base: position 97,134 of record NZ_JBQCIF010000061.1, on the reverse strand, counting down.
AGGGCCTTGTCCGAGATCACCGTGCCGTCGATCCGCACGCCGTTCTGTTCGACGTTGCGCAGCGCTTCGCTCGTCGACGAGACGAGCCCCGCCTGCTTCAGCAATTGGCCAATCGCGAGCGGCGCGCCGCTCAACGTGACCGAGGCGATATCGTCGGGCACGCCGCCCTTCGCGCGATGGTTGAAATCCTCCAACGCACGCTCGGCATCGGCTTGCGAGTGAAAACGCGCGACGATCTCCTGGGCGAGCAGAACCTTGAAATCGCGCGGATTGCGCCCTTCTTCGGATTCACGCCTGAAACGCGCGATCTCGTCGAGGCTGCGGAACGAGAGCAGTTCGAAGTAACGCCACATCAGGACGTCGGAAATGCTCATGAGCTTGCCGAACATGTCGCTCGGCTTTTCGCTGATCCCGACGTAGTTGTTCTTCGACTTCGACATTTTGTCGACGCCGTCGAGCCCTTCGAGCAGCGGCATCGTCAAGATGCACTGCTGTTCTTGACCGTATTGCTTCTGCAATTCGCGGCCGACGAGCAGATTGAACTTTTGATCCGTGCCGCCGAGCTCGAGGTCGGCGTTCAGCGCGACCGAGTCGTACCCTTGCATCAACGGATAAAGGAATTCATGAATCGAAATGGGCACGCCGCCTTGGAAACGCTTCGTGAAATCGTCACGCTCGAGCATGCGCGCCACCGTGTAGCGCGAGGCGAGCTTGATCATGCCGTCGGCGCCGAGCGGCATCGACCATTCGCTGTTGTAGCGGATTTCAGTTTTCTCGCGGTCGAGCACGAGCGCTGCTTGCTCGAAATAGGTCTTGGCATTCGATTCGATCTGCTCGCGCGTCAGCGGCGGACGCGTCGCGTTGCGGCCCGACGGATCGCCGATCAGCGAAGTGAAGTCGCCGATGAGAAAAATGACCGTGTGCCCGAGGTCTTGCAACTGGCGCATCTTGTTGAGCACGACCGTATGTCCGATGTGGATGTCGGGGGCGGTCGGATCGAGGCCCAGCTTGATCCGCAGCGGCGTGCTCGTTGCCGCGCTGCGGGCGAGCTTCTGTGCGAATTCCTCTTCGATCAGCAGTTCATCGGCGCCGCGCTTGGCGACGGCGAGCGCGTGGCGCACCTCGTCCGTGATCGGAAACGGCGAGGCAGGCTTGGAGGTGGACTCGGTGCTCATCTGGAAATCGGTGGGTTCGGCTGGCGGACGGTGCAAAAGCTTCGATTGTCCCATACTTGGGGCGGTGTTCGGCGTCGAGGAGGCCGCGCACGCCCGCAGGCCGCCCTCGGCACGTGCGATCGTTCTCGCGGATAATCGGTCCCGCAAGCGCGCATGCGCGCTCGCAACGCCCCCCACGGGGCCCGCAACCACGAAAAGGAGCAAGAAGTGGCCGCAAGCGCGACTCAAACCGGTGCCGACGGCGTGTATTTCGGGCTGATGTCGGGTACGAGCATGGACGGCGTCGACGGCGTTGCCGTGCAATTCCGTGCGGGGCAAGCCCCACGCGTTCTGGCCGATGCATTCGTCGGTTTTGCCGACGGCCTGCGCGAGGCGCTGTTCGCCCTGCAGCAGCCCGGCGAAAACGAAATAGAGCGCGAGGCGCTGGCCGCATCGGCGCTCGCCGCACGCTACGCGGTCTGCTGTCACGAACTGCTGCGCAGTGCGAACGTCGCCCCCGCGAGAGTGCGGGCGATCGGCGTGCACGGACAAACCGTGCGCCATCGTCCCGAAAAAGGCTATACGCGGCAGATCAACAATCCCGCGCTGCTCGCCGAAATGACGCATATCGACGTCGTCGCCGACTTTCGCAGCCGCGACGTCGCCGCGGGGGGCCAGGGCGCGCCGCTCGTTCCAGCCTTTCATGCGCAGGTATTCGGGGCGGACGACGAAACGCGCGTCGTCTGCAACCTAGGCGGCATCAGCAATATCACCGTCTTGCCGCCCGCGCGCGCGCCCCGCCATCAAGATAACGCGGGCAGGCCAGCGGAGGCGGACGGTTTCGGCGGCGAGGCGATCCGCGGTTTCGATTGCGGCCCCGCAAACGTGCTGCTCGACGAGTGGGCACAGCGCCACGTCGGGATGCCGTACGACGAAGGCGGGCGCCTCGCCGCAAGTGGTGCCGTCGACCCATCGTTGCTGAACGTTTTGCTCGACGAGCCGTTCTTCGAACAGGCCCCGCCCAAGAGCACCGGGCGAGACTTGTTCAACGCCCGATGGCTCGACGCGAAGCTCGCCGGGTTCGAGGCGCTCGCGCCGGCCGATGTTCAAGCGACGCTGGCCGCGCTCACGGCCGTGAGCGTCGCGCGGGAAATCGAGCGGCATGCCCCGGGCTGCCGAGCCGTGTACGTCTGCGGTGGCGGCGCTCGCAATCCGGAACTGTTGAAGGCGCTCGAGCGGGCGCTCGACATGAGCGGCGTGCGGGGCGTGCCGGTGATGACGACCGAAGCACTCGGCGTACCGCCGCACCACGTCGAATCGCTGGCGTTCGCCTGGCTTGCGATGCGCTGCATCGAACGGGCGGCCGGCAATCTACCGGCTGTCACCGGGGCAGCGGGCGAACGCGTGCTGGGGGCCATTTACCCGCGCTGAAGCAACCGCAGGCACTGGGGGCGGCCGGCTTATACCGGGACGGAGAGAGGCGCCGGCGCAGCCCCAGACGGTACCAAGCGCCACGCCGACAAAAATGCCGTTCAGTCGCCTACCTGAACGGCATGGGAAGCACAAAGCCCATTTCGGCAATAGGGCCGGACAAGCCGGCCAAGCCGGTCGTTCGGCAAGACGCCGGTTTAAACCGAGAATGACGAACCGCAGCCGCAGGTCGTCGAGGCGTTCGGGTTCTTGATGACGAACTGTGCGCCGTTGATATCGTCCTTGTAGTCGATCTCGGCGCCGACCAAATATTGGTAGCTCATGGAATCGATGAGCAGTTGCACGCCGCCTTTGTTCATGACGGTGTCGTCTTCGTTGATCGCTTCATCGAACGTGAAGCCATATTGGAAGCCCGAGCAGCCGCCGCCCTGGACGAACACGCGCAGTTTGAGGTCGGGATTGCCTTCCTCGTCGATCAGTTGCTTCACCTTGTCGGCCGCCGCGTCCGTGAAGACGAAGGGGCTGGGCATTTCGGTCACGGGGGTATCGGTGACGGCGGACATACGAACTCTCCAAAAAAGCTTCCAAGCGCGATGGCTTCCAAGCGCTATTGTATGGCGCTTCGCCAACTCGTGCTCTGCGAACTTCGGTAACCCTATGAATGCAATGGGTTCTCCCGCATGCTGCCGCAGCGAAAGCAAGCCCCACGCGTGACGGCACTTGGAGACGAAACCAGCGAAACCAAGGGCGCCCAAAACGAAAAAGCCGCCGTGCGCATGCGCAGCGGCGGCTTTTCCGGCAACCCCCGCCCAAGGCGGGGGCCTTCGAAACGATTAACGCTTCGAGAATTGCTTCCTGCGGCGTGCCTTGTGGAAGCCGACCTTCTTACGTTCGACTTCACGCGCGTCACGCGTCACGAAGCCAGCGCTCGACAGAGCCGGCTTCAGCGTTGCGTCGTAATCCATCAGCGCGCGCGTGATGCCGTGGCGAACGGCACCCGCTTGACCCGTTTCACCGCCGCCCGAAACGTTGACCTTGATGTCGAACGTCGTGGCGTGGTTCGTGAGCTCGAGCGGCTGGCGCACGATCATCAGCGACGTTTCACGCGAGAAGTAATCCGCGATGGGCTTGCCGTTGACGACGATGTCGCCCTTGCCAGCCTTGATGAAGACACGAGCGACAGCGCTCTTGCGGCGGCCCGTACCGTAGTTCCAATTACCGATCATGTGGGCTCCCCTTAGATCTCGAGCGCCTTCGGCTGTTGAGCCGAATGCGGATGCGTGGCTTCAGCGTAGACCTTCAGCTTCTTGATCATTGCGTAGCCGAGCGGGCCCTTCGGCAGCATGCCCTTGACCGCTTTCTCGAGCGCACGGCCCGGGAAGCGTTCTTGCATCTTGCCGAACGTCGTTTCATAGATGCCGCCCGGGTAGCCCGAGTGACGATAGTACTTCTTGTCCGTGGTCTTGTTGCCCGTGACCTTCAGCTTGCCGGCGTTGATGACGATGATGAAATCACCGGTGTCGACGTGCGGAGTGAACTCAGGCTTATGCTTGCCGCGAAGACGGCGTGCCACTTCGCTGGCGACACGGCCGAGAACCTTATCCGTCGCGTCAATCACGTACCATTCGCGCGTCACCTCTTCGGCTTTGGCGGAAAACGTCTTCATGATCGATCCAAAAAATTGACCTGCCCTTCGTCTTGTTACTGCTTATTTCCTGCTTAGGTTGGCGCATCGAGGCACCGTGCAGGCTCTCCCTGTTCTTCTTCCGCGGGCATGGATGCGGAAAAGCCCTGAATTATAAAGGAATTTGCCAGCGCGCGTCAAAGGCGCCCTCACCTTGGCCATCTCGGAGCCGAATCGGTGCCCGCCAACTCGCGGCCCGGCGCGATCGTCATGACGATCCGGCCGTTGCAGGCCCGCCAGACGGCGGTGAGCGGGTTCAGCACCAAAAAAAAAGCCCGAACGCTGGGCTCGGGCTTAATCCACCTAAGGAGGAGGGTGGAGGAGACATGCGGAGGTTGTCGATTCGACAACCAATGAAGCGCATTGTACAGAGGGAGCGCCCTCTAGGCAAGAAAATTTGCATTGCGAAAATCAAAACCATAATGTGAAATGCAAATCGCACCGAGCGTCCGCCGCGCGGCCGGACTCGGCTCCTTCGCGGCGGCTACAATGCCTATCCGATCGAACATCAACGTAAGCACTTCGGGAGTGGCGCTATGGAATGCAAAGTAAGCTGGATGGGGCCGGACGGCATGGCGTTCGCCGCCGAGACGGGCAGCGGCCATCTGGCGATGATGGACGGCGCGCCGGAAGGCGGCGGGCGCAACCTGGCGCCGCGGCCGATGGAAATGGTCTTGCTCGGCACCGGCGGCTGCACGGCTTATGACGTCGTCATGATTCTGAAGAAGAGCCGGCAGGAGATCTCCGACTGCTCGGTCACGCTCAAGGCCGAGCGCGCCAGCGAAGACCCGAAGGTCTTCACGAAGATCCACTTTCACTTCACCGTGACGGGCAAGAACCTGAACCCGGCCACCGTCGAGCGCGCGATCAACCTATCGCACGACAAATACTGCTCGGCCTCGATCATGCTGGCCAAGACGGCCGAATTGACGCACTCGTTCGACATCGTCGAAGTCTGAGGGGGCCGCACGCGGCGCATCGAGCAGCTGTCCACAACCGTCCTTCAGGCCGGGGTCCCGACTCACGGCCCTGAAGGACGGGGTTTCAAACCGGAGTCAGGCTTACGATGAAAAAAGCCGGCGTCAGTCGAACGGAATTCGAACTGACGCCGGCTTTCGGCATTCAAGCGGCAAAGCAGGCCGGTAAGCCGGATTCTGTGCGTGCGCGGCGCCTTGCGGCGCCGCGCACGTGGCAGCCATTCCTCTAGGCGCGCCATTGCTGACGCGCTCGAGCTTCCTACCCGCAGGCGAGACGGGGGCCCCGCCTTGCATCCGAAGATGCGTGCCTGCCTATTTGGAATTGCTCCGGGTGGAGGTTGCCGTGCCGTCTGCGTCGCCGCAGCCGCGGTGCGCTCTTACCGCACCGTTTCACCCTTACCTGATCCCGGCTTGCGCCGGGCCATCGGCGGTTTGCTCTCTGTTGCCCTGTTCCGCGTGTCGCCACGGATGGCCGTTAGCCATCACCCTGCCCTATGGAGTCCGGACTTTCCTCGCCCTTCCCGGCGCAAACCGGGAAAGCCGCGACTGCCTGGCCTACTTTGCTGCCGCGCAGTGTACCACTGCGCCCTTCGCCGCGCGGCCCACGCTGCCGCGAACGCGCCGCCCCGAACGAAACACGGCGGCATCGGCATAGAACAGCGGATCGGCGTTGTCCGGCCAAAAGCCCGGCACGCCGAGCACCGGCAACGGCGCATAGCGGCGAGCCTCGAGCCCGCCTTGCTCGAGCGAGGCGGCCACCTCGCGATCGAGCCATGCGTCCTGCCGAGGCCGCGGCCATCGGAAGTACTCGGGCGGCGCGGCGACGATCCACGCATGCCCCGTGCAAGCCTTGTAGGGCGCGATCAACTTCTCCAACAGCGCGTGGCCGAACACGCGAACTTCGCAGCGCTCGCCCCAAGCCACGCGCTCGCCGACGAAAAGCCGCCCCCAATCGAAGGCGGTGAGCGCCGTGCTCAAGGCCGGATCGGCACAGACGAACAACACCGCGTTTTCATCGAACAGCGTGAGGAAATCGCGTTCGACGCCGCGCGCACCCTTCACGCCGTCCCGTTCGATCGCCCGCGCTTGATGGGCATTGAGCACTGTCTTCACGCGCGGATGCGCGAACCAAACGAGCGCATTGAAGAAGTCATGGAGGTTGCGGCGCGTGGGCACACCGCCCGTCTCCGCGATATGCGTTTCGTAGGCCGTGCCGGCCGGCAGCTCCGCTTGCTCGATGAACGAGAGAGGCCGGCCGTAGCCGGTCACGTGAGCCGCCAAGCACGCCTGCCGCGTCAGCATTCGGACGAAGCCGGCGGGATCGGCCTGCGCCGAGCGCTGCCATTGAACGCCGCGCTCGGCGTAGGGAGCAAGCCAAGCCGCGCGCCAGTCGATCCGCTCGAGACCCGCGATGCGCGCCGTTTCCTCACGGGCGCAGGCGGTTTCATGCTGCGTCATCGCGCCCCCGATTTCCGCGAGCGTTGAGCAGCCTCAGGCCAGCCGCCAACCGATCGTCTCGCCTGCGCGCAGCGGCACGACCGCCGCTTCGCCGGCCACGATTTCGGCCGGCAGCGTCCAATTTTCGCGCACGAGCGTCACCCGCTCGCGGCTGCGCGGCAAACCGTAGAAATCCGGCCCGAAAAAGCTCGCGAACCCTTCGAGCTTGTCGAGCGCGCCGGCATTGTCGAACGCTTCCGCATAGAGCTCGAGCGCATGCAGCGCCGTGTAGCAGCCCGCGCAGCCGCAGGCATGTTCCTTCAACCCCTTCGGATGCGGCGCGCTATCGGTGCCGAGGAAGAAGCGCGGATTGCCCGAGCTCGCCGCTTCCACCAGCGCGAGCCGATGCGTCTCGCGCTTGAGCACGGGCAGGCAGTAATAGTGCGGGCGAATGCCGCCCTGGAAAATCGCGTTGCGGTTGTAAAGCAGATGGTGCGCGGTGATCGTCGCGCCGAGCAGCCCCGCCGGCGCGCCGTCGTCGCGAACGTATTGCGCTGCCTCCTTCGTCGTGATGTGCTCGAACACGACCTTGAGCGCCGGAAAATCGCGGCGCAGCGGCGTCATCACGCGATCGATGAAGACCTTCTCGCGATCGAACAGGTCGATCGCGGCATCCGTCACCTCCCCGTGCACGAGCAGCGGCATGCCGACTTCCTGCATCGCCTCGAGCGTCTTCGCGCATTTCGACAAATCGGTCACGCCGAAGTCCGAATTGGTCGTCGCGCCCGCCGGATACAGCTTCACTCCGTGTACGAACCCACTCTCTCGCGCGCGCACGATCTCGTCGGGCGGCGTGTTGTCCGTCAGGTAAAGCGTCATCAACGGCTCGAAGCTCGCACCAATCGGCAGCGCGTCGAGAATGCGCTGCCGATAGGCGCGTGCCGCATCGACCGTGGTGACGGGCGGCTTCAGGTTCGGCATGACGATCGCGCGCCCGAACTGACGCACCGTATGCGGCAGCACGGTGCCGAGCATCTCGCCGTCGCGCAAATGCACGTGCCAATCGTCGGGACGGGCCAGGGTGAGCGAATCGCGCGCGCCGCTCGTTGCGGTGGCGCTCAAGGTCGAATCGGAAACGGTCATGGCGACGGTCTGCAAGAAAGCCGGCCCGATGGCGCGGCGATGAGAAAGGAAGCCTGACGGAAGCCGGCGTGCCGCCCTCCCGTGGAAAAACCGCAACGGACGCGCTGTGTGCCCCACGGATTTCGCTTTTTTCGGCCGGCGGCTCGGTATATGCTTCCGAACAACATATTGTAGCGGGTTCGCACGAGAATCCGCCCCTTCACGCACCGCCAGCCGTAACATGTGCCAACTCCTCGGAATGAACTGCGCCGCCCCGACGGACGTCACGTTCTCCTTCACCGGCTTCGCTGCGCGCGGCGGCATCACCGACCACCACGCCGACGGCTGGGGCATCGCCTTCTTCGAGGACAAGGCTTGCCGGCTGTTCATCGACCATCAATCGTCGGCCACCTCGCCGATCGCCGAGATGGTCAAGCGCTACCCGATCAAGTCCAAGAACACGATCGCGCATATCCGTAAGGCGACGCAAGGCCACATCCTGCTCGAGAACTGCCATCCGTTCATGCGCGAGTTGTGGGGCCGGCATTGGATTTTCGCGCACAACGGCGACTTGCAGGGATATGGCCCCGACCTCACGGGCGTTTATCAACCCGTCGGGACCACCGACAGCGAGTTGGCCTTTTGCGCACTGCTGCAAGGCCTGCGCCGCGCGTTTCCCGGCGCGCAACCGCCTCTGCACGAGCTGTTCGAGGCGCTCGCCGCGCTCACGCGCGACGTCACGAATTACGGGGTATTCAATTTCCTGATGTCGAATGGGCAAGCGCTGTTCGCTCACTGCTCGACCCATCTGCACTACATCGTTCGCCGCTGGCCGTTTTCGACGGCGCACCTGATCGACGCCGACATGTCGATCGACTTCGCGCAGTACACGACACCCGAGGATCGCGTGGCCGTCATCGCCACGCAGCCGCTGACCGACGACGAAGTCTGGACCGCGTTCGCGCCCGGCGATCTGCTGATGTTCCAGGACGGCGAAGTGGCGGCGCGCACGAATATTCCGGTGCCGCCTTCCGTGCTCGAAAAAGCGCGCAATCCGGCCTGCGATCCGAGCGCCTCGGCCTCGATGCGTGCACGAGCCGCAACGCTCGAAGCCGACGCCGACGACATCGCCGCCTTCGAATCGTAATTCGCGGCGCTTCATTCCCGATCTCATTCGCCGATCTCACTCGCCGCAACGCCGGCTCGCTCTGCTGCAACGCCGCGATCGACACGGCGTTGCGCGTTGCGCTTTCCTCGCCCCGCTCAATGCAGGATTTTGGCGAGGAACTCCTTGGCGCGCTCCGATTTCGGATTGTCGAAGAAGGCGTCCTTGTGATCGTCCTCGACGATGAGCCCGCGGTCCATGAAGAGGACGCGGTGTGCGACCTTCTTCGCGAAACCCATCTCGTGGGTCACGCACATCATCGTCATGCCTTCCTGCGCGAGCTCGACCATCACGTCGAGCACCTCGTTGATCATCTCGGGATCGAGTGCCGAGGTGGGCTCGTCGAACAGCATCGCCACGGGATCCATCGATAGCGCCCGCGCAATGGCCACGCGCTGCTGCTGGCCGCCCGACAGGTGCGCCGGAAATTTGTCGGCATGCCCCGAAAGGCCCACGCGATCGAGCAGCGCAAGGCCTTTGCCGGCGGCTTCGTCTTTCGAGCGGCCCAGCACCTTGATCTGCGCGAGCGTGAGGTTCTCCATGATCGACAGATGGGGAAACAGCTCGAAGTGCTGGAACACCATGCCGACTTTCGAACGCAGCTTGGACAGATCCGTCTGCTTATCGTGCAGCGATTGCCCATCGACGACGATCTCGCCTTTCTGAAACGGTTCCAAGCCGTTCACGGTCTTGATCAACGTCGACTTGCCCGAGCCCGACGGGCCGCACACGACGACGACCTCGCCCTTCGACACTTCGGTCGTGCAGTCGGAGAGCACCTGAAACGTGCCGTACCACTTCGAAACGTGCTTGATCGAAATCATCCGGAAATCCCTTCGCAAAAACGCACCGGCCGCGCTCGGGCCGGCAAAGCCTTCGCATCATACGCCGCCCCGGCGAGCCCGATGAAGGCCGGCATTGTCAGCCGATCCTGACGCTATAAGCCGATTTACCCTACGAGAAAAAGGCGCGACGCCGGATTCAGGCATTCGAGCCGCCTGCCGATAATCAGATAAGCCCGCTCACGCAGTCTGCCGCGCATGCCACCGCGAGGTCCCCGCCAACGAAAGTTCGATCATCATGTCCGATGCCACCGAAGCGATCACCGTCGATGAAGCGAAGCCGCCGATTCCGGCAGCGCATCGGCTTGCTTGCGCGTCGCGAGGCAACGAGCGCTCGGTCACGCGCCTGACGCTACCCGAGTGGTCCGTCGTCGCGCTATGGGCCGGCTCGCTGGCTGCGCTGGGCGTGCTCGCGGTCGTCAAGCTCGATCTGAGCGCGCAATATCGGCTTTCGTTTGCCGTCGTGGCGGCCATGCTCGTGCTGCGCCGCGTCGGCAATCTCGAGCGCACGCGGCTGTTCTTCCTGCTGTGCTCGGGGTTCCTGACGTTTCGCTATCTGTATTGGCGCACCACGTCCACGCTCGGCTACAACGGTTTCGCCGATTTCATCTTCATGTCGCTGCTCTACGCGGCCGAACTGTACGGCATCGTCGTGTCGATGCTCGGGCTGTTCGTGAACAGCCGCCCGCTGCGGCGAGCACCAGCGCCGCTCGTCACGACGCCAGGCGCCTTGCCCAGCGTCGACGTGTTCATCCCTACCTACAACGAGCCGCCCGAGCTGCTTCAGGTGACCTTGCGCGCGGCGCTCGACATGCGCTATCCGCGCGAACTGCTGCGTGTCTATTTGCTCGACGACGGCGGCACTTCGCAAAAGCTCACGCAAGCGGACCCGCTCAAAGCCGCCGAAGCACGCGAGCGATCGCAGGCGCTGCGGCAGATGGCCGAAAGCCACGGCGGCGTCTATTTGACCCGCGAGCGCAACGAACATGCGAAAGCGGGCAACATCAACGCGGCGCTCGTACACACGCAAGGCGACCTGATCGCGATCTTCGATGCCGATCACGTTCCCACGGTCGACTTCCTCGAGAAGACGGTCGGCCACTTTCAACGCGACGATCGGGTCTATCTCGTCCAGACGCCGCACTTCTTCATCAATCCGGACCCGCTCGAAAAGAACCTCGGCATGTTCGGCCGGATGCCGCCCGAAAACGAAATGTTCTACTCGGTCGTCCAGCACGGGCTCGACTTCTGGAACGCCTCGTTCTTCTGCGGATCGGCGGCCGTGCTCAAGCGCCGCTGCCTCGAGGAAATCGGCGGCATCGCGGGCAACTCGATCACCGAGGATGCCGAGACGGCGCTCACGCTGCACGCACGCGGCTATCACAGCCGGTATGTCGATGAAGCGTTGATCTCGGGCCTGCAGCCGGAAACGTTCGCGAGCTTCATCGTGCAACGCGTGCGTTGGGCGCAAGGCATGATCCAGCTGTTCCTGCTCAGCAATCCGCTGCGCTTGAAAGGGCTCACGCCGGCACAGCGGCTCTGCTATTTCTCGAATGCGTTCTTCTGGTTCTTTTGCTACGCGCGCGTCGTCTTCCTGTTCGCGCCCATCATGTACCTCGCCTTCGGGCTGCAGTTCTACAACGCGACGATTCCGCAGTTCTTCGCCTATGGCCTGCCGCAGATGATCGGCGCCATTCTCGCCTCCGACTACCTGTTCGGGCGCTATCGCTGGACGCTGATTTCAGAGGTGTACGAACTGCTGCAATCGATGTTCTCGCTGCGTGCGGTCGTCTCGGTCATGCTGCGTCCTCGGGCGCCCGGCTTCAAAGTCACGCCCAAGGGCGAAAAGATCGAGGAGGACTCGATCTCCGAGCTGGCCGCACCGTTCTATGTCGTCTATGTGCTCGTCCTGCTCGGCGTCGCGGCGGGGGTTTGGAAGCTCGTACACGGCTATCCGCACCGGGATGTGATCATATCGGCGCTCAGTTGGTGCGGACTGAACCTCGTCCTGCTCAACGCATGCATCGGCGTGCTGTACGAGCGCAAGCAGCGTCGCGCCGTGCCGCGCGTGCCCGCGAATCTCGACGCCATGCTGCATGTCGGCTCCACGGCCGGATCGATCGCGGGCGAGGCGGGCGCCGCCCGAGCGGACGAAAAGATCGCCTGCCGCATCGTGGATCTCTCGGCGGGCGGGCTCAAGGCGATCATCGGCGCCGCCGACGCCGCGCGGGTCCCCCGCCAGGGCGAAGCCACGCTCGAGGTCTTCAACGCGGCGCGCGGACGCACGAGCCTCATTCCCTTGACGATACGCAATGCGTTTTCATCGCGCGACGGCGACCTCGTCGTCGGCGCTCAGTTCAGCGACGACAGCGTGACCGGGCTCTCCGAACGCGTCTCGCTCGTGTTCGGCGACAGCGGCCGTTGGCGCGATTTCCGCGAAAGCCGCAACCGGCGCATCGGCGTGCTGCCGAGCCTGGGCATCGTCTTTCGCCTCGGCTCCGTCCATGCATTCGGCCACTATCGAGTATTCGCACGCGGCATGCTGCGCTATGCCGCCGATCGGAGCCGAGCCGCTGCGCACTGCATTTCCGCTTTACGTTCCTTCCGACCAAAACAACACCAATGAACGTGTCTTTCTTCTCTCGCACAACGGTCCGAGCCGTTTGCTGCGTCGTTGCATTGCTCGCCGGTCATACGGCGTTTGGCAACGCCCCCGTGAAGGCCGCATCGACGAGCGCCTCGGCGAACGTCGTCGCCTCCCCGCTCGCCGCCGGCGCTGCAACGGAAGCCGCGACGCATGCGGCAGCCAGCAACGCGAATACCGTTTCGCTGGCGACGCTTGCCAATCTGAGCGGCGCCTTGCGGCTCGCCGGCGCATCGGCCTCGCGGAGCATCAGCATTCCGCTCTCGGCCAGAGAGCGCGTCCAGGACGCCGTACTTCATCTCGTCGTATCGAATTCGATTTCGCTGTTGACGAGTCGCTCCGAACTCGCCGTGCGCGTGAACGATCGTACGATCGCGCAAGTTCAGCTGTCATCGCGGCAGCCGGAGGCGACAGCCGATATCCGCGTGCCCGCGGACTTGCTGCGGCCCGGATACAACACGCTCACGTTCGCCGTCGCACAGCATTCGACCGAGGCCTGCGAAGACCCGAGCGCGCCCGAGCTGTGGACCGAAATCGACACGAGCGCCTCGACGCTGCGCATGCAAACGGCGCTGGCGCCGCTAACGCCGACGCTGGCCGATCTGTCCAATCTCATCGACCCGAAGCAGTGGGCGCCGCGGGCCATTACGATCGTCAACGCTTCGCATCCGAACAATGCGTCGCAACTCGCCGGGGGCGCCCTCGTCGCTGAAGGCATCGCGCTGCGGCTTCGCTACCTCAGTACGGCGCCGCGCGTGCTCGACGCCGAACACGGTTCCGGCGAGGGGTTACTGCCGGGCCTGGCGCCGGGGCCGTTGGCCGGCTCCGATGTCGTGCTGATCGGCTCGCGCGATGCATTGCGCGGCTACCTCGATGCCAAGACGGCGGCCCAGATCGACGGGGCCTTCCTCGGCGTCTATCCGAAGCCCGACGATGCGCGCCGCTTCGTGCTCGTCGTCAGCGGCCGCAACGACGCGGAAGTCGAGCGCGCGGCGCGCGCATTCGCGCACAGCGAGTTGCCGCTGCCACACGCGAGCGGGCTCGTCATCGGCGCCTTCGACGAAACGGCGCTGCCGCCGTGGTCGGCCAACCGGACCGTCACGGGCACCGCGCCGCACGCGTTCCGCGACCTCGGCTTCACGAGCCGCACGCTGCGCGCGGGCGATACGGCCGATCTCGAGGTTCGACTTCCCGCCGACATCTATGCGCCGGAAGACGCGAAGGTCACGCTCGACATGAATTTCACCGAGGGCGCGAAGATGCGTGAGGATTCGGTCCTCAACATCGCCCTCAACGGCCGCTTCGAGCAGGTGATCGCGCTCGATCAGCAGCAAGGCGCGGTCATGCGCCACTACCGTATCAGCCTTCCGCTGCGCGATTTCCGTGCCGGACTGAACACGCTGTCGCTGCAGGCGCTGCTCGTGCCTCTCGTGTCGGACCACTGCGCGTTGCGCAACATGCAGAACCTCGAAATCACATTGTTCGACGACTCGACGCTGAAGCTGCCGCCGACCTCGCACTACACGACGCTGCCCGATCTAAAACGCTTCGCCGACAGCGGTTTCCCCTACACGGTGAAACCCGACGGCAGCGACCTCGCGCTGCGGCTCGCCGCGCGCGACAACGCCACGATCGCCAGCGCCTGGGCCCTGATGGGCCGGCTCGCGCAAAACCAGGCCGCGCCGCTGACGGCGGCGCAAATCACGTTCGACGCGCAGGCGCAAACGCGTCGCAATCTGATCTTGATCGGCGCCGCGTCGAGCCTGCCGCAGCGGCTGTTGAAAGATGCGCCGTGGTCCCCCGGCACAAGCATCCGTATCGCCGACGGCCCCGCACATGCGGCCGATTCCGATACGGGCGGTGCACTGCCGCTGGGCTTGGGCCGCCTGCTGCGCTCGTCGGCTCGCGCCGAGAAAGCCGGCGTGACGTTGCGCGGCGATGCGCCGCTCTCGCGTCAGTTGCTCGTCATGCAATATCGCGGCGAGCAAGGGGGGGCGACGACCGTGCTCACGGCAGCCGATGCGGCTGAACTGGCAGCCGGCGTCTCCCAACTGATCGAGCCCAGCTACTGGGGCGAGATGCGCGGCAACGTCGCCCTGCTCTCGTTCGATCGCGCGGATCTATGGACGGAACGCGTCGGCAGCACCTACGAAGAGGGCAGCCTCGGGCCGCTGGCCTGGCTCGGCTACGCGCTCTCGGAGCGGCCCTGGGTAGGCTACGCAATGCTCATCGCGCTGCTGTCGATATTCGCGGGGACGTCCGCGCTGCTCTTGAAACGCTACTACCGGACGCGGCATCGTGACCGCGATGAGTAAAGTGCGCAAGCGCACCCGCTGGATGGTGCGCTGCTGCTTCGCACTGCCGATCGTCTCCTGTCCGATGCATGCGGTACGCGCAGCGCAGAGCAACGTGCTCACGTTCGAAAGGCACCCCGGGACGACGGCCACCGCAACCGGCGCGAGCGAGGCTGCGGTCACCCGGCAGCGCTCGCAGCGCGACCTGAACCGTGCCGGCGCGACAGCGGGCGCTCCGCGGATCGTGCATACGGAACAGCGCAACGTCATCGATACCGTCGAGCCGCCGCCCGGGCCGGCAACGGCGCGCGTGCCGAACGAGGAGGCCGCGACGAGCACACCGGTCGAGACGAACATGACGCCCTCGACGAACGCGGTGAACACGGCGGCATCCGATATCGCTGCGGCGCAAAATGCAACGCCCCCGGTACCGGACGAACGCCCATTGTGGCGGCTGCTGCATGCACAACGCCTCGCCGAATACGATCGACGGGTGGCGCAACTCGAGCACGAGACACCGTCGTGGCGGCCTTCGCCGTCGCTCGCGGCCGAGCGCACGCGGCAACGACAAGAAGCTGACATCGCCGCCGCTTTGCAAAGCGACGATGCCGCGGGGTTGCGCCTCGCGCTCGCGCGCATGCCCGAAGCGTTCGACTGCATTCACATCGATCGCATCTGGCATGCCGCCGATGTCTTCGCCCGGACCGGCCACCTCGACGCGGTCGATGCGCTCTATCGCACGATCATCCCGGCCTGCACGCCCGACGCGAATCGAATTGCAACGCTCTATCGCGCCGAGCAACAGCTACCGCCCGAGAGCGTCGATGCGTTGATCGCCCTGGAAGCCACCGATGGGCATCGCGACGCGCAAGCCGAAGCGGCGTTCGCGCGGCTCCGATATGAACGCGCGATCGCGGCGCTCGGCAAGCTGCCGCCCGGCTCGCCCCAAGCAGCTTCGCAACTCGCGCGCGTCGCGTCGTCGATCCGCTCGCATCGCGATGGCCCCGCCGCGACGCTCGCCGGGTGGATCGCGCACGCGCAGCACGATCGGAGCGAAGCACAGCGTTGGTTCGAAACCGCGTTGACGTTTTCACCGGAAAACGCCGATGCCAAGCTCGGGCTCGCCCAAGTGCGAATCGAAGCGCACGACTACGATGCCGCTCGATCGCTGCTCGATGAACCGGCGCTGCGGAGCGATCCGCGAGCACGGCAAGAACGCGCCCAGATTGCGCTCGCCCGCGCAAACGACGCTTATGCGGGGCACCGCTACAGCGATGCGTTGAAATGGCTCGACGCCGCGGGTCGCGAGGGACTACCGGGGGCGGACACGGCGGCGCTGCGCGGTTGGACGCTTTACGCGCTCGGGGACTACGAGCGAGCGGCGGCTGCGTTCAGGACCAGCTACGACACGCATCATGACGACGACAGCGCGGAAGGGCTCGCGATGTCGATCCACGCCATGCACGAGCGCGGCGCGCAAAGCGGCGAGCAGCGCCCCACGGGCGATGGCCGCATCGATGCTTATCTCGATGGGCTCGATGCGCAAGCGTTCTACTACCGCAAGCAATTCGTCGCGGCGCACGCCGCACTGCGCGATGCCTCCACCGGGGGCGCCGATCCGCAGCGAATCGCGCGCGACGTGCCGGCGGACTTGACCGGTATCGACGCACCCTCGCTGACGGGCGGCCTCACGTGGTCGGACCACATCGGTGCGGCAGGGCAAGGCCGGCTCGACACGATCGGCCCCGCGTTGCGGAGCACCTGGTTCCACGACACGACGCAACTCTCGCTGCAATATCGACAGTCGCTCATCAACGCCGGAACGGCGTCGTTCGACCAAACCGCGCCGGGATTATTGGACACGTTGCCTAGCCGATTCCCCGATCCGGCCGAGCGCCAACGCAGGGCCAACGCCATTCGAGGGACGTTGGTCGGTGGATCGACACGCGCGGAGGACCTGCAAGCAACGGTGGCGACATCGACGCGCATCGGCAACGCCGATCCATTCGATTGGCGCTTCACCGTCGGCGCCACTCAGGGCGCGCCGTCCGGATTCCAAGCGAACGGTTCGGCGAGCGTCGGCCAGCAGGCTGCGTGGGGCATGTGGTCGTTATACGGTTCGCACCAGAGCGTGCGCGACTCCCTGTTGTCGTGGCGCGGCATGACCGTCACCCTCCCCGGCACCGTCGACAGCGTGCGCTGGGGCGCTGTATCGAGTACCTCGGGCGGCGGACAACTGCGCTGGCAATTTGCGCCGCGCTGGAACGTTTCCGCCGCGGTCGAAGGCAAATGGCTGACAGGGACGAACGTGCTCGGCAATGAAGGTATGTCGGCCGACGTGTCCGCAGCCTACGACGTCCATGCGCGCGGCTTCGACTATTTCAATGTCGGCCCGGCCGTCCATTTTCTGTCTTACCGGCGCAACGAAAACTTCTACACCGTCGGACAAGGCGGCTATTACAGCCCTCAGTATTCCGTCAGCGCGGGGGCTACCTTGCAATGGCTCACGCAAGAAGGGCGCAACTGGCAGATCCGGGGCAGCATCGAAACGGGCTGGAACGATACGCTCGCGCACACCGAATCGTGCTTTCCGTTCAGCACCATCGGACTGACGTGTGCCGGCAGCCACGATCATGGCCCCTATGGCAGCACCGAACTCGCCGCGGTGGCCAAGCTGTCCTCCCGCGTGCAAATCGGCGCACTGGCCAGCGCCAACATCACGCCGGGCCGCGATAAGCAATTCGGCGCGGCGATCTTCGTCCGTTATTTCTTCGAGCCGCGCGCCGCCGTATTCAGCAGCGACTTGCCGAGCAGCGCCCAGTAAACTTACGCGCACCGCAAAGCCCAATTGAAAAACGGGCGGCACCGTTCGATGCCGCCCGTCCAGGGGAAGCCGGATGCGCCGTGAGGGGCGCCGCCGGCAAGTCAAACCCGCTTCGCTTGTGGCGAATAGGGAATCAGGGATACAGGCCGCGCATTTCGCGCGCCATCAAAATCCGTTTGCAGGCCACGATGAAGGCCGCCGTGCGCATCGACACGCTGTTGTCGCTCGCCACTTGCCAGACGGCGCTGAACGCTTCGCGCATGACGCGCTCGAGGCGCTGGTTGATTTCGTCTTCGGTCCAGAAGAAGCTCGAGAAATCCTGCACCCACTCGAAGTACGAAACCGTCACGCCGCCGGCGTTGGCCACGACGTCGGGGATGATGAGCACACCCTTGTCGTGCAAGATGTCGTCGGCAGCCGTCGTCGTGGGCCCGTTCGCGCCTTCGACGATGATCTTCGTCTTGATCTTGCCCGCGTTCTTCTCGGTGATCTGGTTCTCGAGCGCGGCCGGAATCAGGATGTCGCTTTCGATCATCCAAAATTCGTCGTTCGCGACCGGATCGGCACCCTTGAAGCCGCCCACGCCGCCCGTATTGCCCACGTGCTCGAGCAGCGCATGCGTATCGATCCCGCTCGACTTATGGATCGCACCCGTGTGGTCTTGCACGGCGATGACCTTCGCGCCGGCCTCTTCGAACAGGCGAGCCGCGATGCCGCCGACGTTGCCGAAGCCTTGCACGGCGATGCGTGCGCCTTGGATGTCGAGGCCCACGCGGCGCGCCGCTTCCGTGCCGACGACGAACACGCCGCGGCCCGTCGCTTCGCGGCGGCCCAGCGAGCCACCCAGCGCAATCGGCTTGCCCGTCACGACGCCCGTGGCCGTTTGGCCTTGGTTCATCGAGTACGTGTCCATCATCCACGCCATGATCTGCTCATTCGTGTTGACGTCAGGCGCGGGAATGTCCGTGTTCGGTCCGATGATGATGCCGATTTCGCTGGTGTAGCGGCGCGTGACGCGCTCGAGCTCGCCGCGCGACAGCTTGCGCGGATCGACGCGGATACCGCCCTTCGCGCCGCCGTACGGCACGTTCACGGCGGCATTCTTCACCGACATCCAGGCGGAGAGCGCCATCACTTCGGAGAGCGTCACGTCCTGGTGGTAGCGCACGCCGCCCTTGCCGGGGCCGCGCGAAACGTTGTGCTGAACGCGATAGCCTTCGAAGTGCGCAACGGTGCCGTTATCGAGTTCGATGGGCACGTCGACGATCAGGATGCGCTTCGGACGCTTGAGTGTTTCGAGCCAACGCGACGACGAACCGAGGTACGGCGCGACGCGATCGACTTGACGCAGGTAGTTCCCCCAGGGGCCGAGATCGTCGGCGTGCAGATACGAGGGAATCGATTGTGCAGACGTGGTGGACTGCAATTGCGAGGACATGGACACTCCAACGGTCACTGAATGTGCGCCATTGTCGAAAAAGGCCCTTTTGAAATCCAATGCCGTTTGATCATCCCATTATGCATTTCTTGCATAACGTGAGTCGAGCGGCTGGCGTCACGGCTGCGCCGCGCGGCGCTTCGCACCGCGCGCGGTCAGCCGAGTTCGGACCTTACGCCTGCTTTACGCCGAGCTCGTCGGCGACGACCTGCCATAAGCGGCGCACGAGCTGTTGGCGCGGATCGCCGGCGTTGCTTGCAAGCTTGTCGCGGTACAAGCGGATTTCCATCGTCAGCGTGAAGCGATCGGCCGCGAGGCCGCGCGATGCCGTGCGGTCGAGCCTGAGCAGCGCGCCGTCCGCCACGGCGTCCTCGACGGCGCTGTGCGGCAAGAAAGCGACGCCGTGCCCGGCCAGCGTCATGGCCTTGAGCGCCTCGGCCATATCCGTTTCGTAGATCCGATCGAGACAGAGCCGCTCCGGCGCGTTCGCGACGATGACCTCGGTCATGCGCCCAAGATACGCGTTCGGCGTGTACGACAGGTACGGAACGGGCGCATCGGGCGTGCCCGGAAGCGGATAGCGCGCGCGGCCGGCACGCGCCGGTGCCGAGAACGGGCTGATCGGCTCGAAACCGAGCGTCAACATGTCGTAGCGTCCGGGATCGAGCGCGACGGGATGGCTCGGGTGGTGATAGCCCATCACGAGGTCGCACCCGCCTTCCACGAGCGACAGCACCGCATCGTGCACGTTCAACGCGCGCAGCCGCGTGTGAACCTGCCCCATCTGCGCTTCGATCCGCTGCAGCCACTTGGGAAAGTACGTGAGCGAAAGCGTATGCGGCACGGCGAATTCGATCGTCGCGGCCGGGGCGCCTACGTGCCCGCGCAGCAGGATGCGCGACTCGTGCATGTGCGAGAGCATGGCGAGCGCTTGCTCGCGGAACACTTCGCCCGCCTGCGTGAGCCGCGTCGGATAGACCGAGCGGTCGATGAGCTCCGTGCCGAGCCAGGCCTCGAGCGCCTGGATGCGGCGCGAAAACGCCGGCTGCGTGACGTGCCGCAATTCGGCCGAACGGCTGAAGCTGCGCGTCTCAGCGAGCGAAACGAAATCTTCGAGCCATTTGAGTTCCATGCGGGGCTGACGGCCGTGCGGGCCGAGGGAAACGGGACGCACGCATTGTACCGGGGCATCGTTCTCGCCCGCCTATGCCGGCGCGGGCGGTGGGCACGCGGTGCCCGATGCATGCCCCAACTCCGCCCCTTCCCGCCCTCTTTGCGCCCGCTTTGCGCCCCTTGCGCTCGCTTCATCAGGACATTGATGCAGCGCACCATCGACGCGCGCTCGGCACACCGAAAGTGCCCCGGCGCGCGATGCGGGTGCGCGGCCGCACGGGGCGGCCGAACGCCGGCGCGAAGCGCGCGCCGCGCGGAGCGTTCGTCCGAAAACGCGCAATCGCACGCCGCGCCTGAGTATCCGGCCGGCGCCGAGCCTTACGGCGACGCGCATGGCATGGGCCTTGCATTGCCGGGCCGTCGCGCGACGCCGGCAGGCTCCGTGACGCTCATCGCCCCTAACGATTCATCCGACATTCGACGCGAGGACGATCATGAAGAACCTGCAACACGCGCTACGGAGCGGCAACTGGCGCTCGCTCCTCGCCTGCTTTCTCTATTTCGACACGGGCTTCACCGTCTGGGTCCTGTACGGGCCGCTCGCGCCGTTCATCGGCAAGAGCATTCCGATGACGGCCGCGCAGCAGGGCTTTCTCGTCGCCGTGCCCGTCCTCGCGGCAGCCATCTTGCGCGTGGCGCTCGGTAATCTGTATCAGTCGGCAAACGGACGCCGCGTCGCGCTGATGGGCGTTCTGCTGTCCGCCGTGCCGGCGATCGTCCTGCCGCTCATCCCCACGACGCCCTCGTACACCCTGCTGCTCGTGCTAGGCGTCTTTCTCGGCGTAGGCGGAGCGAGCTTTGCCGTGGCGTTGCCGATGGCGGGCAGCAGCTATCCGCCGAAAGTGCAAGGCCTCGTGCTCGGCCTCGCCGCCGCAGGCAACATCGGTGCCGTGCTCGACGGGTTTCTGTTTCCGCACGTAGCCGATGCGCTCGGGTGGCAATACGCCACCGCGGCCGCGCTGC
Source organism: Trinickia sp. (assembly GCF_051953955.1). Taxonomy (GTDB): domain Bacteria; phylum Pseudomonadota; class Gammaproteobacteria; order Burkholderiales; family Burkholderiaceae; genus Trinickia. The sequence continues at coordinate 75,986 of NZ_JBQCIF010000061.1, read as the reverse complement.
CGCTGCTCGCGATCGCGGGCCTCGCGCTGTTTGCTTGGGGCGAGGACCGCGGCGAGAAAGCCGGCAGCGTCCCGCGCGCACTGGCCGGCTTCGCGGCGATGCTCGCCGGTCTCATCGTGCTCGTGCTCGCTGTCCACGCGGGCGTCTTCGGCTCGGGCCGAACCGGCGTGCTGCTGTTGCCGGTGCTCGGCGCGGCCGGCGCGATCGCCCTGTTGCCCGCGCGCTATCGCGCGGTGCTCGCCGAACGCGATACGTGGGTCATGATGCTCGTCTACAGCATCACGTTCGGCGGCTTCGTCGGCATGTCCTCGTATGTCACGCTGCTGCTCACGACGCTCTATCAAATGCCCAAGCTCGAAGCCGGCCTGTTCATGTCGCTGCTTGCGTTCCTCGGCGCCATCGTGCGCCCGATGGGTGGCTATCTGGCAGATCGGATCACGGGCGTGCGCGCGCTCACCGGCCTGCTGGCGATCATCTCGGCGGCCGATTTCGCCTTCGCCGCGTGGATGCCGCCGCTCGGAGGCGGCATTGCCGTGCTCGTTTGCCTTTATCTGGCGTTCGGCCTCGGCAACGGTGCGACGTTCCAGCTCGTGCCGCACCGCTGGAAAGGCAAGACCGGCCTGCTCTCGGGGGTGATCGGGGCAGCCGGCGGGATCGGCGGCTTCTATCTGCCCGTCGTGATGGGCATCGCCAAGGAGAGCACGGGCAGCTACCAGATGGGTTTCGCAACGTTCGGCGCATTGGCCGCCTGCGCTTGCGTCGCGGTCCTCGCGCTGCGCGCGCAATGGCTCGTTTGGGCGAGCCCGGCCATCGCCGCCATCGAACCTGTTCAAGCGGGTGCGACGGCGCGGGTCGGACAAGCGGCCACGGCCGGCGAATGACGCCCGACGACCGATGGAGCGCGGGGCGCTGAAAGCCCGACTGCCGGGCCCGGCCGACGTCGGGCCCGGCGGTGGTAAAATCTCGGGTTCTCTCCTGCACCCGACCCCGCGCCCTCGAGCGCGACGCCGATCATGTCCGATACCCGCGCCGATACGCTGTTTGCCCTCACCGCCCTCTCGCCGCTCGACGGCCGCTATGCCGCCAAAACCGAAGCGCTGCGCGACTGGCTCTCCGAAGCCGCATTCATGCGCCACCGCGTGACGGTCGAAGTCCATTGGCTCATCGCGCTCTCGCAAGCCGGCTTCGCGGAAATGCCGCGCTTTTCGGATGCGGCTGAGCAATTCCTGCTCGATCTCGTCGCGCGTTTCTCGGCGCACGACGCCGCGCGCATCAAGGAAATCGAGCGCGTGACGAACCACGACGTCAAGGCCGTCGAGTACTGGCTCAAGGAATCGGTCAAAGGCCAGCCCGAGCTCGAGCGCGCCAGCGAATTCATCCATTTCGCCTGTACCTCGGAAGACATCAACAACACGTCGCACGGCCTCATGCTCGCCGGCGCGCGCGAGCACGTCATCGTGCCGGCGCTGCGTGCCGTGCACGGCCGCCTCGTCGCGCTCGCCCATACGCACGCGGAACAGCCGATGCTCTCGCGCACGCACGGGCAGCCCGCCAGCCCGACCACGCTCGGCAAGGAAATCGCCAACGTGGCCGCGCGGCTCGCCCGCGCGATCGAGCGCATCGAGAAAGTGGAGCTCCTCGGCAAGATGAACGGCGCGGTGGGCAACTACAACGCGCACCTGTCGGCGTATCCGAGCTTCGATTGGGAGGCGTTCTCGCGCAACGTCATCGAACAGCGGCTGAAGCTCACGTTCAATCCGTACACGATTCAGATCGAGCCGCACGACTACATGGCCGAACTGTTCGACGCCGTCGCCCGAGCCAACACCATCCTGCTCGATCTGGACCGCGACGTCTGGGGCTACATCTCGCTCGGGTACTTCAAGCAAAAGACGAAGGCCGGCGAAATCGGCTCGTCCACGATGCCGCACAAGGTCAACCCGATCGACTTCGAAAATTCCGAAGGCAACCTGGGCTTCGCGAACGCGACGCTGCGCCACCTGGCCGACAAGCTGCCCGTGTCGCGTTGGCAGCGCGATCTGACCGACTCCACGGTGCTGCGCAACATGGGCGTCGCGCTCGGCTACTCGCTGCTCGCCTACGATGCGCTGATTCGCGGCCTCGACAAGCTCGAGGTCAATCCGGCTCGCTTGAACGAAGATCTCGACGGCTGCTGGGAAGTGCTGGCCGAACCCGTGCAAACCGTCATGCGCCGGTTCGGCATCGAAAATCCGTACGAGCAGTTGAAGGAACTCACGCGCGGCAAGGGCATCACGCGTGAAGCGCTGCAGCAGTTCATCGCCACCCTCGCGATCCCCGACGATGCGAAGGCGCAGCTGACGGCAATGACGCCCGCGTCCTACACGGGCAAGGCCGTCGAATTGGCGAAGCGGATTGCTTAACGCGGCCCACGCGTCATCAGAAGCGCGCCGTCATTCGACGGCGCGTTTTTTTTGGGGGGAGGCATTGCGCGCGGCGCCGGTCGAGCCTGCGGCAGAAGCCCGCCTCTTGCCCTGTGCGCCTTCGCCTTACGTTATGCGGCAGGCAGCTTCGCCACCACCTCATCGACGATCTCTTGCGGAGACAACTCGATGCTGACGGTGATCGCTTCATCGTCGCCGGGCTCTTCGAGCGTGTCGAGCTGACTTTGCAGCAGAGCCGGATTGAAGAAGTGGCGCCCACGGGTAGCCAAGCGTTCGTGCAATACGTCGAACGAACCCTTCAAATAGATGAAACGCACGGTGCCGTCGCCCTGCGCGCCACCACGCAGCACGTCGCGGTAGGCGCGCTTGAGCGACGAGCAGCCGACGATCAACGATTGCCCGGCCTGCACGCTTTCCTCGATCGCCGTGCGAATGGCGGCGAGCCACGGCCAACGATCGTCGTCGGTCAGCGCGATGCCTTGCGCCATCTTCTCTTTGTTGGCCGCGCTGTGAAACACGTCGCCGTCGACGAACGCACACCCGAGGCGCTGCGCGAGCAGCTCCCCGATCAGCGTCTTACCGGAGCCCGACACACCCATCACGATCAGAATCATTGCCGTTCCACTTTCGCTTTCACTTTCTTTGAGCCCGGTTCGAGGCTAGAAGACCGCCGCGAGCGCGAACGTCAACCCGAGACCGAGCAGCGAGATGATCGTCTCGCAGAGCGACCAGGTCTTGAAGGTCTGCCCGACCGTCATCCCGAAATACTCTTTGACCAGCCAGAATCCGCCGTCGTTCACGTGCGAGAAAATCAGCGAGCCCGAGCCCGTCGCGAGCACGAGCAACTCGGGCTGGACGTGGATCGCACCGGCCTTGGCGATCGGGGCCACGATGCCGCACGCCGTCGTCATCGCAACGGTGGCCGAGCCCGTTGCGAGGCGAATCAGCGCGGCAACGAACCAGCCGAACAGCAGCGGCGACAAATGCGACTGCGTGGCAACCGCGACGATCTGCTGCGAAATGCCGCTGTCGCGCAGCACGCCGCCGAAGCCGCCGCCGGCACCGACGATCAGCGTGATGCCAGCGATCGGCGCCAGGCAATCGCCGCAGAACTTCTGAATCTGCTCGCGCGTGAAGCCGCGCTGCGCGCCGAAGGTCCAGAAGCTGACGAGCACGGCGATGAGCAGGGAAACGTCCGCGTTGCCGATGAAGCGCAGCAGATCGTTCGGAACCGTCTTCGGCGCGAAGACGAGATCGGCCCAACTGCCGATCAGCATCAGCACCACGGGCAGCAGGATCGTAAAGAGGGTAATGCCGAAGCTGGGCGCGTCGCGGCGTTGCTGGGCCGCCTCATCCGCCGATTCGACGAACTGCGCGGCAAGCGGATTGTTCTCGGGCAGTTTGACTTGCCGGTGCACGAGCAGCGCGAACAAAGGCCCAGCGACGATCGCCGTCGGAATGCCGACGATGAGGCCGTAGGCGATCGTCTTGCCGATGTCGGCCCCGTATGCTTGCACTGCGAGCAGCGCGGCCGGGTGCGGCGGGATCAAGCCGTGCACGACCGAAAGCCCGGCCACCATCGGCAAGCCGATCAGCAGCAGCGATTTGCCCGTGCGCTTGGCCACGTTGAATGCGATCGGGATGAGGAGCACGAAGCCGACTTCGAAGAAGACGGGCAAGCCGACGATGATCGCCACGACCATCATGGCCCAATGAATGTGTTTCTCGCCGAACCAGCGGATCAGCGTCGTCGCGACCTGCTCGGCTCCGCCCGACTCGGCCATCATCTTGCCGAGCATCGTGCCGAGCCCGACCACGACGGCGATGTGGCCGAGCGTCCCGCCGTTGCCCGTCTCGAACGACTTGACGATCTGGCCCGCCGGCATGCCCGCCGCCAGCCCCAACGCTAGGGAGACGATGATGAGGACCAGAAACGGATAGACCTTGTACCGCGCAATCAGCAAAATCAACGCCGCGATGGCGATCAACGCATAAAGCAGCAGCAGGCTACCGTGGACCGATCCCATGAAAACTCTCCTTTACTTGTTTTGAACAACGAAGAAGGTGGAGCGATGCATCGGCGGCGCGAGCCTCGTCGCCGGCACACAGTCGCTGCATTTTAGACGGCGGCGACGTTTGCCGATAGAACCGGTTCCATACAAGGAAACCCTGATTTCTCGCGCCGGAGCCGGGCGATGGCGAATGCGGGGATAGGTGAGGCGATGAGCGAGATGACATGCGCTGCCGCGGCGCCCGGCAATGCGGGCGCCGTGGACCGACGCGTCAATGCTGGTGAGCGGCGAGTTCGGAGGCGGCGCGGGCGAGGCGCGTGACCTCGTCCCAATTGCTGGCGGCGAGCGCAGCCTTCGGCGTGAGCCACGAACCGCCGACGCAAACGACGTTCGGCAACGCGAGGAAGCTCGGTGCCGTTTCCGTCGTGATCCCGCCCGTCGGACAGAACTTCAGGTTCGGGAACGGTCCGTAGAGCGCTTGCAGCATCGGGATGCCGCCCGCCTGCTGCGCCGGGAAGAACTTGACCGTCTCGTAGCCGAGCTCGAGCGCCAGCAGAATGTCGCTCGGCGTGGCGACGCCCGGCAGCAGCGGCAAGCCCGCGTCCTGCGCGGCTTGATGAATGCCCTTCGTCAGGCCCGGCGATACGCCGAACTGTGCGCCGGCCTTCTTCGCCGCGGCGCAGTGCTCGGGCCGCGTGATCGTGCCGACGCCTACGACGATGTCGGACGACAATTGCGCCGCACGTTCGATCGCGCCGATGCCGGCCGGCGTGCGCAACGTGATCTCGAGGACCTTGACGCCGCCCGCATGAAGCGCGCGCGAAACGTGTTCGCCCTGCTCGACCGTATCGAAGGCCAGCACCGGGATGACGGGACCTAGGCGGACGATGTCTTCAACCTTTTTCATGCGGGACTCCTTTAGTGTTTTGCTGCGGCATGGAGGGGCTGCTCGGCTTGCTCGGAAACGAGCGGCCCGAACACCGAGGCGCCCATTTCGGCCGGCGCGGCGGCCGCCCGAAACACGCCGAACAGTTCGCGGCCGAAGCCGACTTCGTTTTCCGCCTGGTGCTTGGGTGCTTCCACCGGGCGTGTATTCCATTCGCCCGCGTCGACTTCGACGTCGAGCACGCCGCGCTCGGCGTCGATGACGATCGTATCGCCGTCGCGCACTTTGCCGAGCGGGCCCGCGAGCAGCGCCTCGGGCGAGACGTGAATGACGGCGGGCACCTTGCCCGATGCGCCCGACATCCGCCCGTCCGTGACGAGCGCCACGTGGAAACCTTGGTCCTGCAGCACGCCGAGCAGCGGGGTCAAGCGATGCAGTTCGGGCATGCCGTTCGCGCGCGCGCCTTGGAAGCGCACGACGGCGACGAAATCGCGCTTGAGCTCGCCCTTGTCGAAGGCTTCTTGCACCGCCTCCTGCGAATCGAAAACGATCGCCGGCGCGCGCACCGCGCGGTGCTCGGGCGCGACGGCCGAAATCTTGATGACGCCGCGGCCGAGCTTGCCCTGCATGAGCCGCAGGCCGCCATCGGCCTGAAACGGATCGCCGATTGGCCGCAGCACCTTGGCATCGCCGCTTTGTTCCGGCCCGGGCACCCAGGCGAGCTGCCCGTCGATGAGCTTCGGCTCTTCGGCGTAGCGGCTGAGCCCTTTGCCCACGACCGTCGTGACGTCCTCGTGCAGCAGCCCGCCTTCGAGCATGTTGCGGATCAAAAACGCCATCCCGCCGGCCGCGTGATAGTGGTTCACGTCGGCCTTGCCGTTGGGATAGATCTTGGCGAGCAGCGGCACTGCTTGCGAGAGGGCATCGAAGTCGTCCCAGTCGATGATGATGCCGGCGGCCCGTGCAATGGCCACGAGATGCAGCGTATGGTTGGTCGAGCCGCCCGTCGCGAGCAGCGCGGCGATGCCGTTCACGACCGCTTTTTCATCGACGACGTGACCGATCGGCGTGTACTGGCCGCGCTCCACCGTGAGATCGAGCACGCGGCGCGCCGCGGCGGCCGTCAGCGCATCGCGCAGCGGCGTGTGCGGGTGGACGAACGCCGAGCCCGGAAGGTGCAGCCCCATGACTTCCATGAGCATTTGGTTGCTGTTCGCGGTGCCGTAGAACGTGCACGTACCGTGCCCGTGATAGGCCGCCGATTCCGATTCGAGCAGCGCGTCGCGCCCGACTTGGCCGGTCGCGAACTGCTGCCGGATCTTGGCTTTCTCATCGTTCGAGAGCCCGCTCGTCATCGGGCCGGCCGGAACGAAGATCGTCGGCAGATGGCCGAATTGCAGCGCGCCGATCAAGAGCCCGGGCACGATCTTGTCGCACACGCCGAGGCACAGGGCCGCATCGAACATGTTGTGCGTGAGCGCGACGGCCGTGCTCATCGCGATGACCTCGCGCGAAAACAGCGACAACTCCATCCCGGCGTTGCCTTGCGTGATGCCGTCGCACATGGCCGGCACGCCGCCCGCGAATTGCGCGACGCCGCCGTTTTCGCGGGCTGCGCGCTTGATGATGTCGGGAAAATCCTTGTAGGGCGCATGTGCCGACAACATTTCGTTGTACGACGAGACGATGCCGATGTTCGGCACGCGCATCGCCTTGATCGCAAGCTTGTCGTTGCCCTCGAGACCGGCGAATCCATGCGCGAGGTTCGCGCACGAAAGGGTTCCGCGGGCCGGAAATTTACCTTGGGCGGCGTCGATGCGGGCCAAGTACGCGGAACGCGTGGGACCGCTACGTTGGGCGATACGGCGGGTGACTTCGATAAGCGTGGGATGCGGCGAGACCATGGGCAAACGCTCCTCCTGAAAGACGGCGCACCGGCGCCGGACGGCGGCGCGCGCTCGGCGCGACTCGGGCGGGGGCAAGTTTAGTAGAAAAACTACATGACCGCAATGCAGTTCGATCGTGATCTTCGATGCAATCGCTGCGAATACCGCCTTATCACCGGTTACTTCCGAAATACCCTTCCGGCGATTCGGTAGCAAATACATGTAGATTTTCTACAAGCTCTCGTTCATACTGGTGCCATCGATAGAACACGATACACCTGCTCAGCCCAGGTTCCGAGATGCTCGCCCGAATCGAATCGATGCGCACGCAGCTGCGCCCGTCCGAACGCAAATTAGCCGACTACGTGCTCGACGCGCCGCGCGAAGTACTCGATCTGGCGATGACGGAACTCGCCGAGCGGGCCGGCGTGAGCCAGCCGACGATCGCTCGGTTTTGCCAAGCGCTGGGCTGCGGCGGTTTTCGCGAATTCAAGATCCGGCTCGCGCAGAGCATTGCGCCGGGCCTGCCTTCGGTCTATCGCGATGTGCGACCCGACGAACCGGCGCCGGGCGTCGTCGCCAAGGTGTTCGATCGCACGATCGGCGCGCTGATCGAAGTCAGAAACAGCTTATCGGCCCATAGCGTCGCCAAGGCAATCGACTTGCTCTCGCGCGCGTCGCGCATCGAGTTTTACGGCGCGGGCGGCTCCGGCATCGCGGCGCAAGACATCCAGCACAAGTTCTTCCGGCTCGGCATTCCGAGCGTCGCGTATGCCGATCCCCACACGTACACGATGTCGGCGGCACTGCTCGGCGAGGGAGACGTCGTGGTGACGATTTCGAATACGGGCCGCACGCGCGACATCGTCGAGGCGGCGCGCTCGGCGCTCGCATGCGGCGCGAAGGTGATCGCCATCACGAACAGCAGCTCGCCGCTCGCGCAACTGGCGACGGTGAGCTTGTTCGCGAACGTCGCGGAAGAGACCGATGTTTTTTCGCCGATGACCTCGCGCGTGTCGCATCTCGCGATCGGCGACGTTCTAGCGGTGGGCGTCGCGCTGTCCCGCGGGCCTGAGCTCGTGGACAAGCTCGGGCGCGCCAAGAAAGCGATCACGCGGCGCCGGATCGAAGCGCCGGCGCAACCGCAACACGGGGAAAACCGAGAGAACGGAAAGGAAGAAGACTAGCGTTCGTCGCGTGCCATTCGTCGTTAAAACGGCTTGACGACGACGAGGGCAACCGCCGCGATGAGCCCAAGCACGGGCAGCTCGTTGAAAATGCGATACCACCGGTCGGAGCGGCGGTTCTCGCCGCGCTCGAACGCAGCCAGCAAGCGGCCGCAGTAGGCGTGATAGGCGATGAGCAGGACGACGACACCGAGCTTCGCATGGAGCCAGCCCTGCCCTTGCCCGATCCCGTAGCCAAGCCATAGCCCGAGCCCGCATGCGAGCGCCACCACGGCGATCATCGTCATGAAGCGATAGAGCTTGCGCGCCATCGTCAGCAGCCGAGCCACGGCGGCAGACTCCTTCTCCATGGCGAGATTGACGAAAATGCGCGGCAGATAGAACAGGCCCGCGAACCACGCGGCCACGAACACGATGTGGAAGGTTTTGAGCCAGAGCATCGGTGCGGTGTTCTCCCCTTCTAAGCGACGCGCCTACTGCCGAACTTCGCCGTGCCCCAGCACGACGTACTTGAGCGACGTGAGCCCTTCGAGTCCCACCGGACCGCGCGCATGGAGCTTGTCGTTCGAAATCCCGATCTCCGCGCCGAGCCCGTATTCGAAGCCGTCGGCGAAGCGCGTCGACGCGTTCACCATCACGCTCGCGGAATCGACCTCGCGCAAGAAGCGCATCGCACGGTCGTGATCTTCGGTGATGATCGCGTCGGTATGCGCGGAGCCGTACGCGTTGATGTGTTCGATTGCCGCATCGATGCCATCCACGACCTTGACGGCAAGCACCGGCGCGAGATACTCGGTGCGCCAATCTTCCTCGGTCGCATCGATGAGCGCCAGCGGCGGCGCATCGCTATCCCACGGCGTGGCCTCGAGCGCGGCGCGCGCCTGCGCATCGACGCGCAACTCGACGCCCTTGTCGCGATAGACGCGCGCGAGCGGCGGCAGCACGGCCTTGGCCACGCCACGCGCCACGAGCAGCGTCTCCATCGTGTTGCAGGTGCCGTAGCGATGCGTCTTCGCGTTGTCGCAAACGGCCAGCGCCTTGCATAAGTCGGCGCGGTCATCGATGTAGACGTGGCAAATGCCGTCGAGGTGCTTGATCATCGGCACGCGCGCCTCTTCGATGAGCCGCGCGATCAAGCTCTTGCCGCCGCGCGGCACGATGACGTCGACGTATTGCGTCATCGTGATGAGCTTGCCGACGGCGGCGCGATCGGCCGTCTCGACCACTTGCACGGCGTCGCGCGGCAAGCCCGCTTGCGCGAGCCCTTCGCCGATCAGCGCAGCCAACGCGGTGTTGGACGCCAACGCTTCCGAGCCGCCGCGCAAGATCGTCGCATTACCCGACTTCAGGCACAGCGCCGCGGCGTCGATCGTCACATTCGGGCGCGATTCGTAGATGATGCCGATCACGCCGAGCGGCACGCGCATTTGACCTACCTGGATCCCGCTGGGCCGATACTTGAGATTGCCGATTTCGCCTATCGGATCAGGCAATGCGGCGACCTGGCGCAGCCCCTCGATCATCGTCGCGATCGCTTTGTCCGACAGCGTCAAGCGATCGACGAACGCGGCATCCATGCCCTTCTCGCGCGCACGCGCCACGTCGCGCGCGTTCGCTTGCTTCAACGCGGCCTGCTCACGCTCGATCGCCCGCGCGATCGCGTGCAGCGCGTCGTTCTTGGCTGCCGTGGCGGCACGCGCCATCGCACGCGAAGCGGCGCGCGCCCGGCGACCGATGGCGGTCATGTAATCGTCGATGTCCATCATGATTCTCGTTCGTGGCGCACGCGGCGCGCTCAGGCAGTGCAGTCAGTATGAATGGGGATGGGGCCAGCCGAGGCCGGCACTTCGGCACTTCGATTGTAAGCCGTCAGCCGCGGCTCGCGCGTGCGACACCGCGCTTACCTGGCGCCGCCACCAGGGCGGCGAGTTCGAACAGGCCGTCCCAGGCATCGGGCGGCAACGCCGTCCGCCGGCGGCTCCCGGGCACCGTCCCGGTCAGCCCCTTCACCTGCCGATCGAGCGCCGCGGCGAGCGCTAGGCCCTCTTCGAGCAACGGTTCCGTCACACGCGACAACGCCGGCCCGACGAGCCGCTCGCGCGGGCCCCAGACGCGGTTCTCGCGCAGCAGCATGGCCAGCGGCTTGCCCGCCGCCGTACCGCGCTTGATCTTGAGCAACGTCCGCAACTCTTCCGTCAGTGCCCACAGCACGAGGACCGCGGCCTCACCCTCGCCCTTCAGCCCCTCGATCATCCGCGAGAGCCGGCCGACATCGCCGGCGAGCATCGCCTCGTTGAGCTTGAAGACGTCGTAACGCGCGACGTTGAGCACGGCGTCGTGCACCTGTTCGAACGTCAGAACGCCCTGCGGGTAAAGCAGCCCGAGCTTTTGTATCTCTTGGTGAGCCGCGAGCAAGTTGCCCTCGACCCGCTCCGCGATGAATTGCAGCGCACGGCGGCCGTCCTCGCCCGGCGCGACGCGCTGGCCTTGCTGCGCGAGCCGCTGCGCGACCCAATTCGGCAACTGCGCGCGCTCCACCGGGTCGATCCGCAGCGAAACGCCTCGGTCCGCCAGCGCCGTGAACCAGGCCGACTTCTGCGTCGCGGCGTCGAGTCGCGGCAGCGTCACGAGCGTCAGCACGTCGGGGTTATCCGCTGCCGCGAGCGCCTTGAGCGCATCGGCGCCTTCCTTGCCCGGCTTGCCCGAGGGAATCCGCAGTTCGATCAACTGGCGTTCGCCGAACAGCGACATCGACTGCGTGGCGCCGAGCAACGAGCTCCAGTCGAAGCTGCGCTCGACGGTGAAGACGTTGCGCTCGGTGAATCCGGCCGTGCGCGCACTCGCACGGATGCGATCGCAGGCCTCCTGGGCGAGCAGATGCTCGTCGCCGTGGACGACGTAGAGGCCGGCGAGGCCTTTCGTCAAATGCGTGTCGAGCGCGTCGAGTTTCAGTTGCATGAGCGGCGAATGTGGCTTGTGGCCGATACCCGACGATCAGAGCGGCGGCGGCGGCAACGGCGCGCGCGGCACAATGCCCGGTGTCTGCGGGCCCGACGCCGGATGCAGCGAGTGCACCGTCGCGAGCCGGCGCGTCAGTTGATCCACGGCGTCGTTCTCCATGTCCGTGTACAAGAGTTCGGCTTCCTGCGCCTTCGCCGTAGCGAACTGGGTGTTGTAGGTCATGGCCCGGTTCAGCGCGATCGAACTAGTCGGGATCAAGGACGTGCCGTCGGCGCTCGCCAGGGAATAGCTGAGCGAGTACGTGAGTTCGTACTCTTGCGCCGCGCCGGCCAGATTCAGCGTCAGCACGCGTTGCCCCCGCCCTTCGCCGAGCGTCAGAATGGCATCGGCATTCGATGGCGACTCGACGACGACCGTATCGCTGCCGCCTTCGATCATCCGCGTCAGACGCGCAGCGACGATCGGCGGCGCCCCCACGATCGCCAGCCGCTTGAACGCGTAGTTTTGCTGGCCGCGCAGTTGGAAGCCGCACGCGGCGAGCACCGCCGTGCCGCACACGAGCGCAAGAAACGATCGGCGAATCACATTGACTCCTTGTTTACACGACGACGTTCACGAGCCGGCCCGGCACGACGATGATCTTCTTCGGGCTGTTGCCTTCGCTGAAACGCGCGAACATCTCGTGGCCGAGCGCCGCCGCTTCGATCGCTTCGCGCGGCGCATCCTTGGCGATCGTCAGCGAGCCGCGCACCTTGCCGTTTACTTGCAGCACCAGCTCGATCTCGGCCTGCTCGAGCGCTTTGTCGTCCACCTTCGGCCACGGCGCATCGAGTAGCGGCCCGAATTCGTCGACGAAGCCGAGCGTCTGCCAGAGCGCGTGCGTCACGTGCGGCACGACCGGGTACAGCACGCGCAGCAGCACGCCGTAGCACTCGCGCAGCACGCTGGGCCGCGCGAGTTTCGCGTCTTCCAGCGCGTTGAGCATCTTCATCGCGGCCGAGACGACCGTGTTGTACTGCAGGCGCTGATAGTCGAAATCGGCCTGCTTGAGCACGCTATAGATCTCGCGGCGCAGCGTCTTGTCGACTTGCGAGAGCTTCGCCGGATCGAAAGTATCACGCGCGACGAGTTCGGCTTGATTTGCATGCCCGAACGCCCAGACACGGCGCAAAAAGCGGCTCGCGCCTTCGACGCCCGAGCCCGACCACTCGAGTTGCTGCTCGGGCGGCGCCGCGAACATCGTGAACAGGCGAGCCGTATCCGCACCGTATTGATCGATCAGCAGTTGCGGGTCGACGCCGTTGTTCTTCGACTTCGACATTTTCTCGACACCGCCGAGCACCACGGGCTGCCCATCCGCATTGAGCGTCGCGCCCACGGGGCGCCCCTTCTCGTCGTGCTCCACCGTGACGTCGGCCGGGTTGTACCACGTCTTCTTGCCCGAGGCGTCCTCGCGGTAGAACGTTTCGTTGAGCACCATGCCCTGCGTGAGCAAGTTCTTCGCGGGCTCGCCGAAATTCACGAGCCCCATGTCGCGCATCACCTTCGTCCAGAAGCGCGAATAGAGCAAGTGCAGGATCGCATGCTCGATGCCGCCGATGTATTGGTCCATCGGCATCCAGTAATCGGTGCGCGCATCGACCATCGTCTCGGCATCGGGGCAGGTGTAGCGCGAGAAGTACCAGGAGGAATCGACGAACGTATCCATCGTGTCCGTCTCGCGCTTCGCGGGTGCGCCGCACTTCGGGCACGCGCAATCGACGAACGCCGCCGATTTCGCGAGCGGGTTGCCCGTGCCGTCCGGCACGAGATCCTCGGGCAGCACGACGGGCAGATCCTGTTCCGGCACCGGCACGTCGCCGCAGGCGGCGCAATGAATGATCGGAATCGGGGTGCCCCAGTAGCGCTGGCGCGAAATACCCCAATCGCGCAAGCGCCAGGTGACTTGCTTATCGCCAACGCCGAGCGCCTTCAAATCGGCGGCGACCGCATCGATGGCCTGCTCGTAGCCCATGCCGTCGTAGCGCCCGCTATCGATGCATGCGATGCCTTCCTTTTCGCCATACCAGGCCTGCCAACCATCGAGCGAATACGCACAGCCGGCCTTCGCGATGACCTGCTTGATCGGCAGGCCGTATTTCTTCGCGAACGCGAAATCGCGCTCATCATGCGCGGGCACGCCCATGACGGCGCCTTCGCCATAGCTCATCAGCACGTAATTGCCGATCCACACCTCGACTTTCGCTTGCGTGAGCGGATGCGTGACGTAAAAGCCCGTCGGCATGCCCTTCTTTTCCATCGTCGCGATCTCGGCCTCGGCCACGCCGCCGTGCCGGCATTCGTCGATGAACGCTTGCAACTCGGGCTTGCCTTGCGCCAAGCGCGCCGCCAGCGGATGCTCGGCCGCGATCGCGCAGAACGTGACGCCCATGATCGTGTCCGCGCGCGTCGTGAACACGCGCAGCAGCTTGGACTCGCCGTCGATCTCATACGGGAAGCCGAAAGTCACGCCTAAGCTCTTGCCGATCCAGTTGCTCTGCATCACCTTGACGCGCTCGGGCCACCCCAGACCGTCGAGGTCGTTCAGCAGTTCGTCGGCGTATTGCGTGATGCGCATGTAGTACATCGGGATCTCGCGCTTTTCGACGAGTGCGCCCGAGCGCCAGCCGCGCCCATCGATGACTTGCTCGTTCGCCAGCACCGTCTGATCGATCGGATCCCAGTTCACCGTGCCCGTCTTCTTGTAGACGATGCCCTTCTCGAGCATCTTCAAGAACAGCCACTGATTCCATTTGTAGTACTTCGGATCGCAGGTGGCGACCTCGCGCGACCAATCGATGGCAAGCCCCATCGACTGCATCTGCCGCTTCATGTAGGCGATGTTCTCGTAAGTCCACTTCGCGGGCGGCACGCCGTTGGCCATCGCGGCATTTTCCGCGGGCATGCCGAAGGCGTCCCAGCCCATCGGCATCAACACGTTGTGGCCGTTCATCCGCAAATAGCGGTACATGACGTCGTTGATCGTGTAGTTGCGCACGTGCCCCATGTGCAGCTTGCCCGACGGGTACGGCAGCATCGAGACGCAATAGAACTTCGGCTTGCCGGCGATCTCGGCCGAGCGATAAGCGTTGGACGCATGCCAATCCGCCTGGGCGGCAGCTTCGAGGTCGGCGGGTAAATATTTTTCTTGCATGGCGGTGGTTCGGGCTGGGCTGTCGTGGCGCCTTGCGAAGCGGGCGCGGCAATACGTCGAGATGCGTCTTTCCCCGCGCGCGGGGAAAACGGTGATTATACCGCCCGCGGAAGCGCAAACCGCACGCACCGCGCGCCGCCGGCAACGCCGCGTGCCGTTATCGCTTACCCGAGGGCCCGGCCGATGCCGGCACGGTGCCGGGCTCGCCCGCACGCGGCGGCTCCGTCACGAAGCCGATCCGATCGAGTCCCGCCTGCTGCGCCGCGCCCATCACCTGCGCGATGACGTCGTAGCGCGTCGCGCGCGAGGCGCGTAGATGCAGTTCGGGCGGCTGTGCGGCCTTGCCCGCTTGAACGAGGCGGGCACGCAAGGCATCGAGCGTGAGCGGCTGGCCGTCCCAATAGAGCCGGCCCGCATCGTCGATCGAAAGCGTGACCGTTTGCGGCGTTTGCCGGACCGGCGCGGAAGCCACCTTCGGCAGTTCGAGCCGAATCGCATGCGTGAGCAACGGCGCGGTGATGATGAAGATGACGAGCAGCACGAGCATGACGTCGATGAGCGGCGTCATGTTGATCTCGGCCATCGGCGCGGCCGAGCGCTCTTTGTCGAATCCGCCGAATGCCATGATCGCTCTCCTCGCTCGAACGCGCGCGGGCTTATGCAGCGCTCTTTCCGTGCCCGTCGGGCGCGCAAACGTAAGCGTGCAAATCACGCGCGAAGCCGTCCAATTCTTCGGACAGCTGCCGCTGCATGCGGCCAAGGACGTTGTAGGCGAGCACGGCCGGAATCGCGACGACGAGCCCGAAGGCCGTCATGATGAGCGCCTCGCCGACAGGCCCCGCGACGTTCTCGATCATTGCCTGCCCGCTCGCGGCGATGCTGCCGAGCGCGTGATAGATGCCCCATACGGTGCCGAGCAAACCGACGAACGGCGCGGTGCTGCCCACCGAAGCGAGCAGCACTTGACCGAACTCGATGCGGCGCTGCGAGGCAAGCAGTGCCTCGCGCAAAGCGCGCAGCACGCGCTCGCCGCGATCGACGCGCGCGAGCATCGCAGACGCCGCATGAACCTCGGACGCAGCCAAGGCGGCCTCGGCCAGCGGCGCGAAAACACGTTCGCGATCCGCGCCGCGCAGCGCGAGCACGCCTTCCGAGAGCGTGGGCGATTGCCAGAACAGTGCAATGGCGCGCGGCCCTTGCCGCTTGGCCCGGCCGAGCATCCAGCTTTTGACGATCAGAAAGCACCAGCTTGCGATCGACATCGCCAGCAGCACATAGGCAACCGCGTGCGTCAGTGCGTCGCCCGATTCCAAATAGTGAACGATGCCCGTGTTTTGCATGCGAATGTGAATCCCGAATGCGAACCCGAATCCGAATTCCGATCAAAACGAGCGCGTCGCCCGCCTCAACGCAGGCCGAGCACGTCCTGCATGTCGTAAAGGCCGGCGCCGCGCTCGACGAGAAAGCGCGCAGCCCGCAAGGCACCCTGCGCATACGACACGCGGCTTGCCGACTTATGCGTGATTTCGATCCGCTCGCCGGTACCGGCAAACAGCACCGTGTGATCGCCGACGATATCGCCGCCGCGAATCGCCGAGAAGCCGATCGTCGACGGGTCGCGCTCGCCGGTCACGCCGCGGCGATCGTAGACGGCACAGTCCTTCAAATCGCGGCCGAGCGCACCGGCGATCGCCTCGCCCATCGCGAGCGCCGTGCCCGAGGGCGCATCGACCTTGTGACGGTGGTGGGCCTCGATGATTTCGATGTCGTAGCCGGTCGCGAAATGCCGCGCGGCGAACTCGAGCAGCTTGAGCGTGACGTTCACGCCCACGCTCATGTTCGCCGCGAAAACGACGCCGATTCGCTCGCCCGCGGCGCACACCGTCTCGCGCTGCGCGTCGGTCATGCCCGTCGTGCCGATGACGAGTTTCGTGCCGTGCCGCAGCGCCGCCTCGATATGCGCCATCGTGCCTTCGGGCCGCGTGAAATCGATGAGACAGTCGGCTTGAGACAACACGGCGTCGATATCGTCGCTCAGCACGACGCCCGTGGGCGCGCCGAGGAACGCGCCGGCATCCTCGCCCAATTGCGGCGAGCCCGATCGATCGAGCGCGCCCGCGAGCGTCGCATCGGCATCGTTCAAGACGGCTTCGATCAGCATCCGGCCCATTCGGCCCGAGGCTCCGGCGATCGCGATTTTCATCGGCAACATGCTTACCCCTTTTTCAATGACGGGCCGGCGGCTAGGCCGACCGGCGGCGCGGGCCGTGCACGGGGCACGCGCGCCTGAAAAGACGAAAGGCGGGCGGCGCACCCTGCGCATGGCCCGCCCGACGGCCCGTTCGCGCTTGACGCTGCACCAACGGCCTGGAACGACGAAAGATCAGCCGCCCGTGCTCGACGCAGCCGGTTGCGACGACGATACCGATTGCCCGTGCGTGGCCCCGGTGCTCGACTGCGAGCCCGCCGGACCGACAGGATTGCTTTGATCGGGCGCCCCGGGCTGCGGCTGACGATGGAACTGGAACTGCGGCGTCGCGCTCGGCAAACCATTCGACGGCGACGGCGCGCCCGAGCGCACGGGGGGTTTCTCCGGCGTGGCCGGCACCTGATTCGTCGCACGGTTGGCCGCTTGCGCGGCCGCCGCGTTGGCGTCTTCGGCAGGCGGGGCGCTCGCGCTCGCCTGCGCGGCACCGCTGGCCGATTGCGCCACGGCAGCGCTCGAGGCTGCGGCGGCCGAAGCAGCCGCTGCGGCTGCGGCCTTCGCCTTGGCCTTCTTGCCGAGTTTGTCGCCGTCGATATCCGCGAGCAGTTCGAGCTCGGACGGAAGATCGTCGCCGCCCGACCAGCTCGTGACCGTATCGCCTTGGAAGTTGACGACGAAATCGCGCTGCTGCACGACGGCCGTGGAGCCGCGCTTGAAGTAAAAGACGTAGTCCCAGCGGTCGTTGTGGAACATGTCGGTCAAGAGCGGCGTGCCGAGCGTTGCCTTCACTTCGTCGCGGGTCATGCCCACGCGCATCTTCGAGGCGGCTTCCTTCGAAACGAAGTTGCCTTGCACGATGGTGATGCGATACGGCGTAATGCTTTGAGCGACGCGCTGCGTGAGGCTGTCGTAGGTCGAACATCCCGCAACGAGCGCAACCGTCGAGGCAGCGATCAACAGCTTGCGCACGTGACTCCCCCCGCGCTTCATAAGAAAATTTGGACTCATTTCACCCACCGTGCGGGCCCTTTTTCGTGTTGCGCCGGGCCGCGCGAGTTTCACCGAAGATGACCGGAACAGCAAAAACCCATTACTATTCGAGTCGTGCATTGTACTCTAGGGATGCCTAGCCATGACCAATCCCACCGATCTCAAAAACATCGGGCTGAAGGCGACCCTACCGCGCCTCAAAATCCTCGAAATTTTCCAGCGCAGCGCCGTGCGGCATTTGACGGCCGAAGACGTCTATCGCAACCTGCTCGGCGAGGAACTCGACATCGGCCTTGCTACCGTCTATCGGGTGCTGACGCAGTTCGAACAGGCCGGTCTGCTCTCGCGCAGCAATTTCGAATCGGGCAAAGCCGTGTTCGAATTGAACGAGGGCACGCATCACGACCACCTCGTATGCATCGACTGCGGGCGCGTCGAGGAGTTCTTCGACCCCGAAATCGAAAAACGCCAGCAGACGATCGCCGAAGAACGCGGCTTCAAGCTGCAAGAGCATGCCCTCGCGCTGTACGGCGCCTGCACGAAGGAAGCGTGCCCGCATCGCAAGCACTGACACGCCGCCCGCGCGGCTCGGACTGCCCGTTGTCGGCCGGTTCGACGGCCAGCAGCAGCGCGCCGCGTTAGGAAAGTGGATCGTTCGGATATGAAAAGAGCCGCCCCCGGTGCAAACGGCACCTCGGGCGGCTCTTTCGTTCGACGAGTGAGAAAAAAACTCGCCGGGGCCGAGCGCGGGCGAACCCGCGCGCAACCTCACTTCGCCGTGGCGAGTGCGACGGCCGTATCGAGCATGCGGTTCGAGAAACCCCACTCGTTGTCGTACCAGCTCGACACCTTCACCAGACGGCCGGCCACCTTGGTCAGCGTCGCATCGAACGTCGAGCTTGCCGGGTTGTGGTTGAAGTCGATCGAGACGAGCGGCGCCGTGTTGTAGCCGAGGATGCCCTTCAGCTCGCCCTCGGCCGCGTCCTTCATGATCGCGTTGATTTCCTCGACCGTCGTGTCGCGCTTGGCGATGAACGACAGATCGACGATCGACACGTTGATCGTCGGCACGCGGATGGCATAGCCGTCGAGCTTGCCGGCCAACGCGGGCAGCACGAGGCCGATCGCGGCAGCAGCACCCGTCTTCGTCGGGATCTGGCTATGCGTGGCCGAGCGCGCGCGGCGAAGATCTTCGTGATAGACGTCCGTGAGCACTTGGTCGTTCGTGTACGCGTGGATCGTCGTCATCAGGCCCGTTTCGAGGCCGATCTTGTCGTTCAGCGGCTTGACGAGCGGCGCGAGGCAGTTCGTCGTGCACGAGGCGTTCGAGATCACCGTGTGCGAGGCCTTCAGCTCGCCGTGGTTCACGCCGTAGACGATCGTCGCATCGACGTCCTTGCCGCCCGGCGCCGAGATCAACACCTTCTTCGCGCCGCCGGCCAAGTGCGCGCTCGCCTTTTCCTTCGACGTGAAAAAGCCCGTGCATTCCATCACGACGTCGACGCCGAGCTCGCCCCACGGCAACTCGGCCGGGTTGCGGTTCGCCAGCACGCGGATCTTGTCGCCGTTGACGACGAGGTTCTCGCCCTCGACCGACACTTCACCGGGGAACGGGCCGTGCGCCGTGTCGTACTTCGTCAGGTGGGCATTCGTCTTCGCATCGCCGAGATCGTTGATCGCGACGATCTGCAGATCGTGCTTCTTGCCGCTCTCGTAGAACGCACGCAGGGTGTTGCGGCCGATCCGGCCATACCCATTGATTGCAACGCGTACCGTCATGATGGTTCTCCTGATATTGGGGCTAAAAAAACCGTCGTACCTCATGCCTCCCGGCGCATCGCGAAGCGAAGCCGCTCGCGCTGCATCGGGAAGCCGTATTGCGTCTTCCCGCCTATCGTTACTCGAGCGCCGCTTTCACTGCCGCGACCACGTGCTCGACGGTGAAGCCGAAATGCTTGAACAGCTGGCCGGCAGGGGCCGACTCGCCGAACGTATCGATGCCGACCACGCCGCCTTCCAAGCCGACGTACTTGCGCCAGAAATCGCTCACGCCCGCTTCGATCGCGACGCGGCGCACGCCCTTGGGCAGCACGCGCTCGCGATACTCGGCGTCCTGGCGGTCGAACGCGGTCGTCGCCGGCATCGAGACGACGCGCGCCGCGATCCCTTGCTGCGCGAGCGGCTCGACGGCGTTCAGCGCGAGTTCGACTTCCGAGCCCGTGGCGATCAGGATGATCTTGCGCGCGACGATCTCGTCGTTCCAATCGCGCAGGATATAGCCGCCCTTCGCGATGTTCGCGATTTGCGCATCGCTGCGCGTCGAGAACGGCAGATTTTGGCGGCTGAAGATCAGGCACGAAGGGCCTTTGTGCTCGATCGCCTGCGTCCAGGCCACGGCAGTCTCGACCGTATCCGACGGACGCCAGACCTGAAGGTGCGGAATCAGGCGCAAGCTGGCGACGTGCTCGATCGATTGGTGCGTCGGGCCGTCCTCGCCGAGGCCGATCGAATCGTGCGTGAACACGAAGATCGACGGCGACTTCATCAGCGCCGCGACGCGCAGCGCATTGCGGCTGTAGTCCGAGAACGTCAGGAATGTACCGCCGAACGGCTTGTAGCCGCCATGCAGCGCAAGGCCGTTGATGACCGCGCTCATGCCGAACTCGCGCACGCCGTAGTTGATGTGGTTGCCCCACTCGATGCCATGCTCGCCCGCGCGCACGGGCTTGCTCGCCTTCCAGTTCGTGAGGTTCGAGCCCGTCAAGTCGGCCGAGCCGCCGAGCAGCTCGGGCAACGCGGCGGCGAGGCCTTCGATCGCCTGCTGCGACGCCTTGCGCGTGGCGACCGTCTCGGCCCGCTCGTTGGCGCCGGCGATGATCGCCCGCGCCTTGGCGGCCCAATCGGCCGGCAGCTTGCCGCTTGCGCGGCGCTCGAATTCGGCCGCTTCTTGCGGATATTTCGCGCGATACTGCGCAAAGCCGTCGTTCCATTGCGCTTCGCGCTGCGCACCCGCGGCCTTCGCGTCCCAAGCCGCATAGACCTCTTGCGGGATGACGAACGGCTCCCACTTCCAGCCGATCGCCTCGCGCGTGGCCGCGATTTCCTTGTCGCCGAGCGGTGCGCCGTGCGCGTCATGGCCGCCCGCCTTCGTCGGGGCGCCCTTGCCGATCACGGTCTTGCAGCAGATCAGCGTGGGCTTGTCGGCGCGCTTGGCGGCGGCGATCGCCGCATCCACCGCCTCCACGTCATGCCCGTCGACGTGACGGATGACGTTCCAGCCGTAAGCCTCGAAACGCTTCGGCGTATCGTCGGCGAACCAGTACTCGACGTGGCCGTCGATCGAGATGCCGTTGTCGTCGTACAGCGCGATCAGCTTGTTCAGCTTGAGCGTGCCCGCGAGCGAGCAGGCCTCGTGCGAAATGCCTTCCATCAGGCAGCCGTCGCCGAGAAACACGTAGGTGTGGTGATCGACGATCTTGGCGTCGGCCTTGTTGAACTCGGCCGCGAGCAGCGATTCGGCGAGCGCCATGCCCACCGCATTGGCGAGACCTTGGCCGAGCGGGCCGGTGGTCGTTTCCACGCCCGGCGTGATGCCGTATTCGGGGTGGCCCGGCGTTTTCGAGTGCAGTTGACGGAAGTTCTTGAGCTCGGCGAGCGGCAGGTCATAGCCGGTCAGGTGCAACAGCGAATAGAGCAGCATCGAGCCATGGCCGTTCGACAGCACGAAACGGTCGCGGTCGGCCCAATGCGGATCGGCCGGGTTGTGCTTGAGATGGCGCGACCACAGCGCGACGGCGATTTCGGCCATGCCCATCGGCATGCCCGGATGGCCTGAGTTCGCTTGTTGCACGGCATCCATCGCGAGCGCGCGAATCGCATTCGCCATGAGAGCGGTGGGAGCGGGAGACGAGGTCGTCATGTCGAGTCCGGAGAACGAGTCGAGAAAGCGTGGCGCGCGGCGGCCCGCTGCTCGTATTCGACCGCCGCCCGAGCGGGCGGGGCACCCGCCGCGGCGCAAGGCGGGAGGAGCAAGCGGACAGGCTGCAAAGCATGACATTCTAGCAGATGGCGCCCCGCGCCTCGCCGGCGCGCGCCGGACAAGGCGGTTCGGCGGACACCGCGGAAGTCCTATAATGAGCGGATAGCGACCTGCTTCGCGTCCGCCCGCCACGCTCAAGTGTTCTCACGCGTCGACCCCGCGCTGCTGTTTCATCCGTCGCCCGGCGCCGCTTACGGCTTTCCCGGTGCGCGCCGGGTCGCGCATGCCGATTCGCCGCATCAACGCATCGAGGTATGGGACACGCCGCAGCTAGGCCGCCTATTTACGCTCGATGGCCGGCCGATGACGTCGGAAGGCGACGAGTTCATCTATCACGAATGCATGGTGCACCCGGCCGCGCTCGCCCATCCGTCGCCACGCAAGGCGCTCGTGCTCGGCGGCGGCGACGGCGGCGCGGCCCGGCAACTGCTCGCTCATCCGAGCATCGAGCGGATCGTCGTCGCGGAGCTCGATGCCGCCGTCGTCAGCATGGCGCGCGATCATTTGTCCGCCGTTCACCAAGGCGCGCTCGACGACGCGCGCGTCCAGATCGTCATCGGCGACGCAGCAGCATTCGTCGCCACGACGGCCGAACGGTTCGATCTCGTCATCTTCGATCTGACCCCACCCGACTCCCCCGCCGCCGAACTCTATTCCGCGGCCTTCCATGCGCGCCTGAAGACGGTCCTCGCACCGCGCGCCATGCTGTCGATGCATCTCGGCTCCGCGCAGTTCCACCTCGAACGAGCAGCGGCGCTCGCGCGCGGGCTGCGCGCAAGCTTTGCGATGGTCGACGTCATGTCCGCGTTCGTCCCGCTGTACGGATCGCTTTGGCTGATGGCGCTCGCCAGCGACACGCTCGACGCCGCTTCGCTGTTCAAGCACGACATCGAAGAGCGGCTTGCGGCGCGCGGCATCGACGCGTTGCGCTACTATGACGCCGCGCTGCATCCGGCGCTGTTCGCGCTGCCGCGCAACGTCCGCGCGCAATTGCGTTAGCCGGCCGGCGCCGCCGCGCGCGGTGAACCGGGCGGCTCCGAACGCCACCGCAGCATCGCGCTTACCGCCCAACGTTTCTCGAACGCCGCTCTTATGCCTCGCTTTTTCGTCGACTCGCCCCTCGAGCCCGGCGCCGTCGTCGCCCTACCGGACGAAGTCGCTCGCCACGTCCAAGTGCTTCGCCTCGCCGCCGGCGACGCGCTGACGCTGTTCAACGGCCGCGGCGGACAGCACGGCGCGCGGCTCGTCGACATCGGGCGCCGCAGCGCGCTGGTCGAGATCGGCGCGTTCGCGCCCGTAGATGTGGAGCCGCCGTATCGGATCACGCTCGCGCAAGGCATCGCGGGCGGCGACAAAATGGATTGGCTCATCGAAAAAGCCGTCGAACTCGGCGTGGCACGCATCGCTCCGCTCGTCACGGCCCGCGGCGTCGTGCGCCTTTCGGGGGAGCGTGCCGGCCGCCGCCAGGCTCACTGGCAGGGGATCGTGCGCGCGGCCTGCGAGCAGTGCGGACGCAACCGGCTGGCCGCCGTGGAGCCCGCATGCGACCTGTCGAAATGGCTCGAAGCTTTACCCGCCGCTGGCGATGCAGGCGCACCGAGGCTCATGCTCTCGCCACGCGCGGGCATCGGATTCGCATCGCTACCGGAATCGCCGCCGAGCGGCGAGGTGACGCTGCTGATCGGACCGGAAGGCGGGCTCTCGCCCGAGGAGGAAGACGCCGCGGTGGCCCATGGGTTCACGGCGCTCTCGCTGGGGCCGCGGGTCTTGCGCACGGAGACGGCCGGCATCGCCGTGCTGGCCGCGCTCGCCGCGCGCTGGGGAGGATGGTGAATCAGGCGAACGAATAGAAGACGCGGAATGCCACTTTGCGCTCGGCCCAGAATTCGGCAGCCTCGCGGAAGACGTCGAGCAGCGTCTCGCGCCCTTCCTTGTCGAACTTCTGCGCAATCGGCAGCCCTTCGAGCACGATGACGAAGCCAGGCTGAGCGCCGGCCTTATGCACGAGATCGGTGAGGCAATCGTACAGTGCGTCGTAGTTCTTGCCGAAATGCTTCGGGAACAAGAACGACGTGGCGATCGTTTCCAGCACTTCCTGCTTCGACGCAGCCTGACCGCAATATGCGTAGAGAAAGTGCTGCTCGAGCCGCTGGGCTTCGTCGGCGAGGTCCTGCACGCGAAACGCCCGTATCGATTGGACGATGTTCGGTCGCACGGTCGCGAAAAGGCTCATAGGCTCCTCGCTCGGTGAATGCCGGGATGGTGCCGCGTCGCCCTCGGCGCTCTGACCGCGCTCGGCCATGCGCATTTGCATGACGCGCTGAAAAAGATTGCCGTCGCCGGCCGCGAACATATCCGTCGCGACTGCGGTGTCGTGCGCGTAGACGTTGTCGCTCATGCCGTTCATCCCAATGTCATTCAACAATGCGTTTAAAACTGTTGTAGTGGTCGTCTGAATAGAAACAGTTGTCGATCCGCCTTGGCGGGCCGCCGCAAACGATGCGGCGCGCGCCGCGGTTTCTCGCTCGCGGCGTGGGGACCGTGTACTCATGGTAGTAGCCGCGCCGGTGCGGCGGCAGCAGCCGCTCGAAATTGCCGAATACGACGCCGTCCTTCGCATACGGATAGGGGCCGCCGGCTGCTATCGAGTTCAAGGTCGCCACCGCCTCGGGCGGCAACTGCGCCCGCCCGATCGCGCCCGAAACGCCGGCCGACGGGGGCGACGCTTCTCGCGCCACGGCCACCGAAGCTGCCATAGGGCCGCCCTGCCAGCCGATGCCGGTCCATCCGGCCGCGGCCACGAAGGCGGCGAGCGCACCGTGGCGAAGCCACTTACCCGCTCGTTCGCGTGTTCCCGCGCGTGTCATCGGCCAGGTTTCCTGCTGCTAGATCGAAAGTGAACGACCACGAAAAGTGTAAGGGTATCGCTAACGGCCTTCAGACGCAATCTTTGTCTGGAAAATGAAAGGTTTAGCGTCGTTTTGGGGACCTTCAGCGGACCTCCGGCGGACCTTCCGATGGTCCTATTTATCGCGTATAAGCGAAAAATTTAGCGCAAGGAAGATAATATCTGCCTCGACGGTGCCCGATGCGGCGAGTCTTTGCCTCCTCGCCGTTGCTTCGAGCAGTCGGAAATCGTCGTTTCACGCACTTGGGGCGGCAGCCTCTCTCTTCGCCCCCGGCGTGCCCGCAACGGGCACGCCGTTTTTTTTTGGCTGCGTCAGGGCCCCGCGTGCGTAGCCGTATCAGCGCATATCAGCGCGAGGCCGCGCTGACGTCGGCCACGAGCAGGGCCGCCATGTTGACGATGCGGCGCACCGTGGCCGATTCGGTCAGCACGTGCACAGGCTTGGCGGCGCCGAGCAGGATCGGGCCGATCGCGATGTTGTTGCCGGCCGCCGTCTTCAGCAGGTTGTACGCGATGTTTGCCGCATCGATGTTCGGCAGCACGAGCAGGTTCGCTTCGCCTTCGAGCGTCGATTCCGGCAGCACCTCGCGGCGCAGCGCCGGATCGAGCGCGACGTCGCCGTGCATTTCGCCGTCGACTTGCAGTTCGGGCGCACGCTGCTTGATGAGTTCGAGCGTGTCGCGCATCTTTTGCGCGGACGGCGCATTGCTCGTGCCGAAATTCGAGTGCGAGACGAGCGCGACTTTGGGCTCGATGCCGAAGCGGCGCACTTCCTCGGCGGCCATGATCGTGATCTCGGCCAACTCCGCCGGTGTCGGATCGACGTTCACGTGCGTATCGACGAGAAAGATTTGGCGGCCCGGCAAGACGAGGCCGTTCATGGCGCCGAACACCGTGCAGCCTTCACGCTTGCCGATCACCTGATTGATGAAGTGCAGATGGCGATGCGGCGTCGAAATCGTGCCGCAGATCATGCCGTCGGCTTCGCCCTTGTTCACGAGCATCGAACCGATCAGCGTCGTGCGCCGGCGCATTTCCACCTTCGCCAGTTGCTGGCTGATGCCCTTGCGCGCCATCAGGTGGTAATACTCCTGCCAGAACTCGCGATAGCGCTCGTCGTGCTCGGTGTTGACGATCGTGAAATCGACGCCAGGAGTCAGCCGCAGCCCGTAGCGCTCGATGCGGTGTTCGATCACGGCCGGGCGGCCGATCAGGATAGGCGTGGCGAGCTTTTCGTCGACGACGATCTGCACCGCACGCAGCACGCGCTCCTCCTCGCCTTCGGCGAAGACGATGCGCTTCTTGCCGGCCTCGACGCTGCGCGCCTGCTGGAAGATCGGCTTCATCGTCGTGCCGCTGTGATAGACGAACTGCTGCAGGTGCTGCTTATAGGCTTCCATGTCCTCGATCGGACGTGTCGCCACGCCCGAATCCATCGCGGCTTGCGCGACGGCCGGCGCGATCTTGACGATCAGACGCGGATCGAACGGCTTGGGAATCAGGTACTCGGGCCCGAACGACAAATCCTGAATGCCGTAAGCCGTCGCGACGATGTCGCTCTGCTCCTGCCGTGCGAGCTCGGCGATCGCATTGACGGCCGCGATTTCCATCTCGCGCGTGACCGTGGTTGCCCCGGCGTCGAGCGCGCCGCGGAAAATGAACGGGAAGCACAGGACGTTGTTGACCTGGTTCGGATAATCGGTGCGGCCCGTCGCGAGCACGGCGTCCGGCCGCACTTCGAGCGCGGCTTCCGGCAGGATCTCGGGCGTCGGGTTCGCGAGCGCGAGGATGAGCGGCTTGTCGGCCATCGTCTTGACCATCTCGGGCTTGAGCACGCCACCCGCCGACAGGCCGAGGAAAATATCGGCCCCTTCGATGACCTCGGCCAGCGTGCGTGCCGACGTTTCGCGTGCGAAGCGCTCCTTGTCCGGGTCCATCAGCTCGGTGCGGCCCTTGTAGACGACGCCCGCCAAGTCGGTCACGAGGATGTTCTCGAGCGTCAGGCCGAGATCGACGAGCAAGTCCAGGCATGCGAGCGCGGCCGCGCCGGCGCCCGAAGCGACGAGCTTGACCTTCGCGATGTCCTTGCCGACGACCTTCAGGCCGTTCGTCACGGCGGCGGCGACGACGATGGCGGTGCCGTGCTGGTCGTCGTGAAAGACGGGAATCTTCATGCGCTTGCGGCACTCGCGCTCGACGATGAAGCAGTCCGGCGCCTTGATGTCTTCGAGGTTGATCCCGCCGAACGTGGGCTCGAGCGCGGCGATGACGTCGACGAGCTTATGCGGATCGGACTCGTTCAGTTCGATGTCGAAGACATCGATGCCGGCGAATTTCTTGAACAGCACGGCCTTGCCTTCCATCACGGGCTTCGACGCGAGCGGGCCGATGTTGCCGAGGCCGAGCACCGCCGTGCCGTTCGTGACGACGCCGACCAAATTGCTGCGCGCGGTGAAGCGCGCCGCATTGAGCGGATTCTCGACGATTTCCTCACAGGCGAAGGCGACGCCGGGCGAATACGCCAGCGCGAGATCGCGCTGGTTGATCATCTGCTTCGTCGGCGCGATGGCGATCTTGCCGGGCGAGGGAAATTCGTGATAATCGAGCGCGGCTTCGCGCAGCTTCGCCTTGGCGGCAGCGGGATTCGTAGACATGAGATGGGTGAGTCCAGTCTGTTTGCTTGTTACGCGGATTAGAATAAGAGTTCGACGCATTGTAGCGCCATTCGCCGCCCGTCCCGACTGCCTGGTCCGTCCGGGCCGGGCGCGCCCGACGCTCGAACGCCGCTGTAACCTACACGTTGACCCGCATCTTTATGTCCCTTTCCGAGTTCGCGCTGATCGAGCGCATCTTCGCGCAGCGCGCACGCCGGGGCCCGCGCAAGGCCGCGCTCGGCATCGGCGACGACTGCGCGCTGATCGCACCGGAGCCCGGCGAACTGTTGGCCGTTTCGACGGACATGCTCGTCGAAGGCCGCCATTTTCTGCCCACCGTCGATCCGCACGCGCTCGGCCACAAAACGCTGGCCGTCAATTTGTCGGACCTCGCCGCGATGGGCGCGAAGCCGCGCGCCTTCACGCTTTCGCTCGCGCTCGAATCCCCGAACGAAGCCTGGCTCGATGCGTTCGCCGAGGGCCTGTTCGCGCTCGCGGAGCGCTTCGATTGCGAGTTGATCGGCGGCGACACGACGCGCGGGCCACTGAACCTTTGCGTCACGATCTTCGGCGACGTGCCGGCGAACGCCGCGCTGCGCCGCGACGGCGCGCGAGACGGCGACGATGTCTGGGTGTCGGGCACACTCGGCGACGCGCGCGCGGGGCTCGGCCTCTTGCGCGGCGAATGGCCGCCGAATCTGTTCGACGAGCGCGAGCTCGTCTCGCTGAAGGGCGCGCTCGAACGGCCCGAGCCGCGCATCGCGCTCGGGCTCGCGCTGCGCGCGATCGCGCATTCGGCGCTGGACGTCTCGGACGGCTTGGCGGGCGACTTGCGGCACATCCTCGAACGCTCGCGCGTGCACGCCGCGATCGACGTCGACGCCGTCCCGCGCTCGAGCGCCGTGCGCAAGCTGCCGCTCGAAGCCCAGCGGCAGTGCACGCTTGCCGGCGGCGACGACTACGAGCTGATCTTCACTGCGCCCGCGCGCGCGCGCGAAGCGATCGCGGACGCGGGCGCCCGCGCGAACGTCGCCGTCACGCGGATCGGTACAATAAAGCCTCTGCGGCATGCGACCGACGAGCCGGCAATTGCCTGGCACGACGCTTCGCAGGCACCGCTCTTACTGACGCCGCACGGCTTCGACCATTTCGATGCAAACTGATCCGACGCTTCCCGGCGGCCCGCCGCCTTCCCCGCCCCCCACGGCGCATGCGCGGCCGTCGAAGAAGCGCCGCGCCAGCGCGCGCTTCATGCTCTCGAATCCGATCCATTGGCTTTCGCTGGGCTTCGGCAGCGGGCTCTCGCCGATCATGCCGGGCACGGTGGGCACGCTGTTCGCATGGGCCTCGTTCGCGGCGCTCGACGGCCGCCTGACCGTCGCCGCGTGGGCGGTGCTGATCGTCGTCGGCTTTTTCGCCGGCATCTATCTGACCGGCTTCACCGCGCGCAAGATGGGCACGGACGATCCCTCCCCCGTCGTCTGGGACGAAATCGTCGCGTTCTGGCTCGTGCTGCTGTTCGTCACCCCGGTGACGTTCACGGGCCAGCTCTGGGCATTCCTGGTGTTCCGCTTCTTCGACATGGTCAAGCCGCCGCCGATCCGCTACTTCGATCGCCGCGTCAAAGGCGGCTTCGGCATCATGCTCGACGATCTCGTCGCGGCGTTTTTCACGCTGCTCGTGATCGCCCTCTGGCATATGACCATCTGACCATCTGACCATCTGACCATCTGACTATCGACCTCCCGACCTTCCGAACCGCGACGCCGCGCCTCATCGTTCACCGAGATCATCGCAATGGCCACTGATTCCGTCGTTCATCAACTCGCCGTGCGCGCGGGCAACAAGCTGCGCGAGATGCACCTCTTTCTCGCCACCGCCGAGTCGTGCACGGGCGGCATGGTCGCCAGCGCGGTCACGGACATTTCGGGCAGCAGCGGATGGTTCGAGCGCGGCTTCGTCACCTATTCGAATCAGGCGAAGACGGAAATGATCGGCGTGCCGGCCGATCTCATCGACAAGCATGGCGCCGTCAGCGAACAGGTCGCGCGGGCAATGGCGGAAGGGGCTTTGCGCAACAGCCGCGCGCAGGTATCGCTTGCGATCACGGGCGTCGCCGGCCCCGGCGGCGGGACCGAAACGAAGCCCGTGGGCATGGTCTGCTTCGCCTGGAGCAATCGCCTGGCGACGTCGGCCGAAACGCACGTGTTCAAGGGCGATCGCGAACAGATTCGCGTTCAAGCGGCCGCGCATGCGCTGCGCGGGCTGCTCGAGCACATCGAGAAAAGCGAGCACTGAAGCCGCGCGCGCCCGAGCGCCGGCCCGGGCTCGGGCTCGGCTTGCGGGAAACCGTCAAAGGTAGGCGTTGATCTTGTCGCGCGTGTCCTGCGCCGCGCGCGCAGCAGCCTGGGCGAAGTCCTCGCCCTTCCCCGCGTAGAGGATCGCACGCGACGAGTTGATCATCATCCCCGCCCCCGCGCGCGTGCGTCCGGCGCGCACCGTTGCCTCGACGTCGCCGCCTTGAGCGCCGATCCCGGGAATCAGAAGCGGCATGTCGCCGACGATGCCGCGCACGAGTTCGATCTCTTTCGGGAACGTCGCGCCGACCACCAAGCCGAGTTGCCCGCTCGCGTTCCACTTCTCGGCGGCCAGCGAGGCGACGACTTGGTACAGCGGACGGCCGCCCGTTTCGAGAAACTGCAAGTCGGAGCCGCCGGGGTTGGAGGTGCGGCACAGCACGATCACGCCCTTGCCTTCATGCGCGAGGTACGGCTCGATCGAATCGAAACCCATGTACGGATTGACGGTCACGGCATCGGCGCGATAGCGCTCGAACGCTTCGCGCGCATACTGCTCGGCGGTGCTGCCGATGTCGCCGCGCTTGGCGTCGAGAACGACGGGCAGCCCCGGATGCTTGTCGTGGATGTGCCCGATCAGCGCTTCGAGTTGGTCCTCGGCGCGGTGCGCGGCGAAGTAGGCGATCTGCGGCTTGAACGCGCTCGCGAACGGAGCCGTCGCATCGACGATGTCGCGGCAGAAATCGAAAATCTTGTCGGGGCGGTTCGCAAACGCGCCCGGGAAACGCGACGGCTCGGGATCGAGGCCGACGGTGAGCAAAGAGCCCGTGCGTTGCCAGGCTTCGCTCAGCGAGCGGACGAACGAATAGGAAGTGGACATGGCTGGATCGAAATGCGCGCCGGTGGCGGGAAGGGCCGTATTCTACCTGGCCTGCCTGGCGGCTCTCCGCCCACGGCCGATGCGGACACCGCCGTGCCCCCTAACGGCCGACCGGCAGGACCGTGAAGCGGAACTCGCGCGCGAGCGACTCGTCCGGCGCCAGCACCGTCATACCGTGCTCGCACGCGCCGCCCGGCAGATTCACCGCGTTGATCGGATGATCGACGGGCTCGAAGCAAAAGAAATCCTCGCCCGGCGGCGTATAGAGCACGTAGTAGTCGGTATCGGCCTCGATCGTCAGCGACAAGCGCTTGCGCGGCCATACGACCGATGCCCGGCCGCTCCATTGCGTGAACGCATGATTGACGAGCGCCGCGGGCAGCGGATAAGCCACGCCGAAGGTCCAGGCCGGCGGCACCGGTACGTGGCGCCGCGGAAGCCAATCGGGCCCGGACAGCCATAGCCCGCTCGCCGCGGCCGACAGCCGCGTGTCCTCGTCGCGCATGAGGAACGGATGCAAGCCGAGCCCGAACGGCATCGGCTCGCGCCCCGCATTTTCGACCGACAACGTCACCGAAAGCGTCGCCTGCTCGAGCGCATATCGAAGCGTTGCGCGATAGGCGTAGGGCTTGGCCCGCTCGCGCTCGAGCGCGAGCGTCGCATGCGTGTCGCCGCGCTCGACGACGTGCCAGCCGCGCAGCCAGCCGTCGCCGTGGATCGGCAGCGGCTCGCCGCGCCGATTACGCGGCACGGCGAACTCGCGCCCCTCGAATTGGAAGCGTGCACCGCCGATTCGATTGGAAAACGGCACGAGCGGATAGCATGCCAACGCGTTGGGATCCGTATCGAGCCGCGCGCCCGCGCAGGCGCGGAAAATCGGCGT
Organism: Trinickia sp.; assembly: GCF_051953955.1. Classification (GTDB taxonomy): domain Bacteria; phylum Pseudomonadota; class Gammaproteobacteria; order Burkholderiales; family Burkholderiaceae; genus Trinickia. The sequence continues at coordinate 44,581 of NZ_JBQCIF010000061.1, read as the reverse complement.
CGGCGCACCGCCGTCGCCATGCCACTCGAAGCGCGTCATGGCGCCGCCGAGCGCCGGCGCGAGATCGATACGCAATAGGTCGTTGGCGAGCGCCAACTCGGTGCTTTGACTCGCACCGCCCGCCCCGCGGGCGATCGCGGACGTGCCAGGACCCGGCCGAACCGGCTGCACGATCGCTGCCAGTTTCGCCGTGCGCGCTCGCGCGCGCGTGCCGGGGGCCTCGGACGCGCGCGCGCCCCTCGTGGCGATGACATCGGTATTCGCTGCGCTCATGATCCGCTCCATCGAGAGGCGCCGGGCCGGACATGGCCGGCGCGGCAGTATGCGAAGGGGTCTATCGCCGCCTTTGACCATCGATGACGGCTTCGGTTTAACCGATTTGCCCCGGGCTTATCGCCACTGTCCGCCGAACACCGGCTCCGGCAGCCCGCGTCGAGCGCTCGGCGCCACGAAGATCGCGCCCGCACCCGCTTGCGCGGCGAGCGACGCGGGATCGAGCTCGGCCCGCGCCGTCGTCACATAAAGCGTGCCGAGATGCGGCCCGCCGAGCGCAACGCAACTGGGCTGGCTCGTCGGCACGCCCACGCGCTCGGTTTCGACGCCGTCCGGCCCGTAGCGCACGACCCGGCCGCCGCCCCACTGCGCGTTCCAAAGGCCGCCCTCGGCATCGACCGTCGAGCCGTCCGGCACGCCATCGGCATCTCGCAGCCGCGCAAACACGCGAACGTTGCCGATCGCGCCATCGGCGCCATAGTCGCAAGCGAGGATCTCGCGCTTGGGCGAATCGCAGAAATACATCGTCGCGCCGTCGGGGCTGAAGCCGATGCTGTTCGAAATCGCGGGCGCCGGCAACGGCAGCTTCTCGAGCGACAGATCCCGATTGAGCCGATAAAAGCCGCCGATCGCACGCAGATCGGCCCCTTCGTGCTTGGTGCCGAACACGAATCGCCCCTGCCGGTCGCAGCGACCGTCGTTCAGGCGCGTGTCGAGCTCCGGCTCGACTTCCACGATCCGGCGCATCTCGTGCGTCGTCAAATCGAAAAACGCCAGATGCGTGGCGAGGCCGAGCAGCAGATGGTGCGGGTCGGCGCATAACGCAAACGTGGCGAGCCGCTCGGGCATGGACCAATTCACGTGCTCGCCCGTGCTTGGATCGTAGCGGTGCAAGCGCGCGCCTTCGATGTCCGTCCAATAAAAGCGCCGCGTGCGCGCACACCAAGTCGCGCCCTCGCCGAGCGTGCAGCTCGCGTGCACGGCGAGCGACGCCCGAAAGCCGCCAGAGCTCATGCCCAGCCTCCGTCCACGATGAATTCTTGCGCCGTCACCATGCGGCTGTCGTCGGCCGCCAAAAACAGTGCCATCCGCGCCAGATCCTCGGGCATCAGTTCGCCGTCGAGGCACTGCCCTTCCTTCAGCGCGCGCTTGCCGGCTTCGTCGAGCCATAGCCGCCGCTGCTTCTCGGTCAAGACCCAACCGGGCACGAGCGTATTGACGCGAATGCCGAACGGGCCGAGATCGCGGGCCAGCGCATGCGTGAGGCCTTGGATCGCCGCTTTCGACGTCAGATAGACCGGCATGCCGCCTTGCTTGAGCATCCAGCTGATCGAGCCCAGATTGATGATCGAGCCGCCGCCCGCGCGCTTCATGTCTTCGACGACGGCCTGCGCCGCAAAGAACTGGTGCCGCAAATTGACGGCGATGCCGGCATCGAACGAAGCGGGCGTCACGTCGGCGAGCGCATGACGCACGTCGTTCGCGGCGTTGTTGACGAGCACGGTGATGGGGCCGAGCGCGCTTTGGGCATCGGCGATCGCGCCGCGCAGCGCGTCGACGTCGGTGACGTCGCAGGCGAGAAATAGCGGCTTGTGGCGTGCATCGCCCAGCGCGTCGGCCAGCGCTTGGCCCGAGCTCGCATCGATGTCGCAAAACGCGACGCGCGCGCCTTGCCGCACGAAGTGCTCGACGAACGAAGCGCCGATGCCCGTCGCGCCGCCCGTGATGAGCACGGTGCGGTCGGCAAGGCTAGGGTAGCGCGCGTAAGGCCCCAGTTGCGGGTGGTCGGGAAGCGCCATCGAAAAGTTCTCCGTTAGGCCCGGGGCTCTCGGCTCGCGACTCGAGCGCGGCCCCGGCAATCCATGATCGTTGATCGTTCAATCGCGCGAGCCGCGGTTCTTGAGCTGATCGAGCAACACGGCCGCAAGCAGGATCGCGCCGCGCACGAGGTATTGGTAGAAGGCGTCGATGTTCATGAGATTCATGACGTTCTCGACCGTGCCCATGATGAGCACGCCGATGACGACGCCTGAAATCGTCGCGCGGCCGCCGAGCAGCGACACGCCGCCGAGCACGCACGCCGAGATCACGTTCAGCTCGAAGCCCTCCGCCGCGTTCGGCTGCCCCGACGTGATGCGCGAGGCCAGGATGACACCGGCCAGGGCGGTCACCGCCCCCTGAATCAGGAAGATCATGACGCGCGTGCGCTCGACGTTGATCCCCGCCAGGCGTGAGGCCTCGGGGTTGCCGCCGATCGCGAGCGTATTGCGGCCGTAGACGGTTTGATTGAGCAGCACGCCGAAACCGATGAAGCAAACGAGCGTGACCCAGATCGGCAGCGATACGCCGAGCAACGTCAAACCGCCCAGCGCGATGAACGTGTCCGACGACACGCCCACGGCTTGCCCATGCGAGACGATGAAGCCCAGGCCGCGCACGATCTCCATGGTCGCGAGCGTCGTGATCAGCGCGTTGATGCGCAGATAGGCGATGACGGCGCCGTTGACCCAGCCGATCGCCGCACCGGCCGCGACCGCGGCGACGATCGCGATGAACGTATTGCCCGTTGCATTGAGCACCATCGCGCAGAGCACGCCCGCGAAGGCGACCGTCGAGCCCACCGACAAGTCGAAGTCGCGCGAGGCCAGGCAGAACATCATCGTGCAAGCGACCATGCCGATCTGCGAAACCGACAGCGCCAAGCCGAGCATGTTGTCGATCGAGAAGAAGTGATCGACCGTCAGCGACGTCGTCACGAACATGACGGCGAAGATCAGAATGAGGCTGTATTCGGTGACTTGCTGCCACCACTTTTGCCGATCGTTCGGCTGGGGGATCAACGCCTCGGCCGCGCGCTTGGCGCCCGCCTCGACGAGGTTTTCTCTTGCTTGCATGTCGTGACTCCTTCACCGTCGTTCGCGACGGATTTTCGTTGCATCCGTTCCGTTTTGCGCACGGCGTGCCGGCCGTGCGGTGTGCCTCATGCCGCCTTACGCCGCCTCGCGCGCCGCCCGCCCGCCTTGCGGCAGCGCCAATTCGAGCAACGCCGGCTCGCTCGCTTCGCTGCGTGCGAGCTCGCCCGAGATTCGCCCCTCGCGCATGACGACGATTCGATCGGAGACGCCGAGCACCTCGGGCAACTCCGACGACACCATCACCACCGCGCAGCCGCGCTCGGCCAATTCGTAGATGACGTTGTAGATTTCGTGCTTCGCACCGACGTCGATGCCGCGCGTCGGCTCGTCAAGAATGACGATTCTCAGATCGGGTTCGGCGAGCCAGCGCGACAAGATCGCTTTTTGCTGATTGCCGCCCGAGAGCAGACGAATCTTCTGCCGCCTGCTCGGCGTCTTGATCTTGAGCAGCTTGATGAAGCGATCGGCCGTCTCGGCCTCTTTCTTGCGATTGATGAACAATCCCGCGCGCAGATCGTGCCGGCGGCAGCTGATGTTGATGTTCTCGGACACGGACGCCATCGCGACGATGCCCTCTTCCTTGCGGTCTTCGGGGCACAGCACGATGCCCTGGCGGATCGCATGCGTCGGGCTTTTCACGTCGGCCGGCACGCCGTCGAGCGTGAGGCGCCCGCCGCTGCGCTTCTCGGCGCCATACACGAGCCGCATCAATTCGCTGCGCCCCGCGCCGACGAGCCCGAAGAACCCGACGATCTCGCCGGCCCGCACGCTGAAGCTCGCGGGCGCGGCCAGGCCATGGCCTTCGACGGCATCGACGGCCAGCCGCACGTCGCCTTGCCGGCGCGGCCGATAGCCGTAGATATCCGAGATTTCGCGGCCCACCATCTCTTTCACGATCGTTTCGCGCTTGACCTCGGCGAGCGACGGATGCGAAGCCACCTTGCGTCCGTCGCGGAAGATCGTACATGCGGTGCACAGCTCGTAGATCTCGTCCATCCGGTGCGAGATGTAGATGAGCGCGCGGCCGTCGGCCTGCAGCTCGCGCACGAGCTTGAACAGCACCTCGGTCTCGCGATGCGAAAGCGAGCTCGTCGGCTCGTCGAGCGCGATGACGCGCGCGTTGCGCAGCAGCGCCTTGCAGATTTCGACCATCTGCCGCTGCGCGATCGAGAGCCGCCCGAGCTTCGCGTTGGGATCGAGATCGACGCCCATTTGCGCCAGCCGCTCGCGCACGAAGCGCTTGGCGCCGCGTTTGTCCACCCAGCCGAGCGCATTCGGCAGTCGGCCGAGCAGCAGATTCTCCGTCACGGTCAGGTCCGGAACGTACTGCAGTTCCTGGTGAATCACCGCGACGCCGGCCGCGATCGAAGCCGCCGCGCTCGAAAAGCGCACCTCCTGCCCGTCCATCATGATGTGGCCCGAATCGGGCTGGTACTCGCCGCCGAGAATTTTGAGCAGCGTCGACTTCCCCGCGCCGTTTTCGCCCATGAGCCCATGCACCTGGCCGGACTCCACCTCGAACGACACGCCGTCGAGCGCCCTCACGCCCGGAAACACCTTGCCGATATTGTCAAATCGCAACGTTGCTGACATCTCACCTGTCCTCGCACTGAAGGTCGTCCAGGCCGACACGCACGCCGCGCTCGAAAGCTCGGCGTGCGCCCGGCCCGGGAAGCCGCGCCGATTACTTCGCGGCGAGCCCCATCTCTTCACGCACCTTGGCGACGTTGTCGCGCGTGGCGAGCATCCCCGTCGTCAGCGTCAGCAGCGGCGGCTGCGTGCCCGTCGTGATCCACTTGTACATATCTTCCGACGTCTCTTCGCCGTGGCGCTTCGGGCTGATGATGACCGTGCCGAAGAAGCCCGTTGCCGCCGGCTTCTTGAATTCATTCAGTGCAGAATCCGAGCCGCCGATACCGATGCCGATCATGTTGTCGGCCTTGAAGCCACGGCTTTCTGCTGCGCGCACCGCGCCCAGCACGGCTTCGTCGTTCAGGCCGTACGCCACCCAGTGCTTGAACTTGGGGTTCTTCGTGATGGCGATGTTGGCCGCGTTGAACGCGTTTTCCGTGTCGGTCTTCGCTTGCGGCGCGGCGATCACGTTCGCCTTCGGGAAGCCCATCGCCTCGAGCACGTCGGTCGCACCCTTCGTACGATCATGCGCCGTCGGCAGCTCCTCGTAGGTCACGTCGATCGCGCCGACGTCTTTCATATCCCAGCCGCGCTTCTTGATCTCGTCCATGATGCCTTTGCCCACTTGCTGGCCGATGTTATAGGCCGAGATGCCCATGTGCGGCACGCTCGTGATCGGCTTGCCGGTGCCGTCCACGAGGCGGTCGTCGACCGTCATCATCTTCAGGCCGTCGGCCTTCGCCTTCGCGACGATGCCCGGCCCGAGCTTCACGTCGGGCGTGCAGATGATGAAACCTTGCGCCTGTTGCGCGTGCAGGTTGTCGATTGCACTCATCACCTTTTCGCCGGAGGTCGCACCGATTTTCACGAGCGTGAAGCCGTCCTTCTTCGCGGCCGCTTCGGCGAACTTCCATTCGTCCTGGAACCAGGGCTCCTCGGGTTGCTTCACGAGGAAGCCGATCTTGACTTGATCGGCAGCCTGCGCGGCCGGTACGTTCGCAACGATCGACGTCACCGCGGCTGCGGCCAGCGTGAGGAAAAGTTTGCGCTTCATGAGGTGTGTCTCCTGTCTGATTGAGCGTTCGGCCGCGTTATCTATGTCGGATGACTCACGCGGCCAGTGCGCCATCCGGTTTGCACATCGCCATGCGGGGACGCCGCGTGGCAAGGGAATCCATCAATCGTTCATGCCGACGAGGTCAATCGTGGTACAGCGCCGTGCGCCCCCCGTCGATCGTGATGCAAGTGGCATTGATGAACGGCGCCTCGTCCGATGCGAGAAACACCGCGGTCATCGCCACTTCCCGCGGCTGCGCGATCCGCTTCATGGGCTGCAAGGCCAGCGTCGCCTGGCGGGCCGCCTCGGGATCGGGCTGCGCGTTCCACCAATCGTGCGTGAGCTGCGTCTCCACGTAGCCCGGCGCGATCGCATTGACGCGGATCTGCTTCGGCGCGTACTCGATTCCGAGCGCGCGCGTGAGGCCCAGCACGCCGTGCTTCGCGACCGGGTACGGGAAGCACCCGGGAATGATCTGGAAGGCATGCGTCGATGCGATGTTGACGATGCTGCCGCCGCCACGTTCGACCATGCTCGGCAACACGGCCTTGCAACCGTTCCAGACACCGTCGAGATCGACGGCGAAGCAGCGCCGCCAGTCGTCGTCGTTCATCGTGAGCGGATCGCAAAACACGTTGATACCGGCGTTGTTCACGAGCACGTCGACGGGACCGAACGCGTGCTCGGCCGCATCGCGCGCATCGCACAGCGAAGCGGACCGGGTCACGTCCGTCCGCACCGCGAGCACGCGCGCGCCGGGCGTCGTCGCCTCGATCCGCTCGCGCACGCGCTCGGCGGCAGCGAGATCGAGCTCCGCGAGCACGGTAGCCGCCCCTTCGCGCGCGAATGCCTGCGCGATGGCTTCGCCGATTCCGCGGCCGGCGCCCGTGACGAGCGCGACCTTGCCGGCGAGGCGGCTCACTGCGAGCCCTCCTTCTTGACGTTGGTCCACGCGCGGATGAACGCGTGGGCATGCTCGCGCGTCGTGGCAACGTCCTGCCCGGCGCGGTACAACGCCGAACCGAGGCCGAAGCCGTTGGCCCCGGCGGCAACGAACGTATGCATGTTCTCGGGTGTCACGCCGCCCACGGGCACGAGCGGCACGCGCTTCGCAATCACGGCGCGCCATGCCTTGACGACCGGCGTGCCCAATTGCTCCGCGGGAAACATCTTCAGCACGTCGGCGCCGCTCGCGAGCGCGGCAAACGCTTCCGTCGGCGTCGCCACGCCGGGCGCGCATGCCAGCCCCTGCGCCTTCGCGGCGCTGATGATGCCGGTATCGCCGTGCGGCATGACGATCAACTCGCCGCCCGCGCGGGCGACGTCGTCGACGAACTCGGTTCGCAGCACGGTGCCCGCCCCGACGATGACCTCAGCGGGAAGCGCCTTGCGCAGCGCCGCGATGCTCGCGAGCGGATCGGGCGAATTGAGCGGCACCTCGACGATGCGAAATCCCGCTTCATGAAGCGCTTGTCCATGCCCCACGACCTCGCCCGGCGTCACGCCGCGCAGGATCGCGATCAGCGGACAGGCTTCGAACGCGGCCATGAAGCGCACGTGGGGTTGGTAGGGCTTTGGAAGATCGAATTCGGTTTGCATGGCATACGGCCCAATTCATTGAGAATCGCCGACGATCGGTCGGCCAACTAACGCGCTTGCGGGCGTGTCAACGCGCAGGCGCGGGCGTCGCCACGCGGCGCTCCAAGAGCCCGGCTTGCGTGGCAATGCGCCAAAGTCCATTTTCGGCGGCGGCCTCGACAACGTTCGCCCGCACGCAGCCGAACTCGGCCAACGCGAGCCGATAGCGCTCGCACAACGCGGCGCTGCCGATCAGACGCGGCGCTTCGGTCGCCAACTGCGCGCCGCGCGCTTCGAGCAGTGCGGCGAGTCCAGCGAGCTCGTGCCCGATCAGCAAGCCCGATAAATAGTCGGCCTGCTGATCGGCCGGCAGCGAGCCGGTCAGGCCCAGCGTCCGCGTGCTGAAAATCGTCGCAAGCAGCCCGGCCCGATGCGCGTGCTTAGCCACCGTCACGCCGCGCAGGAACGCCTGCGTGTCCGGCGCGGCCGGCTCGGTCATCGTTCGCCCGAGGATGGTGTGATCGCGCAGCGCGGCATAAAGCTCGCCGGTCATGAACGTATGAAACGATTCGATGCGCTCGCCCTGCACCACGGCCCACTTCGCGTGCGTGCCGGGCAAGCCGACCAGTGTCCGGGCGCTGCCGGCAATCGCATCGCTCGCCAAGGCGCCGACGATTTGCGTCTCCTCGCCGCGCATGACGTTCGGCAGCTCGCTGCGCTCGATGACGCCCGGCACGATATGCATGCAAACGCCGCGGGCCGTCGTGACGCGCACGATTCCCGCCACCAGCGCACCCGCATCGGCGGGCGTCTCGACATACGGCGCTTCGCGCCAGCCTTGCGCGCTGCCGACCATGCCGGCGGCGATCACGGGCAAGTCCGGCGCCAATGCCAGCCAATCGCCGCATGCCGCCTCGAACGCAGCGTCGAAGCCGCCGGCCTGCGGCAAGCGCATGATCCCGTCGCTCGAAGCGCGCGAGTCGACGACTTGGCCATTCGCATCGAATAGATACGCGCGCATGGCCGTGGTACCCCAGTCGAGCCCGATCAACACCGGTCGGACGGTCATAGCTTGAACTGCGCTCATCGTTTGATTCGTCGCGCACCAGGCGCGACCCAGCCAAGTTCTTCGGAGATCGCGCGCGCTTCGCGCTGCACGATCGGCACCAGTTCATCCATGCGTTCGAGCGACATATAGGGAATCGTGCTCGCCACGGAGACCGCGGCGATGATCGTGCCCGACGCGTCGCGAATCGGCGCGGCCACGCAGCGGATCGACGGCTCGTTTTCCTCGAGATCGAACGCGTACCCGCCCGCCGCGTAGCGGACCATTTTCTGCAGAAACATGGGCTTGTCGGGCCGAGCGTCGTGATCGAAACGCACGCTTTCGAGCGCGCGCCGCGCCGAGTCGAACAGCACGCCCCACGTTTGCGGCGACAAGTCGAGCATCAAGGCCTTGCCGATGCCCGTCGACGCGAGCGGCATGCGATGGCCGATCCGCGAGCGCATCTCGAGCCCGCGCGTGCCGGCTAGTTTGTCGATGTAAAGGGCGTCGTCGCCGTCGCGCACGGCAAGGTGGATCGTATCGAGCGTGGCTTCCGACAGGCGCTCGAGATGCGGACGCGCCACCGCCGTCAGCGGCATCTGCTCGAGCGAGATCGTGCCGAGCTCGATGAGCTTCGGCCCAAGCTGATAGCCGTTCTGGCCATGGCGCAGATAACGCGCCTGCACGAGGCTGCTCACGAGGCGATGCGTCGTGCTGCGTGTCGTGCCGAGCGCAGCGGCGAATGCACGCATGTCGCGCGCGCCGTTCGCGCACGCCTCGATGATGGCGAGCCCGCGCAACAGCGTTTGCGTGCCGGCCTGCGATTCGGCGATGTCGAGCGGAGACCCCGTGAGCTGCACGGGTTCCGGCGAGCCGGCACTCCGGCTACCGAGCGCCGGCTCGGATGCATCGCCTATCGTGGCGGGATGGATCTGGTTGTCGTCTTGGGCAGTCATCGGGCGCGCCTCCATGCGGGTGAGATGCTTTGCTCTCGAATCGCTTCGTCTCTCGCTTTTTTTGATCCCGCGGCCGTCTCGACCGCTCGCGACGCATTGTAGGCACGCCCGGAGCAATGCTCCAACATTTGGATGACCTGCTCATATATTGAGATTTGACAAATTCGGCAGGGGTTCAGCGCGACCCCGACCGACACCATGGCAAGATGCGCCGTGAGCTTGGGCATACACCGGAACCGGAAAGGAGCGATCAATGAAACCCATCATCAATCTGGCCGACGTCGAACTGTCCCCACTACCGGCGGGCGTCGCGCCGCCCGAATCGATGGCGGACCGCTACGCGCCGCGAATGGGCGCGGTCGGGGCCCGCATCGGCGCGCAGAAGCTCGGTTACAACGTGACTGCGATTGCACCGGGCAAGCGCGCGTTTCCGTTTCATAACCATCGGGTCAACGAAGAGATGTTTTTCGTGCTGGAGGGCGAGGGAGAGGTACGCATCGGCGAGGCCGTCTATCCGATCCGCGCGGGCGACGTCATCGCGTGCCCGGCCGGCGGGCCCGAAGCGGCCCATCAAATCGCGAATACGGGCGAGGCCGAGCTGAAATATCTGGCCGTGAGCACGAAAATGCTGCCGGAAATCGCGGAGTACCCCGACTCCGGGAAGTTCGGCATTCTCGCGGAATTCCCTGGCGAGCCCGGCGAACGGCCAAGGGGCTTCAGGTTCGTTTCGCGCGAAAGCGAGAGCACGTCGTATTGGGAGGACAATTGACGGGCGCGACGGGAAGGCCGCCGCCGTCCGAAATGCGTTCCGCGCTCAATGCGGCAATTCAGCCGCCCCCATGCGGCGGGCAATGACCCCGGCGCGCTGCGAAAGGTATGCGGACGAGCGGTGTTGATCGAAGTACCGCGGATTGGGCAACATGACGGCGAGCCGGGCGGATTGCCACGCCGTCAATTGCGAGGCGGCGCACCGGTAGTAGTACCGGGCGGCGGCCTGCGCCCCATAGACGCCGTTGCCCCACTCGACCGAATTCAGATAGATCTCGAAGATGCGTTCCTTATCGAGCAGCGTTTCGAGCATCCAAGTGATGATGAGCTCTTGACCCTTGCGCAAGTAGCTCTTCTGGCGCGAAAGAAAGAGATTGCGTGCAAGTTGCTGCGAAATCGTCGAGCCGCCTGCAACGATCTTTCCTCGCTTCTTGTTCTTCTCCCATGCCTGGAGGATCGCGTCCGTCTCGTAGCCGTTGTTGTTGACGAAGTTCGCATCCTCCGACGCGATGATCGCGCGCTTCAGATTGCGCGAGATGCGATCGTACGGCACCCATTGATGCTGGATCCCGAGGTCGGGACGATCTTGCGCGAGCCGCCACGCGTCAGCGCGCATGAACGCCGTGGAGCTCGGGTCGACGACCGCCCAGACGGCGATTTGCGCGAAATAATAGGCTTGCGTCGCGACCCAAGCGAACGCGCAGACAGCCACGGCATACGCTATCCAACCGCCGATGCCGGCCCCCGTTTTCTTTGCCGTTCTAGCCATCGATGTGCCTCAACGGGCCTCGACCATGGGCACGCACGCCGTCCGCGATGCAGGCAACGCCGACGCCAACCAGAACCACGAGCCAGAGTGCGCCATGTCCACCCTTCTCACCCTTTCCGCCTAGGCCGATGCGCTCATCTTCGACCGCAGCTCGCCGAGCACCGCAGCGCTCGCCGGCCGCACGCCACGCCAAACCCAAAACGATTCGGCGGCTTGCTCGACGAGCATCCCGAGCCCGTCGGACACCCTCGCCCCGAATGCCTGCGCATGCCGCATGAATACGGTCGGCTGCGCGCCGTACATCATGTCGTAGGCGAGCGTGCCCGGGCCGAACGCGCTCGCATCGCATTCCGGCACCTCCGCCGTCAGCGAGCCGGCCGTCGCGTTGACGATCACGTCGTACGGCATCGGCTCGATCGCGGCGGGCGAGCCACCCGATAGCGTGCAGCCGGCCTCGCTCGCCGCTTGCGCAAATTGCGCGATGAGCGCTTGCGCTCTTTCGGCGGTCCGATTGACGATCGTAAGCCGGCTCGGGCCGCGTTCGAGCATCGGCAGAACCACGCCGCGCGCAGCCCCGCCCGCGCCGAGCAGCAAGACCCGCGCACCGTTCAGCGCCACCTGCAAGTTCGTTTCGATGTCGCTGACGAGCCCCACGCCGTCGGTGTTGTCGCCGTAGATGCCGTCGGCATCGAATCGCAGCGTGTTGACGGCACCGGCCGCGGCCGCACGCGGCGAGAGCCGATCGGCCAGCGCATGAGCCTCGAGCTTGAACGGCACCGTGACGTTGAGCCCTAGCCCGCCCTGTGCGACGAAGGCCCGCACCGTATCGGCGAAGCCGTCGATCGGCGCGAGCAAGCGCCGATATTCCAGGCGCTCTCCCGTCTGCACCGCGAAACGCGCATGGATGATCGGCGACTTGCTGTGCGCGATCGGATTGCCGATGACCGCATAGAGATCCATGCCGGCCTGCGGCGGCGCGATCGATGGAACGCCTGGCGCGCCGTGCTCTGCGCCGGCGCTCATTCGGCCACCTGCGCGGGGCGCGTCGTGCTGCCCTTGGCATCGAGCCGAGGGCCGCCTTCGTCGGTGGCGCCGGCCGCATCGCCGGCATCCGCCGCATCCGCCGATGTGTCCGGCTCGGAGCCTGGTGCCTCGCCGCCGGCTTCTCCCTCCGCTTCGGCCCGCGCCTCTTCCTCGGTTTGCGCCGACGGATCGGCCGCGTCGATCACTTCGGCCTCCTCCTCTTCGTCCTCGGCAGCCACCGCCGCGCCCGGCGCATCGAGCACGCGAATCGGTCGCACGGACGCTTCGATGGTCAATTCGTCGACCGACATCACTTCGAGCAAGATCCGCGTGCCGCGCGCATGCACGCCGAGCCCTGGCACGTGCAGCAGCAGCGGCACTTCCTCGAGCCGCACGAGATCGCCCTTCACGACCGACGCCACGACTTCCTTCTTCTGCTCCTGCGTGAGCCAGCGCAAGCACCAGAAGTACTCCATGCGGCGCTGATGGTCGGCATAGGCCGTGTAGGTGTCGTCGAAGCCTTGCACGACGGCGAACAGATCGGCGTCCTTGGGCTTGAACGGCGCGACGAGCTTCGCCGCCACGCCGTGCTGCACGCAGGCGAGCAACTGCCATTGATTGACGAGGTCGGTGTAGCGGCGCAGCGGCGAAGTGCTCCAAGCGTATTGCGCGACGCCGAGTCCCTCGTGCGGCGCGGCCGTGGTCTGCATGCGCGTGCGCTTCGGCCCGGCCGCGGCGAACGTGCGCTGCGTGCGATAGATGCCAGGCACACCGTGATCGTGGAGTAGCGCGCCCCATGTCGAGTTCGCGAGGATCGCGAGCTCGGCGACGATCAGATCGAGCGGCGAGCCCCGCCGGCGCGGCGTGATCGTCACGTGCTCGCCGTCGACGTAGAAGTTGTAATCCGTGTTCCCCGGCACCTCTCGCCGCAGGCCGTAGCCGGCCCGCGCGGCCTGGCGCTTTTCGAACAACGCCTGAGCCAGCGGCCACAAGACGGCAATCTCTTCCTTGTGCGGATAGTCGCCGCTACCGGCGGCGAGCGCCTCTTCAGTCACACAGGCATCGAGCGTGTTGTGACGCAGGTTGCTCTTCACGTAGACGAGCTCGGCGCGCGTTTCCGTGGCGACGATCTCCTGCGTGGCGCGGTCGACGATGATGTAGAGCGACAACGCGGGACGAAGGCCGCCTTCCGCGAGCGTGAAGACTTGAACGACCTCGTCGGGCAGCATGGTGATCTTGTCGCCGGGCATGTAGACCGTCGACAGGCGCGCGCGCGCAATCGCGTCGACGGCATCGCCGCGTGCGATGCCGAGCGCCGGCGCGGCGATGTGCACGCCCACGCGGACGCGATCCTCGGCCAGCAACTCGACGGAGAACGCATCGTCGATTTCGGTCGTCGTGATGTCGTCGATCGAAAACGCTTGCGCATGCGCCGTCGGCAGATCGTCGGGCACGGGCCCCGGCGTCACGGGCGGAAAGCCGGTGCCGTGCGGGAAATGTTCCGACAAAAACCGCGCCTCATGCAGCGCGCGCGCCGACGCGATCCCGCCGCACTCGAGCATGAGCCGGGCTGGGGAAATGCCGCGGGCCGCGGCCGCGCCTTCGAGCGCCTTGTACTCGATCGCGTTCTTGTCGGGCTTCGTGAGCAGCGTGAGCGCCTTGCCGCGGAACGCTTCGGGCAGCCGGCCGGCTTTCAGCTCCTCTTCGTATTGCGCTTGCACGAGCGCTTGCTGACGCTTGCGCTCGAGCGCGGCCAGCGCCATTTTCAACTGATCCTCGGGCGCACGCTGATACTGCCCGCGGCCCTTGCGGCGAAAATAGACCGGCGCGCCCTGCATGCGCAGCACGAGCGCCGCGCGTTCGACGGGGCCCGATTGCGCGCCGAAGTATTCGCCGGCGAGCGCAGCGAACGCGAACTCCTCGGCGGGCGCGCATTCCCACAAAAAATCGAGGTCGATCTGCTGCGCGGCCGCGTCGGCCTCTTGCAGCAGCTCGGCTGCGCTCGGCTTATCGAACTCGATCAGCACGTCCTTGGCGCGCACCTTCGCGCGCCGGCCGCCCGGCAATTCGACCTGCAGTGCATCGCCTTGGCGGGACAGCACGCTACCCGCCTTCAAACCGCCCGATTCCTCAAAAAAAACGTTCACTCGACACTCTCGTTACGAATTGGCCCTCGCAGCAAGCCTCGCGCGCAAACCGCGCACCCGCTGCGGATCGATTGTTGTTCAGTTCGGTCGCGCGGCGTGCGCTACGCGAGCTCGGCCGGGGCGATACCGCAAAATGCGAGCACGTCGTCGACGTAGTCGACGAACTCGCTGATCGCATGGTCGCTGCCGACGATCAGTCTCGTCTCGACGCCAGCGTAATGCATGACCATCTCGCGGTAGTCAAGCACCTCGTCGCCCGTGGCGGCGATCAAATAATAGCGTTCCGGCCGCGTGATCGAATCGACGCCGAGCGCGCGCAGTTCATCGAGATGATGCGGCTCGACGACGATGCTGCCGCCGCCATGCCAAAGCGGCTGCTCGCCCAAATAGGCCGACAGATCGCGTTGCGGCAGAACCGCCGGATTGAGCAGCACCGCGCGCCAGCCGTGCTTCTCGGCAAGATGCGTGGCGAAATAGCCGCCGAGCGAGCTGCCGATCACGGTCACTCGATCCGCCGCGCAACCCGCCACTTGCGCCTCGGCCACGGCAACCGCCTCGTGCGGCGAAACCGGCAGCATCGGGCAACGCCAATCGCTCGCGCGCCCGAGTTCTGCCATGCGTGCCGCGAGCAGGCGGGCCTTGAACGATTTCGGCGACGACCGAAAGCCGTGCAGATAGAGAATCACACGGCGCCTCTCGCGCTCGAGCCGAGCGCTGCGAGCAATTTCTGATGGACGCCGCCGAATCCCCCGTTGCTCATGACGAGCACGTGGTCGCCCGGCCGTGCCGCCCGCACGACCGCGGCGACGAGCGCCTCGAGATCGTCGAAGGCTCGAGCCTTCTCGCCGAGCGGCGCGAGCGTCTCGTTCAGGTCCCAGCCGAGCGCATCGCGCCCCGTCGGCGCGCCGTAGCCGAAGACGAGATCGGCCCCGGCAAGGCTCGCCGGCAGCTGGGCCTTCATGACGCCGAGCTTCATCGTGTTCGAGCGAGGCTCGAGCACGGCCAAGATGCGCGTGCGCTCGCTGCCGACGCGCGCGCGCAAACCCGCGATGGTCGTCTCGATCGCCGTCGGGTGATGGGCGAAATCGTCGTAGACGGTGACCCCATCGACGCTACCGCGCACTTCCATGCGCCGCTTGACGTTGCGAAACCCGCCGAGCGAGCGCACGGCCTGGGCCGGCGGCACGCCGACGTGGCGCGCCGCGGCGATCGCCGCCAACGCGTTGAGCCGATTGTGCTCGCCCTGTACCTGCCAGTTCACGACGCCGGCTCGCTCGCCGCGCCAATAGACGGCGTAACGCTCGTCGATCGGCTCGCCGTCGGCCGCGGGCAGCGCGCTCCACCCGCCCTCGACGCCGAAGCGTTCCACCTCGCTCCAGACGCCGCGTGCGAGCACCCGTTCGAGCGCCGCCTCGCGCCCATTGACGATGAGACGCCCAACGCCGGGCACCGTGCGCACAAGATGATGAAATTGCGTTTCGATGGCGGCGAGATCGGGGAAGATATCGGCGTGATCGAACTCCAAATTGTTCAAGATCGCGGTGCGCGGCCGATAGTGGACGAATTTCGAGCGCTTATCGAAGAACGCGGTGTCGTATTCGTCGGCCTCGATGACGAAAAAGCTCGAATCGGTGAGCCGCGCCGAGACGCCGAAGTTCAACGGCACGCCGCCGATCAGGAACCCGGGATCGAGCCCGGCGTCCTCGAGCAGCCAGGCGAGCATCGAACTCGTCGTCGTCTTGCCGTGCGTGCCGGCCACCGCCAGCACCCATTTGCCCGCGAGCACGTGCTCGCCGAGCCACTGTGGCCCCGAGACATACGGCAGCCCCCGGTCGAGAATGGCTTCCATCAGCGGATTGCCGCGCGAAACGACGTTACCGACGACGAATAGATCCGGCTTCAGATCGAGCTGCTCGGCGCCATAGCCTTCGATGAGCGTGATGCCTTGGGCCTCGAGCTGCGTGCTCATCGGCGGATAGACGCCGGCGTCGCAGCCCGTCACGGTATGTCCCGCGCCGCGCGCGAGAACCGCGAGACCGCCCATGAATGTGCCGCAGATGCCGAGGATGTGGATATGCATAAAAACTGTCTGCTCGTGCCGCGCTTGCCGCGAGTGCATGGTGGGACGCGAACGCCGGGCGGGCGAGCCGCGTGAGGCTCGCTATTGTACCCGACGCGCCCTCGCCGCCCGGGCGCTCGGGGCAAGACTGAGCGATCTAGTATGATTGCCGGATGGTGCGCAAATCTATTGTCGATCCGCAGCGAGTGCGGGAAGAAATCGCGATTGCGGCGGCCCGCCTCATCGCCGAGGAGGGGCTCGACTACGCGAACGCCAAGCGCAAGGCCGCGCGGCAGGTGGTCGGGCAAACGCGCGTCGCCGGCGAATGGCTTCCCGACAACGATCAGATCGAGGAAGAAATCCGCGAGTATCAGTTGCTGTTCCAATCCGATACGCAACCGGCGGTGCTGCGCCGGCTGCGAGAAATCGCACTGGACTGGATGAGGCGCCTCGCGCCGTTCAACCCTTATTTGACGGGGGCGGTGCTGAACGGGACGGCCGGCGAGCATTCCGACATCCATCTGCAACTGTTTTGCGACAACCCGAAGGAAGTCGCCATTTATCTGCTCAATGCGAACGTCCAGTACGAGGTGTCCGAGACTCGCCACTTCGGCGGGCGCGGCGAGGTGGAAACGCTGAGCTTCCTTTGGCGCGCGTCGCGCGACGAGGAACTGGTCGGCATTCACATTGCGTTGTACGACACCGACGACCTGCGTGGCGCGGTGCGGGCCGATGCGCGCGGCCGCGCGGCAAGGGCAAACGCCGAGGGCGTCCGGGCACTGCTGGCCGCGGACGACGCGGCGCCGTTCGCGAACTGAGCGCATGTGTTGTGTGTCCCTACTATCTATCCCGAGCTAGATGAACACGAAAGTTACTCTCGCCTTTGCCGCCGTCGCGCTCGTCGCGGCTGCCGTCGGTGTCGGTGCCCGCCAGTGGCTGTTCGGGGATGCGAGCAGCGCAGGCACCTCGCCACAGCAGCCGCAGGCTCAATCGCAGGCGCTCGCGGCTGCCGCGCCCGCGAGCGGCGCCGTCGCGCAACTGCTCTCGGCGCCGTTGCAAGACGTGGCAGGCAAGCACCAAACGCTGGCGCCTTACAAGGGCCGCGTTCTCGTCGTCAACTTCTGGGCGTCGTGGTGCGGACCCTGCGTGGCCGAGATGCCCGAACTCGTTCGGCTCCACGATCAATATGCCAAGAAGGGGATCGAATTCATCGGCATCGGGGTCGACTCGTCGCAGAACGTGCAGAACTTCTTGAAGAAGATCCCCGTCGATTACCCCATTTTGGTCAGCGGATTCGGCGGCGCCGATTTGGCGCGCAGCCTCGGCAATACCGCCGGCGCCCTACCCTTCACGGTGGTAATTGACGCTAACGGCGCCGTACGGTCGACAAAATTAGGACAAGTCACGCCAGCCGAACTGAGCAAGACGCTGGATGCCCTCTGAGGCCAAAAAACCGGTTCGCCGCAGATGCATGCGGTTCATAGTTAGATCGGCCATGATTGCCGGCAGTTATGAGCAGCAGCACCGTGCAATCGGCAAAAAATACCTTCCGACGAACTGACATTTTCATCCGCTGCTAGACAAGTTTCGATAAACGGCGCTAAAGTGCGCGCAATTTAGCGGAAACAGAAGCGAACCATGAGACGATTGCTGGTACTGCACGGCCCCAACCTCAACCTGCTAGGTACGCGGGAACCCGAGGTCTACGGCCGCGTCACGCTCGGCGAAATCGATCAAGCCCTCGTGGCCCGCGCGCAAGAAGCGGGCTTCGAGTTGGCAACGTTCCAAAGCAACCACGAAGGCCAACTCGTCGACCGCGTGCAGGCAGCCCGTACGGAAGCGGTCGAGTTCGTCGTGATCAATCCCGCGGCCTATACGCACACGAGCGTGGCCTTGCGCGACGCGCTGGCGGGCGTCGGCATCCCATTCGTCGAGATTCACCTGTCGAACGTGCATCGCCGGGAGCCGTTCAGGCATCACTCGTACTTTTCCGATCTGGCCGAAGGTGTCATCTGCGGGCTCGGTTGGAAGGGGTATCTGTACGCACTCGAGTTCGCGCTCGAGCGGCTCGCGCAGCCAGGCGCACGCAGCTGATTTCAGAACACCAAATCGGCGCCGGCACGAGCCGGTGCCTCACGCATTGAACAAGGGGATTCCCTATGGATCTACGTAAGCTGAAAACTTTGATCGACCTCGTTTCCGAATCGGGCATCTCCGAGCTCGAAGTGACCGAAGGCGAAGGCAAAGTCCGCATCGTCAAGAATGCGCCGCCGGTTTACGTACAGCCGTCCGCTTCCTATGCGCCGTCGTTCGCCGCCCCCGCGCCGGCCGCCGGTGCGGCAGCGCTCGATACGGCGCCCTCTGCCGTCGCCAGCGCACCGGCCAGCGCCCCACAAGGGCATGCGGTCACGTCGCCGATGGTCGGCACCTTCTACCGCGCGCCGTCCCCGGGCGCCGACCCGTTCGTCCAAGTGGGCGATACGGTCAAGGAAGGCCAAACGCTGTGCATCATCGAAGCGATGAAGCTGCTCAACGAAATCGAGTCCGACAAGGAAGGTGTCGTGAAGGAGATCCTCGCAGAGAACGGTCAAGCCGTCGAATACGGCCAGCCGCTATTCGTCATCGGCTGATCGCAAAGCGGGCCCGGGCCAGTGCGTGCCCGGGTGTACGCCGTTTCGCTCGAATGCCGTGCGCCGCCACCGTTCGCGGCACCACGACGCACGAGCCCCTTTATGCGTCGGACCCAAGCCATGTTTGAAAAAATTCTCATTGCCAATCGCGGCGAAATTGCGTTGCGCATCCAGCGCGCATGCCGCGAACTCGGCGTCAAGACGGTCGTCGCCTACTCGACTGCCGATAAAGACGCCAAGTACGTGAAGCTCGCCGACGAGGCCGTCTGCATCGGACCGGCGCCGTCGCCGCAGAGCTACCTGAACATGCCCGCGCTGATCAGCGCGGCGGAAGTGACCGATGCCGAAGCGATTCACCCCGGCTACGGCTTTCTGTCGGAGAACGCCGATTTCGCCGAGCGCGTCGAGCAGTCGGGATTCGCCTTCATCGGCCCGCGCCCCGAGACGATCCGTCTGATGGGCGACAAGGTGTCGGCCAAGCAAACGATGATCAAGACCGGCGTGCCGTGCGTGCCGGGCTCGGAAGGCGCCCTGCCGGAAGATCCGAAGGAGATCATCAAGATCGCGCGCGCGATCGGCTACCCCGTCATCATCAAGGCCGCGGGCGGCGGCGGCGGCCGCGGCATGCGCGTCGTCCATACCGAGGCGGCGCTCGTGAACGCCGTCAACATGACGCGCGAGGAAGCTGGGCGCGCATTCGGCAACCCGCAGGTCTACATGGAGAAGTTCCTCGAAAACCCGCGCCACATCGAAATTCAGGTGCTCGCGGATTCGTTCAAGAACGCACTGTGGCTCGGCGAGCGCGACTGCTCGATGCAGCGCCGCCATCAAAAGGTGATCGAGGAAGCGCCCGCGCCCGGCATCGCGCGCCGTCTGATCGAGCGCATCGGCGACCGCTGCGCCGATGCCTGCAAGAAGATGGGCTATCTCGGCGCCGGCACGTTCGAGTTCCTCTATGAGAACGGCGAGTTCTACTTCATCGAAATGAACACGCGCGTGCAGGTCGAGCACCCGGTCACGGAGCTGATCACGGGCGTCGACATCGTGCAAGAGCAAATCCGCATCGCCGCCGGCGAAAAGCTCATGCTGCGCCAGCGCGACATCGTGTTCCGCGGTCACGCGATCGAGTGCCGGATCAACGCCGAGGACCCGTTCCGCTTCACGCCGTCGCCGGGACGCATCACGTCGTGGCACACGCCGGGCGGCCCGGGCATCCGCGTCGATTCGCACGCGTACAACGGCTACTTCGTTCCGCCGAACTACGATTCGATGATCGGCAAGCTGATCGCCTACGGCGCGACGCGCGAGCAAGCGATCCGCCGCATGCGCATTGCATTGTCGGAAATGGTCGTGGAAGGCATTCTGACGAACATCCCGCTGCATCGTGAGCTGATGCTCGACGGCGGATTCGTCGAAGGCGGCACGAGCATTCACTACCTCGAACACCGGCTCGCGGAAAAGCAGCAAGCCGCACCGGAAGAAGCGTGATGAGCCTGTCGCCACGCTCCCTTGGCTCGCTCGCTGCTAGGATGAGTCCACGATGAGCTACCGCGAATTGATCGTCGAGCTCGACCGGACGCGCGCGGAAGCGTTGTCCGACGCGCTGCTCGACCTCGGCGCGCTATCGGTATCGGTGGAAGACGCCGATGCCGATACGCCCGACGAGCAACCGCTATTCGGCGAGCCCGGCCTCACGCCCGACCGGACGGCGTGGCAGCATTCGCGCGTCGTCGCGTTGCTCACGCCCGAGCAAGACCCGGCCGTGCTCGCGGCCGCCGCGGCCAATGCGATCGGTCTGACGGACACGCCGCCCTTCACCGTGCGCGAAGTGCCAGAGCAGGACTGGGTGCGCCTCACGCAATCCCAGTTCGAACCGATCGCGATCGGCAAACGCATTTGGGTCGTGCCGTCTTGGCACGATGCGCCCGACCCGCAGGCGCTGATTCTCGAACTCGATCCGGGCCTCGCTTTCGGCACGGGCAGCCACCCCACCACCCGGCTGTGCATGGAGTGGCTCGAGGAATCGGTGACTCCCGGGCAATCGGTGCTCGACTACGGCTGCGGCTCGGGCATCCTGGCGATTCTCGCCAATAAGTGCGGCGCGGCGCCTGTCGTCGGTGTCGACATCGACCCTCAAGCCGTCGAATCGGCCCGGCTGAATAGTGAGCGCAATCGAGCCATCGTTGCCTACTCGCTGCCCGACGATTGCCCCGCTGGACAATTCGACATCGTCGTTGCGAATATTTTGTCGAACCCGCTCAAATTGATGGCATCGATGCTGAGCGCGAAGGTGAAAACCGGCGGACGCATCGCGCTGTCGGGCGTGCTTGCGCGGCAAGCCGAAGAAGTTGCGGCCGCTTATCAGCCGTGGATCGACATCGGTGTATGGCGCGAGCACGAAGGCTGGGTCTGCCTAACCGGCGTGAAGCGCACCGCCGCCCCCGATGGCCATTGAGGCGCGGCCGAACTCGCGGCGGGAAACCGATAGAATAGCGCCTATCGATCGACGCACCGGCTCGCCCCGGTTCTCCCGCCCACCATGGTTCTAGCCACTCGCTGTCCTCACTGCGAAACGGTTTTCCGCGTGCAGGAAGCCCTGCTCGCGGTGTCCGGCGGGTTCGCCCGCTGCGGACACTGCCACGAAGTTTTCAATGCACGGAGCAATCAGCTCGACCCGCATGCGGGCGCGCAGCCCACTGCGCCGGAACCCGAATCGGCACCGCTCCCCCCGGTAACCGAGCACGAGAGCAGACGCGATGACGAACACGCGTCCGCGCGTGACGCCGAGGCCGAAGCGCAAGCCGAGCGCGAAGCCCGAGAGCGCGCCGAAGCCGAAGCCGAAGCCGAAGCCGAAGCCGAAGCTCAAGCTCGCGCTGAAGCCGAAGCTCAAGCTCGTGCGGAAGCCGAAGCTCAAGCTCGTGCGGAAGCCGAAGCTCAAGCTCGCGCGGAAGCCGAAGCCCAAGCTCGCGCGGAAGCCGAAGCCCAAGCTCGCGCGGAAGCCGAAGCTCAAGCTCGCGCGGAAGCCGAAGCTCAGGCTCGTGCGGAAGCCGAAGCTCGGGCTCGTGCGGAAGCCGAGGCTCAAGCTCGTGCGGAAGCCGAAGCTCAAGCTCGCGCGGAAGCCGAAGCTCAGGCTCGTGCGGAAGCCGAAGCTCGGGCCGAGCAGGAAGCCCAGGAACGGGCCGACGCGCTCGCTCCTCGCTCCGAAGCCGTACCTGAAACCGAGCACGAAGTTCGAGAGCACGGCGAAAACGGGGCGCACGCATCCCATTTCGTCGAAGAAGCTCCGCCCCCCGCCCCGGACGTACTCCACGACGAGCCGAAGCCATCGGAGCCGATCGAACCCGCCCCAGACGAACAGGCAGAGCCGCCTGCCCATCCGGCTTGGGCTCGGTCGAGCGAACCGCTGTGGCACGACGACGAGCCTCATTTCAACGGCCGTGCCCCGGCCGAAACGGAAGCGGAAACGGAAGTCGAGGCGGCAGGCGAAGTCAACGCCGATGCCGACGGCGAGCCGCACATCGAGCCGCAACTTCGCGCCAGCCTAGGCGCCCAAGCTCAAGCAGAGGAACAAGCCGCAGCCGAACCTCGCTTCGGCCAAGCGCAGGCCAGCGCCCACGCCGGGGCGGTTCCGCCGCTCTTCGCGGAGCCGCCCGAGTCCGATGATGCCGAACGCCACTTCGCGATGACACGCGAGGCGCGCGCCAAATCGCCCGGCCGGGCGATCGGGTACCTGCTGGGCGGCATCGTCGCCCTCGTGCTGATCGCCGCGCTGATCGCGCAACTTGCGTGGTGGCAGCGCGAAGCGGTCATGGTCTACTGGCCCGATTCGCAACCGCTGTTCGCGCGCGTCTGCGAGCAGTTCGGTTGCCGGCTCTCACCGCCGCGCGACATCGACGGGCTGCAGGTCGAAGCGTCCGATCTGCGTCAAGTCGACGGCCCGCACCGCCTCGAGTTGCGCGTGCCGCTGCGCAATCGCTACGGCATCGCGCTTGCCTATCCGGCGATCGAGCTGACGCTGTTCGACGACAAGAACAACGTCGCGATCCGTCGCATCCTGTGGCCGCAAGATTACGTGCCGCCCGGCACGGCGATCGCGGCCGGCCTGCCCGCGCATGCGACGCAAACGATGATCGTCCGCCTGGACAGCGGCAATGCGATCGCGACGAACTTCCGCGTCCAGATCTTTTACCCGTAGCGCAATCCGGGCGCGGCGGCACGCGCGCCCACCATTTCGCACTTGCGACAACCTCAAACGAACATCCGGAGCTAACATGAGTCAAGTCACGCTGGGCGGCAACCCGATCGAAGTCGGTGGCGCGTTTCCGTCCGTCGGCCAAAAGGCCCCCGAGTTCTCGCTCGTCGGCAAGGATCTGAAGCCGGTCACGCTCGCCGATTTCGCCGGCAAGCGCAAAGTGCTGAACATCGTCCCGAGCCTCGACACGCCCACGTGCGCCACGTCGACGCGTAAGTTCAACGAAGCCGCGGCCAAACTGCAGAACACGGCCGTCATCGTCGTCTCCGGCGATCTGCCGTTCGCCGCGACGCGCTTTTGCACGACCGAAGGCATCGAGAACGTCGTCACGGCCTCGACGTTCCGCGGTCACGAGTTCGCGCAAGCGTACGGCGTCGATGTCCTGTCGGGCCCGCTCACGGGCCTCACGGCGCGGGCCGTGGTCGTCGTCGACGAAAACGACAAGGTCGTGCACGCCGAGCTCGTGGGCGAGATCAAGAACGAGCCGAACTACGACGCGGCACTGAGCGCGCTCAAGTAAGCCGCATCGCCCGCTACCGCTAGACGAAGCACGCCGCGCTGAAGATCCTCAGCGCGGCGTTTTCGTATGGCCCCCCATTGAACCACGCATAGGAATTCTTGCCTTGGCTACGCTGATTTGCGGCTCGCTCGCCTACGACAACATCATGACCTTCCAGGGGCGCTTTCGCGAGCACATCCTGCCCGAGCAGGTCCATATCCTGAACGTGAGCTTCCTCGTGCCGACGATGCGCCGCGAGTTCGGCGGCTGCGCCGGCAACATCGCCTACTCGCTGAATCTGCTCGGCGGCGACGCTCGCATCATGGGTACGATCGGCGAAGTCGACGGCCAGCTCTATCTCGATCGCATCAAGAGCCTCGGCCTTCGCACCGACCACGTGCGCGTCGTACCGGACACGTACACGGCCCAAGCGATGATCACGACCGATCTCGACAACAATCAGATCGCCGCGTTCCACCCGGGCGCGATGATGCAATCGCATCTGAACCACGCCGATCAAGCTCAGGACATCACGCTCGCGATCGTCGCGCCGGACGGCTACGACGGCATGGTCCAACACACGGAAAAGCTCGCCGCCGCCGGCGTGCCGTTCGTCTTCGATCCGGGCCAAGGCCTGCCGCTGTTCTCGGGCGACGCGCTCAAACGCGCGATTGAACTCGCCACCTACGTAGCAGTCAACGACTACGAGGCAAGTCTCGTCAGCAACAAGACGGGCTGGTCGCTCGATGAAATCGCTCAGCGCGTGAAAGCGCTGATCGTGACGCGCGGAGAGCACGGCGCGCGGATCCATCACGGCGGCAAGTCCGAAGACATTCCTGCGGTGCCTGCCTCGACGGTCGTCGACCCCACCGGTTGCGGCGATGCGTTTCGCGGAGGATTGCTTTACGGCATCGAACGCGGTTTGGATTGGGCCACGACGGGCCGTTTAGCGAGCCTGATGGGCTCGCTGAAGATCGAGCATGCCGGGCCGCAAACCTACACGCCCAGCGCCGGTGAAATCGACGAACGATTCAAGCAGGCCTTCGGCTATAGCTTGCGGTAATACCCGTAATACCCTTGTGGAGCAACAGACAATGAAAACATCGACTCGAGTGATGCTCATCACGCTGATGGTCGGTACCGTGACCATGACGGGGTGCGCCTACAACAGCAGTTCGCCCGACGTTTATACGGCGGGCCAGGCGCAGCGCGAGGAATCCGTTCGGTTCGGTACCGTCGAAAGCGTCCGCGCCGTGACGATCTCGTCGAACGACGGGCAGCCGAGCGGGCTCGGCGCAATCGGCGGCGGCGCGCTGGGCGCCGTCGCGGGCAGCGCGTTCGGCGGCGGCCGAGGCTCGATCGCAACGGCCATCATCGGCGGCATCGCCGGCGCCGTCGCAGGCAATGCCGTCGAAAACGGCGTCGCGAAGCGCAACGGTCTCGAAATCACCGTGCGGCTCGACAACGGCGATCTGCGCGCCATCACGCAAGCGGCCACCGGCGAGGTGTTCCAAGCGGGGGATCGCGTGCGTCTGCTCTCGAGCGCCGGCGTCACACGCGTCACGCACTGAGCCTTCGAGCCCTCGGACTCTCGCGCCCTTTCCCGCCGCCCTCCACGCTCGCAATGTTCGCGTGGCCGACTAGTCCGCGGGGCATAACGAACGCATGACGACCTAGACGTGAGCATAAAAAGACCCCGCCGCCGGCGAACCGGTGACGGGGTCTTTTCATCGCTACCGGTGTGCGGCGATTGCGGCCGCGATGCGCCGCGCTCGCCGCACCGTCCTATTACGGACGGCTGCCGGTCGGGAACGGCCAAGCAGCGGCCGGGTTCAACGCGGTCTTCACCGTCGATGCAGGCGCCGTCGATGCGGCAGCAGGCGCAGCAGGGGCAGCGGGTGCGGCAGCAGCTTTCTTCGCCGCAGCCTTCTTCGCAGGGGCAGCCTTCTTCGCAGGAGCGGCCTTCTTAGCAGGCGCAGCCTTCTTGGCGGCAGCCTTCTTCGCAGGCGCAGCCTTCTTAGCGGCAGCCTTCTTAGCAGGCGCAGCCTTCTTGGCGGCAGCCTTCTTCGCAGGCGCGGCCTTCTTGGCTGCAACCTTCTTCACGGCCGCTTTCTTGGCCGGTGCTGCCTTTTTCGCCGCAACCTTCTTCACTGCGGCCTTCTTGGCCGGTGCCGCCTTCTTCGCCGCAACCTTCTTCACTGCGACTTTCTTGGCTGCAACCTTCTTAGCCGGTGCCGCCTTCTTCGCAGCGACCTTCTTCACTGCGACCTTCTTCGCCGGAGCTGCCTTCTTGGCCGGAGCGGCTTTCTTAGCGGCGGGTTTTTTCTTGGCTGTTGCCATTGTTTTCTCCTTCAGGTTTGAGAATGAGTCAGTTCGAACTACACCCTTCTTCAAACCCGCTTCCCGCTGCGCGCCGGCGTTGGCGGCGCGCGCTGCGAAGCGGGCTATTCATCGGCGTACGCAAAAACCTAGTGCTTACGCTAATGAATGCGGTAAGGCGTGCCGTACCCAAAGGCACAGCACGCCAGATCGAGTTGGCCGGCGAGCGCCATGCGCTCGCCCAGCCCGATATTCGCTCGTGACAAGCCGGTGGCCAGGCCACCGGCTTTTTTAGGGGGTAGTTCGCCCATCCCACCGAAGGGTTCGCAAAGTGCCTGTCGTGTTTGTGGGCGGTTGCACCGCCGGGCACGCTTTGCATTAGGCGTTCTTGCTCCTTACCTTGTCCGCCGCGGCGGTTGTCGCGGCGGCGCCCCATCATCATTCATTGCATCAGTCAGCACGCGTCATTCCCAAGACAGCGCACCGCCGGTTTGATATTCAATGACTCGCGTCTCGAAGAAGTTGCGTTCCTTCTTCAGGTCGATCATCTCGCTCATCCACGGGAACGGGTTCTCCTCGTTCGGGTAAAGCGGATCGAGGCCGATCTGCTGGCAACGGCGGTTGCAGATGAAGCGCAGATAGCTCTTGAACATCGACGCGTTGAGTCCCAGCACGCCGCGCGGCATCGTGTCCTCGGCGTAGCGGTATTCGAGCTCGACCGCATGCTTGAACAGCTCGCGAATCTCCTCGCGGAATTCGCGCGTCCACAGGTGCGGGTTCTCGAGCTTGATCTGGTTGATCAGGTCGATGCCGAAATTGCAGTGCATCGACTCGTCGCGCAGGATGTATTGGTACTGCTCCGCCGCGCCCGTCATCTTGTTCTGCCGGCCGAGCGCGAGAATTTGCGTAAACCCGACGTAGAAGAACAACCCTTCCATGACGCAGGCAAAGACGATCAGCGACTTCAGCAGTTTCTGGTCGGCTTCGAGCGTGCCCGTCTTGAACGCCGGGTCGGTCAGCGTGTGGATGAACGGGATCAGGAACTCGTCCTTGTCGCGGATCGAGGTGACCTCGTGGTAGGCATTGAAGATCTCGCCTTCGTCCAAGCCCAGCGATTCGACGATGTACTGATAGGCGTGCGTGTGGATCGCCTCTTCGAACGCCTGGCGCAGCAAGAACTGCCGGCACTCGGGCGCCGTGATGTGGCGGTAGGTGCCCAGCACGATGTTGTTCGCGGCGAGCGAATCGGCCGTCACGAAGAAGCCGAGGTTGCGCTTGACGATGCGGCGCTCGTCTTCGGTCAGCCCGTTCGGGTCCTTCCAAAGCGCGATGTCGCGCGACATGTTGATTTCCTGCGGCATCCAGTGGTTCGCGCAGCCGGCGAGGTACTTCTCCCACGCCCACTTGTACTTGAACGGCACGAGTTGGTTGACGTCGGTGCGGCCGTTGATGATCCGCTTGTCGGCGACGTTCACGCGCGCCTCGGATGCAGCGGCGGGTTGTTCGGCAACGGGTGCCGCCGCGTACGGAGCGACGGCAACGTCGTTTGCGAAGATGGTTTGCGCGGGCAGCGCTTGCGTCGCTGTGCGCGCCGCCGCTTGCGTTTCGACAGCCTGACCCGCGGGGTTGCGCAACGCATTCAGTTGCGAACCGCTCGAGGGAGTTACGGCAGTCGTCTCGTCATCCCAGTTGAGCATAAATTCTCACCATCAATTTAGATCGGTTTGTACCATCTTTTCACGAGCGATAAAAGGGTTCGCTCGCGAAAAACCTTGTTTTTCGATTCGCCCTGCGACCTCGATACAACACTTTGTTCGTTGCGTCGCATACGCGAGATCGTCGATGACGCGTGAAGCGTCGTCTCGATGCGTTGCGAAGTGCATCCCACATCGATCGCGAAGCGCGCGTCTCGTTCTCTTTGTCGTTCGCGCGCCCCGCTCCGTTCATGCCGGCGCTCAGCTGATGCGCCGGCTCGCGACAGATGCCGCTGCAGTTACTGGCAAGCCTCGCATTCGTCGAAACCCGGATCGCCGGGGCGCAGCATGCAGACGGGGCCATCGGGCTGCGGCTCTTGCGCCGCCGCGACGGACGCCGCGCTCATGCCGCTCATCGACGAGCCCGCGCCACCGATCGACGACGCGCCACCCGATGCACCGAAGCCGCCTGCCGCTCCGCCGCCGCTCGCACCGCCGTCCGCCGAGGGCACCGCGTTGAGCGCGCCGTGCGCGACCGTCGACTTCTCGACGTGCGTGGCCGCCATCGTGCGCAGATAGTAGGTCGTCTTCAGGCCGCGCAGCCATGCGAGCTTGTAGACCTCGTCGAGCTTCTTGCCCGATGCGCCCGCCATATAGATGTTCAGCGACTGCGCCTGGTCGATCCACTTCTGACGGCGCGACGCCGCTTCCACGAGCCACTTCGGATCGACTTCGAACGCGGTGGCGTAGATGGCGCGCAGATCGGCCGGCACGCGGTCGATGCGCGAAAGCGTGCCGTCGAAGTACTTCAGATCGGCCACCATCACCTCGTCCCACAGCCCGCGCGCCTTCAGGTCACGCACGAGGTAGTCGTTCACCACCGTGAATTCGCCCGACAGGTTCGACTTCACGTACAGATTTTGGAACGTCGGCTCGATGCAGGCCGATACGCCGATGATGTTCGAGATCGTCGCCGTGGGCGCGATCGCGACGCAGTTCGAGTTGCGCATGCCGTAGGTCGCGATGCGCGAGCGCAGCGTGGCCCAGTCCATCGTCTCGGACGTATCGACCTCGACGTAGCCGCCGCGGGCGTCGGAGAGCAGCTTCAACGTGTCCTGCGGAAGGATGCCGCGATCCCACAGCGAGCCGCGATAGCTCGAATACCGGCCGCGCTCCTCGGCCAGCTCCGTGGAGGCGTAATAGGCGTAGTAGCAGACCGCTTCCATCGAACGGTCGGCGAATTCGACCGCTTCGTCGGACGCATACGGCGTGCGCAGCACGTGCAGGCAATCCTGGAAGCCCATGATGCCCATGCCGACCGGGCGGTGCTTCAGGTTCGAGTTGCGCGCCTTCGACACCGCGTAATAGTTGATGTCGATGACGTTGTCGAGCATGCGCATCGCCACGCTGACCGTGCGCTTGAGCTTGTCGTGATCGAGCGCGTAGCGGCCGTCGGCCTGCTTCACGAGGTGCGCGACGAGGTTCACGGAGCCCAGGTTGCAGACGGCGATTTCGCTGTCGCTCGTGTTCAGCGTGATTTCGGTGCACAGGTTCGACGAATGGACGACGCCGACGTGCTGCTGCGGCGAACGGACGTTGCAAGGATCCTTGAACGTGATCCAGGGGTGGCCCGTCTCGAACAGCATACCGAGCATCTTGCGCCAGAGCTGGGCGGCCGGAATCTTCTTGAACAGCTTGATCTCGCCGCGCGCCACCTTCTCTTCATATGCCGCGTAAGCCTTCTCGAAGTCCGCGCCGAACTTGTCGTGCAGATCCGGGCAGGTGGACGGCGAGAACAGCGTCCAGTTGCCGCCTTCCATCACACGCTTCATGAACAGGTCGGGAATCCAGTTGGCCGTGTTCATGTCATGGGTACGGCGGCGATCGTCGCCCGTGTTCTTGCGCAGCTCGAGGAACTCCTCGATGTCGAGGTGCCACGATTCGAGATACGCGCAGACGGCGCCCTTGCGCTTGCCGCCCTGATTCACGGCCACCGCCGTGTCGTTGACGACCTTCAGGAACGGCACGACGCCTTGTGACTTGCCGTTCGTGCCCTTGATGTGCGAGCCGAGCGCGCGCACGCGCGTCCAGTCGTTGCCGAGACCGCCGGCGAACTTCGACAGCAGCGCGTTTTCCTTCAGCGCTTCATAGATGCCGTCCAGATCGTCCGCGACCGTCGTGAGGTAGCACGAGGACAGCTGCGAGCGGCGCGTGCCCGAATTGAACAGCGTCGGGGTGGAGCTCATGAAATCGAACGTCGAAAGCACGTTGTAGAACTCGATGGCCCGCGCCTCGCGATCGATCTCGTTCAGCGACAGGCCCATGGCTACGCGCATAAAGAATGCCTGCGGCATTTCGATGCGTGTACCGTCGACGTGCAGGAAGTAGCGGTCGTACAGCGTTTGCAGGCCGAGGTAGCCGAATTGCAGATCGCGGCTCGCGTCGAGTGCCGCGCCCAGGCGCTTCAGGTCGAACTGCAGCAGCTTTTCGTCGAGCAATTCCGCTTCGATGCCGTGCTTGATGAACTGCGGGAAATACTCGACGTAGCGCTCGCCCATTTCGCTTTGCGTCACTTCCTCGCCGAGGATTTCGCGGCGGATCGTGTGCAGCAGGAGGCGAGCGGTCGCTTGGCTGTAGGCCGGATCCTTCTCGATCATCGTGCGCGCCGCCAGGATGGCCGAGTCGTAGACCTGGCTCATCGGCACGCCGTCATAGAGGTTCTTGACCGTCTCGGCGACGATCGGCTCGGCGCTCACGGCATCGCCGAGCTGCTCGCAAGCCGATTCGATCAGGGCGCGCAGTGCCGGCAGATCGAGAGGGCGCGTGACGCCGTTGTCGACGACGTTGAGGCCGGCGGACGGCGCGGCGGCTTCCTGGCCGTGGCCGCGCTCCTGATTGCGCTTCTCGCGATACAGCACGTAGGCCCGGGCCACGTTGTGCTCGCCGCCGCGCATCAGCGCGAGTTCGACTTGATCTTGGATGTCTTCGATATGGAACGTGCCGCCGTTCGGGCGGCTGCGCACGAGCGCGCGCACGACGTTTTGCGTCAGCTGCTCGACGAGCTCGCGCACGCGCGCGGACGCGGCGCCTTGCCCGCCGTTGACGGCCAGGAACGCCTTCGTCACGGCGATCGCGATCTTGGACGGCTCGAACGACACGACGCTGCCATTACGGCGGATCACTTTGTAGTCCGCGAAGGTCGCCTGCGGCGCGAGCGGCTGCGCGTAAGCGGCCTGGCCGCCGAGCGCGTGCCCGGCTTGCGCACCTTCGTGCTGGCTCGTCATGTTGTCGGTCGTTTGCATGTGCAAAGCTCCTGATCTTGGATGTGCGGTCAAACCGCGGATTGGAACAACCGCCGCGCCACCCCGAGCGCGAACGATGAGGGGCGGGAAAAGAAACGGAACGATCGGGCTGCCTGGCAGCGCGACTCGAGAAAGACGACGGCCTTCGTCATGTTCTAGCGGCTCCTGCGCGTCCCGTTCTTCCCCCGAAGGTAGAACGCCGAGCATCGCCCGGCGTTCTACCCGCATGATTTGCACGCCGCTTTCTGCGGTCTCGGCGCCTCGCTCGATGCTCGGACACCCCGGCGTGTCGACACAATATCTAGTGCACTTGCGTCGTGCTGATACAAAGTATAGTGGACGCATCGGCCAATTCAAAAAGGTTTATTTGAGGCCGAACGCTTGACTTTTCATTAACCGAGCCGGGACAAGGACTTACCGCAAACGCAAGCTGCATGCGCTTTTGCGCGAGTCGCGGCAGCGTGCGAACCGGCGGCGGCTAGGCGCGCAAATAGGGGAAATACCGATCCGCGAGTGCCGTGTCGCGCCGCACGCGTGGCCAATCGAAGTGAGGACCCGGGTCCGTTTTGCGGCCAGGCGCGATGTCCGAATGGCCGGCCAGCGCCTCGACGGGATAGCGCGCGCAAAGCGCGGCGACGAGCGGCGCGAGCGTCTCGTACTGCGCCGCTTCGAACGCACTCGCGTCGTCTCCCTCGAGTTCGATGCCGATGGAGAAATCGTTGCAACGTTCGCGCCCGAAGAAATTCGAGACGCCCGCGTGCCACGCGCGCTGCGCGCACGAGACGAACTGCTCGAGCACACCGTCGCGTCGAATCAGGAAATGCGACGAGACGCGCAGGCCGCGCAAATGCGCGTCGTAATAGGGATGGGCGTCGCAGTCGAGGCGATTGAGAAACAGATCGGCGATCGCCGTGCCGCCGAACTGGCCGGGCGGCAAGCTGATGTTGTGGATGACGATGAGCGTGGGCACGGCGCCGGGGGGACGCGCCTCGAAATTCGGCGAAGGCCGCACGCGCGCGCCGCACGCCCAGCCGTCGTCGCCGACGGCGAAGGGCACCGCGTTCATCGGCCCTCGCGGCCGCCCGCGCGCGCGGCATGGCGCTGCGCATGCTCGACGCTGCAAAAGTAGTGCGCACCGGCGCGAACCGAATCGCTCTGCGGGGCGTGCACGCCGCACACGGCGCAGCGCACCATCGGCTCGGCGAGTTGGCGCGGCGCACGCCGAGCAGCGCCTGCCGCGCCACGCGGCGCGCCGGGGCGTGCCCCGCCTCGTCCGGCGGCTTCGGTTTGAGCGGCGCGCATCGTTTTCACGAGCCAACGCGCAGCGAGCACGAACACGACGATGAGAAAAATCTGGCGCATGACGATCAGACGACGGGACGGTGCAACAGCACCTCGAAAACGAAACGGCTGCCGACGTAGGCGAGCAGCAAGGCCACGAACGACGCCAGCACCCAGCGCAGGGCGGCGCGCCCGCGCCAGCCCGAAATGTGGCGCCCGGCGAGCAGCGCCGCGAACATGAGCCAGGACAGGATCGCGAACACGGTCTTGTGATCGAACATCAAGGGCCGGCCCAGCCATTGCTCGCTGAAGAGTACGCCGGAAATCAGCGTGAGCGTCAGCAAAACGAACCCCGCGCCGATCAGGCGAAACAGCAGCTTCTCGAGCGTCAGCAGCGGCGGCAGCGTATCGAGCCAGCTCGCGATCCAGCCGCCGTGGCCATCGAGCACGCTACGCAGCGTGTGTAGCCGGCGCTCGG
Organism: Trinickia sp.; assembly: GCF_051953955.1. Taxonomy (GTDB): domain Bacteria; phylum Pseudomonadota; class Gammaproteobacteria; order Burkholderiales; family Burkholderiaceae; genus Trinickia. The sequence goes on along the minus strand of NZ_JBQCIF010000061.1, from coordinate 11,904 downwards.
CGAACAGCATCAGGACCGCATGCAGGGCGGCGATCGCGAACAGGCCGTAAGCCATGTTGGCGATGATGAAATGCGTCTTGAACAGCGGCGCGGCGGCGAAGGACAGAACGTGCACGCCGCCGAACGCGAGCGGCATCAGCGCAGCGAGGCCCGCGAGCGGCAGCACGAGCAGGCCGAGCCCCTCGAGCGGGAAGAAGAAGCTTTCTATCCAATAGATGCAGGCGCCGAGCCAGAACATGGCCGACAGGGCGAACGCGAACCCGAACACCATCGCGTCGTGCGGGAAGATCGTGATATGCAGCAGCACCCCGTGCGCGACGAGCGCGGCAAGCAGCAGCACCCGTCCCGCGCGGGGCGAGCCCGATGCGCGCGCGCGCGGCGGCGCCGGCACGGGCGGCACGCTCGAGAGCATCGACGGCGCGCCCTCGGTGCGATGCGCGCGCCAGCCGGCGACGGCAAGGCCGCCATAAAGGAGCGCGGTGAGGGCATACAGTACAATATCCATGTTCCAAGTTTACACTAGGCCGCCGCACCCGCCCCGCCCCAACGCGATGGGCGCGCAGCGGCCGCTGTGCTTCCTACGGCTCCCCATGCTCGACACACTTACCCAACGGATGGCGCGCGTCGTCAAGACGCTGCGCGGCGAAGCCCGCCTCACCGAATCGAATACGCAGGAGATGCTGCGTGAAGTCCGGCTCGCCCTGCTCGAGGCCGACGTGGCGTTGCCCGTCGTCCGCGATTTCGTCGCCAAGGTCAAGGAAAAGGCGCTCGGCGAAGAAGTGCTGTCGAGCCTGTCGCCGGGCCAAGCGCTCGTCTCGGTCGTGCAGCGCGAGCTCACGGCCGTCATCGGCGGCGACTACGAAGGCAAGGCGGCCGAGCTCGATCTCGCCGTCACGCCGCCGGCGGTCATTCTCATGGCGGGCCTGCAGGGTGCCGGTAAAACGACGACTTCGGGCAAGCTCGCCAAGCTCTTGCGCGAAAAGTACAAGAAGAAGGTGCTGACCGTCTCGTGCGACGTCTATCGTCCAGCCGCCATCGCGCAGCTCAAGACGGTGACGGAGCAAGTCGGGGCGGATTTCTTCCCGTCCGAACCGAATCAAAAGCCCGTCGACATCGCGCACGCCGCGCTCGACTGGGCCAAGCGCCACTACCATGACGTGCTCATCGTCGATACGGCCGGTCGTCTAGGCATCGACGAGGCGATGATGCAGGAGATCGCCGCGCTGCACGCTGCCGTGAAGCCGGTCGAAACCCTGTTCGTCGTCGATGCGATGCTGGGGCAAGATGCCGTCAACACGGCCAAGGCGTTCAACGATGCGCTGCCGCTCACGGGCGTCGTTCTCACGAAGCTCGACGGCGACTCGCGCGGCGGTGCCGCGCTCTCGGTGCGCCACGTCACGGGCAAGCCGATCAAGTTCGTCGGTGTGGCCGAGAAGCTCGACGGGCTGGAGGTGTTCTACCCCGAGCGGATGGCGAACCGCATTCTCGGGATGGGCGACATTCTTGCTCTGGTCGAGGAGGCACAGCGCAACGTCGACGTCAAAGCCGCGCAAAAGCTGGCGGACAAGGTCAAGAAGGGCGGCGATTTCGACCTCAATGATTTTCGCGCGCAGCTCTCGCAGATGAAGAACATGGGCGGCTTGTCGACGTTGATGGATAAGCTCCCCGCGCAGTTTCAGCAAGCCGCGGCCGGCGCCGACATGGGGCAGGCCGAAAAGCAGATGCGCCGGATGGAGGGCATCATCAATTCGATGACCCCGGCCGAGCGCGCGAAACCCGAGCTCATCAAGGCGACGCGCAAGCGCCGCATCGCGGCGGGCGCGGGCGTGCAAGTGCAGGAGGTGAACCGGATGCTCAATCAGTACGAGCAAATGCGAACGATGATGAAGAAGCTCAAGGGCGGCAACCTGCAGAAGATGATGCGCGGCATGAAGGGTATGCTGCCGGGCATGCGCTGAGCGTAGCATTGCGAACCGCAGGGGTTTATGCCGTGGCGCGCATCGCCGCGCCGCTTCACACTATGTATACAGTCATCGCACGCCGAACGCCATGAATCGCGAAGAAGCTCTCCACATTTTTCAGCACTCCGAGGAAATCGTCTCCGCCTCGGAAGTGAATGCCTCGATCGAAAGAATGGCGAAAGCCATCCGCGCGCAGATCGGTGAAGACTTTCCGCTGCTGCTGTCGGTGATGGGCGGGGCCGCCGTGTTCACTGGCATGCTGCTGCCGCATCTCGATTTTCCGCTCGAGTTCGACTACATCCATTTGACGCGCTACCGCAATACGACCCAGGGTAGCGCCGACATGCAATGGCGCGTGGCGCCGGCCGAGTCGGTCAAGGATCGCGTCGTGCTCGTGCTCGACGACATCCTCGACGAAGGCGAAACCATGGCGGCGATCCGGGACCGCATTCTCGCGATGGGTGCTAAGCGGTTCTTGAGCGCCGTGCTCTGCGAGAAGCAGCTCACGAAAGCCAAGCCGCTGCGCCCCGATTTCTGCGGCTTCGAAGTGCCCGATCGCTACGTATTCGGTTGCGGCATGGACGCCAAGGGGTATTGGCGCAACTTGCCGACGATCCGCGCACTGACCGAAGGCGCTTGACGCCGGCCATCGTGCGCGGCAATTCGCGCCAAACCAATCGTTAAGGCATCGCAGGGGCCCCGCGATCGGGGCTGCCGTGATTCCGAGGCTACTCGAAGTTCACCGTGCGACGTCTGGCCGCCGCCGCGAAGGCAGCGGCCCGAAGTACCGTCAATCCGTCCGCCGTCAAACCGCGAGTGCCGCGCGGATCTTCTGAGCCGCGAAACCGGCAGCCTGCTCGATCGGCAGCAGCGTCGGCTCCGTGTCGCGGCGGCCCTGATACTCGACCTTCCCCTCCTTGAGCCCACGCTCGCCGATGACGAGGCGATGCGGCACGCCGATCAGCTCCCAATCGGCGAACATCACGCCGGGGCGCTCGCCGCGATCGTCGAGGATCACGTCGATACCGGCTTCCGACAACTGCGCGTAGAGCTTGTCCGTCTCGGCGCGAACGCTTTCGCTGCGGTCATAGCCCATCGGGCACAGCACGACTTCGAAAGGCGCGATCGCCTCGGGCCAAATGATGCCGCGATCGTCGAAGTTCTGCTCGATGGCCGCGCCGAGAATCCGCGTGATGCCGATGCCGTAGCAGCCCATGATCATCGGCTGCGGCTTGCCGTTTTCGTCGAGGAACGTCGCGCCCATCGCTTCCGAATACTTCGTGCCGAGCTGGAAGACGTGGCCGACCTCGATCCCGCGGCAAATTTCGATGACACCTTTGCCGTCCGGCGAAGGATCGCCGGGGCGGACGTTGCGAATGTCGGCCACGACGGGCTCGGGCAGATCGCGCCCCCAGTTCACGCCCGTCGTATGGAAATCGACTTCGTTCGAACCGACGACGAAATCGCTCATGTTCGCCACCGTGCGATCGGCCACCACCTTGATGGGCTTTTTCGTGCCGATCGGCCCGAGGTAGCCCGGCGGCGTGCCGAACCATTCGACGATCTCGGATTCGGTCGCAAAACGGAAGCCCGACAGCCCCGGCAGCTTGCCGACCTTCACTTCGTTCAATGCATGATCGCCGCGCAACATCAACAGCCAAATCGTGGGCTCGGCACCTTCGTTCTCGGTTGCAAGGATGATCGACTTGATCGTGCGCGTGAGCGGGATGTTCAGAAACTCGGCAACGGACTCGCACTTCGCTTTACCGGGCGTGGCCGTCTTTTGCATCGCCTCGCGCGGAGCCGCGCGCTCGGCATAAAGCGGCAGCGCCTCGGCAGCCTCGACGTTGGCGGCGAAATCCGAATCGGGGCAGTAGGCGATGTCGTCCTCGCCCGTTGCCGCGATCACGTGAAATTCCTGCGAGCGATTGCCGCCGATCGAACCGCTGTCGGCGTTGACCGCGCGAAACTCGAGCCCGATGCGCGTGAAGATGCGCACGTAAGCCTCGAACATCTTGCGATACGACTCGTCCAGGCCGGCTTGGTCCTTGTCGAACGAGTAGGCGTCTTTCATGGTGAACTCGCGGCCGCGCATCACGCCGAAGCGCGGGCGGATTTCATCGCGGAACTTCGTCTGGATCTGATAGAAGTTCACCGGCATCTGGCGGTAGCTCTTGATCTGATTGCGCGCGATGTCGGTCACGACTTCCTCGTGCGTCGGCCCGATCACGAAATCGGTTTGCTTGCGATCCTTGAAGCGCAGCAGCTCCGGCCCGTATTGCTCCCAGCGCCCCGATTCCTGCCAGAGCTCGGCCGGCTGCACGGCCGGCATCAGCAATTCCAGCGCGCCCGCGCGGTTCATCTCCTCGCGCACGATCGCCTCGACCTTGCGAATCGAGCGCAGCCCGATCGGCAAGTAGCTGTAGATACCGCCTGCGGCGCGCCGGATCATGCCCGCGCGGAGCATCAACTTGTGGCTGACGACTTCAGCGTCGGCCGGGGCTTCCTTCAGAGTGCCGATAAAGAAACGGGAGGCTTTCATTCAACGATTTTCCAAAAGCGACAGCCCGCAGCGAGCCGCCGAAAGAAGGGAACGAGTGATTTCGAGACGTCAGCGACGACCGCTGCGCGCATGACCGATAGGCTACGCGAAGCGGCGGTATTCGTCAGACAAGCCGCCGGATACACCGAGGGCGCGATTGTTGCAGCGCGAGGAACCCCGATGGTGCATGCCGATGCCAAAGGCTCGTTATCTGTTTATAATCAAAGCAATTTTAAAGGATTCGAAGGTGGTTGTATGCTTGATCGCGAAGGCTTTCGCCCGAACGTCGGCATCATCCTCTTGAACGCGCATAACGAGGTGTTTTGGGGTAAGCGGCTGCGTGAACATTCCTGGCAGTTTCCGCAAGGGGGCATCAAGTACGGCGAGACCCCTTTGCAAGCGATGTATCGGGAGTTACACGAAGAAACCGGCCTGCTCCCGGAGCACGTCAAGATCGTCGGTCGCACGCGCGACTGGCTGCGTTACGAGGTGCCCGACAAGTTCATCAAGCGCGAAGTACGCGGCCACTACCGCGGCCAGAAACAGATCTGGTTCTTGCTTCGGATGGTCGGCCGCGACTGCGATATCTGCCTGCGCGCCACCGATCACCCGGAATTCGACGCTTGGCGCTGGAACGAATATTGGGTGCCGCTCGACGCCGTGATCGAGTTCAAGCGGGATGTGTATCAGTTGGCGCTGACCGAGCTGTCGCGCTTCCTGCGGCGTGCCGCGCCGCGCACGGATAAGCCGCGCGCCCCCCATCACGGCCAGCGGTATCCGCGCGTGTTGAATTCGACGCAGGGGCCGGGGTCCGGCGGCCCAGCGCTGCAGGCGCCCAGCGGTTGCGAGGATACGCCTTCCTTCCCGGCGCCGATCCTCATCATGCCTGATTGACGGGCGCTGCCTGCGCATTGCTCGCTCGATTCCATCGGCGGGCGCTATCATTCGATCTTTCGAATCTTCGCGCCCGTTCATCGAGGTACCCATATTGAAAGCGATCGTTCTCGCGCTGGCCTGTGCGGCCGGCAGTGCCGTGCTGGCCGGCTGCTCGCACATGCCCCCCAATCCCAAAGACGACACTAAGTTCCAATACCTGCTCGACCGCCATCCCGAATGGACCGAAAACAAGGTCGATACGCTGCCCGCGCTGCCTAGCCAGCAGGATTTGATCCCGTTCGAGGTTTCGCAAAACACGCCGCTTCACTTTGCGATCGACGGCAAGTCGCTCAGCGTCGGCTCCGACAACGTCATCCGTTACACGGTCGTCATCACGAGCCCGAGCGGCGCGCGCAACGTCAACTACGAGGGCATCCGCTGCGACACCTACGAATGGAAGCTGTACGCCGGCCTCAATGCCGATCACGACGGCTGGGACCGCACGGTGGCGAACGATTGGACGCGCATCGAGAACGGCAATCTCAATGCCTATCAGGCAGCGCTCTATCAGGACTACTTCTGCGAGAGCAAGGTGCCGACCGGGAAAGCCAACGTGATCGTCGAGCACATGCGCCAGCATCGAACGGCTCGATCGCAGATGTAGCCGTGCCGTCCAGCAAGCCGAACGCCTAAAAACAAGGCCCGCATCGGATGATGCGGGCCTTGTTCATGGAGCCGCCCGCCCGGCTCACCGCTCATTAGGGCACCGGCAGCCGGCAGGACGCTCGACGTTCAGACGATGACCAGATTGTCTCGATGAATCAGTTCAGGCTCGAGCATGTAGCCGAGGATCGATTCGATGTCGGAACTTGCATGGCGGTGTATCAGCTTCGTTTCCGCGCTGCTGTAATTCGTCAGCCCCCGCGCTACCTCGCGCCCCGCCCTGTTCACGCACGCGATCACTTCGCCGCGCGCAAACGCGCCTTGCACGTCGACGACACCAATGGGCAGCAAGCTCTTGCCGCCGGCCGTCAGCTTTTCCACCGCGCCATCGTCGATGACGACGTGTCCGCGCACCTGCAGGTGGTCCGCCATCCACTGCTTGCGCGCCGCTAGCCGCGCCGTGCGCGCGATCAGTTGCGTGCCGATCGCCTCGCCCGCGGCCAGTCGCGTCAGGACGTCCGGTTCGCGGCCGCTCGCGACCACCGTGTTCGCCCCGCTCCCGGCGGCGCGCTTGGCTGCAAGCATTTTCGTCAGCATGCCGCCGCGCCCTATCGCGGAGCCCGCGCCGCCGGCCATCGCTTCGAGCTCGGGGGCGCCTGCATCGGCTTCGCGCACCAGTTCGGCCGAGGGATTCTTGCGGGGATCGGCCGTGAACAAGCCTTGCTGATCGGTGAGGATAATGAGCGCATCGCCCTCGATGAGGTTCGCGACGAGCGCGCCCAACGTGTCGTTGTCGCCGAACTTGATTTCGTCGGTGACGACCGTGTCGTTCTCGTTGATGATCGGCACGACGCCCAGCCGCAGCAACGTGAGCAGCGTGGAACGCGCGTTCAGGTATCGCTCGCGATCGGCCAAGTCGGCATGCGTGAGAAGAATTTGGGCCGTACGGATGCCGTACTCGGTGAACCGGCTCTCATATACTTGCGCGAGGCCCATCTGCCCCACGGCCGCGGCCGCCTGCAATTCGTCGATTTCGCGCGGGCGCTTCGTCCAGCCGAGGCGCTGCATGCCCTCGGCGATCGCGCCCGAACTGACCAGCACGACCTCCTTGCCGCGCTCGCGCAACTGGGCGATCTGCGCCGCCCAGCGGCCGATCGCCGCTTGATCGAGTCCGCGCCCCTCGTTCGTCACGAGGCTGGACCCCACCTTGACAACCAAGCGCTTCGAATCCGCGATGACAGAGCGCATCGTGCGAAAGTCTCCATGAATGATCGGTCGGCCCACCGTCAGCGGTCAGCGGCGGAGGGTGGCGCCCACCCATGCGGGCGCCCGGTGCGCTGCAGTCAGGACTGCGGCACGGCTGCATCGCCGCCCGGCGGGACGTCGCGGAAGCGTACGTCGGCAGCCAGGTCTTCGGCTTGCTCGGCACGATGCGCGTCCGAATGCTCGGACAGGTAATCGTAGACGGCGTAGCACAGATTCTCGCAGCCGAGCCCCGTGAGCGCCGAAATCTGAAACACCGGCCCCTTCCATTCGAACCGCTCGAGGAAGTCGGCCACGCGGGCGTCGCGCTCGTCCTCCGCGATCATGTCGAGCTTGTTGAGCACGAGCCAGCGCGGCTTTTGGAAGAGCGCCTCGTCGTACTTGCGCAGCTCGGCGACGATCGCCTTAGCTTCGGCGACGGGATCGACGCTCTCGTCGAACGGTGCCAAGTCGACGAGGTGCAGCAGTAGCCCGGTACGCTGCAGGTGACGCAGGAATTGGTGTCCGAGCCCCGCGCCTTCGGCCGCGCCTTCGATGAGGCCCGGAATATCGGCGATGACGAAGCTCTTGCTCGGCCCCACGCGCACGACGCCGAGATTCGGCGCGAGCGTCGTGAACGGATAGTCGGCGATTTTCGGCTTGGCGTTCGACACCGACGAGATGAATGTCGACTTGCCCGCGTTCGGCATGCCGAGCAAGCCGACATCGGCCAGCACCTTCAGCTCGAGACGCAGCATCCGGCGCTCGCCGGGCTTGCCGTCCGTCTTCTGCCGCGGTGCGCGGTTCGTGCTCGATTTGAAATGGAGATTGCCGAGGCCGCCGGCCCCGCCTTGTGCGATCAACACCGTTTGCTCGTGTTCGGTCAGATCGGCGATGAGCTCGCCCGTGTCGAGATCGTTGATGACGGTACCCACGGGCATGCGCAGGACGATGTCCTCGCCGCCCTTGCCGTAGCAGTCGGACCCGCGGCCGTTTTCGCCGTTGCGCGCCTGGTGCTTCTTCGCGTACCGGTAATCGATGAGGGTGTTGATGTTGCGGTCGGACACCGCGTAGACGCTGCCGCCTCGGCCGCCATCGCCGCCGTCGGGGCCGCCGAACGGAACGAACTTTTCGCGGCGCATCGACGCGCTGCCGTCGCCGCCGTCGCCGGCGATCACTTCGATCCGCGCTTCGTCAATGAACTTCATCTTTCGCTCCGTCCCGTGTTTCCCGCTATTTTGCCGCTTGCGGCGCACCGACACCATGCGGGTGCGCCAATCCGGACACAGAAGCAAAAAGGCCCCGCCAACTACGCGGGGCCTTCGTTACTGTGTCGCTCCCGTGTCTGATGAACTCAGACCGCGGCCGGGACGACGGTAACCGTATGCTTCTTGTCGGCGCCTTTCGTCGTGAACTTGACGTGGCCGTCGGTCAACGCGAACAACGTGTGATCCTTGCCCATGCCGACGTTGTCGCCTGCATGCATGCGCGTGCCGCGTTGGCGCACGATGATGCCGCCTGCATTGATCGCTTGGCCGCCGTACACCTTGACGCCAAGGCGCTTCGACTCGGAGTCGCGACCGTTGCGGGAAGACCCGCCTGCCTTTTTGTGTGCCATTTGATTGCTCCTTAACCGGTGCGCTTACGCGTTGATCGCGTCGATGCGCAGTTCGGTGTAGTTCTGGCGGTGACCTTGATGCTTCTGGTAGTGCTTCCGGCGACGCATCTTGAAGATCGTCACTTTGGCGTGCCGCCCATGCGATACGACGGTAGCCTTGACGGAAGCCCCACTCACCAGCGGCGTACCGAACTGAATCGATTCGCCTTCGCCTACCGCGAGAACCTGGTCGAGCGTGATTTCAGCGTCAATGTCTGCCGGTATCTGTTCTACTTTCAATTTTTCGCCGACAGCAACTTTGTACTGCTTGCCGCCGGTTTTTATGACCGCGTACATTGAGAACCTCACTCTGTGTGCGCCACGCTACGTGCGTGCGCGCTTGCTTATTGCTTATCCGAACCTGCCTACTGCTGCTTGCTTCTACCTACCTCTTTCTTCCACGTACCGGCTGCCCGGACGTGAAAACGCGTGATTATACATGGAGTTAGCGGCGCGGTCAAAACCCGCTTGCGTCCGCCGCCTCGGCTCGGCGAGCGCGCAGGCGCGCCGGCGCACGCCGGGCGCCCCTCGGGAAGCCGCATACCCTTTATAATCCGCGGCACCACACCATTTTTTGATCATGTCGTCGACCGCCACCTCATCCCCCAGCGCCGCCAACTTGCTCGCCCCCATCTCGGAGGACATGGAGCAAGTCAATCGCGTCATTCGGCAACGTTTGGCCTCCGAGGTGATGCTCATCAACCAGATCTCGGAATACATCATCGGCGCCGGCGGCAAGCGGCTGCGTCCGGCGCTTTTGCTGCTCGTGGCGGGCGCGCTCGGCGACACGACCGGCCATCGGCATGAGCTCGCGGCGATCGTCGAATTCATTCACACGGCCACGCTGCTGCATGACGACGTCGTCGACGAATCCGATTTGCGACGCGGCCGTCAGACGGCGAATGCGCTGTTCGGCAACGCCGCGAGCGTGCTCGTCGGCGATTTCCTTTATTCGCGCTCGTTCCAGATGATGGTCGGCATCGGCAAGATGCGCATCATGGAAATCCTTGCCGAGGCGACGAACATCATCTCCGAAGGCGAGGTGCTGCAGCTCCTGAACATGCACGATGCGGACGTCGACGAAGGCCGCTACATGCAGGTGATCCGCTACAAGACGGCCAAGCTGTTCGAAGCTGCTGCGCAGCTCGGCGCCGTGATCTCGGGCGCCGACGCGCGCACGGAAGCGGCGGCCGCCGAATTCGGGCGGCGCATCGGCACGGCGTTCCAGATCATGGACGATTGGCTCGACTACACAGGAACGGCCGAATCGATGGGCAAGAACGCCGGCGACGATCTGCGCGAAGGCAAGCCCACGTTGCCGCTCATCTACTTGATCGAACGCGGCACGCCCGAACAGTCGGCCCTCGCTCGCGAAGCGATCGAGCACGGCGGCACGGACCGCTTCGACACGATCTTCGACGCGATCTCCCATTCGGGTGCGCTCGATCACACCCTCGAGTGCGCGAAGCGCGAAGCGCAAGCCGCAGCGCAAGCAATTTCTTCGTTTCCCGATTCCATTTACAAAGAAAGCCTGCTAGAATTATGTTCTTACTCGACGGCCCGCCAGTCTTGAACGAGACTGATCAGCCGGAAGAGTCCAGCAGTCAATTCGGGGTGTAGCTTAGCCTGGTAGAGCGCTACGTTCGGGACGTAGAGGCCGGAGGTTCGAATCCTCTCACCCCGACCAGAATTTAAGGCTCGTAAGTAACTGATTGAATTGGGAAACCAAGCCAGTCAATGACTTACGGGCCTTTGTCTTTTCCGGCATCGTCAATCTACCTTGTCAATTCGCGTGTCAAAATATGCGGATGGACGACATGCCGACACTGCCCCCAGGACTGGAACCGCATCCCCAAAGCGGTATCTATCAACTCCGTATCGGCATCCCCAAGCACCTTCGGCACCTGTTTCCTCGCACGCGTAGCGGCAAGCTGGCGACCGATGCTTATAGAGCCAGCCTCAAGACCCGCAACCGCGCTGAAGCGATCACCATCGCACACCGGCTGATAGCCGAACACCGAGTCCGATTTCAGGCGCTGGAGGACAGTACGCGCCCCGCGCCATTCGTCCCGCTGTCAGAAGAGCTAGAGGCTTACATCGCCCAGGCCGTACAAAACCTGGTCTTGGCGCTGGACGAACAAACCCGTGTCACTCCGCTATTGGTTGGCGCCTACAGAGGCCAACGCTCCAATACCGCTGTGGCGACATGGGATCAAACGGGGGATTTCCTGACCCAAGAGCAGGCTGTAGCAGCGCAACGGTTTGACCAGGAACAGGCCCGGGCTTGGAAGGCAGCATTAGCTCGGGGAGACTTCTCGGCCACCCGTGAGTACGTAGACTTCGTTTGTGATCCCCTGTCTATTCGCGTGGAATGGGACACGCCCGAGGGTCGGCTGGCACTTCAGCGCATCACGCGAACTCTGGTTAGGGCCATGGATGCAGTGGCACAAAGAAGCCATGGTGAACCCGTAGATACGCCGCCTGCCCCCGTCATCCCCAAGGGACTCACTCCCGACGACGAACCCGCAAAGAAGACTCGGGAAGCACCCAAAACCGTTCGGGACATGGTGCCATCCTGGCAGCAGTGGAACGGGTATGTCGAGACAGACAACCCTGTAAAGCGCACCCGGAAGGCGCTAGAGTTATTCGAGGAAGCGTGCGGCACAGTCCCCTTGAGCGATCTGACGCGAGCGACCGCAGCAGCCTTTGTCAAGTTCCTGTTGGACAGCAAGGCGCGGGGCTTCGGAGCCAAGACCGCTCACAATCACTACACGTCCGTAAATGCTCTAGTGAACACGGCGGTAAAGGATGGCATCCTCGACTGTTAGCGCCGGTGTAAAAGCGACGTTAAACGACGGCGCAAGGTTGAGCGAATCACTCAAGAACAAAGGGGCCGCGAAGGCCCCTTTGTCATCCGTGACATCGATCAGAACGGCGGATCGCGCTCGTTGAGCGGCAGCTCG
>NZ_JBQCIF010000060.1:0-22580 GCF_051953955.1 Trinickia sp. | reverse complement strand
TTCGACTTCGACTTTACGAAAATTTCGATGAGCGCTGTATGCGGCCAATCGTCAACCATAGCTGCTCACATCGTTCTTACGCCAGGTTCCAAGCACTGCACAGACGTTAGGAACCGAGAGTAAGTGAAAAGATGAGCACATACTTTTAACATGACACGGGCATAATCGTCACCGAGGTCTTTCGCGCTAAACCATGCAACGTTATCTGATCCTTGACGGTGACAAGACCACCGCGAGCGGAACGGTAGTCGCCGAGCCAACCACAATCCAGTTTGACGGCCGCGATGTCGCCCACGAAGGCGATGATGTGCAATGCCCGGCATGTAATACGACCGGCAAAATCAAATGTGACGGTCCTCGTCAGGTGATGACCGCTCCCGACGGTCGACATGCAGTTTTGAGCGATGATCTTTGCATCTGCAAGTGCGATCCTCCGCCGAAGCTCGTCGCTTCTCAACAATCGATGTCAGTCGAATCCTGATGCCCGTCTCAGAAGCACCTAGGCCCTCAGCTTTAGTTCGTCTTTTGGGTTCGTAGACTACTCGACGCCTCGTATGCGCTGACCCAAGTAGCCGCATAGACCGTCCTGAGCCGTGTTGGTCGTGAAGTCCAAGGCTAGCGGGGGCGTTCATGCGAAGCTGTGAGGACCATATGATGCGGCACAAGGGAACGTCTTATATCGCTTCCGCAATAAATTACTCGACGATGAAGCAATGCCGTGCAGCCTCGCCTGCGAAGAAGGTTGCCCCAGTTGAGTCTTTGCCGCTGGTTTCTGTGTCGCCCCGGCGTCAGTGTCGTGTCGTTTGAATCTTAGACGAGGTCCGGGGGCGGTAGAATAGGCATGAATGAAAGCCTACTCAGCAGAACGAAAAGAAGCCCTGGTGCGTCGCATGATGCCGCCGGAAAATGTGCCGGTATCCGCGCTCGCGCGAGAAACGGGAATCACCGAACGAACGTTGTACGTGTGGCAGCTCGAATAATGTCCGCAATGGCTTTGCCAAGCACTGCGTGCTGATCGGCGTCAAGGTGAATCCCGTCTCGGTGGCTCGTCGTCGTCACCGTCCCTGCGTCGAAAATCATGCAGCCGTGCGATCGTGCGATATCACCGTACGCGTCTGCCAAGCCGATGCACCGGCCTTCGCTGCCGAGGAACTTGGGCATGATGGGGCCGTCGGGCACCCTGATAGCCGGCGGCACGACGATCAACACGGGGGGCACGGGCATGCCAGGTTCCACAGGAGCACGGCGTATCGAATCGATCAATGCGCCGATGCCTTCCGCCGAATGCCGTGCGGTGTTGTCGTGGACCGTCTGGAAATCGTTGGTGCCGAGCATCACGATCACCAAGTCGAGAGGCGAGTGCATTTCGATCACTTGCTCAATGCCTACGATGCCGTTTCGTCCGGGCTTGAGAGGATCGTCCCATGCTGTCCTGCGGCCGTTCAGGCAGTTCTCGAGCACGCGTGCTGCGACTCCTCGCATCCGTAGTGTGTTTTCCATCACGCCGGGCCAGCGCGCGTCGAACGGCAAGCGCTGGCGGGTTCCGGGAACGATGCCCCAAGATAGCGAGTCGGCATACACCAGAATCTGTTTCATATCGATTGCATCGGGACAAATGAGAGTGGGGCGTTGGTTCTCAATAAACGATCGTCATGAGTTCGAGGACCAGGGCTCCACTCGATATCGTCATCCAGGTACTCGACCTGCGCTGAACCGAGGCATGGCGGGTCGGTGCTCCGCCTTGCATGTCGCGGTGGAAATAGGCGGCTTCCGCTCGGCCGAGCATGGCGATCGTTCGTTTTGCCTACTGTTTTCGATCTCCTTTATGGGATCGCGGGTAGTTCACCCGCGTCGTAGAACTGACTTCGCGTGTTCTATCAGGTCGACGGCGGCCATGCCCGCTGCCATTGCTGCGACGAAGCCGACGGCCTTCGGGTAGCCGGCCCCGATCGCGACGAGTGCAGGGCCAGGACAGAAGCCCGCCAGGCCCCAACCGACACCAAACGCCGTGCTGCCGAAAATCAGCCTCGGCGTTATGTCCCTGCTGATCGGCAACTGCATGGGCGCTCCGAGGTATGACCGGTTGCGGTGCCTGGCTGCTGAAAACGCAAGCGAGCCGATGGCAATGGCACCGGCCATCACGAAGGCCAGTGACGGGTCCCACTGACCCGCGAGGTCAAGAAACCCGAGTACTTTGGCTGGGTTCGCCATGCCGGAAACCGTCAGGCCAATACCGAAAAGCAAGCCAGCGAGCAGGGCCATGATGGACGCCAGGCGGATTGTCATATCAGTGTCCTCCGATGAGGTGCAGTCGCACGAAGACAGTCACGAATCCCGCGATCATGAACGTTGCGGTCGCAACCAATGAGCGAACGGCTCCGCGCGAGATGCCGCATACGCCGTGACCGCTCGTGCAGCCCGCTGCGTAACGAGTGCCGATGCCGACGACGAACCCGGCGAGTGTGATTTCGCCCCAACCGCTCTGGATGTCCAAATGAACGGGCTTGCCCAATAGGCTCGACATGATAGGCGCGCCCATCAGTCCCGCGAGAAAGGCCAGGCGCCAACCTATGTCGCCGAGTTGCAGTTGCAGCAAGCCACCGAAGATACCGCTGATGCCGGCGATGCGGCCGTTGAACAGCACGAGCACGGCGGCAGCCAAACCGATGATGAGTCCCCCTGTCAGCGACAGACCCGGCGTGAAATGATGTAAGTCGATCTGCATGAATTTTCCGTTCAGGCGTTCGCGCAGAACTGCTCGTACAGGACTGCCATGACGGCAAGCGCCTTCGGGCTTGCCACGGAGTAGAAGATGTTCTTGCCTTCCCGACGCGTAGTCACGAGCCCGTTTTCCCGCAGCACACCCAGCTGCTGTGAAAGAGTGGGTTGCCGGATGCCGAGCTGTTCCTCCAACGCCCCGACGGAGATCTCTTCTTCTTGCGAAAGCCGGCACATCAACAGCAGACGGTCCGGGTTGGCGAGCACCTTCAGCAGTGCGCATGCGTTGGCCGCGGCGGCTTGCATCGCGGTGGGGTCGATGATCGGAGTGGGCGATTCCATGGGAGACGTCAGATCGATGTGAAAACATTATGCCACAAAATAAAATATGTTTGTATAAAGTGTTTGCTCTGGAGGCGCTTTGGTCGAAAGCGTCGACAACACCGCGATGACGGGCGGGCAACCGCCATCCTCAATCAGTGGAGGATGAGAGTTCGACTGTCCCGCTATCGGCCACGAGCCACACATGCCCGTCGCGCTTTGCAGTGCCTGTTGCGCGAATCGCCGCATGGTTGCCCGAGAGCGCGAAGACGTTGCCGTCGGCCGCTTGTAGATTGATTCAGCTTGAATGGAAAATCAGTGCCTCGTGCGGTTTTCATCACTTCCTCATTAATTTCGTTACGAAACGGCGCCGAAAATTACACCTGTGGTCTTTCTACCGCGGCGATGAGATGACGAAAAACGCCTCGGGGACGTTCCGAAGATCGGCGTGCGGAATCTCACGGCGCGACGAATCGAGCCGTGGGGAAGGGCGCCAATGCGACGAGAAGCGAATGACCGAGAGCAACGACGTTCCGTTTTCGGCGTTGGGCGTGCGGCTTTTTCGCTCCGTTCCACACCGCTTCGCGGTGCCCGGGCTTGCGGCCCCTTGGCTTAGGCTACAGTCGCGTCGATTGCAGCATTACCGATCCATTTGCCGAAGGGGGAGACGGCCGTGTCCGAGTCGATTCGAAGTGCCCATTTGCCCGCGACTATCGGCGCGGGCTCGAGCCCGAGCCCGGCCCATCCGACAGCCCGCACGACGACTGCACGACCGAGCCCGGCTTCGCTGCCCAAGGGCGGTAGCCAGATCGAGCACCTGCAAGGGCTCGCAAGCCGTGGCGCCGCGGGGAAGGCGGCGGCTGAAACTGCCGGAGCGCCACTGACGCGTGATCTGTCGTTCCGCGAATGGATGCCGAAGGCGACTGCGGCGGCTACATCCCACGACGACGAATGGTCGGAGCTGGACGACATTTTTCGGCGCCAACCGGCTGCGGGCCAAGCCGGCAGCCGCGCACCGACACACAGTCTGATCGATGCGCCACAAACGCCTTTGCCCAAGAGCGTGTCGACCTCGGCGCCTCCGGCTTTGCGCAAGGGCAGGGCGGCCCCGGCGCCTCAAGGCCCTGCCGGGCAGCAGGAGCCGGCTCGCACCGGTTCGTCCGGCATGCTGGGGACCCTCAAGCGCTCGGCCAAGAATTTGCTGGGATTGGGGCGCACGTCATCGTCGTCGACGCCGAAGCAAGACGCCGCGCCGCGGCCGCTGCGCGCCGCGTCGCATCCCGCGGCCGCACCGATGGATGCGGTAGCCGGAACCGCCACCAGGATTCATGAGCAGAACGGCGGTCCGGCCGCATGGCGCAACGCGATCCCGAAGCTGTCGGCCGAGCAGGCGCGCCGCGAAGGCAAGCCGGTGCCGACCCGTCGTCCGCCCCCGCCGCCGACGAGCGGGAGCGCGGGCCACGCCGCGCGCCCAACCACTGTCCCCACCGGGCAAAGCGATCTAACGAAACCGAAAATCGGCTCCGGTAAGGCGCGAAAGCCGCAGACACAGACGCCGCAAACCGCCCCGCGGCGCAACGAGCCAGGCCAGGTGACGGTGTCGCCCCGCGCCGGCAAACGGCCCTCACGGGCAGGGGCGGATTACCGTCTTCCCAAATTGGGACCCCTATCCGCCATCCCTGAGCACCACCACGAAACCGGCGCGCTCTCGTCGCTCGGGCAGCACTATGACGGCCTGTGGCGCGATTTGCGTGGCTCGATCAACGGCGCGAACGGCGCGCTTCAAGCGCTGCGGACTACGCCGAAGAAGGGACTCGCGGGCAAGCGCGCCGAACTCGAGCGCCATGCAGCCGAACTCGAGCGATTGATTGCCGAGACGGGGATGGCCGAGGTGGATGGGGCGACGGTGCAAGCGCTCAAAAACCTCGAAGCGCCGAAATCCGCGCACAGCCCCGACTCGCTGCGCACCCGCGCCGTTCTCGTCGACCGCGACATCCACGAGACGATACGCCAACGCAATCATGCGCGAATCGCACTGCGGACGCTCGAGCGCACCATCGCCAGCCTGCCCCGAGCGACGGGGCGTTGAAACGTCATCGCTGAATCCCCGAAGGTCGGATTTGAGCGACCGCCACCCGCTTCATCGAACCGCTTTTTCCCGGCCGTAGAGCATCATCATGACGATGATGACGAGACCGAAAACGACCTGCCGGAACACGTCGGCGGGCAGCTTGACACCCAGGTGCGCAAAGTAGTCCTGCGGTTGCAGCACGGAAAGAATCGATTGCAACAAGGTGATCAGAACGACGCCCGCGACGGTGCCGAGATAGGTACCGCGGCCGCCCAGCACGTTGGTGCCGCCGAGCACGATGGCGGCGATGGCGGGTAGCAGATAGGGGTCCCCCATCGCCTGATAGGACCGGTTCGCCCAGCCGGCGAGCAGCACGCCGCCCGCCGCGGCGCAGGCGCCGCACAGCGCGAATGCGATGAGCATGACACGGCGGCTATCGACGCCCGAGAGAAAGACAGCGCGCTCTTTGTTGCCGATCGCGTAGATCTCGCGGCCGATCCTGGTTTGCGTGAGCATGTACGTCGTGGCGGCACCGAGCACGATCCAGATGAGCAGCGGATTCGGAACGCCATGGATCGCCTGGCCGCTCGCGAGCACGACCATCAGTGCGGTGGCCCGGTCCTGCGGCGCGAAGCCGCCCGTGTGGTAGACCATGAGCCCTTGTGCGACCGCGTTCATGCCGAGCGTGAAGATCATCGAGGGCGCACGCAGATAAGCGACGCCGAGCCCGTTCAGTACGCCGACGGCGGCACCGCACGCGATCCCGAACGGAATGGCGAGCGGCACGCCGAGCGTGGGCCCGAGGATCCCCGATGCGCCGGTGGCCATCATGCCGCCCATGGCAATCGTCCAAGGAATCGATAAATCGATCTGTCCCATGAGAATCACGATCATCTCGCCCGTCGCGATCGTGCCGAGGAAGGCCGCCACTTGCAATTGCTGCACCAAATAATCGAGCGAGAGAAAGCCCGGCTTCGCAGCCGCGCCCAATAGAAGGAGCAGCACGGTGCAACCGAAGGCGATCAGCGTCGCGGAGTCGATCTTGGGCAAGGAGCGAACCATGGCGAGCATCAGCGATAGAGGTCGAGCTTGTTGCGAACCCGCAGCAACCGCAGCGAACCGAGGCTGATCGCGAACAGCAGCACGAGGCCGACGAACAGAGGCTGCAGGACGGGATTGATATTGAAGACGATCAGCAAATCGCCGACCGTTCGCATGACGAACGCCCCGAAGATGGAGCCGACGACTCCGCCCGAGCCTCCGAACAGCGACGTGCCGCCGATGACCAACGCGGCGATGGAGTTGAGCGTGTAGTCGCCGCCGAGGGCCGCGCGCGCTTCGCCGGAGAACGTGATGCAAGTCAGCAGCAAGCCGCCGAGCGCGGCGAGCAGGCCCGCGAGCATGTAGGCGCATAGCTTGGCCGCAGCGATCGGTACCCCCGACATGTAGGCCGCCTGTTCCGACGAACCTACCGCATAGGCAGCGCGACCAAGCGTGGTGCGCCGGTACGGTAGCCAGACGAAGACGACCGTGGCGAGCAGGAGCAGCACGGAGCAGGGGACGCCATAGATGGACCGCGTCATCCAATCGGCGAAATCGCCGTTGATGTCGCCGCCCGGCTGCGGGCGCAACGCCAGGGCGATTCCGAAGTCGATCGCGCTCGTCGCGAGCGTGGCGATCAGCGGCTGCAGCCGGCCATAGACGACGATCAATCCGTTGGCGAGGCCGCAAGTCAAGCCCGCGGCCAATACGCCGGCGATGCCGAGGGCGGTCGTTGCCGGGCCGCCCACGACGATCGTCGAGGCAAGGCAATTGGCCAGCATGAAGATCATGCCCACCGAGAGGTCGAGCCCGCCCGTGAGCACGGGCAGCGTCTGAGCCATCGCGACCAGCGCGAGCAGGGCCCCTTTGTTCGCGGCCGTATTGACGACATCAACGCTCAAGCCGTTCGGCTGGGCCGCGCCATAGACGCCGAACATGGCCGCGAAGATCGCCGCCGCGATGAGCGGGCCTCGTTGCGCGGCAAGCCGGTAGCGCCAGTCGCTTCGGCCCGGTGGGCGGCGCGGCCCGAGCGGTGTCGGCTTCTGTTCGGCTTGCATCGTCCTACCTCGAAAGAATCGCAGCGGGGGGCGGGGCACCGGGCGCCAGGTTCAGCGCGGCACCGACGAGGTTTCGCTCGGTCAAATCCGAGCCTTGGAGCATTCGTCCGATGGTGCCGTCGTAAAAGACGGCCACGCGGTCGCAGCAGCCGATGAGCTCCGCATAGTCGGTCGAATAAAAGAGGACGGCGGTGCCCTGCCGCGCGAGTTCGCGCAGCAGTTGATAGATTTCTTGTTTCGTGCCGACATCGATGCCTCGGGTCGGATCATTGAGGAGCACCACGCGCGGTTTCGTCATCAGCCATTTACCGATCACGACTTTCTGCTGGTTGCCGCCCGAGAGCGCGGCGACGGGCCCGTCTAGGCCGTCCGCTTTGATCGCGAGCTGGCGCACGAGGGCGTCGATCCGCTCGTTCTCGGCCTTGCGGTCGATGCGTCCGAAACGGCAGACCGTATCGAGCGCCGCGAAAGAGAGGTTTTCCCGCACGGTCATCGGCAACATGAGGCCTTCGTTTTTGCGATCCTCCGGAATCAAGGCGAGGCCGAGCGCGGGCGACTTCGCTTGCCGCGGACTCGCGATTTTGACGGGGCGGCCCGCGACTTCGACTTCACCCTCGACGCCGACCAACGCGCCGAACAGCGCCAGCAGGAATTGCCGTTGACCTTGACCATCGAGCCCGCCCAGGCCGACGACTTCGCCCGGATGCACTTCCAGCGAGACTTCGTTCAGTTCTCCGGCCCAAGACAGCTTGCGCACGGCGAGCGCCGGTGCACCGTCGCGTTTGGTGCCGCCGAGCGGCGGAAAGGCGCTCGAATATTCGCGGCCGATCATCATCTGGACGATCGCATCGTCGGACTTGGTGCCGGCGGCGAAGGTCTCGATATAGCGGCCGTTGCGGAACACCGTGCAGTCGTCGGCGAGTTCGGCGATCTCGTGCATCCGGTGAGAGATGTAGATGATCGCCATCCCTTGCTGCCGCAGTGTCTTGAGCAATGCCAAGACTTTGAGCACATCGGCCGCGGTCAATGCGGACGTGGCTTCGTCGAGGATCAGCACCTTCGGCTTGCGCACGAGAGCCTTGGCGATCTCGACCATCTGCTGGCGCGATAGCGGCAGGTCGCCGACGCGCGCGGCCGGATGAATCTCCTCGCCGCCGATGCGCGCCAGCATGTCCTCGGCTTGCCGCCGCTGCGCGCGGCGGTCGATCAGTCCGAGCCGGTGCGGCTCGAGCGCGATGCCGATGTTGTCGGCGACCGATAAGTCCGGCAGCAGCGACAGTTCTTGAAAGATGCACGAGATGCCGGCCTGGGCGGCTGCGGCGGGCGTCGGAAAGCTGACTGCCTCGCCATCGAGAAAAAGGCGCCCGCGATCGGGCTGGACGACACCCGAGAGAATTTTGATGAACGTGGACTTGCCCGCGCCGTTCTCGCCCAATAGCGCATGAATCGACCCGGCGCGGCAAGCGAATTGCACGTCTTCGAGCGCGCGCACGCCGCCATAGTGCTTCGAGACACCTTCTACCCGCAGCAGCGGGCTCGGCGCGTCCTCAGTCATCGTGCCTTCCACTCCTGCGATCGCGGCGGATGCGCCCGCCGCCGGTTCGATCGGTGTCCGTCAGTTGTTCGTGCTCGACTGCTTTGCGATCTCCTCCGCCGAGAAGCCTATGTCGCAACTCGGGAAGTTGTTGCCGGCGAAGAAACTGCCCGGCAGCGCGGGAAACACGGTTTTTCCCTCGGTGAACGGCGAATAATCGATCGAGGTCGGTAGGGCGATGCTCTGCGGGATGGCACTGCCATGGAGCGCGGCCAGCGCCGTTTTGATGGCCACGGCGCTTTGCGCGGGGCCGGTGCCGCCCGACTGACAGGTGAGGTGTGCCTTATCGCAGAGCATGCGGAACGCATTCTCCGTTTCACCGGAGACAGGCGCTTTGAATTTGCCGGCATCGAGCATCGCCTGGACCGCACCTTGCGAGCCGCCCTGAACATAAATGCCGTCGAATACGCCGCCCGCAGCGATGGCATCGGCCGTGGCCTTTTGTGCATCGCCGGGCGCCCAGTTGCCGATGACGTCGACCACCTTCACGTTCCGGTGCGATTGATCGAGCACGTCATGAAAGCCTTTGTTGCGTGCGAGATCCACCGGCTGCCCCGAGGGGCCGCGCACGTGAAGGAACGTGAGGTCGCCTGTTTTCTTCGCTTCCTTGAGCAGAAACTTGGCGGCCGTTTTGCCGAGCCCGATCTGGTCGACGTTGACCGAAATCTGGTCGGGGCTATCGATCACGTTATCGAACGAGACGACCACCACGCCTTTCGCGTTGGCTTTGCGCACCACGCCCTTGAACGCCGCGGCGCTATTGGCATCGACGATGATCGCATCGAAGCCTTGGTCGATGAAGTTGTCGGCGGCGGCGATTTGAGCGGAGATGTCCTGGCCGACCGAGACCACCTTGAACTCCTTGATGTCCTTTTTCACTGCGGGTTGGGCCACATACGCCTTCGCCACGCGGATCATCTGGACGCGCCAGTCGTTCGCGATGAAGCCGTTCACGAGCGCGATGCGGTAAGGGCCGGGCTTGGCCGGCCATTGGAAGAACTTGGTGTCTTTCGACTCCGGGGCGAAGCAACTCGCGTCCGTGCCAGGGCCGCTGACGACCTTCGGGCCTGCTGCCAACACTCGAGCCGGCAATGCTGCTGCCAACAGTATGGCGGCTGCCACCGGCAGCAGCGTCTTTCGGATGCATCTCATCGTTCGTTCTCCCGTCGACCGGATGATCTTGCCCTAGTCTTGCGAGGGTAGGTGGGCCAAAATTCGCATGTCAAGCCCCGGTGCCCTCGACCACTTAATGGGACGCTCCACGGGGCGTCGTCGGGCGGGCGGCGCCATATCCTCATGCCTAACCCGGCCGTTAAGGTCACAGTAAGTGCGGCTATCTCCGGTGTTTCAGCGTGCAATCGAGGGCGGTGATTGGCGATGGATGCCTCCTGATATCTATTGCTCGACGATTACGCTGACCGGTCGCCATCGGCGCAGGATACGTCTCATTATTCTGATAGGATTGCGCTGATTTCCGGTTATCAGCCTCGGTTCTCAGCCTAATACGCCGCCGCTCGCGCAACCAAAACGACAGCTTCCTATTTTGCGCTCGACTACTCAGATGCCAAGAATCTCCATCTCTTCCCTTATTGCTTTTTTGCTTGCCTTTTTTACCGTAGCGACATGCCAGGCGGCATCGATCATCGTCGATGCCGGACATACTTCGGCTCATCCCGGCGCGACGGGCGCGAGCGGCCGAGTCGAGCATCTTTACAACCTCGACCTCAGCAAAGCGGTCACGGAGGACCTGCAGGCAGCCGGTGAACGCGTCGTTCGCACGGGTGCCGACGATCGCGAGATCGGGTTGGCGGACCGTCCGAATGCGGCGCCGAACGCCGACTTCTTCATCTCCATTCACCATGATTCCATGCCCCAGGCTTGGATCGACGAGGGGCGGAACCGACTATTGAAGGGCTTCGCGATTTTCGTGTCCGAACGCAATCCGCATTACGAGCAAAGCCTCGTATGCGCCAAGACCATCGGCGAGCGTTTGCTGGCGGCGGGGGAAACGCCGTCGCTCTATCACGCGACGCCGATCAAGGGAGAAAACCGTCCGTTGATCGACCGGCGGCTCGGCATTCATCGATTCGACGATCTGGTCGTGCTGAAAACCGCCCCGATGCCGGCGGTATTGGTGGAAGCCGGCGTCATCGTCAATCCCGACGAGGAACGCCGACTCGCACAGCCCGCGACGATCGCGAAACTCGCCAACGCCATCTCCAATGGCGTCGTGGATTGTCATCCATGAAGCGATAAGCCGTTTTATGCAGTTCCCATCCGTCAATAAAAAGGAAAAATCATGAAGAAATTTGCCGCTGTTCTCTGTGCCACGATGCTTCCGCTCGCCGCGCATGCGGCCGGCTGCGGCAAACCGCGCAATGCATTCGACCAAGTGTATTGCGCGAGCACCGTTTTCTCGCAGGCCGATCGCGACCTGAATGCGCAGTATTCGCGCTTGCGTACGCATCTGAATCCCACGCAGCAGGCTTCGCTCAAGAGCGGGCAGCTTCAGTGGCTCAAGCAGCGCGATCAGCAATGCAGCGAGGAGAAGGACAGTGGCTACTTCGTCAACCTCGATTGCGCCGTGAACATGACGCAGCAGCGCCTCGCATTCCTTCAGGAGCGTGAGCGCGAGTGCAGCAGCACGGGTTGCGTCGATGGCAAGCTCGGACAGTAAGCCCGCGCGTCGAATCGATCGGGCGTGACGTTCGCCACTGCCGGCCGCGAGGCCGGCATCGGTTCAATGGCTGCCGAGCGGGTAAAGCACCTGCGGCATTCGAAGCGCTAGAAGCACTTGAAGCACTTAACCGCTTTTGTCCTTTCTGGAGGTTGCCATGTCACGCTCGATCGCCGAAAAACGCGCTGCCTTCCGTGCCTTGCACGGATCGGGGTGCTTCGTGCTGCCGAATCCCTGGGACGCCGGCAGCGCGCGCTACCTCGAAAGCCTAGGGTTCCGCGCGATTGCCACGACGAGCTCGGGATTCGCGTGGTCGAATGGTTGCGCAGACAACCACATGAGTCTCGAGGCGGTCCTCGCGCATCTGCGCTCGATGGTCGCGGCGACGAATTTGCCGGTGAACGCGGACTTCGAAAACGGCTTCGGCGCGAATCCGGAGGAAGTGGCCGAGAGCGTCGAGTTGGCCGTTGCCACCGGTGTGGCGGCCCTGTCGATCGAGGATTCCACCGGTGACGCCGGCGCGCCGTTGTTTCCGATCGACGTGGCCGTGGCGCGGCTAGAGGCGGCGCGCGGCGCCATCGATGAGAGCGGTGGCGATACGCTGCTCATCGGCCGAGCCGAGAATTTCGTGGTGGGGATGACCGATCTGGACGACACGCTCGCGCGCCTCCAAGCCTACGCGGCGGCGGGGGCGGATTGCCTTTATGCGCCGGGCATCCGAACCGCGGAGGAGATCCAAGCGGTGGTGCAGGCCGTGGCACCCAAGCCCGTCAATGTGCTGATCGGCGCCAATTCGACCTTGACGATCGACGATCTCGCCGCCCTTGGCGTGCGGCGCGTAAGCGTGGGCGGCGCACTCGCGCGGACGGCATGGGGTGCGTTCATGCGTGCCGCGCAGTCGCTCGCGCAAGGCCGTTTCGACGGATTCGGCGAGGCGGCGTCCGGCGCGCAGCTCAATGGGCTTTTTGGCGGCGATGCTTGAAGCGCGTATCGGGCGCTGTCGTACGCAGCGTGCACGGCGTCCGCTGTAGGAATCGTGGAGAGACCAATGACGCCGAGTCATGATGTCGTAACGGACCGAGAGTTGGACCAATTTCTGGATCGGCTGGAAGCCGATCTGGCCGACGACGATTCGGATAAAGCGGAAAGCGTGTTGGCGGCGCTGCGCGCGCAGCCGCTACGCGCGCATTCGATCGATGCGCTCGGGCGCCTCCATTCGCTTTGGCTCTATGCCGGCGATGCGGCTGCGTCGCGCGCCATGCTCGACACTGACGGCTCGAGCGTGCTGGCGAGCGCGCCCCCCGACGCCCGTCCCGATATCCGCATGCGCCTCGCGCAGCACCGGCTGCATATCGCCACGTTCCTGCGCGAGGAGGAGGCGATGGGGCATGCCCTGGCCGAAATGGCGAACGTGATCGCCGAAGAGCCTGGCCTTCCCGCGGAGCGCTATCGGCGCTGGGGGGCGTTCGACAACATCGAGCGTCACTACCCGGCGCACGCATTCACGGCCATCGAGCTGCGCCATGCGCTGCATCTTGCCATCCCCGAGCGCGCGTCGCTGCGTGCGCTGGACGAAGCCGACCGCCAGCGGCGCCGCGCGTGGGCGTTCCGAAGTCAAGGCGCGGATGCGGAGGCGGCCAACGCGGCCCACGCCGCGTTCGAGGCGCTCACGAATGCGGCGCCAGGCCAATCCGTCGGCGAGCGTGACTGGCTACGCCTCGGCGATGCGCTGATCTGGGTCGCGCCGGATGGCTATCCGGTCATCGAGCATGCGCTGCGCGCGCTCGCAGCCGACTGGCCGCAGGCCCGACGCCGCGAACTCGACGTTCGCCTGGCGCGGCTCGCCGCGCGGGCCATCTATGCGCGGGAGGGGCCAAAGGCCGCGCTGGCGGCGTGCGGGCTTGCCCGCCATAGCCTGTCCGCGCAGGGAACCGACGATTTCATCGAGTACGAGCTGCCGTGGCTCGTCGAAGCCGAACGATTCGACGAGGCGGGGCAGCGCCTGTTCTTCCATATCTACGAGTGCGAAGAGCAGACGTGGGCGGGCATGGCGGGCGTCATCCACACGCGCCTGGCCGATGACCGCGATGGGGCGGCGTGGTGGCCGCTGTGCGTGATGCTCGCCTGCGATACGGCGAATTTGTTGGAGCGGCTGATCGCGAACGGCCGGGCCGGCGCAGTGAACATCAAGCTGCGCTCTGCCGTGCATGCCGAGCTTTTCGCGGCGATCGGCGAATTGCGCGACGACGAACTGCGCGAAGCGATTTACGCGGCGGCCCGTGCGCTCGCCCAGCGGCGTGCCCCGGAACATCCGTGGATCGCCTGCCTGAGCGCGCTGCACGACGGCCGCACCGAAGCCATCGATTCGGCCACCCAAGCCGACCGGCTAAGCGCCGCTATCGAGCAAGGCGGCATGAGCGACGACCGCTCGCACTACGCGTTGTTCGTCGCACGCGAGCGCTCGCTCGGCCTAGCGGCCGCGCTTCGGTTTCCTCGTCCTGAATTGGCGAGCGGCAGGGCCTGCTACCGGTATGCGGCGGGACTCGACGAGGACGGCGGGCGGTTTCTGGAAAGCACGCCCGTGCCATTACGCGCCGAAGCGTGCGCGGAACTCGAGCGGCTGAAGGTCGCCGTCTACGAGCAAGGCCTCGAGTACATGGAGCGTTTCCTCGAAACGGGAAGCGGACACCCGTACGACGGGTGCGCGGAACTCTATGCGATGCTTTGCAACAACCTCGGCCTTTGCTACACGAACGCCGAGCGTTGTCAGGAGGCGATCCAACTGCACCGGCGCGGCATCGAGGCGAGCCCGTTCGCCGATCAGTACGCGAGCTTGGTGAACGCGTTGAGGGCGAGCGGCGATCATGCGGCGGCTGTCGACATGGCCGAACAACTCTGGCAGTTTTCCGTGGCACATGGCTTTGGCGGCTATTCGCCGAACTGGTACGTGCGCGACATCGCCAAATCGCTATCGACGCTCGAGCGCAGCGACGAGATCCTGATTTGGCTCGAGCGGCTCGTGACGTGGCAGCGGCAGACGGAGCGTGTCGACGAAACGAAGCTTCCGCGCGATGCACTGGCGGCCCGCGTGGTCCTCGCGATGCGGCTCGCCCCTGAGCGGCCCGGCGAAGCGGCTTCGCTTTGGGAAACCCTGAAACCTCAGGTGGAGGCGAGCGACAACCCGTGGACGGTTTGGAACGCCGCCACGCTGCTGCACGACCTTGCGCGCTACGACGAAGCGCGGAAATGGTACGAGCGCGTGCTCGCATTGAACGCGACGTTGCCGGAACACGAGGGCCTCGATGCCGAGAGCGTCGAAAGACTGAAGAAGCAGGTCGCGTCATACGACGACACACAATCGCAATCGCAATCGCAGCGACGCGAATCCGCGCGCAAATCCTGGTGGAGGTTTTGGCGATGAATACGCCGGTCGACAGGCTCGGCTACGCGCCGCGCAACGCGCTGAACGCCGGCGAATTGAAAGCCGGCATCGCCGAACGCAGTCGCGCACGCGGCGACGGCGACGATATCCGCGCGTGGCTGCTCAATCACTTCTATCGCCACGTCGTCGCCAACTTCGTGCCGGCTCGCACGATCGAATCGCTCGACGACGCGCAACGCGCGTTTGCGCCTGCGCCGGTGCCCGCATGGGTCATCGCGCGCTTCGGAGCGGTGGCCGAAGCGGGCGCCGAACGCGCGGCTGCGCCGCTCGCTCCCGTCGTCTGGGTCGATCCGGCCGAGCCGTCGTTGCTCGCGCTCGAAGCGCGTCTCGTGGAATTTCTCGAATCGCGCGCCGGCACGCCGCTCGCCGGCAAGCTCGATCGCATCAACTGCCCGCAGGCGCTCGCGCTATGGGAAAGCGAGCACGCCCAGATGGCGGAGCGCATCGAGCGCGGCTGGCGCGAGAGCCGGCCTGACGCGCTGCGCACGCTGCTCGAACTGCCGAGCGGCCGGTTCGTCGAGCTTCGCCACGACGGCGACAGCGCGCCGCTGCGTGCCGAGATGGCCTACGAGAGCTATGCGATGCGTCACTGTCTGGGCCAGTTCACCGACCGGCAAGCACTGACGGGCGGCTACGGCGAACGATACGCGCAAGCGATCGAAACCGGGCGCATGCGGCTGATCAGCTTTCGCGACGCGGGCGGGCAACCGCACGTGACGATCAGCGTGATCGTCCACGAAGACGGCTCGCTCGAAGTCGAGCAAGTGAAAGGCAAGCAGAACCGGCCGCCCGTTGTTCGCTACGTGAACGAAGTCGTGGCCTGTCTGAACGCGCTCGGCACGAACCACACCATGCCGGCGGACTGCATCGCGATTGGTGTCGTGCGCACGCCGTCCGGCTGGGCCCATATCGACGACGTTCGAGATACGGCCATGCAGGCCAGCCTCGTGGCGCGTCACCCGGTGCTGTTCGCGCATCTCGCCGCGCCGACACCCGCGGTGGAGTGGTTCGTGGCCGCCCGTCAACCGCAGTTGCTGCACGCGCGCACGCCGCGCGCCGCGGCGGTGCGCTATGCCATGCGCAGGACCGGCGGCGCGCCGGTGGATGAACGCGCCACGTTCGTTACCGAAGGCATCGGATGGCCGGGATTCGACGGTTCCGACGACGATCGGCTCGACGTTTTCCGGCCTCGAGCATAAGGAGCCCGAACGATGTCTCAGCCATGGTGGTTCAACGTTTCCGTCGTGCTGTTCGCCGGCTGGTGGATGTATCGCTTCGCGCGGCAACTGATGCCGGAGCGGTTGCCTGCACGCCGGCGCTGGGCACTCGCGCTGGCGCAGCCGTTTGCCGTCGCGACGAGATTCGGGACGTTTCACGTTTCGGCGGATCTCGTCATGACCGACGCGATGCGCGCCAGATTCCGGCCGCAACTGCTGCATCAGATGGGCTTGCGGATCGATGCGAGCGGCGACGATGCGCGCGCGCATCTCGCTCGCACGCTCGAAGCGCAGTGGTTCCGTGCCGATCTGCACGAATTGTTGCCGACCGACGATCCGCGCGCGGCGCTCGCGTTCGCATGCGCCCGGACGGCCTTTCTCGCCCGCATGACGATGTTGATGGGATGGCTCGAGCCGCAGGTGGCGTGGCGGGTGCTGCTGCTCAATGCACAGCGGGCCCAGGATTGCTTCGCGAGTTGGGAAGACTACGGCCGTTCGTTCATCGTAGGGCGCCGCCAGTGGGTGGCGGCATTTCGCGCGGACCCGTTCGGCGCGGCATTCGACGAGAAGACGCTTGCCGAATGGCTTTCCTCCCGCAAGCGCGGATGGCGCAGCCTGCCGTGGCCGGGACTCGCCGCATTCAGTCCTGAGCCCGCCCCCGCGCCGATGCCTGACGCTGCGCCCTCGGTCAGCACGAGTCCATAGAACGCATTTCGCGTAGCGGGCCGAGCGCCCGCCCGGTTCACGCGACGATTCGATCGCCCACACGCGGCCGTCGGCTGCACGCCATGAGCGGCAATGGCGCCGATAGTCCTCTGCTATTTGATTGATAATTTCAATCAAATTTTCATGTTGATAGTGAAATGCGATACTGCACTCACTTTCCAACCCAACCAGAGGACTCACGCGAAATGCCGATCATCAACAGCCAAGTCAAACCGTTCAAGGCCACCGCTTATCACAATGGCGACTTCGTGACCGTCACGGACGAGAGCTTCAAGGGCAAGTGGTCCGTCGTTTTCTTCTACCCGGCCGACTTCACGTTCGTCTGCCCAACCGAGCTCGGCGATCTGGCTGATCGCTACGCCGAATTCAAGAAGATCGGCGTCGAAATTTATAGCGTTTCGACCGATACGCACTTCACGCACAAGGCGTGGCACGACACCTCCGACACCATCGGCAAGATCCAGTACCCGATGATCGCCGATCCGACGCGCGCGATCGCGCAAAACTTCGATGTCCTCATCGAGGAAGAAGGCCTGGCGTTGCGCGGCACGTTCGTCATCGATCCGGAAGGTCGGATCAAGCTTTGCGAGATCCACGACAACGGCATCGGCCGCGATGCGGGCGAATTGCTGCGCAAGGTCCAAGCCGCGCAACACATTGCCGCACACCCGGGCGAAGTGTGCCCCGCGAAGTGGACGCCGGGCGCTGAAACGCTGACGCCGTCGCTCGACCTCATCGGCAAGATCTAAGTCGTCTCAAAGCCGTTCAATACGGCTCACGCAGCGCCATCGGCAGGCTCGATGGCGCCGCGCGCGGCCCGTCGTCTCTACGTCTCTACGCCTACACGCCTTCACCTCGAAATACCGGACAAGCCATGCTCGACGCGAACCTCAAGACCCAACTCAAAACGTATCTGGATAAAGTCACGCGGCCGATCGAGATCGTCGCCTCGCTCGATGAGTCGGCGAAGTCGCAAGAGCTGCTCGTGCTGCTGAACGAGATCGCCTCGCTGAGCGAACGCGTCGTCGTGATCGAGCGCCGCGGCGACGGCGAACGCAAGCCGTCATTCTCGATCGGCGAGCCGGGCAACGCCGCCGGCATCCGGTTCGCCGGCATTCCGATGGGACATGAGTTCACGTCGCTCGTGCTGGCGTTGCTGCAGGTGGGCGGCCACCCGGTGAAGCTCGACGAGGCCGTCATCGAACAGATTCGCGAGCTCGACGGCGACTACGCGTTCGAAACGTATTTCTCGCTCAGTTGCCAGAATTGTCCCGAAGTCGTGCAGGCGCTGAACGTGATGGCGCTCATCAATCCGCGCATTCGCCACGTTGCGATCGACGGCGCGCTGTTTCAGAGCGAGGTCGAAGCGCGGCAGATCATGGCTGTGCCGACGATGTTCCTCAACGGCCAAGTGTTCGGGCAGGGCCGCAGCGGTGTAAAGGAGATTCTCGCCAAGCTCGATGGCAACGCCGGGGCCAAGGCGGCCAAGGCGCTCGAGAGCAAGCCCGTTTTCGACATGCTGATCGTCGGCGGCGGCCCCGCCGGTGCAGCGGCTGCCATCTATGCCGCGCGCAAGGGCATCGTCACGGGCGTGGCAGCCGAGCGCTTCGGTGGACAAGTGCTCGATACGCTCGCGATCGAGAACTTCGTCTCCGTGCGCGAAACGGAAGGGCCGAAGTTCGCCGTGGCGCTCGAAGAGCACGTGAAGCACTATGAAGTCGACATCATGGACGCGCAGCGCGCGCAAGCACTCGTGCCTGGCAACGTCAACGAAATTCATTTGGCGAACGGCGCGGTGCTGAAGGCAAAAACCGTCGTGCTGGCGACCGGCGCGCGCTGGCGCGAGATCGGCGTGCCCGGCGAGCGCGAGTACCGCAATCGCGGCGTGGCATATTGCCCGCACTGCGATGGCCCGCTCTTCAAGGGCAAGTGCGTGGCCGTCATCGGCGGTGGAAACTCGGGTGTCGAAGCGGCGATCGATCTGGCCGGCATCGTGCGCGAGGTGACGCTGCTCGAGTACGGGGATACCCTGCGCGCCGATGAAGTGCTGCAACGCAAGCTGCGCAGCCTGCCGAACGTGACCGTGGTGACGAGGGCGCAGACGACCGAAATCGAGGGCGACGGCGGCAGGGTGACGGCGCTCGCCTACCGGGATTTGCGCGCGAACGAAGCGAAGCGCGTCGAGCTCGACGGCGTGTTCGTGCAGATCGGGCTCGTGCCCAATACGGAATGGCTGAAGGGCACCGTCGAGCTGTCGCCGCGCGGTGAGATCGTGGTCGATGCCAAGGGCGCCACTTCGCTGCCGGGTGTTTTCGCGGCCGGCGACGTCACGACGACCCCGTTCAAGCAGATCGTGATCGCGGTGGGGGAAGGGGCGAAAGCATCGTTGGGCGCCTTCGACCATCTGATTCGCAGCACGGCCGAGCCGGCGGCGAGCGCACCTGCGACCGTTGCAGCCGAGCCTGCGCTGGCCTGACGGCCGGTTCTCGCGCGGCAGACGGCGCTGCGGGCGTGCCGTCTGCTTGCCTAACCGGCCTTCAGGGCGTCATGAAGCGCCTGGCCGAGTTGTCGCTGAGCGAGACGGGCTGCCGCAACGGTGCCTCCCATGCTGACGAATCCGTGTGCGAGGCCATGATATTCGACCATGACGACGTCGTTTCCGGCCTCGCGCAAGCGTGTGCCATAGGCGATCGCTTCATCGCGCAAGGGATCGTACGTCGCGATTTGCAAGAGTGCCGGCGGCAGGCGCGAGCAATCGTTCGCGAGCAGCGGCGCAGCCAGTTCGTTCTCGGGCGGCTGCGCCGAGCCGAAGTAGCAACGGTTGAAGTAGTCGACCGTGCGCATGGTCAGCGTCGGGCCTTCGCTGTACTGGCGGCGCGAATCGGAATTCCCGAAGTAGCCGGCGCCCGCGGGGGGATAAACCAGGCCCTGGTAGACGATCGCCGGGCCTTGGCGGTCGCGCGCGAGCAGGCAGACGACCGTTGCCAGCACGGCGCCAGCACTGTCTCCCGCAACCGCGATCGGCGCGGGGCCGCCAGTCAACGCCGCAGCCTTCGCTGCTATCCATTCGAGCGCTGCCCAAGCGTCGTCCACGGCAGCCGGAAACGGATGTTCCGGTGCGAGGCGATAGTCGACCGACACCACGGTCGCTCGACTGTCGGCGCAAAGCCGGCGGCATACGTTGTCGTACCCGTCCAAATCGCCCAAGGCGTACCCTCCGCCGTGATAGTAGGCGACGACGCCGACCGGCGTGCCCTCCTGGGGACGATAGATGCGCACCGGCACCGGCACCTGAGCGGCCGTGCCCATGGCAACGTCATCGGACACGATGACCGCGGCAGGCTCGACGTCGTGTGCGGCGAGTATCTGCCGGTACACGGCGCGTGCGGCGGGAGGCGGGAGGTCCGCGAGATCGGGCACGCCCGCTTCGCGGGCCTGAGTGAGGATGACTTCGAGGGCTTTATCGAGTGCCATGGCCGTAAGATGGATCCGAGGGGCGAGGAGGGTGGTGTCATCTAGTTATATCATATAACTATGATGACATGAAACGGATTCGCCGAGACCCTAGGGAAAGCCTGCATTCGACGCGTTGCGTTGCGCACAGCGGCGTAAGCGAAGGGCTCGTCAAGGTTTCCCTGGGACGGCTCGCAAGGCTTGCCTACGTCAAGCCGCGATCACGGGTGCGAACGATTCCTCGAATCGCTCGGGCTCGATCGGCTGCGAGTACAAGAATCCTTGCGCGAAATCGCACCCGATGCCGCGCAGGAAATCGCGCTGTTCCGCCGTCTCGACGCCTTCCGCGATGACCTTCAGCCCGAGCTTGTGCGCGAGCACGACCATCGCTTCGCACAACGCTTGATTGTCGGCATCGCTGCCGACGTTGACCACGAACGAGCGATC
Source organism: Trinickia sp. (assembly GCF_051953955.1). Lineage (GTDB taxonomy): Bacteria > Pseudomonadota > Gammaproteobacteria > Burkholderiales > Burkholderiaceae > Trinickia. The sequence continues at coordinate 1,815 of NZ_JBQCIF010000060.1, read as the reverse complement.
GATCTTCAGATAGTCGATGTCGAATCGCTTCAAGTACGCCAATGACGAATATCCGGTGCCGAAGTCGTCGATCGATACGCCGACGCCCGCATCGCGGAACGTCAACAGTTTCTCGTTCAACTCGGCATCGAGCAGCAGCCCCTCGGTGATTTCGACCGCAATGGCCTGGCCGGGCATGCCTTCTTGCGCGAGATGTTCGGACCAGTGCGCGCAAACGAGGCTGTCCTGCCGGATTTGCACGGGCGACATGTTCACGCTGATCTGAAATTCCGGCCCGAAGCGCGCGCGCCATCGGCGCGCCTGCTGCACGGCTTCGCGGAACACCCAGTCGCCGATCGGCACGATGAGGCCTGTTTCCTCCGCCAACGGGATGAATTCAGTCGGATCGATCTTCCCGCGCTCGGGGTGATGCCAGCGGATCAGCGCCTCCGCTTTCCGGATTTGCCCCGTCTCGAGCTCGACTATGGGCTGGTAAAAAAGCTGGAATTGCTTGCCTGCGATCGCGGAGCGCAAGTCGCTCGTGAGCCTGAGCCGCTTTTCCGCCGCCACGCGCAAGTCCCGCGTGAAGTACCCGACGCGGTTGCGCCCGGCGTTCTTGGCGGCATACATGGCTTGATCGACGTTCTTGAACAGGACGTCGAGCTCGGCTGCATCGTCGGGATAGATCGTGACCCCGACGCTCGCGGAGATGAACGCTTCGTCGGCGCCGAGCGCGAAGGGCTCGGCAAGTTCTTCGATGATCTTCTCGGCGATCCGGCTCACGCTATCCGTGCCATCGGCTGCGTCGAGCTTGGGAACAATGACCGTGAACTCGTCGCCGCCCAGGCGGGCAACGGTATCCGATTCGGCCACGCATGAGCGAATGCGCTTGGCGGCCGCAACGAGCAAGACGTCGCCCTTGTCATGGCCGAGCGAGTCGTTCACCTCCTTGAACCGGTCGAGGTCGATCAGCATCAACGCCATGCGCTGGCCGCAGGCATCCGACGCGCTCGCTTCCTGTGCCAGGCGGTCATGGAACATCTGACGATTCGGCAGGTGAGTGAGCACGTCGAAGTTGGCTTGCCGCCAGATCGTTTCCTCGAATGCCATGCGATCCGACAGGTCGCGGCCGATCGCGAGCACCGATGTGATGTTGCCCGACCGATCGACCTCCGGCGTCAGCGAGATATGCGTGCACTGTTCCCGGTCGTTCGCACCGATCCACCTCAGTTCGAAGAGTGTCCGTTTCCCGAGCGCAATCGTCTCGCTGATTTTCTTCTCGTAGGCGAGTGCGCTCGCCCCACCGGGAATTTCCGACGGTCGCTTGCCGAGCACTTCCTCCAAGCTGCGTCCGGCAAGCGAACAGAATGCGGGGTTCGCATACGTGCGGCGCAACGCGCGATCGTAACGTGCAACCGTGTCCGGCGAATTCTCGATCAACGTGCGGAAGGCTTGCTCGCGCCGGGTCAGCTCAGCCGTTCTTGCCGTCACGGTTTCTTCCAGGCGCGCATTGATCTCGTTGATCTTCTGAATTTTCTGGCCGATCGCCGCACTCATGCGATCGAACCGTTGCGATAGCCGGCCGAGTTCATCTCTGCGATGGGCGGCGCGTCCCGGGCCGGGCGATTCGAGCGCTTGCGCCCCGGCATCGTTGCCCGTGTCGTCCATCTTCCGCACGAGTCCCTTCAGCGGGACGGTAATGCTGTGCGCGATGAAGTAGGCGAAAAAAATCGACAGCAGGAAACCGGCAATGCCCACGAGGACGATTTGGTTTCGGACGGATTGCGCCTGCGCCGTGAGCGTCCGTTCGGACGTCGTGCTCACGACGAACCACGC